>NZ_VJYD01000018.1 GCF_007341385.1 Flavobacterium daemonense
GCCAGTATTTCGATGAACGCCTTCGCTGTTGCGGGTGCAAAAGTAGAACCTTTATTCAGTTATACAAGACTTTTTCGGCACTTTTTTTCTTCTTTTTTCAATCTTTTTCCTAACTCGCTGGAAACCGTTTCTTTACATTTGCGATTTTTTTGAGATATTGTAGGGCTTTTCTGAATCAAGGCGCGGTTTGGGCAATTTGTGCGCTTTCCGGTCGTCCGTTTTGGGAAGTTTTCAGATTTTTTCTGCTTTTTCGAAGAGAAAACAATATTTTAAGGCGGAGTTTACGGCGCTTTTTATCACGCAGAGTCGCAGAGGCGCAAAGTTTTTCTTCTGGAAAGGGGTTTCCTAGCCCCGATAGAAGCGAAAATCCTTTTGTGGCGGCCCAGAGGCTTCGGGAGGCACAAAAGATTACTTCGTCAGTTCGCTATCGCTCGTGTGTAGCGGATAGCGGGAAACAGCTACTTGTCAAAATCATATCACCTTTTAAAACCCAAGGACTTCTACTCCGCTCTGCCTGGCAAGTACACCTATTATATATATGTATGGTTTCCGTTGCGCACAAGACGCACTGCTGTGCGCCTCTACGGAAAATTGGGACTTGATTATTCCTATACATATATATGTATAAAAAAAAACGATTGATTTTTGCAAAACTGTGGGGCCATTGTATATAAACTGGGATATTTTTGATCTTCTTGTTTTCTCAACGTTCGAGAATTCATTTATTTGCAAAGTGATTCAGCTATATCTTTATATATTTGCTTCGACAATCTATCATACAAATCAACGATCTGAATTATCAAATTTTCGAAATATTTAATGACTATACAAGATTTAATAGGCGAATATGCCATTTCTGGAAGCAATCAAGAAGAGAACAATGAAATCAGTTATAAAGGGGTTTTGACTTTGTCATTGGATAACAATAACCGAATTATAGCTGATTGGCTTATAAATGGTACACAGAAACAAAAAGGTACTGGATTTTTTAAAGACAACATTCTTGTGATTAACTTTAGATATAAGGGAGATGATCATAAAATCTACAAAGGAGTAGCTGTTTATCGTTGTTTGACCAAAGATTTTCTGGACGGATTCTGGTCTGAAAAACACGGCAATCCTCTTTTTCTAGGAACAGAGCATTGTCTTCGAGTAGAAACAACTGAAAAACTCAATTAATCAACTTGTTTTTCTGTAATTATAAATTGCAAGCGCATTTAAGACAATCGCAAAAATAATCAGATACAATAACTCTTTCCCTACTTCATTCAATCCGCTTCCTTTTAAAACAATAAGACGGACAACTTTTATGAAATGCGTCACGGGAGTAAACTGAGACATAACTCTTGCCCAATTTGGCATACTATCGGTACTTGTAAAAAGCCCGCTCATTAGCGTGAAAATCATCATAAAGAAAAAGGCGATAAACATAGCCTGCAATTGTGTGTCAGCAAAAGTCGAAATCAAAAGCCCTAATCCTAACACTGCAATCAAGTAAACTCCGGCAAAAATATAAAGCACTAAAAGGCTACCTGCTGGGAATATCCCGTAAATGACATACATTATAATAAGCCCAACTGTAAAAACAATTGTCCCAACAATCCAAAACGGTATCAGTTTCCCTAAAATGAACTGCCATTTTTGAATAGGCGTTACATTAATTTGCTCAATAGTTCCAATTTCTTTCTCTTTTACAATATTAAGAGCCGAAATAAAACCGCCGATCAATGTCAACAACAATACTAAAATTCCTGGAACCATATAATATTTATATTCGGCTCGAGGGTTGTACCAATTTGTACTTGTGAGCGTAATTAAAGAAGGGGAAATCGAAGCCGACTGCGGCGGCAGTTTGAATCGTATATCAAGATCTTTGCTGAAATCAGCTAATACAACGCTCAAATAAGCATTTCCAATATTTGATTTTGTTCCATTAATAGCATCTGCAGCAATATTTACTTTCTGGCTTCCTTCTCGAACCAAATTTCGTTCAAATCCGGATGGAATTTCTAAAATCAAATCGGCATCACCTGTTTCGATAAGTTTCAGACCTTCCAAATAAGAAGCTGGGGCCGCGACAAGATGAAAATATCCTGACGAATTAATTTTATTAATCAGTTTTTGCGAATACGAGCTGTGATCATGGTCAACATAAACAATGTTCACATTTTTAACTTCAAAATTGGCCGCCAAAGGCAAAATAATAAGCTGTATAGTTGGAACCATAAACATCATTGCCAATATGGTTTTGTCTCGAAATATCTGGCGAAATTCTTTCTGCAATATAAAACGAAGCACTTTCATGACAATCTGATTTTAAATTTTTTCAAAGCAATCGTTAATAAAAACAGTGCCATACCGATCAAAATCAGTGTTTCTTTCCAAACATATGAAAACCCCAAACCTTTTAACATTACTGATTTCACTATAATATAATAATAGTGTGACGGTATTAAATGTGAAATTGCTTGAAAAATCCATGGCATATTTTCTAACGGAAACATAAATCCGGTGAGCAATAAAGTTGGCAGCATCATTCCCATCATTGAAATCAGCATTGCGGTTTGTTGTGAATCGGTGACATTTGAGATCAATAATCCTAGAGAAAGGCACGTAATTATAAACAGAATACTTTCGGCTAAAAGCAATAAAAAACTTCCTTTTATTTCGACATTAAGAAGATATACCGAAAGAAACATAATAATCATAAAATTAATAAGTGAAAGCACCAAGTATGGAATTGCTTTTGCAATCAAAACCATTATAGGCTTGAAAGGCGACACTAACAAAATTTCCATAGTGCCAAGCTCTTTTTCGCGTACGACAGAAACAGAAGTCAATGCCGTACAAACGATCATAAATATTAACGCAATGACGCCCGGAATAAAATTGAGCGAACCATTTTGTTGTTCATTATATAGTTGTCTTAATTCTGGTACAATTTGGTAATTAATTTTTGCAGATGAATTTAAGTCGCGCTGATAATCATTTACAATTGCATTTAAATAATTCGTCACAATTGTTGCCGTATTAGGATCGGAAGCATCAGCAATCACTTGGATTTTTGCTCCGCCAATGCGTTGTAAATCCGAACCAAAATTTGCTGGAAAAACCACAGCACATTTTATGCTTCCGTCTTTAAACCTATTCTCAATGTCTTTATAATCCAAAATTGGGGATTCGGTTTTAAAATAAGAACTTGATTGAATTTTTCTGATAATCTTTTCGGTGTGAATATCATGTGAATTGTCCTGCATGGCAATTCCGATATTTTTGACTTCACTGCTCAAAGCGTAGCCAAAAAGAATAATCTGTGCCACAGGAAGTCCAAAGAGAATCAGCAAGGTTCTTTGATCCCTGAAAACGTGATAAAATTCTTTCCGAATGAAAACCAATAATCTTTTCATATTAATCAGCAGCTCTTGTGGCATTTCGTGCCAGTTCATAAAAAACTTCGTCCATTGAAGTAGTATTGAAGCGATTTTTCAATGCAGAAGGAGAATCAATCGCCTCAATTTTTCCATCGACCATAATACTGATTCGGTTACAATATTCGGCTTCATCCATATAATGCGTAGTCACAAATACCGTAATTCCATTGGCGGCAGCCTCATAAATCATATCCCAAAATTGCCTTCTTGTTATTGGATCGACGCCTCCTGTGGGTTCATCTAAAAAAACAATTTTTGGACGATGAAAAACTGCAACCGAAAAAGCCAATTTCTGTTTCCAGCCCAAAGGAAGTCCCCCCACCAATTTTTTAGCTTCTTTTTCTAAACCTAAAGTCTTAATCAATACAGCGCTTCTTTCCTTGATTTCAGGACGAGAAACACCATAAACGCCACCATAAAATTCAATATTTTCAAGAATCGTCAAGTTATCGTACAATGAAAACTTCTGACTCATATAACCAATATTCTTTTTGATTTTTTCTTGCTGTTTATAGACATCAAATCCCGCAACGCTGGCTTCTCCCGAAGTTGGATAAGATAGTCCGCAGAGAATTCGCATTGCAGTTGTTTTTCCTGCTCCGTTTGCGCCTAAAAAGCCAAATATTTCACCTTCGCTGACCTCAAAACTGATTTTATCAACGGCTTTGAAATCACCAAACTGTTTGGTCAAATCTTTACAAATTATCGCTTTATCCTGCATTTGGCATTTCTTTTAATTATTTTAAATCACTTTGTTCGCGCATTAAGCGAATAAAACTATCTTCAATCGTAGGCTCTATTTTTTTTACTTCAAAATTTTCAGGATTGTATTTTTCAGCAATCGAATGAATTGCTTCCTCATTTGCATTTTCTGCCACAAGTGTTATATGAAGAAATTCACCAAAAGCATCACAGCTTTCTATTTCTTGGTCATTTCTGAGATCCTGGAGAAGCTTGTAAATATTTTTCGCTTTGACAGCAAAAAGCGGTTTCGGAAAACTTTTAATAATTTGCTTTGGCGTATCAACAGACATTATTTTGCCATTTTGCATCAAAGCAATTCGATCACATAATTTCGCTTCGTCCATATAAGGTGTCGAAACGACTATGGTAATTTGTTGTTCTTTTAATTTGCCCAACATTTCCCAAAACTCACTTCTAGAAACCACGTCAACACCTGTTGTTGGTTCGTCTAAAAATAAAACTTCGGGTTTATGAATCAAAGCACAACACAGCGCTAATTTCTGTTTCATTCCGCCCGAAAGTTTTCCGGCGCGTCTATCATTAAAAGGTTTTATTTGATCGTAGATATCTTTAATCAATTCATAATTTTCGTCGATTGTAGTTCCAAAAATCGTTGCAAAAAAATTAAGATTTTCTTTCACCGTCAAATCCTGATACAGCGAAAATTTCCCAGGCATATACCCTACTTTGTTTCTAATTTCCTGAAAATCTTTTACCACATCATGCCCTTGAACAGTAGCAGAACCGCCATCAGAAAGCAGCAATGTTGTCAAAATACGGAAAATAGAAGTTTTTCCAGCTCCATCGGGACCAATTAATCCGAAAAGCTCCCCTTTTTGCACCTCAAAAGACACGTCATCTACGGCAACAAAATCACCATATTTTTTACTGATATTTTTTAACGTAACTGCCGGCATAACATTGTTTATTTTGACCAAAGCACTTCTCCGTACATTCCAATTTTCAAAAATCCGTCATTCTTTACTTTCACTTTTATAGCGTAAACTAAATTTGCTCTTTCATCTTTCGTCGGGATTGTTTTTGGTGAAAACTCCGATTTATCTGAAATCCAACTTATTGTCCCTGAATATTCTTTGTATTTCTTTTCCCCCTGATCAATTCGCACTTTAACTTGCTGTCCAATTTTAATTTGAGGCAATTGTGATCCTGTAATATAAGCCCTTAGATTCAACGATTCAAGATTCGCAATTTTATAAAGTGGTTTACCAACGACTGCCATTTCATATTGTTCTGCATATTTGGTCAAAACCGTTCCTTTCACTGGGTTTACAATAATGCTTTTATTCAATTGATCCTGAACTCCTTTTAGTTGAACACCAACAGTATTTCCCTGCTCGGTCAGGTTTTCGTTTGTTATTTCTAAAGAATTTTTCTGTGCACTAATTTGCGATTGAAGCGTAGCTACTTTAGCATTTGCATCGTCCAATTGTTTTTGTGAAGACACGCCTCCTTTAACTAGTTTTTCAATTCGGTTGCGGTCAAGTACTGCATTTGCAAGCTGTTTTCTTAAAGCGTCTGTCTGAATTTGCTCTTGTGGTCTTCCGCTTAAAATTGCTTTTTTATTCTGTTTCAACTGCATTTTATTGATTGCTAATTGGGTACTATCAATATATCCCACTTTTTGACCGGCTTCTAATTGTTGTCCTTCTTCAACATTCAATTGTAAAATTTGACCATTTGATTCGGCTGCAAGAATAGTTTCAACAGCTTCAAAAGAGCCCGAAGCATCAAAATCATTTTCTTTGTTATGGCATGAAACTAGGCAGATCATTGGTACAAGAAAAAATAAAAGCTTTATCTTTTTCATAATATTATGGTATTAATTTCCTTTGATTGTTTGATACTCATAAGCACTCATGAGCAATTGAATTTCATGCAATGCTTTCTCGGCACGTGCAGTTCCTTCTTTTTCAGTCGCATTAAGCAAATCTACTAAGGGACCGGCACCGGTATCGTATTTCAACTGATATCCTTCACGAATTTTTTGGCGAAGTTTTACAAGCTCATCATCATCTTTTAAAATGGCCGCCTGTCTTTCGATATCTGTCTTTTTTTGATTCATCTGAAATCTGGTATTGAATAAAAAGGTTTCTTCCTGGACTTCTATTTTTTTCAATTCCTGTTGTGTCAGCTGTTTTTCATTTGAATTTTTATACAAGCCTTTTATATCCCAGCCAACACTCAAACCTGCAACTCCTACTGTAGAAATTTTGTTTGGTCCCAAATTGACTCCAGGCGCCAGGACAACGCCAGCACCAAGTAATCCAACTTTTGGCATTAAATTCACTTTCTGCATATCTGATTGTGCGTTGATAAGATTTCGCTGACTCTCAAAACGTTTTTGCTCTGGACGATTGATCAAAGTATCAATTCCAATAACATTTATAGGTTTTTCCAGTTTTGCCTGACTGATATTCTTGCCTGTTAAATACGAAAGCATCGTTTGATAACCGTTTCTGGTATATTGAAAATCTGTTTTTTGCCTGCTGAGATTTAGCTGTTCCGCTTTCATTTCGTCAACATCGGTTTTATAGGCGAGTCCGTTGTCATAGAGTTTTTTTACTTTATCAATATTATTGGCAAGAATGGCGTTTTGAATTTCCAATTGTTTCAACTGTTCATCAATCAAAAGCATTCCGAAATAAAGCTGATTCACTCGTGAACGCAAATCATAAAGTGAAACTTCGACAGAAGTCTTATCGACATTTGAAGATGCTTCGATAATTTTTTTTTGAGTTTTTGTAGCACCACCATCCCAAATCATCTGATTTACTTGTCCCAAACCAATAAACTTGAACTTACTGTCGCTTCCAGAACTTCCCAAACTCGGAAAATCTCCAAAAACATAACCTTCAATCGCAGTGAGACTTATTTGAGGCAAATAGGCTTTATTGGCATTGCTCAATGTATATTCTTTGCTTTTATCAATCAGTTCATATTGTTTGATTAAAGGATAATTTTCGACCGCGAGCTGATAACTCTGATCAACGGTCAGCGTCTGTGCTCCTACATTTATAAAACACAGAATTCCAACATATTTAAGTAAGTTTAATTTCCTCATTTTGTATAAATAAATTAACTTCTAAAATTTTACACAGTCATAAACATTGTATTGATCCAAATTGGAATTTTCTTTTTGCGCTCTTGCATTAACAGATGAAATTCCTCTGTTTTTAAATTTCTGCTTCCCATAACAATAGGTTTTGCTATAAATGGAAAAATAACCAATCCTAAAAGATTCATCAAAAAATGAAGTGGATTTGGTTCTGATATTATTTTTTTCTGTACCGATTCCTGAAACTGCTTTATAAAGACCGAATCATTTAAAATTTCTCTGATTGGAAGCCTTTTTAAAAGACCATCAGGATTGTTCCGAATTTCAGTCAAAATAAAGGTGGGGATTTCTGGTTCGGCAATAATAAAATCGATATAACGATCGGCAATAATTTCGACTTTTTGCTGCAACGAAGTTTTATCGTCATTCAATATAATTTTCACACTGCCAACAAAACCTGCAAAAGTTTCCACCATTATGATTTCAAAAAGCTTTGCCTTACTTCTAAAATAATAGTTGAGCAAAGCAAGATTCAAACCGGCTTCCTCGGCAATGTCTCTTGTTCTAGTTGCCGTAAATCCTTTTTTATAAAAAACTGTTTTTGCGGCAGCTTTTATTTTTTCTTCTGTAGTTGTGTCCTTCTTTTTGGACTCTGAAACACTCATTTCTAATAATTTACATACAAATATAAAATATTTTAAAATATCTTAAACAAAAATTTTAATCAAATGATTAAATATTTTGATTAATAGTTAATTAACTGAAAAATAGTATCTTTACACTACATTGTTTTGAATTATTGCATTTTATCGATTCTACAGAAATTTATTGTTTAAGCTAATTTCTATTGTATTGTATGAAGAACAATTTTATTTGGATTTTTATCCTCTTGTTTCCAATTGTTGTAGTAGCGCAAACTGACCAAAAAAAAGAAATCAACCAGCAACTTCAAACCTGGGTTTCTATAAATACAGTTACAAAATTTGCAGATCATTGGGGCGTTGTTGGCGATTTTCATATCCGACGAAACGATTTTGTCGCTGATCCCAGTTTTTATTTTATAAGAGGCGGAATAAGTTATATCCCGAATTCAAGCGTTTCTGTAAACCTTGGATATGCGCATATGTGGCTGGCGCCCTCAAATCCTGATTGGAGTACATTTGCCGACGAAAACAGAATTTATCAGCAAGCCCAATTAAATTCAAAAGCGGGAAACGTGAGCATTTTGCAGCGTTTGCGAAATGAACAGCGATGGCAAGAAAAAATAGTCGATGACAAACCTAGCGGAGACTGGCGTTTTACTAACAGAATTCGTTATTTAATGAGTTTTACTTTCCGAATTTCTGATAAAAAATCATGGCCATCTATGGTTCTTTCAGATGAAATTCTTTTGCATTTTGGCGAAGAAGCCGTCTATAATACCTTTGACCAAAACCGATTTTTCATCGGAATCAAAAAAGCAATAAACCCAAAATGGAGTTATGATTTTGGGTATATGAATGTGTATCAGCAAAAATATTCCGGTTATCAATATGATATGAATCACACTATTAGACTGTTTTTTTATCTCAGTACAAGTATTCGGAAAAAAGCGCCTTCAACAACTGAAACTTCTGGCGATGAATAATTATTGTTTTTAATATGATTGAAATTTTTATTTAACACATAGAAACATAGTTCCAATAGACTAAAATCAAGGAAGGTTAAAAAAACTAGTTTTCACACATAGCCTGTCAAAAACAACTATGTTTATTTTAAACAAGTGAAACGCCTTTTGTAAGCGTTCAAAATCTATGTTTCTATGTGTTAAAAAATTATACGCAAAGGTTTATTTTAAGAAATAATCGGCATCAAGCAAGCGATTTCCAGTTTCATCATAAACGGCATAATTGAAACCACCTTGAATGCAATAAGAACCATATTCGCCATTTTTATTTAAAGCAATAAATCCGACTTGAATATCTTTTAAATCTTTGTTTCTGTTTTTGGTCAATTTCACAATTCGCGCAACTGCCTCTTCACACGCTTTTTGAGGAGATTTCCCGTGGCGCATTAATTCGACAACCAAATGACAACCAGTAATTCTGATAACTTCTTCTCCATGTCCTGTTGCAGTTGCAGCTCCAATTTCGTTATCAACATACAAACCTGCACCAATAATTGGCGAATCACCAACACGTCCGTGCATTTTAAATGCCATACCGCTCGTTGTACAAGCTCCTGAAAGATTTCCGTCTGCATCTAATGCAATCATTCCTATTGTATCGTGATTTTCAATATTTGCAATTGGTTTGTATTTGCTGTCTTTCAGCCATTCTTTCCACTCTTTTTCCGATTCTTCTAATAGCAGATTTTCTTTTTTAAAGCCTTGTTCCAATGCAAATTGAAAAGCGCCATCGCCAACAAGCATTACGTGAGGCGTTTTTTCCATCACGGCTCTCGCGACTGAAATAGGATGTTTTATATATTCCAAACAAGCAACCGAACCAATATTTGCATTTTCGTCCATAATGCAAGCGTCCAATGTTACGCGTCCGTCTCTGTCTGGGCGTCCACCGTAACCAACGCTTCTTTCTTTTGGGTCGCCTTCCGGAATTTTTACACCTGCTTCAACAGCATCTAAAGCTTTTCCGTTTTTCTTTAAAATTTCCCAAGCAGCTTCATTTGCAGGTATTCCAAATCGCCATGTCGAAAGCACAATTGGCTTCTTCCCTTTTTTAGACATTACCTTTTCTTCTTCTTTTTCTGATTTAGACTGAAAAGATTGTAAAGCAACAGCAACTGAAGCGATTGCCGCGGTTTTTAAAAAATTCCTGCGATTTGTCATGGCTTAATTGTAAAAACTTGGATAAATAAAACTTTCTGTGTGATGTAAATTTATAAAACAATACTAAACTTTACTCCGTTGAACGTAATTAATTCTAACACATAGAAAGATAGATTAGGATGCTTAAAAAAGGCATTTCATTTATTTTAAAACAAACATGGTTAGCTATGTGAAGAAACATGTTTCCTTTTGGTTTCCTTTTGGCTTCTTTTTTTAAACAAATAAAATCTATGTCTCTATGTGTTTAATAAAAAATTCCCGACACAAACGAAGTGAAAAGAAGAAATAATTAAACTGACTATTTAAATTTTGTTTTAACGAAAAAAAAAAACGCCACTGAATTTTTATTTTCGGTGGCGTTTTTAGTATTTTATTTCTTGTCAATTTTATAGAGTCGGCCTTGATCTGTAACGGCATAAAGTGCACCGTCATTGCCTTGCGTAATATCTCTGAAACGTTGATTTTCAGAAGCAAGAAGTCTTTCTTCTCCAACAACTTTATTATTTTCAATTGCAAGTCGCACAATGTGCATACCGGTCAAAGCCCCAATAAATAGATTATTTTCCCATTCTGGAACGCGATTACCAGCATAAAAAGTCATTCCGCTTGGAGAAACCACAGGATCCCAATAATAAACAGGCTGTTCCATTCCGGTTTGTTGCTGAATTCCAGCACCAACTTTTTCACCGCTATATTCAATTCCGTATGTAATAGTTGGCCAGCCAAAGTTTGCGCCTTCTTTTAATCGGTTTATTTCGTCTCCACCTCTTGGACCATGCTCACTTTCCCAAACCTCACCAGTCACAGGATGCATTGCTAGTCCTTGCGGATTTCTATGTCCAATTGTATATAATTCTGCCAAAGCGCCACTTCCTGTAAAAACAGGATTCCCGGCTGCAGGCTGACCTTCTTTTGTCAATCTTACCACTTTTCCAAGACCAGAAGAAACAGATTGTGCCAATGGTCGGGTTTCTAGAACCGAACGCTCTCCCGTACTTACAACAAGATTCCCTGTTTTGTCAAAAAGGATTCGGCCTCCGTAATGCAGATCGCTTGGATTTGCAGGTTTCGCACGATAAATCACCGTTGCGCCTTCAATTGTTTTTTCATCGGCAGAAAGTTTTCCTTTGGCTACAGCCGTATTATTTCCGCCTGTTGTCGCTTCAGAAAATACCCAATAAATCATTTTATTTGATGCAAATTCAGGATCAAGGCACAAGCCAAGCAAACCGCCCTGGCCAGATGGATTAACAGCTGGAATTCCAGTAATTGGACTGCTGACAACTCCGGCCGTAGTAACAATACGCATTTGTCCGGCTTTTTCAGTAATTAAAAGTCGGCCGTCAGGAAGCATTTTTACGCCCCACGGACTTGCTAAAGAACTTGTAATTACAGCACTTGCAAAAGCCGTATTTGTTTTAATGCCACTAATTCGGGTCTGTCCTTCGAAAGCAGGCTTGTAAGCGCTATTTGGAGCATTTGTTTCCACAGGATCCGTAACTGTGCCCGGATCTGCAGGAGAATCTTTATCATTCGAACAACCGCATGACATTAAAACTACTGTGAAAAATGCGAAAAAGCAGGTTATATTTTTCATCTTATTTGATTATTTAAAATTAAAAAACAGTTTGGGTTAAGGTTGTCAAAGTTCTTAAATAGAAAATATTTTGAGTTATATAATTTCTGTCAGAACTTATAGAATTATCTTTTATAACGTTGAAAATGTGTATTGTATTTTAAAAACATTTAAAAGGAATTGTTTTATTTTTTAAATTAGATTAAAATTAAAAGCTATGAAAAAAATAACCAAGGAAGATATAAGTCAGGAAGTATTTGATTTGTATGACGATTATGCACACAATAAAATTGACCGTCGGATATTTATTGAAAAACTATCCATTTTTGCAGTTGGAACACTGACACTTCCATCGCTTTTAAGTTTTATGACACCTAATTATGTTGACAGTATTTTGGTTCAGCCAACAGATCCTCGTTTGAAATCAGGCTATATAAATTATGATTCTCCAAAAGGTGGCGGAAGCATCAAAGGTCTTCTGTCACAACCTGCCGATGCTAAAAAGAAACTTCCGGGAATAATTGTCGTACATGAAAACCGAGGCTTAAACCCTTATATTGAAGATGTTGGAAGAAGAGCTGCTCTTGAAGGATTCATCACACTTGCTCCAGACGCACTTTCGCCATTAGGAGGTTATCCAGGAAATGATGATGCGGGACGAGAACTTCAAAAAAAACGTACTCGCGAGGAAATGCTCGAAGATTTTATTGCCGCTTATGACTATTTAAAATCACATAAAGACTGCAATGGTTATATTGGCGTTGTCGGATTTTGTTTTGGAGGATGGATTGCCAATATGATGGCAGTAAAAATACCAACTCTATCAGCAGCAGTTCCTTATTATGGAGGACAGCCAACTAAGGAAGAAGCTGAACAAATCGTTACTCCGTTAATGCTGCATTATGCCGGACTCGATACGCGTGTAAATGACGGATGGCCCGCTTTTGAAGAAGTGCTTACAAAAAATAAAGTAGAACATACTGCTTATTTTTATGCCGGAGTCAATCATGGTTTTCATAACAATACAACGCCTCGCTATGATGAAGCTGCCGCAACGTTATCGTGGACACGAACTATTGATTTTTTCAAACTAAAGCTTAGGAAAAAATAATTTTATAAATCTCTGAGTCAATTTATCGGAAAGAAATTTGGTGCAAAATATTGAAGAATAAGCTTTAATTTTGCGCTAAATTATTTTTCAGATGAATTTGCACGAGCTTACCATAAATGACACCGAAAAAGTTGCTATCGAAAACTTGTTTTTCAGCGAAGAGAATAAAGCTGTTTTGCAACAAGTTATCAAAGAGCACAAATATTTTGAGGAATTAAAAAAATACAATCTTCCTATAGATAATAAAATATTGCTTCATGGTCATTCTGGCTGCGGTAAAACAACTACTGCAAAAGCAATTGCAACAGCTCTGAATAAAGAAATTATCATTGTAAACCTCAGCACGATTATAAATGCCCGAATTGGCGAAACTTCTAAAAATGTTAAAGCTTTATTTGATAAAGCTTCGCGTGAAAATGCTGTTTTATTCTTAGATGAGTTTGACCAAATTGCCAAAAGCCGTGAAAATGACGATAAAGATGTTGCCGAAATGAAGCGTCTTGTCAATACTATTATTCAATTAATCGATTATTTTCCAACGAATTGCCTTTTGATTTCTGCTACTAATTTTTTTAATAGTATTGATACCGCTTTGCTGAGAAGATTTCAAATCAAGCTTAAGTTTGAAATGCCAAACGAAAATCAATTGGATCTGTATTACGACAATATTTTAAACGCTTTTCCGATTCATTTGCAGGATATTCCACGAAAATACAATCTTTCTTATGCCGAGGTAAAAGATTACGTCAATACTACAATGAAAGGATTGATTATTTCAGAATTAGAAATGCAACAAAAGCAATTCTAGTTTTCCAAATTACTTTATTACTTCTACTTTTATTTTTTCTCTGATTATTTAAGGGAAAAAACAATTCTGTTTGCCTCTAATTTTCTGTATCTGTTAATTATGCAACGATAAATTCATTTCATGTAAGACTTTCCACTGGTTTGCTAGGTAAATTTGTAAAACACAAACTTTTAACCGAATAACTTAAAAGAGAAATGTTATGAAAACAGACCACAACTTTGATTATCATCAGAACGATCCTGATTATATCGAACAAAATATACTTGTTGATGGTACTTCTGTAGAAGACCAATACAAACAAGATTTAAAAGCAGAGGACAACTATGAATTTGGCGAAAGCGATCCTGATTATCTCGATCAAAATACACCAGTTGATCCCGACAATTATGCGAGAGAAGAAAATCCGTACCAATATCAGGAAGAATTTATTGGCGATTCGCAGCATTTTGTCGCGGATTTTGAAGACACTAGTTTACGACTTGAAAATATTCCGAATCAGGAACGCATTGTAAACGAAGATGATGCCATTACGAACGACGAACGAAAAAACGATTTTGACGAAGATTATGATCCCGATTTAGATTTGGAAAAAGATGGCGATCTCGATGATGATGATACAAAAGATTTAGATGATTTTGACGCTGAACATTTTCCTGAAAATCATCCTAGAGAATAATCAATTTTCCTTTTCATGGATTTGACGACACAAATTATCTGGCTTTTTGTTCTAGCTGTTCCTATTGCGTGCATCAGCTGGACAGTTACGCACGAAGAAATTTTTCGAGAACCTCGAGAATGGTGTATCAAGCATTCAAAATTTGACAGGACAATTATGTCACGAAAAGTTTTTTATCTCTTTACCTGCGAATATTGTTTCAGCCACTATGTCACAATTGCATTTTTGGTGCTCTGTGATTATAAACTTTTGTTAAATGACTGGAGAGGCTATTTTTTGGCAGGATTCTCGCTGGTTTTTATGGCAAATATTTACATGAGCCTTTTTGCTTTGCTGAGACAGGCCATTAAAAAAGAAAAAGCAGAAATTGAGAAAATCGAGATTGATACCGAAAATGAAAAATTATCAAATTAGATACAAACACGTTTAAACAAATAAATTATTAGAATTATGGAAAATTTGAATTTTATAGATCCTTTATTACACGGAATAACGCCAAATCCACCATCAAAATTATCAGTTAAAAATTTAGCTTGTGCAGGACTGAGTGCCTTATTGGTTGGTGCGGTTTTGAAAAAAACTGGGCATAACAAATCGGCAGCGCTTCTTGGAAGTATAGCTTTGCCTTTATTAACCTCAGCATGCTACAAAAAAATCTCAAAAATATATAAAGAAAAAAAAGAAGAAACAGAAAGCAGCGGGATTGAATATAACCACTAGAAAAGTTTTTTTTGTTTCAAGTTTCAGGTTTCAGGTTGAACCGGGACTTGGTAATTTTTAACGCAAAGTTCGCTAAGGTTTTTTGCTCCCGTTATGTTTACATAAACTATAAGGACGCAAAGCTTTGCGAACTTTGTGTTTATAGACATAAAAACTTGACAAAAAAACTTTGCGAACTTTGCGGTTAAATTCACAACGCTACTTAGACTTGAAGCTGATCTTTTAACGCAAAGTTCGCAAAGCTTTTGCGTTCTTTTGCGTTTGAAAACACAATCTGAACCAAAAAACTTTGCGAACTTTGCGGTTAAATTCCCAGCTATTTCAAACTTGAAACTTGAAACTTTAAACCTGAAACTTTAAATTTTAATCCTAAAACAATAATCAAGAAAGATTAATATTCCCTTCGACCCAATTCAGGGCTTTGTTGAAGTTTTCTTTTTTGAATCCGTGGAATTCTCCTGGAACTACGAAGCTGAATCCGTTTGTGAATGAAATAATATCTTCAGAATCCGTAATTATCGCAGCGCGATTCCATTTTCCTAAATGTTTTAATCCAAGAAGCGCATCTTCAAGCCATGCGCCTGCAGTAAAGTTTTCGATATCTGTATCGATAACCAGCAAAAAATTGATTTCGTGGATTTGGTTTGCCAAGTGCTCAACGGCTGGCGCAACCACTTTTAAAAAATCATCTTTTGTTACTTCTGCCAATGCTCTAAATGCAACTACATTATCTGTTGTGTCAATCTGATGTATCATGATAGTATTAATTTTGAATGTTATTTACTGATGAGATTATAATGCATAAAACTCCAATCAAAAATACTTCTCGAATACCGTTTAAGTATTATAGCTTCTTCTTCTATTTTTACAAAATAACAATGTACTTCCCTAAAAATAAATTAATTGAAACTGACAAAGACAAGAAAGCGATAATACGTTTTCGCATTATCGCTTTTACTTTTTATATTTTGCTACTGACTTTTGTTTTATCAATTTCATCAATAAAAGGAATTGAATTTTGAATTTCGCCTCTTATCGTTACTTGCAGATATTGCTCAAGCTGAACAAATTTTGCTGCATTTCGTCCGCCAATTGCTTTTTTGACTTTGCTGTATGTTTTGCTCAGCAGTTTGTCATAATCGTTGACATTTTTTAAACTTGCTTCGGTCAATGATGCGGCTTTTGCATCATCAAGTGTAGCATAGTTATTTCCGTAATCATTTATTATCTGCACTTTTTGCTGTCCTAGTGCTTTTCGCGAAGTCTCATATTCATCGTAGATTTTTTGAAACTCTGTCGCCTGAGGTTCTGATAAATTCATGTATTGGCGTACCAAATCTGCTTTGGATTTACCATAAATAGACTGAATAACTTCTACATCTTCTTTTAAGCTCGATTGAGCAAATGAATTTACAGAAAAAACAATAAGCGCTAATAAAATTACTTTTTTCATGATCTGATTTTTAAGGGTGAAGATGCTTTACAGCGATTTATTTTTTAAAATCATAACTTAAAACAGCTCCTAGACCAAATTGAAAAGTAGAGGCATAATCAGTTACAGCAATAGGTCCCCAGTAGTAATCCCAGTAGTAGTCATATCCAACTGCTGCCGACATTGATTGCAAATAAGCATTAATATTAACTGAGAAAGCCGAATCGGTTTTTACTTTAACACCGGCTTTAATTTCCCATCCAAAATAAGTACCGCTTCCACTCTTTGGTGATTCAAGAATCGCAATCCCCGCACCTGCTCCTAAATAAGGCAGCGCTTTTTGAGAACTTGGTCCAAAATAATACGTATAATCTACTAATACATAATTTATAGCCCCTTTATCATCTCCTGCATTTACTTGACCTCCCGCCGGAATACCATAATTAGGCAGTGGTACTTTTGTGTATAAAGGCATTCTCGTGTCAAGTCTGTTATATTTTAATTCGATGGAAGCGTTATCCATTATAAAATATTCCAAACCTGCTCCATACTCAAATCCATCTTCTACACGTGCGTAAGAGGAATCAAAATCTACTTTGTCTGAAAAGGTATAACCTCCATACAAATTAAGTAAAAATGAGCCATGACTTTGCGCTGACATAGTCAGAGAAAATAAAAAAACAACGAATAATAAGTGATACTTTTTCATAATTTGATTCTTTTAATTTGTTTGTAATTTGGTTTCTTAACTAATAGCTTTCAGATAAAATAAAAAGTCCTGCACTATCTCTCCTTGTCAAGAGTATCTTCTTATTTATCAACAGTATAAACCGTTTTATTGATTTAGATCAAAATTATCCAAATTGATAACGGCGACCCTTAAAATATGGGGTTATAATGGTTTCAAATTATAATTTGAAACCAAAAACTACTACAAAAATGAATTAACGCAGCGAAAAAAAAATCAAAAATAAATTTTTATCTATCTGATTTACATATATTTACATGTAAATCTACATAAAAAAACACTAATAATCATAAAATACGCTTAAGTCTTTAAATCTTAATCAAATTATAACACTATGGCAGATATTTATAAAGTAGTAGTCAGTCTTTATGCCGATGTTTATAAAAGTATTGGCACCGACGGAAAGCCTAAAGGAAAAAACAATACCATCCTGATGGGCTCATTTGTGAAAATTTTACCTGAAGAAACTACAAACTGGCAAAAGATTTTCGCTTTTGGAAAAGAAAGCTGGATTGACAAAACATGTATTGGGCTTTCGCCTGCTTTCAAATGTTTTTATGTAGATGTTGGTCAGGGCGATGGTGCTTTAATTGAAGTTGGAAATGACGAAAACGGACTCAAAATAATTATTGACGGAGGCCCAAATGATAATTTAAGTCATTACTTGAGCAAATGGCAGTACAAATATTATTTTGACAAAAACACAAAAGTACATCTGGATTATATTTTCATCAGTCATTTTGATAAAGATCATTATCAGGGATTAATTGATATTATTAATGACAATCATTACACTATTGGAACCATTTACCATAACGGAATTGCGAAATTCAATAATGAAAAAGCCAATTTCCCAAAAACGGAATACAATACCGAATTGGGCAAAAAGTCGAAACACGGCACAACCTATTATCTCGAAACTTCTTTCAATACCATTGCCGAATATAATGCGTTGCAAGCAAAAGGCGGGATGCTGGATTTACAGGAAAAATTTTTAAATGCTATTAATACAGCTACAAGTCAAGGACGACTTGCTAATTTTGAGCGTTTGGATCACAACAGTGTAATTCCGTCAAAGCTTATTAATAACAAGAATTTCTCTATTCAAGTTTTAGGACCAGTAACTTCAAAAATAGACAATAAAACCGTTTATAAATATTTTGATGACGAAGCGCACACTATAAACGGACATAGTATTGTTTTGAAAATTACCTACGGAAACCGTTCTTTTTTATATGGAGGTGATTTGAATATTCCTGCCGAAGATCATTTATTGGAACATTACAGCACCGGAAATCCGTTTGAGGTTGATGTTGCAAAAGCATGTCATCACGGCGCATCAGAATTTACGACGGATTTTATGGCAAAGGTAAATCCGTATGCAACTGTAATTTCTTCGGGCGATAATGAAACCTATTCGCATCCAAGAGCCGATGCCATTGGTTGTGCTGGAAAATATACAAAATCAAAAAGGCCTTTGGTTTTCTCCACAGAACTCGCGCGCTCAACCGCCGAAGGAAGTACCAAAATCAAATACGGAATGATCAATATGCGCTGCGACGGCGATAATATTATCATGGCACAAATGAAAGAAGCTGTCGCCGGCAACAGTCTTTGGGATTTATACGAACAAAGTTTTTTTAATCTTTAAATTTTGTTTCAGGTTGAAATGCGGCTTAGTTTGGGCTGAATTTAACCGCAAAGGTCGCAAGGTTTTTTATCTCTGTTTGTCTACAATAAACGCAAAGTTCGCAAAGCTTTGCGTTCTTTGCGTTTGTAAACACAATCTGTGCAAAAAACCTTGCGACCTTTGCGGTTAAACTACAACGTATGGCAAACCTGAAACTTGAAACTAAAAAACTTGAAACAAAAACAAAAGCCCGTCTCTTTCAAGACAGGCTTTTCTAAAAAAATAAATAAAAATAAACTAACACAACTTAGTTATAACCTTGATTTTGCGTGAATTGTTTCGTAACATCAATTGTTGATTGCGGAATTGGAAATACTCTTCTAAACGGTTGTGAAGCCGATTTTGCAGTTCCCGGCAAATCAAATTTCCCGAAACGAATCATTTGTGGTCTTCTGTATAATTCCCAATACAATTCGAAACCTATTTCGTTGTACAATTGCGTGGCATCAAGTGAAGTAAGTGCTTTTCCTGGGACACTTCCAAACAAAGCCTCTCTCTTTCTGCTTGTACGTAATTTGTTTAAATCATCCATTGCTAGTCCTACACTTCCTTTTCTGAAATAAGCTTCAGCTCTCATTGTATAAATTCCGCCTAAACGATATAACGGAATATCAACATTACTGTTTCCATTTCCTCCTTCTGGATCAAATTCATATTTAAAAATACGAGCACCTTGATTGATTTCGTTTTGAGCAAAAACAGCCTGAGCAGGATTTTTAAAAGTTAATGACGGAGTGAAATCCATTCTAGTTGTAGTACTTTTTTCCATATATAATGGAGAAACTTTAATACGGCCATTAATCATTTCCAAAGAACCTGAAGACAATAAAATAGGTCCGTATTGAGGTCCAAATTCGATTCCTCTATTAAAATGAAACCAAGGTAAATTAGCACTTTTCGGAACAATATCTGTTGCTGGAACACTTACATCAGTACCGTCATTTTTAAACCAAGTTCCGTCAGAATATTGGTATTTCTGCTGAAATCTCGGGTCATCATGATTTCCGTCCCAAGTTGCGAAGAATTCTGGCGTTGTACACGCAGCGTTCGTTCCTCTGTTTGCTGCAGAAGTTCTCTGGTTACGCTCCATACACACATAAGCAAAACTGTTTGAACCGTTGCGGATGTAATCTATCTTTTGAGAAATCGCAAAAATCAGCTCTTTTCCATTATCATTATCTCTTGCGAAGTTTTTGAAATAATCACTTTCCAAAGAATATTTACCAGAATTGATCAATAACGAAGTATAATAAATTACACGATCCATATCAGTTCCGCCACCAGAAACCGCAGCTTCACTGAAATTAAAATTTGAAGCTGCATTAAAACGATCTTTAAAAACAGCACGATTCAAATACATTGTTGCCAAGAAACCATAAGCTGCTTCCTTAGTAAAACGTCCGTGATGCGTTTGTTGTTCTCCCATACTAGCCAAATCTGGAATTAATGATTCAACATCAGTAATTAATTTATCAATTTGAGTATCCGCTTTTAAAATCTGTAAAGGCGCATTTGGATTCATTGGATCTCTGTAAGGCGCTTGTCCAAATACATCTAAAGTCGTGTATAAATAATAGTCTAAAAGCCCTTTAGCTTCAGCCAAAAACAATTTTTTCTCCGGAATAGAACTTTCTTCAATAGATTGGATTGCAGTCAACGAACGCGTAATTCCGTTTGTTAATTTATTCCAGTTATCACCCACAACAGCGTTGTCAGATTTCCATGTAAACTCATGCATATCTCTCCATTTTCCACCGTCTCCCCAGTCACTTCCTCGCGTTGGCAAAATAGCTTCGTCAGTTGTGTATTCCTGCAACGAAAACATGCATCCGTGATCTGTAAAAGTTCCGTCTCCTAAACGATCATAAGCTGCCGCAAGTGCTCCGGCAGGATTTGATGCATTGTCTCCCAAAACCTCGTCTAAAACAACTTCGTCAAGATTTGTACAGCTAGCAAAAAGCCATATAAACGTGAAGAATGCGATTAATTTTATACTAAAAAATGTATTTGTTTTCATAATATTATAATTTTAAAGTTGCTCCAAAACTGAACGTTCTAGAAGTTGGGTAAGCCGCATAATCGATACCAATTGACTGATTTCCTCCGTTTGATTTTGGACTGTTGATTAATGGATCATAACCTGAATAATTTGTGATTGTAAGCAAGTTTTGTCCCGTTACATACAATGTCAATCCGTTTAACCAATTGATTCCTTTTAGGTCAAAATTGTAACCGATACGAGCTGTATTTAATCGGATAAAATCAGATTTCTCTAAGAAAAGTGTCGATAAAATTGGTGAATTTGTTGGATTTGCTCCTGATTCATAATAACCTGTTGCTACGTTTCTATCAGAAGCCAAGTTATTGATGTTTAAAGCGTTCAATCCTGTATTATTCAATAAATAACCACCTGTTTGTCCAATAATAGAGAAAGAGAACGTAAAGTTTTTGTATCTCATATCACTATTAAATCCGTAGTAAAAAGTTGGAAGCGCGCCTTCAATAATAATTCTGTCGCTGTTGTCAATTTTACCGTCTCCATTTTGATCTTTAAAAATATTACCTCCATTTGCATCAAAACCAATGTGCTGCAATAAATAGAAAGATCCCGCAGCATAACCGCTTTTGTAAATATTGGCATTAACTCCAGATTGTCCAGGTCCTGAAATTGTTCCAGTCAAAATTTCTGATACTGGCAAATCTTCAATTTTATTATTCAGCGTTGCACCGTTCATATCAATATTCCAAGAAAAATCTTTTTTGTCGATCAATTTTGAACCTAGCATGAATTCAAAACCTTTATTGATGATTTTTCCGTCGATATTTGTCCAAATTGTAGGTGTCGGACTCAAAGCTTGAGAGGGAACATTCAAAATCGCATCGGTTGTAGTTTTGTTGAAATAATCAAAAGTTCCGTACAATTTATCTTTCCATAAATTGAAATCTAAACCTAAATTATATTGCGTTACAACCTCCCATTTCAAGTCAGGATTTGGCGTTCTGTTTACCGAAACTCCGTTTACTAAGTTCAAATCGTTGTACAAGTAATATCCGTCAGCACCAGAAAGTGAATAACTTGCTTGTGTAATTTTGTTCTCAACTTCCTGATTTCCTGTTTGTCCCCAGCTTGCTCTTAATTTTAAATTGTCAACTGCAGTTACATTTTCTAAGAATTTTTCTTTAGAGATATTCCATCCCAAAGCTGCTGATGGGAAATAACCGTATTTGTTGTTTTTTCCAAAACGAGTCGAACCGTCTGCTCTCATCGAAGCTGTCAAAAGATATTTGTTATTGAAAGTGTAATTTACCCTTCCAAAATAAGATTGAAGCTCATTTTCCTGCGCATATCCAGAAACTCCAGACTGTGTTCCTGCAAAACCAGGATTGATTGCCGGCGGAACACCAACTCCTTGATTTGTAATTCCGTCAATGCTGAAACTTGTTCCCGATCTTTCAAATTTTTGGTATGAAAATCCGCCTAAAGCTTCTAATTTATGTTTATCCAAATTCAAATTATACGTCAAATAATGTTCAACTAGAGAGTTTCTAGAATCTAAATT
This sequence comes from Flavobacterium daemonense, assembly GCF_007341385.1. Classification (GTDB taxonomy): domain Bacteria; phylum Bacteroidota; class Bacteroidia; order Flavobacteriales; family Flavobacteriaceae; genus Flavobacterium; species Flavobacterium daemonense. Next base: position 22,400 of record NZ_VJYD01000018.1, read on the forward strand.
ATTCTGAACATATTTCCCTTTCGGATTCAAATCGGTTAAGTTTGGATAAATTGTCGTGTTTCTTTCTGCTGCAGAACGATCAAAACCAATGTTTATTTTATATTCCAGTCCGTCAACAATTCGCAATGAAGCTTCTAAATTTCCTAAAACTCTCAGTGTACGCGTCACATCATCATAAATGCTCAATAAATAAGCTGGATTATAATGCGCATTCATATTAAAGTTTGTGTAATTTCCTTTTGAATCAAAAACTGGTCTTGTTGGGTTTGCCATCAAAGTATGCACAATAAGCTGACCGTTAGAACCTCCGTCGTCACTTGTAGGAACTCCGTCATCTTTAGTTTCACTTGCCGTCAGGTTCATTTTTACTTTCAAACGTTTGTTGTCCAAAAACGATTCAGCAGCATTAATTCTACCCGACATACGTTTGAAATTACTTGTTTTAATAATCCCTTCCTGATTCATTTGCGCAATCGAAGCATAATAGTTACCTGATTCTGTTTGTTTTGAAAACGCAAGAGAGTTATTTGTAGTAATTGCCGTTCTGTAAATTACATCCTGCCAATCTGTATTTCCGCCGTGATCAAAAGCTGGATCTTTAATAGCTTTTCTATATTGATCAGCATTTAAAACGTCTAATTTATGAGCGACAGTAGAAAATCCTGTGTACGAATCAAAAGTTAAAGTTCCCTCTCCTTTTGAGCCTTTTTTAGTTGTAACCAAAACAACTCCGTTTGATCCTCTCGCACCATAAATTGCCGCAGCCGAAGCATCTTTCAAAACGGTAATCGATTCAATATCACTTGTATTCAAAAAGTTCAAAGGATTTTTTGCAGATGAATTTCCGAAACCAACATTACTTCCTGAAGGGCTCACATCATCATTTGACAAAGGCACGCCATCAACTACAAACAAAGGCGTACTTCCGCTTCTAATGGACCCAACACCTCTAATGGTCACGTTTACACCCGCTCCAGGCTCACCGCTTGTATTAACAACACGAACTCCGGCGATTTTCCCTTGCATTAAATTATCTACAGAAATATTTACACCTTGCTTAAAATTTGCTGCTTCAAGCTGTGTAACGGCTCCTGTAACATCTTTTTTAGATTGTTTTCCATAACCAACAACTAAAACTTCACTTAATTCAGACGTATTTGGCTCTAGCTGAATTGTCATAAAACCTTTTTGTACAGCAACAACTTTAGTTTTATAACCTAAATAAGATACTTCAATTGTTTTTCCTTCTCCAACAGTAATTTCAAATTCACCATCAAAATTAGAAACTGCACTGTTTGATGAACTTGTTTCTGTAATTGTTGCTCCAGGAATTGGCAATTTATTTTCATCAATTACTTTTCCTTTTACTTTAACTCGATCTGCAGCTTTAGTTGTTGCCGTTTTTGGCGCAGCTGTTTTCTGAATCAAAACTAATTTTCCGTTGATGTTGTAATTGAAATTTGCTTTTTTTGAAAGATCATTCAAAATTGACGAAATTGATTCTCCTCCAAAATTTACTGTATACGTTGTATTATCAGCAATTACAGCCTGTCCGTAGCTGAATTTATAATCGGTTTGTTGACTTAATTTTGAAAATATAGAAACAAGAGTTGCTTTTTCTATTTTATTTTCTAATTTTGATTTTTTTACTAAAGCTGTTTTACTGTAACCTGCCTGTAAGGTCAGTAAAGCCAGAACTAAAAAGAAAAGACTCTTTAGATTTAAATAAGAAGTTTTAAAATACATGATTTAAGTTATTGGTTTTTTACGATACTTAATTTATTCAAAGGCAGTTGTTCTCAGCAACTGCTTTTTTGTTTTAATCCACTTTTACTATTTCGCCATAAACTTTGAATTTTACGTTTGTGATATAATTTATTTGCTCTAAAACATTCTCTAATGTTGCGTCTTTCTTGATGAATACCGTTAACGGTGCTGCTAATACGCGCTCATTATCATATTGAAATGAAACGCCGTATTTATATTGTAAAATGGCAATAACTTGTTTAAGAGTCGTTTGGTTCAGCGTAATATCGGTCGTGTACCAATTCACCAAAAACGATTTATCTGCCAATTGTTTAGTCAATTTATTTGATTCGAATAAAGCTTCGTCATTCGGAACTAAGTCAACGCTCTGCCCTTTCGAACTCACGTTGACTTTTCCGGTAACAACAATCACTTCACACTTAGATTTTGACAACTGAATGTGAAATGATGTTCCTACTACTCTGGTTTTAATTTCTCTAGAAGTGATGATAAAAGGATGTTTTTTGTCCTTGGCGATTTCAAAAAATGCATTTCCTTTCAACAGAGAAACTTTTCTTTCCTCTCCCTCGAATTTTTCAGGATATTGAAATAATGAATTAGCTGCCAGATAAATTTTCGAGCCGTCACTTAATTGGATAGATTTGGGAATCGATGACGTTTTAAACGATAATTGCTTTTCGACAGCAATTTCTGGTTTAAACAAAAAGCCTAAACCGGCAAGAATAAGAATACTGGCAGCAGCTATATATTTTAAATAAGGAGTAAAAGTTTTCTTTTTTCCTATTCGAAGCTGAATATTATCATAGATATCTTGAGAAACTTCTTCAGAATTTCCCATCGAAAGGTCGTCCCATTTCGATTTTTGATATTGAGTAAAAGCAAAATCATTTAGCAGATTTTCCTCTGCAATTGAAGTTTTATTTCTTGAACTTTTATCAATTAAATGTTCTAAACTATGTTTGATTCTTTTTATCATGTTACTTTGTGTAATTATTTCAACACATAGAAACATAGTTTTACCTACTTATTAAAGTCGTTTCACTTGCATTAATAATCATAGCGTTTTGCTATGTGTAAAAACTAGTTTTTTTTAATCTCTTTATCTCAAAAGAAAACTATGTTTCTATGTGTTTAAAAAACCTATTCAATTTAAAAAGGCCTTTTATTACAAGTAAGTACCAGAATCTTGAAATCGTACTATCCGGAAATATTATGAAAACATCAACAGAAAGTTATCTTAAAAGTTTTTATGAAAAATGATAAAAGGTGCCAGCCAAGCCAAGTCTTTCAAGCCTTCGCGCAACTGTTTTATTGCCGATGAAATTTGGTTTTTCACCGTTTGTTTCGAAATTCCAAGTTCATCTGCAATCTGATCGATCGACATATCCTGAAATTTATACATCAATAAAACTTCTTTCCTTTTCTCCGGAAGTTTATCTAATAAGGCATAAAGCAAATCCATTAATTCGGGATCAATCGACGCAAAATTGTCAATAATATAATCCTCAAACTGATCTTCCAGAATAGTTTTATCAAACCTATTATTTTGGTAATGTTTAAAAACCTGATTTTTTACCGCGCGAAATAAATACGGTTCAATGGCATTGATGTTCAAATCGTCTTTGCGCTCCCATAAATCGACAAAAACATCCTGCACAATGTTCTGTGCCAAATCTTTATCCTGAGTCATCGTATACGAAAAAGCGCTGAGCTTTTTCCAGTATTGGGTATACGTTTGTTCAAAAATTTCTGGATTCTTCATGGCAGTTTTTGGTAGTATTTGGTGGTGTAAAATAATAAAATACAATACCAATACTTTTTGCCTGAAAGTTATCTTTAAATTAAATTTCGAAAACAATTGTTTTATTAATACTACTATTTTTAAACAAAAATGACATTCCATTTGCGTTTTCTTTTACTTTAGCTAACACAAAAATCAAGTGCCACGTTTACTTTAGTAACCTCTAAAAAAAGCAATTCTCTGTTGCTGCGTCTCCTTAATTCAATAATCCTAATTTCATTCAAAATCATGAAACAAATTTTGTTTACATTATTATTTGCAGGAGCTTTTCAATGGAGTCATGCGCAAAACGACAATCTAAAAATCAACCAGATACAAGTTATCGGTTCGCACAACAGTTACCGCCACGCCATCGAAACTGATTTGTACAATACGATTCAGGCAAAAGATACTACGCGTTCGCTGAAAGGGCTTCAATACACACATATAAGTCTTACGGAACAATTAAATAAAGGTTTGCGAAACTTAGAAATTGATGTTCAAGCTGATCCGAAAGGCGGAAAATTTGCGCATCCAAAAGGTCTTGACATTGCAAAATCACAAGAAGCTTATGACCCAAATGGAGAAATGAAAAAACCGGGTTTTAAAGTTTTTCATATGATTGATATTGATTTTAGAACATCTTGCTACACGCTTCAAAGTTGTCTTGCGGAATTAAAAAAATGGTCAGACGCAAATCCTGATCATGTTCCAGTTTTCATCACTTTAGAGCCAAAAGACGATGATAGTTTCTTGGGCACAAAAGCAGAGAAATTTACACCAGAGCTTTTTGATGCTTTAGACAAAGAACTTCGTAAAGGTTTAGGAAATAAAATAATCACGCCCGATATGGTTCGCGGAAAATATAAAACACTTGAAGAAGCGGTTTTAAACAATAATTGGCCGACTTTGAAAGAAGCAAAAGGAAAATTTTTATTCCTTTTAGATAATAACGGCGTAAAAAGAGATTTGTACGCATTGAATCATCCGTCCCTTAAGGGACGCGCCGTTTTTATTAATGCTGAACCGGGAAAACCAGAAGCGGCGTGGTTATTTAGAAATAATTCTGAAGATTCATCAATTACAGATTTGGTTAAAAAAGGCTACTTAATAAGAACCCGTGCCGACTCTGATACGAAGGAAGCCCGCAAAAATGATTATTCGCATTTTGAAGCTGCAAAAAAATCAGGCGCACAAATCATCTCAACAGATTATTATTTGCCAAGCACTTTCTTTGATTCTCCGTACCAAATCAAATATGATGACGGAACTTATGTGAGAACAAATCCTGTAAATGTGCAGTAATTTTTTTTTCAATCACGGTCACAGCTTTCAAGATTGTGACTGTGATTTTTTTTTTAACGCAAAGCGCGCAAAGGTTTTTCGCAAAGGGCACAAAGTTTTTTAAAGAAGATTTTATAAAAATCAAAGTTCACAAAGCTGTATTTCTAAAGCTTTGTGAACTTTTCGTTTATTAATAAACGCTAACAAAAACCTTTGCAAACTTTGTGAAAAACCTTTGCGCGTTTTGCGTTAAAAATATACACAAAATAACAAACCCGACAGGTTTTAAAAACCTGTCGGGTTTATCTTTGCGTTAAAAGAATCACTTCAAACTTTTAACTTCACCACTTTTCAAATCAACCATAAAATGATCTGCAGGAACTTCGTGCATGAATTTATTTAAAATTGTAAAGAATAATTTCACCTGTTTTTGCAAAAGTTTTTCATCAGAATTTTCTAAAACCATTTTCGATAAAATTTTATATTCTCTTGCTCTTTTCTCTCCAACATCGGCGAAAGCCAATTCATCGGCACTTCTAAAACGATAAAAATCAATTAAAAGATCATTTCCTGTCCAAGTAAAATCTTCTTTTTTAAGATTGTTTTGTGCCAACATTTGTTCCGATTTCGTTTCTGCTTCCTCCCATTCTTTTTGAAACTGCGCTTTGTTTTTCAGAATAAAATCAAAATCTTTATCAGATTTAATATTCGCCAAAACCAACAAATCCTGAGCTGAAACATTTTGAATAAAAGCAGCAAAATCAGAGGGCCAATCGTCTTTTAAAAAACGAAGACGTACTAATTCCTTTAAATGAAAATCGGTAAAATCGTGGTAATTTTTGGTTTCTAAAATATCTTTATTCCAAATATCTTTTGTGTTTTGACTTTGTAAAAACTGATATTCCATTTTATACAAATCAAAAAGCTCATCAAATCTCGGAACATCATCAATTGTAATGGTTTGAATATCCACCAAATTATCTTTCTGAATCGTCAATACTTTATACGCCGGAATATAAGCGGCAAGTGAAGGCGTTTGGATATTTACCAAAGTATTGCCTTTTGCAGTCGTTCGTATTCCAGTATCATTGATATGCATATGTCCAGCAAAATGAATTTTCAAACCAGCATCGGCAAAAACCTGCGCCACTTCTTCAACAGGAACTCGGTTCAATTGCCATTTATTTGGACCTAATAATTCTTTAATTTCCGCGGAAGCGTCATCATTAAAATCAATCATAGGAAAATGACTGAAAGCAACTAAAGTTTTACCGCGAAGTTTGGCTTCCGCCGACATATCCTGAACCCATTTTATAAGATGTTTTTTGTTTGAAAGTACATTATTGTAACCTGTACTTGCTTCAGAATAATTTTTAGGATCTTTAGGATCGCCGTCTGTTTTCTTCGGAATATAAACATTTCCGTCAATAGCCATTAACCAGAGTCCGTCAATTGGTTCAACGACATAACTCACATCTGGAACTTCAAATCCAGGCGCAACATTATACACTCTTTTAGATAATTGAGAAGCTTCGATAGCTTTTTTAAAGTCGTAATTTTGGGAAGTATAACTGGCGAAAGGAGTTGACCAGAACTTGTATTTTTTGTTGGGATAAAATCCGAAGTTTTTAAGATCTTCTGTGATGCCAAAATAACCCATTTTAGCAATATCGGCTGTTATGACAACTGGCTGTTCGATATTCATGTTTGGCTTATACATGCCGTCTTTGCTAAAAATGGGTTGGCTTTTTCCTTCTTCTCCTAAAAAATCTTCTTTACCCGATTCCTGAGCAAATGGTCCAACCGGATCATGATTTCCGGTGGTTATAAAAAACTCAATACCATATTTTTTTTGGTATTGATCTAAAATTCTCTGTAATCCACTCACGTGAATTGGCTGACCGTCATCGGTATAATCGCCCGGAAGTGCCACGTATTTTATCTTTCGTTTTGCAATATCTTCAAGAGCGGCGATGAAGGCAAAATAATTTTCATTGAAAATTCTCGTAGAGTGCAACTGCGAGGCCATCGTTCTTATTAACGCATATTTTCCGGTTTTGGTATTCAAAACTCCTTTAAAATCGTTATCTGAGAATGTTCCGAACAAATCCTGCAAGTGAACATCAGACAAAAATGCGACTTGAAGGCCATCGAGATTCTTCAATTTTTGTGCCGAAATGGTATAATTGGAAAGAATAAAAAACAATGTTGCAAACCACAGCTTACCGTTAGAAAAAAAATTAATATTCATGTTGAAATGCAGATTTTGAGGCGTTTAAAATAACTGCGCAATTTTAGCCATTAAAACCTGAACTCTCTTTACCGTATTGTTACGGAATAATAATTTTTATTGCTTTGTTTTGAGTTTAACCGCAAAGTGCGCAAAGGTTTACGCAAGGTTCGCAAGTTTTTTTGCCACAGATTGAAAGGATTAAAAATGATTTTTAAAATCTGTGTAAATCTTTTTAATCTGTTGCATTATATTTTAATCTTTGCGTGCTTTGCGTAAACCTTTGCGTACATTGCGGTTAAGAAAAAATCTAAATCTGAAGCATTTTACTCAGTTCTTCATAACTACTAAAAAGTATCGCACCCTCTTCTTCCAAATCTGAATTATTGTAGCCATTTGCAAAACCGTACACTTTAAATCCGCCAGAAATTCCTGCCTTTATTCCTGCTTTGCTGTCTTCCAGCACAATGCAATCTTTTACCTCAAAACCCATTTCTTTTGCGGCATGCAAAAATATTTCCGGTTCTGGTTTCCAACTGTTTATTTGGTACGAACTGAATATTTTATTTTCAAATTTATCAAGTAAACCAGCCACTTCAAGATTCAGTCTAATTTTTTCGACCGGACCACTTGAAGCCACACAATACGGAATTTTCAATTTTTCGATAAAATCTACAACACCTTCCATTGGTTTTACTTGCGTTTTAAAAGCTTCAAAACTTTTTTGGCGGTATTCTTCTTCAAAATTTTCAGGTAATTTTTGATGTATTGCTTCTTCAATATATCGGAAACAATCTTTCAAATTCCTCCCGTTGAAATCGCGGTAAGCATCTTCAATATCCATTTTAAACCCATATTCTGATGCCATTTCAAGCAAAATTCCATTTCCTATTTTTTCTGTATCAACTAAAACTCCGTCACAATCGAAAATAATGCACTTAACTTCCATATTCATTTTTAAACTTTTAATAATGTAGAGACTTAACTGGCGTCTCAGGAATTGTAAAGTACAAATTAAAATAAATCCTGAAAGCACAACCAATAACAAATTAACAGAAATTTGTACATTTTTATACCTAATAATGTATCTCCAATTCTGATTTGCAACGTATCTTTATGACCTCAAACTTTATTTAACAGAGCAACAATTAAAATTATAAATTGTGAAAAAAAATCTTTTACTGACTGTAATTCTAGCAAGTAATTTTGCGATACATTCTCAAAACAAAACCATAACAATCACCAATACTTTAGCGACCGACAGAGAATTTGAAACAGTCGAATTAACTAAAAAAATACTGGGTTTGCCAACAGCGGCAAAACTTGATAATTATATCATTAAAAACAACAATTCAATTTTAGAAACCCAAACTGTTGATAATGATGGCGACGGAAATATGGATGTCCTTTTGTTTCAACCAAAAATTAAAGCAAAATCAAAAGAGGAATTTGAAGTTTTAGTTGGAACTAATCCGAATGCATCGCAAGTTGCAAGCTGCTATTCTAGATTTGTACCCGAAAGAATTGATGATTATGCATGGGAAAACAACAAGGTCGCTTTTAGAGCATATGGACCAGTGGCGCAAAAAATGGTCGAAGATAAAGTTCCCGGAGGTGCCTTGACGAGCGGAATTGATGCTTGGTTAAAAAGAGTCGAGTATCCAATCATCAACAAATGGTATGATAAAATGACTACCGGAAAGGGAACTTATCATAAAGATACGGGTGAAGGTCTAGACAATTTTCAGGTTGGCGACAGCCGAGGAATTGGCGGAATTGCTGTAAATATTGATGGAAAATATTATTTTTCAAAGAATTTTGTCAGCTGGAAAACCATTACAACAGGACCAATCAGAACGAGTTTTATTTTAACTTATGCAGACTGGGATGCAAAGGGAAACAAAATAACTGAATCAAAATTGATTAGTCTGGATTACGGAAGCTATCTTTCACGTTATGAAACATCAATTACTGGAACTAAAACTATTGCTGTCGGGATAACGCTTCATGATAAAAAAGGAACTATTGGAACTGATTTAAAAAAGGGATGGCTGAGTTATTGGGAACCACTTGATGATTCTGAAATTGGAATGGGAATAGTTGCACCAAAAAATACTCTGACAAGCTTTGATAATCACGTTACAAACGAAAAAGAATTAAGCAATTTGTACGGGAATATCTCGGTTAAAAACGAAAAAGCAATTTATTATACCGGTTTTGGATGGAAAAAAGGAAGTCCATTTCAAACCAAACAAGAATGGGAAACGTATTTGACTTCTTTTGCAGAGAAAATAAATAATCCGCTTGTTGTTAAGGTGAAGAAGTAATCTTCTCATTTTTGTCATTTCGACCGAAGGGAGAAATCACACTAGAAACTCCGCAAAGAAAATCACCAATCTTTGTCGACTCACTAGTGTGATTTCTCCCTTCGGTCGAAATGACAATCTTTGTGTTTTACCTTACTTTCGCAGGAGAATAATTTTCTTTTAAAATAATTTCAAGCGGGATATAATTTGTTTGCTCCGTCTCTTCCTGAAGCACTAATTTTTTATACAAATAATTAATCCCCATATAACCCTGCTCTTCTGGTCTTTGGTTGATTAAAAAATCGATTATTCCTTTGTTCAAATATTCAATATTTTCGTTTAGCAAATCGAAACCAATAATTCGGATGCCGTTTATATTGTTTTTTTCTAGAAATCGAGCTACAATATATGCCCTAGAATTTGGTACAAAAATACTGTTGATACCTTTAAACATTTCCACACAAAGCTGATCGATACCGGAATCTTTAATGGTAATTTCAGAAAACTTGAAATTTGTCAATTCGTCGTGATCCTTAAAATAAGAATAGAATCCGTCAATTCGCTGCAGATACACCGATGTGCTTTCGATTTCTCTTGCAATTTTGAAAATCAAAACCTGTCTTTCATTTTTAACTGCAAAACTAATTAGTCTTCCAGCCAAATAACCACTCTGAAAAGCATCTTGACCCACATACGCATGTCCATTTTCCTCAGAGATATTTGAATCGATCATCACAACCGGAATATTTTTCTTTTCATATTCCTTTAAAAACCGAACCGAATCTTCGTAAAAAATTGGTGCAAAAAGCAGTCCGTCACAATCAAAATCGATGACTTTTTCAATCTGCTTCTGAAAAGATTCTTTATTAAAATCGTAGAAAAAATAATCCAGCACAATACCAAATTTCGCAAACTCGGCAGCCGCTTTTTCGACTCCAGAAATCTGGCTTTTCCAGTATTCCAAATTTTCATATTTGGGTAAAAAAACCGCGATGCGAAACTTTTTATTCAGTGCCAAATTACTTGCGAGAATATTTCGTTTGTAACCATATTCTTCAATAATGGCATTTACCTTATCAACATTTTCTTGAGCTACTTGTCCGCGGTTATGAATGATTCTGTCAACCGTTCCAGGCGAGACATTTGCTAGTGCTGCTATTTCTTTGATCGTTATGATATCGCTGATTTTTAAGTTAAAAAAATTAATTACCCACGTAAAAATATTATTATTTTCATCAAATATAAGTTGTTTTACATAACTTTTTATATACATTTGTAAAATACCGTGTGCGTACACGCAAAAATACACAAACGATTAAAACAAAAGAGTATTAAGTTGTTTTTTTATTCTTTAAAATAGTTTAAAACCTTAGTTTCAAATAATTATAAAAAATAAACTCAAATAATTAATATTCAATATTTTTTAATGTATTATCAAAAGTAAAACTTTAAATAATTTTAAATTATAAAACATACATTTTCAAGTATTTAAAGAAACAGAAAATGCAATTAATGTCAAAAACATGACATTATAAAACTAAATAACTAAAAACCAATAAAATACAATAGTTTATTTAAACAAAATATTAAACAAAAAACATTTCAAATAAACCAAATAAAATGATAGTAGATTCATTGCACAATGCAGCAAAATATTTCGGGTTGCATCCTAATTTCAAAACAGCTTTTGATTATGTGAGTCAGAATGACGTTACGAAACTTGAAGAAGGAGTTTTGGAAATTGCAAAAGGATTAAAACTGATCGTAATTGCAGGCGAAGGAACAACCAAAGAACAAAGCATTAAAGGTTTTGAATGCCACGACAAAAACATTGACATTCAAATTGTGATTCAAGGTCCAGAAACCTACGCGTGGAAACCGAGAGAAAAATGTGTGAGCCCAAATGGTGATTACAGCGATGAAAAAGACGTTCGTTTTTTTCATGATCAACCAGATATGTTTTTTCAATTGCAGGAAAAACAATTTGCGATTTTATATCCAGAAGATGTCCATGCCGCAATGATTGGCGAAGGATCGTTGAAAAAATTGGTTTTTAAAGTAAAAATCTAGACATGAACTCGATTAAAAACACAGCAGAAATTATTGCAAAGCAAGGCATGCTTCCTTTGTATTTCAATACTAGTGAAACTGTGAGTATTGAAGTACTTCGTGCTTTATACAAAGCAGGAATCAGAGCGGTTGAATACACAAACCGCGGTGCAGAAGCTTTAGTGAATTTCAAAAAAATGGTGGAAGTCAGAAATGCAGAAATGCCAGAAATGCTTTTAGGAATTGGCACTATTAAAAACGAATCACAAGCAAAAGATTTTCATGAGGCAGGCGCAGATTTCTTTATTAGTCCCGGTTTTGTTCCAGAAGTTAATGCTTTTCTAAAAGATAAAAACGCACTTTATACTCCTGGCTGCATGACGCCTACAGAAATTATAGCGGCAGAAAATTCGGGAGTAACTTTCATAAAACTATTTCCGGGAAACATTCTTGGCCCAGAATTTATGAGCAGTATTAAAGATGTTTTTCCGCAGCTGACTTTTATGGTGACCGGAGGTGTTGATACCACACATGCCAGCATACAAAGCTGGTTTTCTGCAGGTGTATCGGCAGTTGGAATGGGCAGCAAACTCATTACCAAAAAACGCATGAACGAAGCAGATTATGCGACAATCGAAATTGAAACAAAAAAAGTGCTCGAGGCAATTGAGACTTTGCGAAAACAATAACTATTTACATGGATTCACTATTTAATTTAAAAGGAAAAATTGCACTTATTACAGGCGGTGCCGGCGTACTTGGCAGCAACTTTGCAAACGTTTTGGCAAAACAAGGCGTGATTGTCGGGATCGTTTCTCAATCGCTTGAAAAAGCAGAAAAAACCGTAAAAACTATCGAAGAAAACGGTGGACAAGCTTTTGCTGTTCAAGCCAATGTTTTAAAGAAAGAAGAGGTAGAAAAAGCAAGAGATTTTATTGTTGAGAAATACGGACGTCTGGATATTCTGATCAATGCAGCCGGCGGAAATATGCCCGGCGCTACAATTCAGCCAGATCAATCGGTTTACGACATGAAAACCGAAGATTTACAGCAAGTAATCGACTTGAATATCATTGGAACAATGCTTCCTTCTCAGGTATTTGCAGCACTTTTTGCAAAACAAAAATCAGGAAACATTATCAATATTTCATCAGCATCAGCACAAAGACCATTAACGAGAGTAGTTGGATATTCGGCTTCAAAAGCGGCAATTGATAATTTCACACAATGGATGGCGGTTGAACTAGCTACAAAATATGGCGAGGGAATTCGTGTAAATGCTATTTCGCCAGGATTTTTCATTGGTGAACAAAACCGTGCTTTACTACTGACTCCAGACGGAAAATTGACGCCAAGAGGCGAAAAAATCATTGGCCAAACTCCTATGGGAAGATTTGGAACTCCTGAAGATATTGACGGTGCACTTTTATATTTATGCAGCGACATGTCAAAATTCGTAACTGGAACGGTATTAAAAGTTGACGGCGGTTTTGCAGCAACGAGTATTTAGATTAAAAAACAACAAACCAAAATACCTACAAGGTTTTAAAAACCTTGCAGGAAATAAATAATATAAAATGGAACAAACATTACGCTGGTTCGGACCAAATGACCCTGTTTCTTTACAAGATATTGCTCAAACTGGAGCAACCGGGATTGTAACCGCTTTACACCATATTCCAAACGGAGAAGTTTGGAGCATTGAAGAAATCATTAAACGAAAAGTCGAAATTGAGCACCAAGACGGCGACCCTAAAAAAGGCGCTTCGGGCTTGACTTGGTCGGTTGTTGAAAGTGTTCCGGTGCATGAAGACATTAAAAAGAAAACCGGAAATTATCTTCAATACATTGAAAACTACAAAGAAAGCATTCGAAATTTAGCTTTGTGCGGCATTAAATGCATTTGCTACAACTTTATGCCTGTTTTAGATTGGTCAAGAACCGATTTATCTTATACGGTTGAAGATGGTTCAAAAGCGCTTCGTTTTGACATTAACGCTTTTGCTGCTTTTGAATTGTATATTTTGAAAAGACCAGGTGCAGAAAAAGAATATTCGGCAGAGCAAATTCAGAAAGCCAAAGCCTATTTTGAAGCCATGACTGCTGAGGATAAAGTAAAATTACAGCAAAATATTTTGGCGGGACTTCCGGGTGCTGAAGAAGCTTATACAGTTGAAGATTTCTTGGTGACTTTAAGTGCTTATAATCATGTTGACAGACAAGCTTTAAAAAATAATCTTTTTTCTTTTTTGAAAGAAATTATTCCGGTAGCCGAAAGTAAAGGCGTTTTGATGGCGATTCATCCAGACGATCCTCCCTACCCTATTTTAGGTTTGCCGAGAGTGGTAAGCACAGAAGAAGATTTGGTTGATTTAATGAATGCAGCACCTTCAAAATCAAACGGATTTACAATGTGTACGGGTTCTTACGGCGTTCGCGCTGACAATGATTTACCTGGAATGGTGCGACGTCACGGCGATAAAATGAATTTTATTCACTTAAGAAGCACGCAGCGTGATGAAGAAGGAAGTTTCTATGAAGCGAACCATCTTGAAGGTGATGTTGATATGTATGAAGTAGTAAAAGCGATTTTAGAAGTTGAAAAAAGAAACAACAGCAAATTGCCAATGCGTCCTGACCATGGTCATCAAATGCTGGATGATTTAAAGAAAAAAACAAATCCGGGATATTCTGCAATTGGACGTTTAAGAGGTTTAGCAGAGTTGCGCGGACTGGAATTAGGGATTAAAAGATCTTTATAAAGGGATTTGGCCACGACGCGAAATTTTTTTTTTCACGCAGATCTAAAGTTTAGTTTGTCATTCCGAGGAACGAGGAATCTCCACAAGAAACTCTGCAAACTAAATCGACAATCTTTGTCGAGCTACTTGCGGAGATTCCTCGTTCCTCGGAATGACAAAAAGAACTTTGCGACTTTGCGTGATTAAAAACATAAAGCTTAAAAAAATCTTTCCGTCTTTGCGCCTTCGTGGCAAAAAAAAAAAATAACTAACCAAAAAACCACAAACCACCATGATTCGTTCAGCCATATTTACCTTTTGCAGTCTGGTTGTGAATATTGCAATGGCGCAGGAATTGCCGAAAATCATTACTTCAAAAACCAACTATCTTCCCGATTTTAGTTTTGCCGGCTATCATTTTGGCGAAAGCGCGCTTCCTGAATTTCAAGGAAAAATCATCAATGCAACTGATTTTGGTGTAAAAGCAAATGATAATCTAGACGACTCAAAAGCACTTTTAAAAGCTTTAAAAGCTGCCAATGCCGTTGATGGAAATGTGATCCTGCAATTGCCAGAAGGCCGAATTATTCTGAGTGATATTCTCTACATCGAGAGAAGCAATTTTGTACTTCGTGGTGCGGGTTCTGGTGAAAAAGGAACAGAAATTTATTGCCCAAGACCAATGATGTATCTTAAAGATCCTGAATCTTTGGCTGAATTGCGAGAATACCTAACCACTTTTGACAAAAGACAACGCGAATCTGAAAACAACATCGACTTGCCTTTTTCACAATATGCTTGGTCTGGAGGGTTCATTTGGACGCAAGTTTCGGGTGAACGTGTAAAATCGTATTTGGATAAATATGAACCAGAACCAGCATATTTAGCTAAAGTCAGTTCTGGAAAAATGGGTGATTTTAACATCAACGTTTCTGAAGTTAAAAACTTAAAAGTTGGAGATATTGTCGAATTGCAATTATTCAATAAAGACGGTGAAAATGGCGAAATCATAAAAGATTTATACCAAGGTGCCAATGTAAAACCGGGCTCACATCATTGGAATTTTCCAAAACTTCCAATTGTTCGCCAACAAGTTGAAATCGTAAAAATATCTGGCTCTAAAATCACTTTAAAAACACCTTTAACCATTGCAATAAAGCCAAGTTATCAGGCGCAATTAGTTGAATGGAAACATTTGAACGAAGTCGGAATTGAGCATCTTCGTTTTACTTTTCCTGATATTCCGCGTGTGGCCCATCACGTTGAACCTGGAAATAACGGAATATTTTTAACTCGTCTTTTCAACAGTTGGGTTGAAGATGTAAAAATCACAAATGCCGACAGCGGTATTTTAGCCGAAGAAGTTTCAAATGTTACGATTCAGGATATTACAACAGATGGAACGCATTTGGCACATTATACAGTGACTTTAGGCGGTGTTCATAATGTATTGGTAAAGAATCTGAAAATATATAATTCGTCGGTTCATCCTTTGAGTTTTAACACTTTTTCGACTAAAAACGTGTATCAAAACTGTGAGATTTTTACAGATCCGGTTTTAGATCAACATTCGGGAGCTAATCATCAAAATTTATTTGACAATATCACAGTGCATTTAAAAACAGCCAAAAATAACAGCTATGCTTTATTTGGAGGTGGCGGCGCTGAATACTGGAAACCATCCCACGGACCTTTCAGTACTTTTTGGAATTTAAATGTTCAAGTCGAAAATCCCGATGCATCAAAACCAGTGTTATTATACGGAATGAAAGACGGTGCTTTTGCCCGAATCATTGGCGTACACGGAAATACAAAATTTGAAATCAAATACGACGTCGATCCTTATATTGAATTTTTAAACATGCCGATAGAGAAGATTCCGTCGCTATATGATTATCAATTAAAAAAAAGGTTAAAATAGGAAAATAGACTCAAAGGTACAGAGAGGCAAAGGTTTCTTTGTTTGAGCTTTGAACCTCTGAACCTTTGCCAATTTGAGCCAAATAAAAACAATTTAAACACATAGAAACATAGCTTTTAGATACGCGAAAAAAGGCGTTTCACTTGCATAAATAATCATAGATTTTGCATGGAAGCTATGTGTGGAAAACTAGTTTTTTTCAATCAACTTTAAAAAAGAAAAACCTATGTTTCTATGTGTTTAAAAATTCAGCGGCATTAATCAATCTGACAAAACCTCTGAAACCATATACAACTCTAACCAAAAAATAAATGCTATGAAATACACGAGCGTCTTTCTAGTTTTACTTCTTATTTGGGGAAATTTGTTTTCCCAAAATAAATACCGCCTTAAAAATTTCTCAACCACTGACGGACTTTCGCAGAATTCTGTTATTGCCATACATCAGGATAAATTTGGCCAAATGTGGTTTGGTACACGCGACGGACTTAATAAATATGACGGTAGCCGATTCACTGTTTTTAGAAATGATGTTGCCAATAAAATGTCTATCAGCAATGATATCTTGGCTATTGAAGAAGATAATTCAGGGAAATTATGGATTGGAACTTACAATGGTCTGAATTGTTATGACCCTGTAAGCAATACTTTCAAGCGTTATTTAAATGATAAAACCAATCACACCATAAACAGCAATACGATTTGGTGCATCAAAAAAGTTGGAGATGAAATGTGGTTTGGAACTTCAAAAGGATTGTCTGTTTATAACCAAAAAACGGGGCAGTTTTCGTCTGCAATTCATTCGGCTACAGACAATACGACGATTCCGAGCAACAATATCATGAGCATTTTTAAAACTAAAAAAGGTCAGATTTATATTGGAACCACGAAAGGATTATGTGTCTTGACAAGCAGAAAAAACGAGAAATTTTCGTTTAAAAATTATCCCTTAAATAATATCGATTTACTAAATGTATCAGCAATTGCTGAAGACCGCTTCAGCAACATTTGGGTTGGAACAAAAAACAAAGGATTACTAAAATTTGATTCAGCAGCAAAAAGCTACGTTCCTTTTTTATCTGATGAAAAACGCAAGGAAATTCACAGTGAAATCCGTGCTTTGGCAATTGACCGAAAAGGCTCGATCTGGATTGGCGCCTATGACGGAATTTACATTTTAGGCGAAGACAAGAGTATTCAAAAAATAAACAATAACAATAGTTACAGCAGCAATAATCATAACAGCGGCATCGAAAAAGTAAAATCAATTTTTATAGATAGAAAAGGTTCTGTTTGGATTGGCTGTTATTACAAAGGCGTAAACATGTGGGATATTTCGAATGTGAATTTCTTTAATTATGATCAAAATTCGAAAAAGATTCCGATGAGTTATGATGTTGTCAGCTCGATTGTGGCCGACAAAAATCAGAATATTTATTTTGGAAGCGAAGGTGGTGGCATAACCATCTACAATAAAAACACCGAAACGACAAGCTATCTTACCAATAAAAGCGGACAAACGCCTATAAACGACATCAAATCGATGTGTGTTGCTGAGAATAATACGTTGTGGATGGGAACTTTCTCCAAAGGAATTTCAGCTTATAACACGCTGACCAAAAGAATTGAAAGCGACAAAATTTCACAGCAATTAAAAGATTCAATAAAAGATGTTGGTGTTTATTCCATTAAAACAGAAGGAAATGGGGTATTATGGATGGGAACTTTCAGTAAAGGGTTAATTCGTTATAATACAATTTCCAAAGATTTTCAATTTATTAGAAATGACACTACAAAGGCAAATTATCTAACAAATAATTATGTGCGAACGGTTTTAGTCGACAAGCAAAAAAGGCTTTGGGTGGGAACATTAAGCGGACTAAATCTTATTGGGCTTCAAAATTTTCAACCGAACAAATATGCGGTAAAACATTTCTTTTTTGATGATGCTTCATTTTCTGGGGATGATATTTTGACATTGTTTCAAGATTCTCAAAATAAAATCTGGGTAGGAACAAAAGCAAAAGGGCTACATTATTTTGATGGAAAGAAATTCAACAGAATCAACCTGAAAATTGGAAATATGGTGGTGACATCGATCCATTCAATTTTAGAAGATGATCATAAAAATTTGTGGATTACTACCAATCAAGGAATTATAAAATATAGCACCACAGCAAAAACAGTTGTGAATTATGATCAAAAGGACGGAATTACAAATAATGAGTTCAATGATAATGCAGCGTTAAAACTTGATGGAAATAAATTTTATTTTGGAAGCCCTTCTGGAGCAACTTATTTTGATTCCCGAAATATTTCCAAAAATCAATATGCGCCACAGGTTTTGATTACAGATTTGAAAATCAAGAATAAAACAACAAATCCAAATGATTCTTTAGATATTTTAGAAAAAAGTATTGGTTATACCAAAACCATTACTTTGGATTATGACAAGGCTAATTTCTCGATCAATTTTGCAATTCCGAATTTCATCCGATCAAAGAAAAATCAATACAGCTACCGTTTAACGGGACTAGAAAATAACTGGACAACAACCAAAAACAGCGAAGCCAATTTTGCGATTCAAAATCCGGGGACTTATGTTTTTGAAGTTAGGGGTGCAAATAATGATGGAGTTTGGAACAAATATCCAACCACTTTGACTGTAATTGTAAAACCGGCTCCTTGGCGTAGTATTTGGGCATTTTTATTGTACGGAATTATAATTGGTTTGGGATTATACGGTTTAATCTGGATTATGAAATCGAAAGCCAGACTGAAACAAAAATTAGAACTGGAATATCTAGAAACCAAACGTATAGAAGAAAACAACAAACTGAAACTGGACTTTTTTACGAATATTTCGCATGAATTCAGAACACCATTAACTTTGATTCTAGGTCCGTTACAGCAAATTTTAGCCGATTATAACGGAACCAATGAAATGTACAAAAAGCTTTTGGTTATTGAAGGAAGTGCCAATCATTTGTTGAGTTTGATTAATCGTCTAATGGATTTCAGAAAACTTGAAAATCATCAAGTTACACTTGAATCAGCAAACGGAAATATTGTAAAATTCACCAAAGAAATCTTCTTATCGTTTATTGAATATGCGAAAGACGGCGGTTATAATTATACGTTTGAAACTTCAGATGAAGAAATTCTGGTTTATTTTGACCGATATAAACTCGAGCGCGTTTTTTATAATTTGATTTCGAACGCTTTTAGATATACTCCAAAAGGCGGTGCAATCAATGTCAAAATCACGCACGACCAAGAAAATCTCTTTATCGCCGTTGAAGATTCAGGTGTCGGAATTGCGAAAGAACATATTCATAAAATTTTTGATTTGTTTTTTGAAATTCCGATGCACAACCAAGTTCAGAAAAACTACAACAAAGGCACCGGAATTGGGCTTTCGATAGTGAAAAATATTGTTGAACTTCATAAAGGAAAAATTGATGTTACCAACAAAACTTCGGGCGGCGTTGTATTTACAGTTGCGTTGCCGCTTGGTCGCGAACATCTTTCAGAGAATGAAATTATCCCAGATTTCAAAATCAGTGATGACATCGGGCAATATCAGGCACAATTAGAAACATCGGAAACAATTGAAAATGAAGATATTGAAGATTTAATTGTAAACGAAGAAAAACAGACGATCCTGATTGTTGAAGATCATAAAGTGTTGAGAAAATTCATGAAAAATTTACTCAAAAAAGACTACAACATCATAGAAGCCGAAAATGGAAAAATTGCCTTTGAGAAAGCACTAAAATACACCCCAAATTTGATAATCAGCGATGTTATCATGCCAGAAATGGTTGGTACAGAACTTTGTGCCAAAATAAAAGAAAACATCAAAACAAGTCATATTCCTGTTATTTTATTGACATCTAGATCGTCATTAGTTTACAAATTCGAAGGATTAGAAAGCGGCGCCGATGATTACATAAGCAAACCGTTTAATTTGATGGAATTTAAGCTTCGAGTTAAAAACTTATTGAATACGCAGGAGCGTTTAAAAATCAAATTCTCAACCGAAGACAGTTTTATTCCGTCAGAAATTACGGTTTCTTCTTTAGACGAAGAACTCTTGAAAAAAGCGTTTAAAATTGTCGAAGAAAATATTTCGAATGAACAATTTGATATTCCGTATTTCTGTTCCGAATTAGGCGTGAGTCGAACCATGCTGTTTTTAAAAATAAAAGCGTGGACAAATTGCACACCAAACGAGTTCATTCATGAAATACGATTAAAACGCGCCGCGCAATTATTGGAACAAAATAAACTGACCGTTTCAGAAGTGAGCTACAAAGTTGGCTTCAATAATCCGAAATATTTCAGCAAATGTTTCCAGAAAAAGTATGGCGAAACTCCATCACATTACGCAGACAAATTTTACAAATCTACTGTCGTAATTTAAAAAAATCCTGTGTTTTAAGGGCTTTAAAAGGGTATCTGTATTTTTAGATACCCTTTTTTGTATTTCTATATCGTTTTCGGCTTCTACATTTGCCCTATGAAAATTAAAAAAAGAAACTTGACATTGCTTCAATTTTTTTTTGTCATCCTAATTATAGGAATGAGCCTTTTGATTTTCTATTTTATCTAACACTAACTTTAAAACCAAAAATGAATGTTTACGAATAAAAAAATAAAATCACATAAATGATGTGTTTTTGATATGTGTGTTTTTGACACATAGACGCATAAGAACTTAGATAGTTTAATTACATTTAATAAAAAAAACAGAAATGATTCCAAACCCAAATTTAAAGCCAAGCAATTTTGGTTTTTTAAAAAAGATTAATTAGTAATATGAATAAAGTTAGTTTCATTTCTTTAATTCTAGGGTTTGCATCGCTGGCAACAGCATGCAAATCCGGAATTAATGCACAATCAAAAAAAACAACCTCAGCAACCAATACACTTCTGGAAACGCGTTATAAAATGCTGCTCGATTACCCCGTCGATTCGCTGTCGATGCCGAGAAGCATGAATACAAAAACCTTAGAAATTCACAAAGTTCCGTCAAGAGATTGGACAAGCGGTTTTTTTGCAGGAAATCTTTGGCAATTGTACCGACTAAAAAACGATCCGCAATACAAAGAACAGGCTGAAAAATGGACGCCCTTCAGCAAAAAAGAAAGCGTAAACAGAAACTCACATGACGTAGGTTTTAAAGTATATTGCAGTTATGGCGAAGCTTTAAAAGCCGAAAACAAGAAAGAATACGAAGCCGTAATTATTAAAGGCGCCGAAACTTTGTGCACTCGTTTTAACGAAAAAGTAGGTTCGATCCGTTCTTGGGATTTCAACAAAGAAATTTGGGATTTTCCTGTAATTATCGATAATATGATGAATCTCGAATTGCTTTTTGAGGCTTCAAAATTATCCGGAAATCCAAAATACCGCGAGATCGCCATCAAACATGCCAACACTACTTTAAAAAATCAATTTAGAGAAGACAACAGCTGTTATCATGTTATCGATTATGACCAAAAAACGGGCGATGTAAGAAAGAAAACAACGCTTCAAGGTTATAATGATGATTCGGTTTGGGCCCGTGGTCAAGCTTGGGCGGTTTATGGTTTTACCATGTGCTATCGTTACACAAAAGATCCAGCGTATTTAAAACAGGCTAAAGCCACTGCAAAATTTTTTATGACCAATAAAAATCTGCCAAAAGACGGAATTCCGTATTGGGATTTTAAAGATCCTAGTATTCCAAATTCGCCTCGTGACGTTTCTGCCGCAATGGTTATGGCTTCTGGATTGTATGAATTATATGGCTACACAAAAAACAAAAGTTATTTGGCTTTCGCCGATAAAATGATGGCTTCGGTTCAAACTGATAAATACATTTTAAATGAAAACATCAAGGGCCCATTTATTTTGGATCACAGCACTGGAAACTGGCCAAAACACGATGAAATTGACGAACCAATAATTTACGCCGATTATTATTTCCTTGAGGCATTATTAAGAAGAAAGTAGCAAAGAGACAGAGGTACAAAGTGACAAAGGTTTTCGCCTTTGAACCTATGAGCCTTTGCCCCTTTGAACCTAAAAAAAATAATTTATGATTAACCGACCAAACCAATATAATACATTTCAATTTTTTACGCTTTTTGTTTTTTTTCAGATTTGTCTGAGCAGCAGTTTTGCTCAGGCAAAGCTGAATATTAATAACGATTGGCTTTATTTAGAAAACCACACTTCAAACCTCAGCGAAGCCCAAAAAAATCAAAATTGGGTTGCGCTAAACTTGCCACATACTTGGAACGCCGAAGATGCAACCGACTTGTACCCAGGCTACAGACGCGATGCAAGCTGGTATCAAAAAAAACTTTCAATTCCGCAAATTGATCAAAACAAAGTGTATTCTTTATATTTTGAAGGCTCAAATATTACCACAAAAGTATATGTGAATGGTAAAGAAGCCGGTGGCCATATTGGCGGTTATATTGGTTTTTCCATCGATATTACAAACCTCATCAAAGAAGGAAATAATGACATTTTTGTTCGTGTTGACAATAGCTATGACATTGAAATTATTCCGTCTCAAAAAAGTGATTTTTACATTTATGGAGGAATCACGCGCGATGTTTGGTTGGTTTCAAAATACAAAAATCATATTGACAATTTAAAAATCACAACTCCTGAAGTTTCGGCTAAAAAAGCTTCGGTTCAAGTTGTTTCTTCAATTGTAAATGTATCAAGTTCAAAAGATTTGTCGTTAACGGTGACTTTAAAAAATCCGAAAGGAAAAAAAGTAGCAAGCAAAACGATTTCAGTTGCAGACAAAACTTCGACAATTACTTTCGAAAACATCAAAAACCCAGAACTTTGGGATACAGACAACCCTAATTTATATTCGCTGACAGCCGTTTTATCAGAAAAAAATCAGATTAAAGACAGCGTTTCAGAAAAAGTAGGTTTCAGATGGTTTGAATTTAAAGATCACGGTCCGTTTTATTTAAATGGAAAACGTTTATTGCTTCGCGGAACACATCGCCATGAAGAGCAAGCCGGAGTTGGCGCTGCAATGACAAATGAAATGCATTGGGCAGATATGAAATCGATAAAAGCTATGGGAGCAAATTTTGTTCGTTTGGCGCATTATCCACAAGATCCTGAGATATATAAAGCCTGCGATGAATTAGGAATTTTGGTTTGGGATGAATTGCCGTGGTGTCGAGGCGGAATTGGAGATGAGCTTTGGAAAACAAACACCAAAAATATGCTTCAGGAAATCATCAATCAAAATTACAATCATCCAAGCATTATTCTTTGGTCATTAGGGAACGAAATTAACTGGCTTCCAGATTTTCCTGATGGAGATAATGCCGAGAAAACGAATGCTTTTTTGACCGAATTAAATGATCTTGCGCATAAACTTGATCCAACAAGAAAAACGGCAATTAGAAAATATTATGAAGGTTCGCATATTGTCGATGTCTTCTCGCCATCTATCTGGTCTGGCTGGTATTCTGGAAGTTACAAAAGCTACCAAAAAGCAATTGATGTTTACAAAAAAGAATACAACCATTTTATTCATGCAGAATATGGTGGCGACAGTCATGTTGGGCGTCACAGCGAAAATCCGGTTACGGGAGAAAATGTCATAAAATCTGAAGGCTGGGAAGAAGCGATTGTTCAGACTAAAGTAGCAAACATCGCTCAAATTGGTGATTGGAGCGAAAATTATATCGTTGATTTATTTGATTGGCATTTGCATATATCCGAGAATGATTCATCGTTTGTGGGAAATATTCAATGGGCATTTAAGGATTTTGCAACGCCATTACGCCCTGAAGATGATATTCCGTATATGAATCAAAAAGGCCTAACCGACCGAAATGGGAATCCGAAAGATGCCTATTATGTTTTTAAAAGTTATTGGGCAAAAGAACCTTTCACGTATATTGAATCACACACTTGGACAGAACGCCAAGGTCCTGAAAATATGCCAAGAACAATCAGTGTTTTCAGCAATTGCGAAAAAGTGACTTTATTCCACGACGGAAAAAATCTTGGTGAAAAACAACGAAATGTTACGGTTTATCCTGCATGTGGCTTGACTTGGGATATTAATTTCAAAAAAGGAGATAATACATTGGTTGCTGTCGGAAAAAGCAAAGACGGCAAAACGGTTTCTGACACTATAAAAGTCAATTATCGTTTTACTAAAAATGATGCTGCTTCATCATTGCAATTATCTGCCGAAAAAATGAAAAACGGTCATTATCTGGTAACAGCAATTGCAATTGACAATCACAATTTACGTTGTTTGGATTATGAAGCAAGTGTCTATTTCCAATGTCTGAAAGGCGGAAAAACCATGAAAAATCAAGGTACGCCAACAGGAAGCGAATCGATCAAAATGGCAAACGGAAAAGCTTCTATAGAAGTTATTCCAGATGGTTCAAATGATCCAATCGAAATGACGGCATTGAACCAAAGTTTTAAAGGAGAATATTTAAAGATTCCAGTTAATTAAGATTTTGTTTTTTTAAGGCACCGCCTGTCACCCTGAGCGAAGTCGAAGGGCAGCACGAAGCTCCACAATCAAAATTGCCAATCTTTGTAGAGTCACTTGCTGCCCTTCGACTTCGCTCAGGGTGACAACTTATGACTATGCAAACCATAAAGCGGTTAAAAACCATTATCAATTCATTAACAAAAAACAAACTGTAATTTCATGATTTTTCTTAATTATTAACTTACTTTGTAGTAATCTAAAAATTGTAATCTTATGAAAAAAATTTATTTAATGGCAGTTGTATTGTTCACTGCCCTTTCGGTTCAGGCTCAGGATGTGGTTAAATTTCCTCCTTTAGATGCAAGTCCGGCTGATATTTCTTATTTCCCAAACAAATCAGTTAAATTCAAAAAAACAGATAACCCAAGTCCGGTTGTCAAAGTTGTTTACTCAAGACCTTCGGTAAAAGGAAGAACTATTTTTGGTGATGTTGTTAAGTTTGGTGAAGTTTGGAGAGTTGGTGCAAACGAAAATACTGAAGTTAAATTCTACAAAGCAGTAACAATCGGTGGTAAAAAAATTCCTGCTGGATATTATAGTTTATTTGCTATTCCTGAAAAAGACAAATGGACAATCATTATCAACAAAGAACTTGATATGTGGGGCGGATATGCTTATGATGAAAGCAAAGATGTTGTGAGGGTTTCAGTTCCTGTTAAGCCAGTTTCTGATGTAATCGAAGCGTTATCTATTGCTTTCACAACTCAAGGAAATGTTGCTAATTTGGTTATCGGTTGGGACAAAACAACTGTTGAATTGCCAATTACGGTTAAATAATTAATCGCTTTTAGATATAAAAAAAAGAGACATTTTTTCGATGTCTCTTTTTTTGTTTTAATGTCAAAAAATCTTTATTTCAAAAACTATTTCATTTTGATAATTTTATCTTTATATAAGATATTTCAAAATAATCATTTCATTTTTTTCATTTATTGTTTATTTATATTTTAATTCTACTATAATTACTCATTTCTTGATAAGTAATTGTCATTCATAATTATAAAACCTCTTACTTTTATATAGTATTGCTCTTTATCCGAAATATCTAAATAAAGACGATTATTGTCACTAACTCTTTTGTTTGTTACATGACATAATAGTGCTGTTAATATTACTAAAATGATATATTTCATAATTATGACAAATATTATTTTATCTTCTTATCTATCTCGGCGAATTTAAGAGCGGAATAAAAAAATTATTTAGTATAATATTCCTTTAAAATAGGAACAATTCTAACTTTATAAAAAATCTTCTCTTTGACACCTAATTTTTTTCCCATTTCTTTATCAATTAATGGTTTTATATCATAAAACTCTTTTGTTGTACTTTTCCAACCATTGTCTAAACTTGGAGCACACTCAATTTCTATTAAAGTCTCCTTTTTGAAAATTTCTTGAAATTTTTTAAATAGAATATTTGTTTCAATATGTTTTTTATTTACTAAAAGCATTCCTTTTTTAATCCCCTCACAATTGCAGAATGAGATTTCATTCTCTTCCGAACTTGATTCAACTACATACTGTTCAGCAAAACTTTTTAAAATATAGTCCAAAAGTTCTATATCATTATAATGAGAAGATTCATTAATAAAGAATAACGATTTGTCTATAAATAACTGCCATAATGATTGATTAAGCAACTCGACCCCTCCATGTGAAATACCTGGTAATTTAGAACTTTCTTGTAATAGAAAATAAGCATTTTTATCTTCTAATTGTTGGATACGAATTAGTAATAATTGAGTAAATAGTGTTGGTTTTGGATCTTCAAGATGATCATCATCACGACTGTCATTATTGTTTTCTAAATAATTTTGAAAAGCTTCTCTATAATTCTTATCTAATAAATCTTTAATTTTAATATCCTCTATAAAAACATTTTTGTATTTATACTTTTTAAATTCAATATCCTTTTTATCAAATAAAGAATTATCAAGATTAATGTTGCTTGACAAGGTTTCACTATTAGAGTTAATTGTTAAGGGCATATTTTCTATTGTTTTTTTTGACTCGATATTATGTTCTTCAGTGCTACTTTTTTTATTACATGATATTATGGCTAACGAAGCCAATATTAAAAAAATCTGTTTCATAATTTAATTACTTTATAATTTTTACTTTACCTGGTTTTATGGTCGGGTTTATTTTATGATATTCTAGCCACCAGTCATAAATACGTTTTGCATCAGCATCGAAGACCCTTATACATCCACTAGTTCTTAATAATTTAGGATTCTCAAGAGGTAAATAAGTACCTTTTTCTTCTTGTCGTCCTCCATGTATCCTAATTTCAGACCTACCACTTTTGTCAATTTCATCTCCAGAACCTTTTATTGGTTCGAATACTAATCTAGGATTTGGCCCATATGCGATTCTGTCTCCTCCACTTTTAAAAGGAGAACTACTAATATTATACATTCCAAAGGGAGTATCGTTACTGTTTTTAGTTCTGTCTTCTCCTTTCCAACCTTCCATCAAACAATCTGATATTGTCAAAACTAAATTTTTATTATGATCAAAAATTTCAATTGTTCCCCTTCGACAATTTTTCCTCTGTTTTTTATCATGTGTACATTTTTTTCCAGTATATTTTTCTGTTATGATTACATTCCAAGTCCCTGATTCTATATTTGGTTTAGAAACTTCATCTTTATTACAGGTAAAAATATTTGTTTTGTTATTTTTACCATTATTGAAGTAATCTTTTACATATTCTTCTATTTCCCATATATAAGTTTTCCCTTCACCATCATATTTTTTATTACCGCCTTTTTTAACTTTTTCCTTTTCTCCTTCTTCGTAAAAAAAGCCGGGATTTTGTCTGTAACCAAAATGTCTGGATTTACTTAAATCAGTTAAAGTTTTACCATCATTCTTATATACTAAAGCATATTCGTTATCAAACACAACATGATTTGGTGTACTTCCTTTTCCTATATCTACCGGCATTAAAATTGATAAATAGAAATCTGTTAATGTCACTAATTTAGATTTCTTTTTTTCTAAATATTTTTCAACATAATCTAATTGTTGAATTGCGGTCATTTTTAGAAGTGCATCTCGCGAAGTTCCAATTGATTCAGCAGCGTCGTCTCCAAACTGAATTAAACCCACATAACTTGATCCTTTTCCTGCAGTTGGAGAGAATGTTCTTCCTGTTTCAAGAGCCATAGCTGCCATCAATAAATTTGGATCTTTTCCTAATCTTTTGGAAATCTCTACAACTTTTTTCCTAAACTCACATGAAACTTTATTTCCCCATATCAAATCATTACTCTTGCATTCACAAATATTTTCTTTTTCATTCTTTTCAACTTTAGGCACATTAACTGTCAAAACCTTATTAGTTGTTTCAACAGGATCCTGCTTGAAAACAGTAGCATCAACATCAACAACTGCACTTTTAACAAAATCATGTGTTTGCAAAACTTCGATTTCAGCAAATAATTCCTGCTCGTTTCCTTCAGCCCAATTGCTTCCGCCTAGACTTCTAGGTATTGCATCTAATGGGACAACTATTGCATGAAGATCCGATTTTATCGTGAAGTTTTCAGTAAACAGCAGATCATTGCTTACCAAATCTTCATCATACAATTTGAGGCAAACTTCTTTTCCTGGTAATCCTGTTGAACTTATCCAGACTTTAATCTGTTTTTCCTTAAATATGCCTTTAATCTGATTTCCGGCAGTATCTGTAATATGTACAGCGCTAATTTTACCTTTTACTGCTTTTGAGGAAGTAGGCTCATGTGAATCATTTTTAGGTTTCTGCTCCGCAGGTTTGTTTTTAACCGGCTGTTGCGGAGTTGTTTTTCCTTTGTACGGAGCTACTGGCGTTTCAAGCGCATTGATATTGATATTATTGCTGGCTATTTTGCCATCATTGTACTCTGCGGTTACATAAAACTCATGAATTTTATCTTTTTCGTGACCTCCTCTTTCAGCAATTTTTGCAAAACTTGGTTTTAATAAAAAATTAATATCTGCCTTCCCAAATTTTACAATTCCTGAAAGTGTTTCTATATAGTTTTTTTCATTGGCTTTATTATGTCCGGCGCCTTTTACATCATCTTCCCACATTGTAACACATATTCTTCGTTTTTCCATGTTCAGACAAAATACCCTTGCTTTAACAGTTTGTCCGTATGATAAACGTCCGTTTATTTGGGCTCCGTTTTTATCTAGTAATTCGATATGATCAATTTTTGGTTTTGCAGATAGTGGTTTAATATCTAATCGCGCCACTTTCTCGCCTTTTTTAACTAGAATTCGAATGCCATTTCTCGTAAGACTTTTTTCCAAAAAAGTATAAGAAACTTTATTTCCACTCTTATCATTCTCTTTTGTTTTTCGCCATCTACCCCATTCTAATACATAAACTTCCCAATAAACAGGATCATAAGAAAAGCTATTTTCTTTGTTGAAAGGACTACTTGGAGCTTTCTCAAAAAAGTCACTTACAGTATATAACTCAAGAACACCAACTACGGGGTTTGGATTTCCTATTATTTTAAAATTTGACATAATACATTTACTTACAAATTGAATCGTGATCTTCTAAACTCTCTTTAAATTCAGCCATATTAACCAAGGGATTGATTTGATTATGCAAGAGCGAGCTCTCTTGCATTTTTAAAGCACTCCATTGATTTATTACAGCCTGTCATGGTTTGTAACTACTTCCTGTAGGCTGTAGTTTACAGTTCCCAAAGGTGTTTTTCTCCAGTGTTTGCCCTAATTCTTTAGTGGTGGCAATAAGTTTTTTTTCGGCATCTTTATCGTTTGCAAAGTGTTTGTTTTGCGATTTTACCTGCAAAATATCTGTTTTATCAGCTTCTTCGTTGAATTTGCATTTTAGCGTTGCACCTTGAACTACTACATGTTTTCTACTCATAATTTTTTATCCAAATTAATACAATTTTCTTACAAAATTACAATTATAATATTTTTCTTTCAATTTATTTTGTTGCATAAAAAAAATCCATCTGTTTTATTTAGATGGATTTTTAAATTTTATAATATATTATTTCTTAAACTTTCACAGTTTCTATAATCTTATCCAAGGTAATTGGTAAATCTCTAACTCGTTTTCCGGTTGCGTTAAAAACAGCATTTGCAATTGCAGGCGCCATTCCAACCAAAGCCGTTTCGCCAAGACCTTTTGTTCCCATTGGGTTGCTGACAGGATCTTTTTTATTAACGAAGAAAACCTCTTGTTTTTCAATATCCGCATTTACTGGAACATGATAATCAGCGAAATTATTATTTATTGGACGCCCAAAACGATGGTCAATTTCCAACGCTTCCATCAATCCCATTCCGATGCCTCCTACTGCACCGCCATACATTTGTCCAGCCGATGTTTTTTGATTGATAACTGTTCCGA
Source organism: Flavobacterium daemonense (assembly GCF_007341385.1). GTDB lineage: Bacteria > Bacteroidota > Bacteroidia > Flavobacteriales > Flavobacteriaceae > Flavobacterium > Flavobacterium daemonense. The sequence goes on from NZ_VJYD01000018.1 coordinate 52,414, forward strand.
TATCGGCACAAGAAACCACGTGAGCCAATCGTATTTTTCCTAAATTCGGATTTACCAATACTTTTACAAAGTGGACTGAAAACGAATAAATCGAATATTTTTTTGCTTCGTCATTTGCTTTTGACTGATTTTCGACTTCAAAATTTTCCGGTTTATTGGCACTCATTAATGTTGCTAATGAAACTGTTTTTGAACTGTCTTTTGTAGAAGATATTACACCATTTCCAAAAGTCAGATCTGTAATTGGAATACCTTTAAAAACAGGATTTTCAGCAGCCAATCCAATCACTTTACTTACCAGCAAATTACAAGAATCATGAACAGCAGAGCCAACAGACGATGTTGTAGCCGATCCTCCTTGCGTAGGTCCTTTTGGCAATCCGCTTTTTCCCATTTCGATAATCACATTCTCAGCTGGCAAGCCTGTAATTTCAGCACCAATAGCCGTCATCATTGTTGCCGTTCCTGGCCCCATATCATTTACACTGCATTGCAAAACCAAATTACCGTCTGGCAAAAATTTTGCTTTTACAGCTGTCGCGCTTCGGTAACAGCCAAAAGTTCCTGTTCCCATTCCGTAACCCACAAGCCAGTTTCCTTCTTTAACAGAACCCGGTTCATTTTTACGGTTTTTCCAGCCAATGCGCTCCATTCCGCCCTCATAGCATTCTAAAAGATATTTACTGCTCCAAGGTTTGTTTTGTTCCAAATCTTTTTCGGCGTAATTTATTTTTCTGAATTCAATTGGATCCAGATTTAATTTATACGCCATTTCATCCATTGCACTTTCTAATGCAAATGAACCCGTTGCTTCCCCGGGACCGCGCATCCAAATTGGCGTGCAGGTATCCAAAGGCACAATTCTATATCGTGTTGAAACATTGGAACAATCATAAATAAATCGGGACATATTTACGGTTCCTTCCATGAAATCTTCATAACTTGAAGTCATTGCAACCGCTTCATGCGTCAATCCGGTTAATTTTCCAGCTTTTGTGGCACCAAGCCCCATTTTCTGAATTGTATAAGGTCTGAAACCAACATTGGTAAACATTTGTTCACGATGCAAAACTAATTTTACAGGACGATTTAACTTTTTTGCCCCAATTAATGCTGCAATTTCATAAGGCCAAGTATGCAATCCCATTCCGAATGCACCTCCAAGATATTCCGAAGTTACTTCAACATCTGCTGGCGGAATTCCGAAAACTTCACCAACGCTTCTTCTTGTTCCCTCAACACCTTGACTTTTAGTATATAAAATTGGTTTATTTCCTTCCCATTTGGCAATAATATTAGCCAACTCCATTGGATTATGAACCTCGGTCGGAATCGTATATTCGGCTTCAAAAACAACCTCAGCATTTTTATAACCGTCATGTTCACCACGATGGTAATCATTTCCTTTATCGGTTTCTACTTTTTTCTCTTTATCGGCCGCTTTTTTAAGTTCAGTCGAATGTTCTTCTTTTATATATTCGGCCTTAATTAAACTTTTCGCATATTGCATACGTTCAAAAGTATCGGCAATAACTAATGCAATCGGCTGATCATAATATAAAATTGAATCATCTTTAAAAATCTGCAACGGCTGACCAAAATTATGTTTGTCTTTTGCTTTTTGATAGCCAACAGGTTTATCAACATTTAAATGCGTAATAACCGCCAAGACTCCCGGCGCCCACTCTGCTTTTTTAGTGTCGATAGCCTTAATTTTTCCTTTTGCAATCGTGCTTCCAACCAAACAGGCATAAACTACTCCAGGTGTTTTATATTCCGCCGAATACGTTGCTGTTCCTGTTACTTTAGCAAATCCATCTACTCTATTTATATTACTTGTCTTGCTCATAATTCAATTTATTTAGATGATGCTATAGTTAATGCTTCAACAATGGCATTTGGTGCCAAAGTCAATTTAAAATCATTATCTCCATAACTTTTTGCCCCTTTCATAGCCAAATTAGCAGCTTCCTTAAAAGTAGTTTCAGAAATGGTTTTTCCTTTCAAAAAATCCTCAGATTCAGTTAATCGCCAAGGTTTGTGTGCTACACCGCCCATTGCAAGGCGTGCATTCACGATTGTATTATTTTGAATATCCAAAGCGGCAGCAACAGAAACCAATGCAAAAGCATAACTACTTCGGTCACGAACTTTTAAATAATGCACATTTTTTGTGAAATTATTGTCCGGAATTTCAACAGAAGTAATTAATTCTTTATCCAGAAGTGTATTGTCTTTTTCTGGCGTATTTCCAGGCAGACGATGAAAATCAGAAAATTTAATTTGTCTTTTTCCTTTTGGCCCTTCAACCAAAACTGTAGCGTCTAACGCCGCCAAAGCCACACACATATCGCTCGGGTGAACAGCAATACAGCTTTCAGAAGCCCCAAAAATTGCGTGCATTCTGTTTGAACCGCCAATAGCGCCGCAACCGCTTTTAGGAGCTCTTTTGTTGCAAGGCATATCGGTATTATAAAAATAAGAGCAACGCGTTTTTTGCAGCATATTACCGCCAACAGTTGCCATATGTCGTATTTGTTGAGAGGCGCCAGCCGCTAAAGCCAATGCCAACAAAGGATGTTTTTCTTTTATAGAAGTATCTTCGGCAACTTGACTGTTTTTTGCCAAAGCGCCAATCGAAACTTTTCCGTTTAAAAATTCGATTTTCTTTAAATCTAAAGCAGTAATGTCAACCAATTTATCTGGAGCCACGACATTTTTTTTCATTAAATCAACCAGATTGGTTCCGCCGGCAATAAATTTAGCAGATGATTCTTTACTAATGCTTGTAACCGCCGAGGCCGATGACAAGGCTCTAATTATCTGAAAGTTTTTCATATTTCCTTCCCTCCTTCCTTAACTTCAGTAATTGCATCGACTATATTGTGATAAGCGCCACACCTGCAGATATTGCCGCTCATGTATTCTCTAATTTCTTCTCTGCTGTTGGCATGGCCTTCTTTTATGCAGGCAATTCCGGATATGATTTGTCCCGGAGTGCAATAACCACATTGAAAACCATCATTTTTGATAAAAGCTTCCTGCATTGGGTGCAGTTTTTTTCCTTTCGAAAGTCCTTCGATTGTTGTTACCTGCGCATTTTGCTGCATGGTAGCTAAAGTCAGGCAAGACAAAATTCGGGTTCCGTTTACATGAACGGTACACGCGCCGCATTGCCCGTGATCACAGCCTTTTTTAGTTCCTGTGAGCTGCAATTGTTCTCGCAATAAATCAAGAAGCGTAGTTCTTGGTTCGATGTTAAGATTGTGTTTTTTTCCGTTTACTTCAATAGAAAGTGGTACTGTCTCTAAATATTCGGCGATTTTTTCATCCCATTTTTTCTCTGAAGCCATTACCAATGAGGGCGGCGCCAAAGCAAGAGCGGTAAAAAGCCCCGATTTTTTTATAAAGTCCCGACGAGAATTTGCATCTTCATTCGCTGCCTTATTCTCATTTGTTTTTTTAGAAGCCATTCAGTCTATTTTTAAATTAGGAAAACACCCTTATCATCCTAACAAATTTAACAATCTTAGAGAACAAAAAATTATAAAATTCAAACATTAGCTTTATTTAGAATAATTACAATTTCTATTTTAACGCAAAGGACGCAAGGTTTTTTTATATTCGTTGTGTATAGCAAACGCAAAGAACACAAAGCTTTATCAATTCTAGCTTTGCGTTCTTTGCGGTAATCTAGATTACTAACTTTAAAAAAAATCTTTGTGCGCTTTGCGTTAAAAAAACCATACCACTTTTTTAAACGCAAAGAACGCAAGTTTTTTTTATCTTTCATGTGTAAAGCAAGCGCAAAGAACGCAAAGCTTTATCAATTCCAGCTTTGCGAATTGCGTTTATTTAGCATAACGAAGATCAAAAAAACTTGCGTGCTTTGCGGTTAAAAAAAAGATATAGCAGGTTTATTTTTTTATTTTTACAAAATCAACTCAAAAGTATGTCTCAACAACAAATCATTTATCTCGATAATAACGCCACAACCCGTGTTGATGAACGAGTTTTGAATGCTATGCTTCCATATTTTTCGGATATTTATGCAAATGCTTCAAGTAGTCATATTGCTGGTTTGACGGTAAATGAAGCAGTTGAAAATGCTGCTTGGCAAACCGCAAATCTCATTGGCGCGAAGGAAGACGAAATCATTTTTACATCAGGCGCGACAGAATCTATTAATCTCGCCATTAAAGGTTTAGCAAATCAAGAACGCAAACATATCATCACGATTTCAACCGAACATAAAGCAGTTTTAAAAACCTGTGAATTCATGGAATCTTTTGATTTTGAGGTTACGTATTTGCCTGTCACTTCAAGTGGATTTTTAGATCTTTCTGTTTTAAAAAAAGCAATAACTGATGAAACGCTCTTAGTTTGCGTTATGATGACGAATAATGAAACAGGCGTTCAACAAAATATAACAGCGATTTCTGAAATTGCTCACGCTAAAAATGCACTTTTCATGAGTGATGCAACGCAGTCTGTCGGGAAAATTCCAGTTGATGTTACTTCGCTTGGAATTGATCTTTTGCCTTTTTCGGCACATAAATTTTATGGTCCAAAAGGCATTGGCGCGCTTTATATTTCGGCGAAAGCCAAAATCAAACTGACTCCGCAAATTCATGGAGGCAACCAACAGCGAAAATTACGAAGCGGCACGCTCAATGTTCCCGGAATTATTGGTTTAGGCAAAGCGAGTGAAATTGCGCTTAACGAAATGAAAAGCGACGAAGAAGAGATTTCAAAATTGAGAGATCAACTCGAAAAAGGTTTGCTTCAATTTGAAGGTTCTTTTGTAAACGGAGCAATTTCTGAAAGAATTTACAATACTACAAATATCTGTTTTCCGGGTGTTAATTCTGAAACATTGATTATTGCTTTACAGCATATTGCAGTTTCAAATGGCTCGTCTTGTTCAGCGGTAACTTCTGAACCTTCACATGTTTTAAAAGCTTTAGGATTGTCTGATGAAAATGCTTTGAGTTCGATTCGTTTTAGCTTGGGAAAATTTACAACTTCTGAAGAAATCGAAGAAACTATTGAGCGCGTTCTGGCTTTAGTTCGACAATTACGTCAATAGATTTATTGCCACAAAGTTTTTTTTTACAAAGATGAAAAACTTAGAGCCTTAGCAACTTAGAGCCTTAGCAACTTAGAATCTTAGCAACTTAAAACTCAGACATCAATTTATTGTAATCCTCTTCAGTATCAATATCAATATTTCCTTTTTCGAATAAAACCGAAGCAACATCATCAGAAAATCTATTGATTATTTTTTTTGCTCCTTCTTGACCTTTTAATTCCAATAATTCGGTGAAATATTTTTTATTGAAAAGCACTGGAGTTCCAAGCGTTTCAGAATAAGCAGAAGCAACAATTCCTTTTCCGGTTTTATAATGTTCTTCAATCAGGTTTTCAAAAATTAAACTTGAAACATACGGCTGGTCGCAGACTGCAAAAATGCAATTTTCGGTTTCTGGATATAAGTCTATTAGTTTTTTAAGTCCGTAAACAATAGAAGACGACATTCCGGATTCCCATTCTGGATTAAAAACAATCTTAATTCTTGACGGATCAAGTTCTTCTTCTATCAATTGATTATTTGCACCAGTAACGACAATTATTTTTAAGTCATGAACCAAGGAAGCTTCAGCAATTGTATTTTTAAGAAGCGTTGAATCTTTATAACCCAAAAGTTGTTTGGGCTGTCCTAATCGAGATGAATTTCCTGCCGCCAAGATTACAATGCCGGTTTTATTTTTAGATTCCATAATGAATTTCGTCGTGAATTTTTCCCGACTTGTATTTTAAAGAAGTTCCTGTTTTAGCCGATTCAAAAGCCTTTATTTCCGCAACAATTGATAACGCAATTTCTTCTGAAGTTTCGGAGCCAATATCAAGCCCAACCGGACTGTGAATTCTATTTAACTGCTCTTCATTCAACGTAATTCCCTCCATTTGAAGATCATCCAGCATTCTATTAAATTTTGATTTTGGACCTAGAATTCCGATGTAACGGCAATCTGTATCCAATAATAATTTCAAAACAGCCAAATCATATTTATAATTGTGCGTCATTAAAACAAAATACGTTTGATCGTCAATCGTAATCGAATTCAAAAAATCTTCTTGTTTTACGGCCAAAACCTGACTCGCTTCTGGAAAACGTTTTTTAGTTGCGTGTGTGCTTCGGCCTTCGCCAATAGTAACTTCCCAGCCAAGCAAAGCGCTCATTTTTACGATTGGCTGAACGTCATTTCCAGCTCCCGCAATGACTAACGAAATCGGCGGATTTACATATTCAATCAAGGCTTCGTCTTCTGGATTTTCCTGAAGTTTTTTTACAGCCGATTTTTTGGTCAGAAGCACTTCTTTAGCATCCGAAATTAAATTCAAAGCATTATTGTTATGATGTAAAACCGGACTGTCTTTTCTAAAAAACAAGCTCGTTCCTATTTGTGGCGCTCCTCTTTTTAAAGAAAAAATCGTAATAATTACGGCTTCTTTTCTATCTGCTTTTAATTGTTTTAAAAGCTGAATAGGATTATTTTCTAATTCATTGTCAATGTATTCAAACAAAATATGAACAATTCCGTTACATCCCAGCTGAAGACCAATTTCGGCGTCGTCTTCATTGCTGGTATTATAAGTAACTAATTTATTTTGTTTTTGATTGATGGAAAGAAGCGCTTTTCGGAGCGCATCGCCTTCAAGACACCCTCCACTTATTGCTCCAGTCAGCAAACCGTCTTCGGTCACGAGCATTCGCGCGCCGGGCTGTCTGTATGAAGAGCCTTCGACTTTGACAACTGTTGCCAGAGCTGTCTTTTTACCTGCTGTTTTTGCTTCTGAATATGCTTGTAGAATTTGGCTGATTTCCTTCATAAAATAATAATTAACCAGCAAAACAAACTTCTGATGATTCTTTGACTGTCTAAAATTAAAAAATATTATAAAATTAAGCGTTGGAAAATCATTTAAGTTTAAAAAATGAGTGCGTATTTAACAATATCGAAACAATTATTTTTTCTAGCAATATCATTTATATCTCGAAGTTTTGTATTTTTATCTGTAGCAAAATAAATTAGTTAACTTAAAAATAAACTGCATGGGAAAATTTGTAATTACTAAAAGAGCCAACGGAGAATTTCAATTCAATTTAAAAGCCGGAAATGGACAAACGATTTTAACAAGTGAAGGTTATACTACTAAAGCTGCTTGCACGAACGGAATCGAATCTGTGAAAACAAATTCGCAAGATGATGGCCGTTTTGACAGAAAAGAGTCAAGCAATGGCAAACCGTATTTCAATTTAAAAGCCAGCAACGGACAAATTATTGGATCAAGCGAAATGTACGAAAGTGTTGCCGCTAGAGAAAACGGAATCGAATCTGTAAAGAAAAATGCTCCTGATGCTGAAACTGACGATCAGACGGCTTAAGGCTTATTATTTATAAATAAAAAAAGCTGTTTCTAATTATTTTAGAAACAGCTTTTTTATTGTCCTTAAAACTACTTCTAAAAGCAATTTATTTTGTTTTGGCATGTATTACAACGAAGGAATACGGAGGCAATTCTCTTGAAAAAGCTTCTTTAATTCCAATTTTCTGAGTAACTGGTCTTGCTGTTGTATTCTCTGGCGAACCCGATAATATCGTGTAATCAGCATTTTCCAACAATGAAAAATTCGATAATTCAATTGACGGCGTTACAGCAACCGGAAGCACGTTGACCAACTTGATAATCAAATCTCCAGAAGCTTGATCTTTTACAACAGAAAGTCCAATGCGTTTATTTACTTCGTCATTATCTGAAACTTTAACCGAACTTTCAATATAAATATCGCCCGGATTTTGCCCATACAATTTTTGCACAAAATAATTTACGGTTGGCTTCACTTCACTTCCTGTAAAATAAATCAAATCGGGATTCCATTGTGTGTGTTTTTCTCTTGCTAATAAAGGTGCATACGAAGCCATTGCGACCACATCACCATTTCGTTCTACTCCCGTTAAATATAAAGCTTCCGCCAAAGCATTATAAAATTTATTCCCGCGTGAAGCATATTCGCCCAAATATACTTTTGATTTTGAGCGGTCATAGCTGTCATAGAAATCCTGATTATTGATAAACCAGCCCGGCGTTTGATAATAATGCTCATCAACCATTGGCAATTTCAAATCATCGGCAATTTTCCAGCCTTCATTGTAATCTGTTCCTTCAAAAAAGGGTCCAACGGTTCCTATTATAGTAATTTCGGGATATTTCTGCTGAACGGCTTTTACGATCATTCGGTATCTTTCTTCAAAAACATCACTGATCAAATCTTCATTTCCAATTCCAATATATTTTAAATTGAAAGGTTTTGGATGTCCCGCTTCGGCGCGTTTTTTACCCCAAACGGTATTCACGCTTCCGTTGGCATATTCGATTAAATCCAAAACATCCTGAACGTATTCGTCCATATCTTCCATCGGGATTCCGAATTGCTGTCCCGAACCTCCGTCAGATGAATTTTGACACGGAACTCCGGCCGCTAAAACCGGAACCGCCTCGGCACCTAAATCTTCGCAAAACTGAAAATATTCAAAATATCCTAATCCCATTGATTGATGATAACCCCAGATATTTCGCATTGGGATTCGGCCTTCAAGCGGACCAATTGTGTTTTTCCATTTGTAAATATTGTGTAATCCATCGCCATGCGCCACGCATCCGCCAGGGAAACGAACAAATTTTGGATGCATGTCCGCAATTGCTTCAGCAAGATCCAAACGAAGTCCGTTTTTGCGATTTTTGAAAGTTTTTTGAGGAAAAAGCGAAACCATATCAACTTCAGTTTCTCCATTTGTACTAATTTCTAAATGCGCATCGTTTACTGTTTTTGAAACCTTTAAAATCAAGTTGATTTTCTTCCAAGAAGACGTTGGCGTAAAAGATGTTTCGGCTAAAATTTCTCCGTTTGAAGATTTTAATCGAACTATTGCTTTTGAACCTTTTGCAAAAACACTAAAATCGTACTTTTCATTAGCTTTCAAAGCAATTCCGTCAAAACCAGAATTGCTGATGCTGCCTTTTGAAATTATTGCATAATTTGGATTGTTAGCGTGAATTGGATTTTCTTTGGCAATTTTAAAATCACCGCTCCACGCCATTGTTGCGTTCCATTTTTCGTCTCTTTCTTTTTTATCGTGCAAGGCATATTCGAAGTCACGATTTTGAATCAATTCGCCATACAAACCTCCGTCAGCGGCATAATTAATATCTTCAAAGAAAACGCCGGTAAGCATATTACTGATTTTTTTGGACTGCTCGCCATTTATTTTAATTTCGGCCTTTACCGGTTTCAAACCTGCAAATAATAAACTGTCACTTTTTGGAGACGTATTGTCTTTTTTGTCTCTAAATTTAACCGATTCCATATTTTTAATCATAGAATCGACCAAACTCCAATCTACTTGATGCAAAGTCCCTTGCACAACTACGCCTTGAATTGTGATTTCTTTTTTCTGTTTGATCGAAGAATCATCGGCGTCAATTGTTGTCGGACTGTAATTTTTGAAATCTTTTGTTGCTGTAGCATAATTTTTTCCGCTTTCGCTGAAGTGCACTAAATATTGACCTTCTTTTTGACTCACCTGAACATTTTGAATAATCGATTTATCTTGGGCTTTTCCAACAAAACTTTTCATTCCTTGAATGTAATTTTGTCTTCCCCAATTCACTAAATCCTTACTTTCGGAATGTGCAAAAACATTGTCTTTTACGCTCCAGAAACAGTGAAAAATTCCAGCATTATCACGAATCAAAAAAGGTTCAGACATGCTTTTTCCTGTTGGTCCCCAGCTTCCAAAATCTGATTTCAGAAAACTGAATTCGGGCCCAATCGGAAACCAGTTTTTCTGATCGGTACTCCATGCAAAATGAAGTCCGTTTTTGCCATTATTCTTCAAGGTCGAATAGGCAAATAGATAGACTTTATCTGGCTTTTCCATTGGCTTTATGCCAAATCCGGACGTTATAAAAATAATCGTAAAAAGTAAAATCAAGCTAAAAAGACAGCGCAGCAAAAATGTTCTCATTATTTTTTACCTTTTAATTGATATAAAACGGAAGCATGCGCTTTTAAATCTGCCGAAATTTCTTTTGAAGACAATTTAGATTTTTCACTCGTCCACATATTCAAAACCTCAATTGAACCAGAAAGTCCAAGGTCTGAAAGATTTACTGAAACTTTTTCTGAAGCATCTGAAATATTAAATAAAGCCAGATAAACACTGCCGTCTTTTGCATTTTTTGAAGTCACCGCAATTTTTCCATCTTTTTGGAAAAGCTGTTTTACAGCCGTGCTCTCGTTGTGCATTTTTACAACTTCTTTATTCGTTAATAACGAAAGCGTAAAAGCATCATTGCTCGGCAAATCGCCACCAAAAAATAAAGGTGATTTGAAAATATTGAAAAACGTAATTAATGTGTATTGCTCGTCTTTTGTCAAACGCGTCATGCGGTCTACACCACGTTCTCCACGCACTGAAATACGTCCAAGCGGAATCATATCGCAGTCTGGCCACGTTCCCGGCGCAATGTAAGGATACCATTTTTGAGCCACATCCATTAAATGTGTGATGTGCGGCCAAGTGTCCCAAACATCGTCAACCATTCTCCACATATTGGCATGCGTGCTCACATGTGGCGCAGCCGAAATTGGCGTTTCCCCCGGAGAGGTACTCAATACAATTTTACGTCCGCATTTGTCGATCGCATTTCTGATCAAGTTGATTTCTCCCTCATGATAAGGTCTTGACAAATCATCAATTTTGATAAAATCAACACCCCATTGTGCGTATAATTCAAATATAGAATTGTAATATTCCTGAGCTCCAGGCTTGTCTGCAACAACGGTATAATTATCTTTCAGCCATTCGCATTGGAGAGCTGTTGAATAAATTTGGTCTGCCGTGATTCCGTTTGCACCTTTAATTGGCAGTTTATCTTCAACTGCTTTTTTAGGAACGCCACGCATAATGTGAATTCCAAATTTCAATTCTTTTTTATGAATATAATCGGCTAAAGGCTTAAAACCTTGCCCGTCTTTTGCAGAAGGAAATCGGTTGACAGCTGGCAAATATCTTCCAAATTTATCCATCACATAACGTGGGTCTTTCTGGTTGTAACCGCCCGCTTTGTCATTTTCTACAAACCATCTAATATCCACAACAACATATTCCCAACCATATTTTTTAAGCTCTTTTGCCATATAATCGGCATTGGCTTTTACTTCGTGTTCTTCTACAGTTGGTCCGTAACAATCCCAGCTGTTCCAGCCCATTGGCGGTGTTTGCGCCCATTCTTTAAATTCTTCTTTTCCAACTGTTTTGGTCTGTGCATTAGAAGAGATTGATGCCAAAACAATTCCTAAAGTAAGGGTAATTCTGTTTTTTACTTTCATTTTAATATAAATAAATGTGAATATTACACTTGTAAATATATAAAACTTTTTGACATAATACACATTAACCTCAGTGTTAATCAAAAAAACAGAAAGATTGATTTAAAATTTAAGAAAAGGTGGTTTTTGAGATGTATATAATTAAAAAAAGCGCAAAATCAGTGACATTTGCGCAGCGCTTCTTATTCTAAGAAAAATTTATTCGACCCACAATCGTTAGCGCAGATTTACAATCCGTGCCGTAAAGTAAAGCTCTTACTTTAATAAAAAAATTATGTCCAATCTTTGAGGGCACAGATTGCAAATCTGCGCTAACGATAATGTCTTTGAAACATAGATAATTCAAGAAACAAAAAAAACTGCATAAAAACCACAAAAGTCTTTATACAGTTTAGTATATTTTTAAACTAAAATTTTATCCCATCACATAAACAACCAATCCCCTAGCCCCGTGCGCACCCAAAACTAAAGATTGTTCAATATCAGCCGTTTTTGAAGGCCCAGCGATGAAAGTTCCGAAACCATAATCTTGATTTTCTATTTTTTCATACGCTTGATGCATCGTTGGATATATGTTTTCTTTATTTACAATAATAGCCAAATATTGTGCTATGAAAGGAGCAACACGTTGTCCTAAAATATCATCGGTTACCCAAAGCGCACTGTTTTCTGCCACGCCAAAATGCGCTTTTACAATCGTCAATTCCACATTTTTAAGCGAATGCGGATCGTCATTTGTCCAATCTAAACTTGCAATTTCTGAAAGTTCTGGGAGCGTTGTTACAATGCGCTTTTCAATATTATAATGTTCTTTGATGTATGAAATTATATCATCATAACTAGAAACTTCTACTGTGTTTCCTCCAATGTTTTTCAGCACTGTTTTATACGTTTCTAAAACATCAAATGTTTCAGAACCTAAAACTTTTAAGTCTGGCAAAGCGGTAACAGAAGCAGGTTGATTCTGTTTTATTTTATTTAATATTTCAGCTTTACTGCTCATTGTTTTTTCCTTTTGCTTCTCTTGAATTTTTCTTGTACCACTCTCTGAATGATTCTTCTGGAACGGCAGGCATTTCGCGCTGATCGTACCATTTATTCATTTTATTATTGACTAAACCGGGAGCATTTTTCATTACAAATCGGCCTGATTTTCCGGCGATATTAAAAACCGTCGGATTCGCTAAAACCGTTGCCATTGTTTTCATTGCAATGGTTTTTGAAGTTGGCGTATATCCTTCTTTCACCAAAACCTGACGCCATTTATACAATTGATCATGAATGTCAATTTTTACCGGACAAACATTAGTACACGAACCACAAAGCGTACTAGCAAAAGGCAAATCGGCATTTTTGCTCATATCGAGATTTGGTGCCAAAATAGAGCCAATTGGTCCCGCAACCGCATTATGATAACTGTGTCCACCGCTTCTTCTGTACACCGGGCATGTATTCATACATGCGCCACAACGAATGCATTTCAGCGAATTTCTAAAATCTTCTCTTCCTAATTGTGTACTTCGTCCATTATCGACAATTACAATATGAATTTCCTTGCCGTCTCTTGGTTTTTTAAAATGGCTTGAAAAAGTGGTAATCGGCTGTCCTGTGGCGCTTCTGGCTAACAATCTTAAGAAAACACCTAAATGTTCTCTTTTCGGAATCAGTTTTTCAAAACCCATACAGGCAATATGAACATCGGCTAAATGCGCACCCATATCAGCATTTCCTTCATTGGTACAAACCACAAATTCGCCCGTTTCTGCAATCGCAAAATTAACTCCAGTCAAAGCTGCTTTTCGGGTTAAAAATGTATCTCGAAGTTGTTGGCGCGCCGACTCAGTTAAATATTGCGGATCAAAATTTCCTTTTTCTGTACCTAAATGTTCATGGAAAGTTTCGCTTACATCTTCTTTTTTAAGGTGAATTGCCGGCAAAACAATATGGCTTGGCGGTTCTTTGCGAAGCTGTACAATATATTCTCCTAAATCAGAATCGATAACTTCGACGCCATTTTCAGCTAAATATTCATTCAAATGGCATTCTTCTGTAAGCATGGATTTTGATTTTACCATTTGCTTGACATCGTGTTTTACCAAAATAGAATGCACAATTTCATTATGTTCTTTTGCATCAGCTGCCCAATGCACTTTTATTCCGTTTTTCTGGGCATTTGCTTCAAATTCAATCAAATAATCATGAATATTTGAAAGGACATTATTCTTGATTTTAGAAGCTGTTTCACGCAGCAATTCCCAATCCTGAATCTGATGCGCCGATTTATCACGTTTTTCACGTACAAACCAAAGCGTTTCATCATGCCAGTTTACACGCTCCACATCTTTATTAAAACGCGCCGCAGCTTCACTATGTTCTATTGTTTTTTTTGAAGACATCTTTTTAATCATTTAATCCTGTTGGTTAATTTAAACACATAGAAACATAGGTTATAATACTGTTGAAAGGCATTTCATTTGCATTAATAAACATAGGCTATGTGTAAATAGATATGTCGTTTATTTCAATCTTTAGGAAAAAGAAAAATCTATGTTTCTATGTATTAGATACTATTTTTATAAATATTCCCAATGTTTTTTTTTTTTTAATTTTTACTGACAAAATTCACTACATTTTCGTGAATTGCTTTCTCTCCCTGAACATTATCAGCACTCACATTTGTCAAGAAAATATTTTCTACAGGAAGTTCTTTTTGAGCCTGAATTCTCGAAATGAATTTTACATCGGTCGCTTTTATATTTTCTAAATGCACATTTTTTATTGGCGTCAAACGTCGTTCAATAGTTGGAACCAAATCACGCCATTGGTACAAAACATCAGTTTCTATCCCTAAAATTCCAGCGTCAATTTTACCCGCTGTAATGTTTGTCATATAAATATTATTGACAAAACCGCCTCGTCTTTCGTTAGTTTTGATGTACAAAAGATGATTCAGTTTTGCACCATCCACGACCGTGCAATTATCAATAAAAACATTTTCGATACCGCCCGAAAGTTCGCTTCCAATTGCAACTAATTGATGACCATTTTTCACGGTACAATTGCGCATAACAATATTTTTTGAAGGCGTGTGCAAATTCCAAGCATCTTTCCCACATCCTGATTTAATCGCAATTGCATCATCGCCTTGATCAAAAACACAATTTTCGATCAATACATTTTGAGACATCTCGGGATCAACACCATCATTATTATGTCCGTGTGCATAAACTTGAAGATTTCTTAATACAACATCTTTTGATAAAAATGGATGAATCGTCCAAAACGGACTATTTGTTATCTTAACGCCATCCATCAATACATTTTGGCAACGATTGAACTGAATAAAATGCGGACGCAAATTTGCCGTATCATTTACCATTTGTCTTTCTTTCATTGGCTTTTCATACGAAGCTAGATAGTATAATCTTTTCAGACTTTCCATATGGGCTTTTGGGCGTGCAAACCATTTTGTCCAAACGTCCATTTTTGCTTTTAGTTCGCCTTCGCCTGTAATGGCAATATTTTTACATTGGTAGGCATAAATCAATGGTGAATAATTGTAGCACTCATAACCTTCCCAAGTAGAACGAACTGCAGGCAGATAATCTTTTGGATCTTCAGAAAAAAGCAAAACCGCACCTTTATTCAAATGCAGATTTACGTTGCTCTTAAAATGAATTTTCTTTGTCAGCCATTCTCCTTCCGGAATTACAACAGTTCCTCCTCCTGCTTTATTTGCCTTGGAAATGGCTTTTGAAATGGCTTCAGAAGTTTTGTTTTTATCGCCTTTTACAGCACCAAAATCAACAATCGAGAATTCTTTGCAATTGCTGAAATCTGGAATTTTAATTGCTGGCATTTCAAAAGGCGCTTTTATCACAACTTCTGTTTGCATCACTGTAGATGGGTCTTTTTTAAATGATAAAAAAAGGATTGAGAGTAATAGAATAGAAAAAAGTGTAATTTTTTTCATGTTGTATATTTTATTTAAACACATAGAAACATAGTTTTTACAGCTTTAAAAAAGGCGTTTCACTTTTTTAAACAAACATAGCTATGTGTAAATGATATGATCATTTATTTTAATCTTTTTACACAAAGAAAATCTATGTTTCTATGTGTTTTAAATTTTAATTTATGCCATTGTATTTAATATTTCAGCAATATGAATGGTTTTTACTTGGCTGTTTTGTCTTTTTAGAATTCCTTCTAAATGCATTAAACATGACATATCACCGCCAGTAATATAATCGACATTATGGTTTTCATGATCTTTGATTCGGTCTTGACCCATTTTTACAGAAACCGCTTCTTCAGTAACACAAAATGTTCCTCCAAAACCGCAACATTCGTCTTTTCTGGATAAAGAAACTAAATCCAGGCCTTTTATTTTATAAAGCAATTGTTGTGGTTTTGAGAAAAATGGTGCGTTTAATTCGGTCATCTGCGAAAGCTTCAAACCACGCTGACCGTGACAACTTTGATGCATTCCGACTCTATATGGAAAATTACCATTTATTTCATGAATGTCCAGAATATCGGTAATAAACTCGGTCAGTTCAAAAACTTTTTTGCGCATTTCTGAAGCTACAACTTCCAATTTTTCATCGTGCAGATGCTCTTTTACATGCAAAACACAACTACCAGAAGGACAAACAATGTAATCAAATCCGGCAAAATTAGAGATGAAATTTGCATTACAGCCTTTCGTTAAATGTTCGTACCCGCTGTTTGCCATTGGTTGGCCACAGCAAGTTTGACCCATTGGAAAATGAACATCACAGCCCAATTTCTGCAAAAGTTCATAGGTTGCGATTCCCACTTTTGGGTAAAATTGATCGACATAACACGGTATAAAAAGTCCGATTTTCATATTCTTGGTAATTCTTTTAAACACATAGAAACATAGTTTTCATAGCCTGTAAAAGAAGTTTCACTTTAAATAAAACTCATAGTACTATGTGAAGAAATGTATTTCTTTTTATATTCTTATTTAACACATAAAAGCTATGTTTCTATGTGTTTAAAAACCTAATGCTTATAAAACTTCAAATCGATTAAATCATTCTGAATTGGTTTCGGGTTCCAGTTTTCATGGATCGCCAGCGCCGCGCCTAAAGCACTCGCCTGTGCCATCGACGCTGCATATACTTCAATATCTGGATAGGCCTCTGCAAGCAAATTCATAAAAATCGAATTCTTGCTGAAACCTCCATCTACAAAAATTTTCTTTACAGGACTATTGTGTATCACTAAGTTAGTCGAAAAAACTTGTTGTTCAACCAAATCCAACATCAATTGATGATACGCGATCTCGTAGCTTTTAAAAGTTGAAAGATCTCTCTTTTGGAATGGACATTCTTTCAGAATATCAAAATCGTATTTCTTTGGATAAATAATCTGAAAATTGAGTGATCGCAAAGTCGCTACAATCTTTTTATCAAAATAAACATCTTTAAAACTGTCAAACGGAACATTAAAATGTGCGGCTAATCTTTTAGCCTGAATTTCATGTTCATTGCCCGAAAATAATCGCGCTGCTTTTACCGGTTTTTCAGTGTATTGCATGTAACACAAACAATCCTGCTGCAACTCCTCAAAAGTCAAAGGTTTATTATTGAAAGGATTCAGCGAAATGCTCCAAGTTCCTGTCGATAATAAAACAAAAGGCTCCGTAAAATTAATGGTATAAGGAATTATTGCCGATGAACTGTCATGAAGGCCAACTCCAATTGCCAAATCATTCTCTTTTTTTAAGACATCTTTTCCGTAATGCAACGGCGGAATTTTAGCTGAAATGCCTTCGTTTTGAAGCCATTTGTGATATTTCATCTTTTTAAAATTCCACAAATTCGTATGACAGCCAATGCTTGTAATATCGGCGAAAGCCTCATTTGTCAACAGAAAACTCAAATATTGCGGTAAATGAAGGCAATATTTTACTTTTTCAAACAACTCTGGTTCTTCTTCCTTAAGTCGGTAAATCTGCATTCCAGAATTCAGACTTCCTAAAACCGGAGAAGCCGTTTTGACAGCAAATTTTTCTTCACCTTTATACTTGGCGTAAAATTCTTTTTTTAATTCCTCTGGATAATCTTTTAAATAATTATACAGAGGAGTCAAAACTTTTCCGTTTTCATCAATATACACAAAACTAGCGCCGTATGTACTAAAATTGATTGCTTTTAAAACATAGTTGGTCAACTCTTTTATTTCTGATAATCGATCGAGTATCCAGTTTTTCAGGACATCAATATCTTCACAAGGAAAACCATCTTCATCTGTGGTTTCATCAAGATTTACTGATTTTTCCCAAACAATCTTATAATTTTCGTCAAATAAAAAAACTTTTTTGTTTGTTTTACCAATATCAAAAATTGCAACTACATTCATTTTTTTTTTTAATTGTAAATTGTTAATTATCAATTGTTAATTTTAGATTCATAATTTATAATTAACAATTAATAATCTATAATTATAGTCCTGTTGCCATTGTTTTTAATCCTCTTTCGCCAATCAAATTATTTCTAACTGCAAGAGAACGATATAATTCAACTGGATTTAAAGCTGCTCCAGAACGCAAACGAGCTTCTGCAACTAATGCGCGAACATCTGTACGGAAAGCATTTTGAAGAATTTCCTGTGCTTTAACCACATCATTTTCTTCTTGAGCTTGTTCCAATGCTTTTCTGTCAACAGAAAGTGCTTGTGCATACGCAATCATAATCGCTTCAACAGATTGCAATAAATCTTCTAAAGGATCTTTAATATTGTGAGAAGCATCAATCATCCAACCTAAATCTTTGGCGTGATTCATTCCTCTTGCATCCATTCCTTCAACCAATTCATTGAAAATCAAGAATAATTGATAAGGTTTTAAAGCTCCAGCAGTTAAATCGTCATCTCCGTATTTTGAATCGTTAAAGTGAAAACCTCCTAATTTATTGTCCATCAATAAAATAGAAACAATTTGCTCAATGTTTGCATTTGGCAAATGGTGTCCTAAATCAACCAGTGTTTTTGCTTTGTCTCCTAATTTTTGAACGTATGAATACGATTGTCCCCAATCGGCAACTGTTGTAGAGTAAAAATTTGGTTCAGCACATTTGTATTCTAAGAATAATTTCCAGTTTGAAGGCAATGCGTCGTAGATTTCCTCTAAACTTTCTAATGTATTTTGATACGCTTTACGGAAGTTTAATTGTCCCGGAAAGTTAGATCCGTCTGCCAACCAAACTGTTAGCGAATCAGAACCTAATTCAATTCCGTGTTTGATAACCTCGATATTGTGAGCAATTGCTTGTTTGCGAACTGCTTTATTTACGTTTTGCAATGAACCATATCTATACGTATGTTCTGCATTTGCCTGATCCTGAAACGTGTTCGAGTTCATGGCATCAAACTTTAATCCGTGCTGTGCTGCAAGCGTTTTGATAGCTTTATAATCAGTTGGAATATCCCACGGAATATGAAGCGAAATCGCGCCCGAAGCATTGTTTAATTTATGAAGCAAACCTACATCTTCAATTTTTTCCTCTAATGAACGAGGTTCTCCTCCACCTGCAAAACGTCCAAATCTAGTTCCTCCAGTTCCTAAAGCCCAAGATGGAATTGCAATTTGAAAATCAATTAATTTTTGAATGATTGATTCTGCATTTTCTATTTCTGATGCTGTAAAAGCAAATTTATTTTGATGTTTTTTCAGCAATCCCTCATTATGAGATGCAATATTGTTTGATTCAATTAACATAGCATTTTATTTTAATAGCGCACAATGTAACACATTATATCGATTGCGCTCTTGGTTAATCTTAATTATTTTATTTTGCCATTGGGCAAATTTGATTTGCAAATTAATTTTAACACATAGAAACATAGATTTTATTCCCTATTTAAAGATTCCAAAGAGAAACCAATTTCTTTCACATAGCCAACTATGTGAATTTAAATAAGTGAAACGCCTTTTTTTGCATTTACAGAAACTATGTTTCTATGTGTTAGAAATAACCACAATCAAAAGATTTTTATTTAAATCTTGACTTTTAAATTTTAAAAAAATCTAACGTTCGAAAATCTCCGAACGTTAGATTACAAAAAACCACCTTTGTTTTAAACAAACTTAAAAAAACTTACAATCTATCTGTAAAAGCCCATTCCGACACCGCCATCAACGTTTAGAGCGTTTCCTGTAGATTTACCTAATAAACCGCCAACGAAAGCAAAACACGCATTTGCGATATCATCTGGCAATATAATTTCATTTAATAAGGTACGTTTTGCATAGTAAGCCGGCAATTCTTCAACTGTGATTCCGTATGCTTTTGCACGTCCTTCTGCCCATCCGCCAGACCAGATATTTGAATCTGAAATCACAGCATCTGGATTTACCGTATTCACACGAATTTTATCCGCTCCAAGTTCAGCCGCCATTAAACGTGTCAAATGCGCTTGAGCTGCTTTTGCAGAACCGTAACCAGGATTATTTGGACCTGCAACTACTGCATTTTTAGAAACGATATTTACAATGTCTCCGCCAAAACCTTGTTTGCGCATTACTTCGATTCCGGCTTTAGAAACAATAAATTGTCCTTTCACCAAAATATCGTATAATCTGTCCCACTCTTCTAAAGTATGTTCTGCAATAGATTTTGAAATACTGATTCCGGCATTGTTTACAATAATATCAGCACCTCCAAAAGCTAGAGACGCCTGATCAAACGCTTTTTCCGTACTATCAGGATCCGTAACATTCAATAAAGTACTTGAAACAGCATCTTTACCAAACAATTTCACAAACTCAGCAGTAGCCGATTCTAAACGCTCTTCGTTGATATCATTGATAACCACACAAGCACCTTCTTGAGCAAATTTCTTAGCGATAGCTTTACCAATTCCGCCAGCAGAACCTGTAATTACAGCCACTCTGCCAGATAATGCTTTTGGTTTTGGCATACGCTGTAATTTAGCTTCTTCCAATAACCAATATTCAATGTCAAATGCTTCTTGGTGAGGCAATGATGTATATTCTGAAACTGCTTCAGCACCTTTCATTACGTTTACGGCATTGATATAATATTCAGATGCCAAACGCGCCATTGTTTTATCTTTTGCAAAAGTGAACATTCCAACTCCTGGATATAAAATCACAACTGGATTTGGGTCACGCATTGCAGGTGAATTTGATTTTTTGCATGCATTGTAATAGTCTTTGTACATTGCACGATACGCTTCAAATGCTGGTGTTAATTTTGCTTTAATTGCATCAACATCAGATAAATCTTCGTTTGGATCTAATTCTAAAACCAGCGGACTGATTTTTGTTCTTAAAAAGTGATCCGGACAAGAAGTTCCAAGCGGCGCTAATTTTGAAAGATCATTAGAATTAATGAATTCCAAAACTCTCGCATCATCTGTATAATGTCCAATCATTTGACGCTCAGACGAACAGAAACCTCTTAAGATTGGAGCTACTTTTGCCGCTTTTAATTTACGATCCGCTTCTGGAAGACTATCAATTTTTTTACCTCCAAAAACTGGGCGTTTTTTTCCGTAATTACTTTCAAGATATTCAGCACATTTTTCGATTACTTCCAGCGTATTAATATAACTTTCGTATGCAGTATCGCCCCAAGTGAATAAACCATGAGAACCTAACATGATACCACGAAGTTTTTTCCCTTTTTTCTCAGCTTCTTCCAAACAGCTTCTTAATTGAAGCCCAAGGTCAAAACCAGGGCGTTGCCATCCAACCCATCCAATTTCACCATCAAACAATTCTTCTGTAATTTGCTTTCCATCTTTTGCAGCAGCGATTGCAATTGCCGCATCTGGATGCAAGTGATCGATGTGTTTGAAAGGCAAGAAACCATGTAAAGCAGTATCGATTGAAGGCGCTTTTGATGCCAAATCAAAAATACAGTGGTTGAATAATTCTACCATTTCATCTTCAAACTCAATTCCTCTGTACACATTTTCAAGATTGCGCAATCTGTCTAAATAAAGGGCTGCACATCCTGATTTTGTTAATGTTCCAATATCTCCACCAGAACCTTTGATCCACATTACTTCAGAGCTCTCGCCTGTTAATGGGTCTTTATCTGTTATTTTTACAGAAGTGTTTCCACCTCCGTAGTTTGTCAATCTTAAATCGGCTCCAAGCAGATTCGAGCGATAAATAAAAAGCGCTACTTCATCACCAGCTAATTCTTTTGCTTTAGCTTCATCCCAAAGATAGCTTACGTGCTTAAAATTCATATTAGTTGTATTTATATTCGACATTTGGTTGTTTTGATTTTAGTTGATATTTATAATGAATTCCCGATTCCGACTAAAACAATCGAAAGCATCATTAATGCAATTCCCCACACAAAAGTTCGCATTGTTTTCCTAGAAACTCCCGTCCATTCTTTTAGATAGAATCCCCAGAAATTGGCAGTCAAAATAATGGTCGACATGTGCAAGATCCAAGAACTCGCGCCATTTCCTAATTTGCTTTCTCCCATACCATAAAAGAAGAACTGCAAAAACCACATTGTACCCGCAATTGCAGAAAACAGAACGTTTTTAGCAATTGGCGTATTTGTATTTGTATAATCTGAAAAAGTTTTGTTTTTGAAATTAAGGTACAGACACCAGATAAAATTAGTTGTCAAACCGCCCCAAAGAATAATGATATAGCTAACATTATTTTGGAATAAAAATTCGCCTTGATTTGGGTTTGCTAATTTCCAAGCCTCATTTGCAACATGAGCCATTGGCTTAGCCGCTTCAATTCCGAAGTTAAAGAATGAACTCAAAATACCTGAAACGATAGCAATGATTAATCCTTTTGTCAGATTAAAATCTTTGTCTTTATCTTCATGACCAGTAGCAAAATCCTTTTCTTTCAGCATTCCAGCCTTTCCTAAAATAGCAATTCCCAGAATACATATTAATACTCCGGCCAAAACCATTTGTCCGCCAGAATTCGCAAACATGTCACTAATTGATTCTTTGCCTTCTACAGCATTGAAATTGTAATAAATTGGCGGAATTAAAGCGCCAAAAGCAGAACAGAATCCTAAAGTAATTGAGTTTCCTAACGACATTCCTAAATAACGAACGCCAAGACCATAAGTAAG
Organism: Flavobacterium daemonense; assembly: GCF_007341385.1. Taxonomy (GTDB): domain Bacteria; phylum Bacteroidota; class Bacteroidia; order Flavobacteriales; family Flavobacteriaceae; genus Flavobacterium; species Flavobacterium daemonense. The sequence goes on from NZ_VJYD01000018.1 coordinate 74,992, forward strand.
TCCGCCTACTCCCCAAATCAGTCCCATTGTAAATGCCAATGCTTTAACTTGTGGCGCAGCATTTGCAATAATTTCGGTAAAATTTGGAATCGTCAAATAAGCAGCAACCGGTGGCACAATAAGCCAAGAAAAAAAACCTCCAACTAGCCAGTAGCTTTCCCAAGCCCAATTTTTTACTTTCTTGAAAGGCATGTAAAAACTGCCCGAAGAGAAACCTCCAATGGAGTGAAAAATAATACCAAGTAATGATTCCATTTAATAATTTTAGTTTGTGGTTATTGATAGTTAATCTGGTTGTGTAAAATAAGAGAATGTAAAAAAGAAAACTGTCCTGTACTATCCTTTATGATTTTAGGAATTATGTTAAAACCAAAGAATATTAGGAAGAAGAATGGTTTTTAAGGCAATAAATAAATTTAAAATTTCTATTTTAGCAATCGATTTCGTAATTATTGCATCCTCAATTTTACAATAATTAAGCAAATCTTAAGAAATATAAAATTCGCCTTATTTATTTTTTCTTCTTTGTGAGAAAAGTAGCAAATACAAGTGTTTGCTTGAATTTTGAATAAAGCTTTTTATCCAAATTTTAATTCAGAATTATGCTTCTAATTTTTTCGGCATAATTTTCAATACCTGCAAAATGATTAAACTTATTAAAATTGATGAAGATTCAAGGGTTCCAAAATACAAGCAAATTGTAGATTCAATTTTACAGAATATTGCCAACGGAAATCTAAAAATAAATCAAAAAATACCTTCTATAAACAGTTTCAGCGAAGAGTTTTATATGTCTCGTGATACTGTCGAAAAGGCTTACAACATCTTAAAAGAGCGAAAAATCATTTCTTCTATTCGAGGAAAAGGCTATTATATTACCCGAACAAAACTGGAATCGAAGGTAAATGTGCTGTTTTTATTCAATAAACTAAGCGCTTATAAAATGAAAACCTACAGTTCTTTTATTAATACTGTTGGTGCAAATGCGCATACTGATCTGCATATTTATCATTGCGATGAAACTTTATTTCTAAATCTTCTTGACAAATTTGAAGGCGCTTATGATTATTATGTTATCACAACACATTTCAAAACTGATGAATTGAAACATTTGAGTTTTACCGATGATGTTGTAAAAGCAATCGAACGCATTCCGAAAGAGAAATTGGTAATTATGGACAATATCAAACTCGGAATGGAAGGCGAAATTATTAAGATTTATCAGGATTTTGAGAATGATATTTATAATGCTTTAAAAGAAGGTCTTTCGAAAATCAGCAAATACAAAAGACTGATTTTGGTTTATCCTGAAAAAGCGGTTTATCCGTATCCGAGAAGAATTCTTCACGGTTTCAGGAAATTTTGTGTAGAGCACGAAATCAATTTTGAGATTCTGAGCGAAGTTTACGATGATATGATTCTGAAAAAAGGTGATTTATTTATTACCATCGAAGAATCAGACTTGGTGAATTTAATGAAACAAATTCGCGATGAAGAGTTTATTTTAGGAAAAGAAATTGGCGTAATCTCATACAACGATACACCACTAAAAGAATTATTAGGCATCACCGTTATGTCAACCGACTTTAATGTAATGGGTGAAACAGCAGCCCGAATGATTTTAAATAAAGAAAAAGGAGACGTTAAAGTACCTTTTAATTTTATTGATAGAAATTCTATCTAAGATGCTAAGGTTCTAAGTTTTTTTTTCAAAAGGTTTTATCGTAAAGGCGCACAGCAGTGCGTCTTTCGCATATTATGAACATATGATTTGTCATTTCGAACGAGAAATCTCCACGAGTAGCTCGACAAAGACTTGATTTTCTTTGCGGAGTTTCTTGCGGAGATTTCTCGTTCCTCGAAATGACAAACAGTGCGTAAAAAAACCTTAGAACCTCAGTCCCTTAGTCCCGAAGCCTCGGGATAGCACCTAAAAGAAAACTATTTCTTAACTACCAAAGAAATACTCGGTTTTGGTGCCGGTTTCATATCTTTTCCCATATAAAAACTCGTATGTGGAGGCTGATTATAACCTACATTTTGCCAAGCAATACTCAATCTATATTGTGGATCGTGCATTAAAGTATATTGACGAACATCCGTCGGAATTGTAGTCGAATAAATTCTCAATTCTTTATTGTCTTCAGATCTTAAAATCAGTTCTTCTCGCCAATCTCCTAGAATGTCGGCAGAAAGTCCTGGAGTTTGTTTTGTTCCATTATTAGAAACTGCTCCCGTTGCAGTAAACAATCTTCCTTTATTGTATTTATCGATATGATTAGAATCTAATAATTCTCTAGAAGTATCGCCATCCCAATAAATTAAAAAATTGATTGAATTTGGTGCTTTTCCAACCACTTTTCCTTTCATATCGTATAAATCCGGTGAACCTGAATACCAAAATTGTGCTCCTTTCAGCTCTGGATCAATATTATCTGCAACGCCTCTTCCAACATCTTCATTTATAGAACCAGTAAATAATACTTTTCCATCTTTTGCAGCAAAAATAGTTGCGCCAGGCCCTGTTGTTCCGTTTTCGATTTCATGAATTCCAAAAACTTCAAGACCTGGAAGATCAGGATCTAAATCTGAAACATGAATCGCATCTCCGTGTCTAAAACCAGTTGTGTATAATCCTTTTCCATCATGATCTACACACATCGATCCGTAAATAATTTCGTCTTTGCCGTCATTATCAACATCGGCAACAGTTAAATTATGATTTCCCATTCCAGAATATGGATTTTCGGAATCTTTACTGTCAAAAACCCATCTTGAAGTCAGTTTACCATTTTTAAAATCCCAAGCTGCTAAAACCGTTCTTCCGTAATAGCCTCGACACATTACAACACTCGGATGAATTCCATCTAAATATGCAATACAAGCCGTAAAACGATCAATTCTGTTTCCTTTTGTATCATTTCCACCGCTTCCGCCATGTCCTCCCCAGCCGGCAAGATCACCTCTTTCGGCAATATAATCAACAGTTGTAACGAGCTTTCCGGTTCTTCCATCAAAAACAGAAAGATATTCTGGGCCTTTCAAAATTTTCCCATAAGTCCCCAAATTCGGATCGCGATCCACCCAATCTTTTGAAGCGTCTCCCACAACATTATTTTGACTATCCGTAGTTCCATCAGCCGTTTTGCAAACCAATTCTGCAATTCCATCACCGTCTAAATCATACACCATAAACTGTGTGTAGTGTGCGCCTTCGCGAATGTTTTTGCCTAAATTAATCTGCCATAAAAATTTCCCTTCCAAAGTATAAGCTTGAAATATAGGCGGATCTGTAATCCCAGTATGCGAATTGTCATGCGCTTTTCCGGTCATGTGTACGATTAAATCATATTTTCCGTCGCCGTCCAAATCGCCAACCGAAAGATCATTTGCAGTATAACCTTCAATTTGTTTTAATTCAATTGACAAGTAATCTTTGTCGGGACTTGAAGGCGGAATCGTAAAACTTCCTTTTGCATCGGACTCTTTTCCTTTTAAAACCGTTTTTACAAACCAAGTATTTTCTTCTTGCGAATTTGCTTTTACATCAACAAAATTAGTCGCACCCAAAATTGGTTTATCGTTTAATTTGACTGCTTTTTTAGTACCGCTTTTTCGGTATAAATTAAAAGCAAGATTATCAGAATCGTTTCCTAAAACACGCCAGCCAATAAAAAACTGACCGTTATTTTTGACCGCAATAACACCTCTATCCAGATTTTCCATTTGCCTTTGTGCAAAAATGGAAACCGATAAAAGCAATAATAGTAATAGAATTTTATTTTTCATGATTGGTTATTTTTATTTTGGATTGTTGTTGGCACACTGATGACACGGGTTTTGACGGGCTGATACTGATTTTCTCGTCTTCTTGTCATTTCGACGAAGGAGACTCGAGCGATAGCGAACAGGCGAAGCAAATCTCCGCAAGTGGCTCCGCAAACTAAATCGACAATCTTTGTAGAGCTACTTGCGGAGATTCCTCGTTCCTCGGAATGACAAACTAAACGAGTATGCATTTCGTTTTATCATAGAATGACAAACAGTACTTAACAATAAGACTAAAAAACTTAGCGCCTTAGTATCTTAGAACCTTAGCATCTTTAAAAATCAAAACATTTGCTTAAATCCCTCACTTTGCACTTTCCAAGTTCCATCTTTTGGGAAGCCCGGATTGGATTCTGTCGTTCCGTCCCAACCGGCGCACATCATGGCAACGGCAGTTAATAATCCACCATTTCCAGGAAGGTAAAGCGTTAGTCTTTCAGCTTGATAATTATGTCCGTTTTTTAAATATGTATTTGTGGTCACATTCATAAATAAAGCGTCAATAGCTTTTTCTGGCATATTTAATCGTGCCGCCGACATTGCTGTCATTGGGAAATCCCAGCCCCAGGTTTTGTCCCAAGACCACGTTTTCCAAACCAAGTCAAAAGTGTTTTTCATGATTTTTTTATCCAATAAAGAAGTTTCAGGAAGCATTCCGAAAGTTCCTAAAACTGATGGGTGATCGGTTTTGAATTCTGGATTTGTGTATGAATCTGTAGCACTTTCTGTCGCTAAATAAACATCTCCAGAAACCGGAAGTTTAGATAATTTTGCCAAAACCGTTTCCCATTTTTCTGGTACTTTTTGGTTTAATTTTTTCTTCCAAGAAATTGCCGTTTTCAATGCCCAGTTCCAATATGCCAATTCATAAGTTGGGTTAAAAGTTTCCATCGCTTTAAAACGTTCTTGCGCCGGAATAACGCCCGGGCCTAAAATATAACGATCCGTTTTTGCATCATAATTAGCAAAAGAAGCCATAAAATCAGCAGTTGCAAAAACACGTTCGCTGTATAAATTCAATGTTTCGGTTGTTGGTTTCGAACGATAAATCAAATCAGCATATGTAATAAAATGTGGTTGTTGCCAAATCAAAAATGAACCTACAGATGACGGACTTTCATTCCCATCAGGATCCGTCATTTTTTGCCATCTTGCGCCTTCAAAACCTTGTCTTTTGGCAATATTTTTGGCTTTATCAAAAACTTTTTGATACCAAGGAAGACTTTTCTCCAACAATTCTGCACGGTTCCAAAGTGCGAAATGAACGCCATGCCACCAATGCATTTCTAAGTGTGGTTTTCCGTACCAGCTATTGTAAGTCAAACCCGTTTCCTGTGGTGGAACTTTTCCTGTACATTGTACTTTAGTTAAATACTGCGAAAGAATTACTCTTCGTTCCAACTCTTTTGCACGCGGATCTGTACTTCCAGAAAAATCAACTGCTGCACCACTTTTCCAGAAATTCTCCCAACCTTTTACACTGCTGTTTTCTATTTCTGCAAAAGATGAATTTTGAGTTTTATTAGCTGTCAAAGCAAAAAGACAACTCAATTCTAAAATATTTGAATTTGACGCTTCAACCACAAAATAATGATCTGCCGATTTTTTAATTTGTGCATTTCCTTTCCACATCAAATCAACGTTGTATGAAATACTGTCCATAACATGTGTTACAACAGCTTCTGTTTTTGATTTTTGCGTCAGTGTACTTGTATACTTTTGCGTTCCATCATATTTGGTTCCGAAATCTGCCCAATCTCCAGTTGGAAATGGAATTCTTAAACTGATTTTTAAGCGTTTTTGCAATAATAAATCTGATTTTACTTTTACGCCAATTGCATCTTTTTCTTGGTGTGAAGCTGTCAAAACTGTAACCGGAGTTCCTTCAACTTCAAAATAACTTTCGATTTCTCCTGTCCATAAATTCAGTTTTTGAGAAATTGATTTAATGTCTGATGCTTTCGCCTGACTTCCATCTTTCTTCAAAATTTCAAAACCTAAATTCCCCAATTGCACTAAATGCGGATTCTGTCTGAACCAATTTATGGCATCGACTTTTCTTTTCGGCTCTTTAATCTGAACAGTATAAGAAATATTTCTGCCGTATTGTTGATACTCTTTTAAGGTTTCAGAAAACTTGAAATTCTCCGTATTTTTATAACTGTCCCATCCCCACTCCGATTCAGTTCCTAACGGAATCCCGTTTTGATAAGTCTTCGGAAAAGTCTGTAATCCGGTTGCATCAACAGTAAAAGCGAAAGCACCGTTCCCAACCGTCAAAGAAGCTAAAGTATCAATAGCTGTAATTTGGACGTTATGGCGGTTTACTAATGCTTTTCGATCGATTTTCTGTTGTGCTGACAACGAAATCGCAAACAGGAATAAAGTAATTAATTGATATTTTTTCATCTGGTTATTTTTTGGTTTCAGGTTTCAGGTTTCAGGTTCTCGAAAACTTTGACAAAGTTTCACGTTCTAGAAATTATCAAATTGACGCATTATCTCATTATCTAATTAAAGTCACACTCATCAAACCAATCACCACATCGTTCGCAATTGATTTCAGTGTTAAACTTTTTAATATTTTATTTTTATCCAATGGCAAATCTAAAATTGTTCCTGCGCCGCCGTCAACACCATAATTTGTGAATCCTTTTATGATCGTGAAATCTTTAAAATCTCTCGAAATTTCTCCTGTTTTCAAATAAACTCTTGGCGGTTTTGGCGCATCGGTTGTAAAAGCGAGTCCGTCAACGAAATAATCCTGTTCAATTGGCCACCAGTTTTCTGGATTTTTCAATGCTAAAATTTCAGAAGTTCCGTCTGTATAATTTACTGTAATTTCTCCGTTTGTGATTCGGCTTTGCATTGGGTTTGTCGTTCCAACCAGCATAAAATAAGCGTGCGAAGCTTTTCCGTCAAGCGGAATATCAACGCTTTTTGGGTAATTATCCCACATCGAAGTAAAGATAATATTCTTCTGATTTTCCTCTGAAGGTGTTTTAAACGGAATCCCATTTGGGGTTTTAATTTCTCCATTTTGCTTTGCTTTTTCACGCAAACCTTTATCATCAATTTTGACCGAAATATTAGGATAACACCAATTTCCAATTCCTTGTTTTGGAAGCTGTAAAGTCACCGTCTGCGGTCTTGGAGACAGATATTCATTTGTAAAAATATCAGTAACTTTTGCATTGAAATACGAAGAAAGCGAAATGGTTTCAGCTCGTTCCGATTTCTCCAAAGGAATATCCCAGTTTGTAACTTTCTCAGATTCTTTCTTGCTTTTTAAAGTAAATTCAATGGGTTGCCACCAAGAAAAATCTCCCTGTTTTAATTGTATAAAAAAGGTTTTATTTCCTTCGCCATTTATAGTTGTTTGAAATATTTTTTCAGATTTTTGATTTTCACCCAAAACTGACTGCGGATCATAAACCGAAACAATTTCTCCTTTATCAATACTTATATTTAATACATCGCCAGAATTATATGAAACTTGAGTATTTATTGTTTCTAAAGTGCTGTTTTTCCAATTTATCACTACATCATAAACTTTATTGTACGGAACTTCAATACTAATTTTCGGATTTCCAATGCTTTCTGCAATCACTTTCCACGATACATTTTTGTCGTTTACTTTGATGCTTTCAATTCCGTCATAGTACGCATTCAGAATCAAATTCAAATTCATTTTTGATGCAAATCGATTTTCAATATGATAACTATCTTTTCTATTATCTCTATTATAAGAAATAGAAATATCTGGAACTTCTAAAGATGCTTCGTCCCATTCTTTAGGAAAACCGGGCTGAATGGTTAAAACTTCCGAAACGGCATCAGGCTTAATTCCGAAAAGTCCTTCGACCAAAGTTCTTGACGTCATCCCGATTGGGTCTGCAAAATCACGATACAATTCACCACGCATTTTGTCCTGATACAAAAGCTGTTCAAAACCTCCCGGAGAAGCACCCAAATACATACTTTCAACCAAAGCACTTTCCCACATTTTAAATGCTTTATCCGATTGTCCACCTTGCCAAAAAGCCAACGAAGTATGTAATTGCTCCGCTAAAGCCACATTATTAATAGACCAAGTATAAGGTTGCCAATTTGTTGTACTGATTACATAAAGATCTTTTTTATCCAATCCATCAGCCGTAACAGGAATATGCGGAATTTGATTATTGACATAATTCAACATTTGATAACTCTCAAACGGATTCGACAATTCCGAATCTATCGTGTGATAAATACCCCAAACTCCTGGCGAATCGTGTAATAATCGGTTTCCTAAAGCATCTTTATATTCGGCAAAAATTCCTTTTTTTGAAAGCCAAAGCTGTTCATTTGAAGCTTTTAAAATTTTCTCCGCTTCTTTTTCATATGGCGTTGGATCTTTTTGAATTTTTCGTGCCAATTCAGCAACCGTTTTATTCGCATAATAATTATATGCCGAAGAATGAATCACTGCGCCACCGCTGTATTGCAATGCGTCACTCGCCCAAATTGTGGCGTATGCATCATAAAGTCCGTCGTTGTCAGGATCAAAGTTTCGTTTTTCCCAATTCAAATGTCGTTCAATTGTCGGCCACATTTCTTTTAAAAAAGCAATATCGCCTGTCCATTTAAAATGACGCAACATCTGATCAATAAAAACCAAATTCATGTCATAATGATGTGCTACCGTATTTTTATTTGGATTTCGGGAAATATAGCCACTGCTGAACATTGAAGTTCCCATTTCTTCTTTTTGTCGCGCCAAATTTCTTTCTTCATCAAAAACAATCGGACCGCTTTCTGGAGACGTTACCTGCGAATTGCTGTAACTTGTAAAATGTGTTTTTGCTCTGTCGTGCCAACCTAACGGATCTGCTGTATAAGCACCGCGCCAAGCATTCAGATACATTCTCCATGCAACTGCCCCATGAAGATAGGCTGGATTTTCCCAAATTCCGTCAGAAGCAATTGAAAGTGCAAAACCTAAATTATTGATATAAGGATCTGGAGTTTTTACTTTAACACGATTCGCTAAAACCTGTGTTTCTTGAACTGCTTTTTCATAAAGCTCTGTAATTTCTTTCTGCGAAGAAGTCGTTTTTATTTCTTCTGGAGAAAAAAACCAATACATCGCTTTTTCAGAAATAGTATTTGTTTTACCCGAAATAACCGATAGATTTTCTGCTTTTGAAGAAAACAATTCTAAAGGCGATTTTTGATTTTTTGCATTCGCCAAAAGCACTTTCGATTCGGGGAAAAATCCAGTTAAACTTTTATTATTTCCTGTTTTCTGCTTGTTGCTTTCAGAACCATATTCGAGCAAAAAAGACTCTTTCTGCAAACTGTATTTATTGCCAAGACAATAATCAGGCTGTAAATAAAATACCGATTCCGGATCAGCGCCAATATCGCCGTCACGACTGAATTTCTTTCCAGTTGCGCCACCAAAAGCCCAGATAATATTCGTTTTTTTAGAAACTGAATTTCCATAAACTTTTACAATAAAACCTTCCTTTTCTTTTAGAGCGACAACATCAACAAATAATTTTCCGGTTCCTAAAATAGCATCTTCAATTGTATAATGCATTGTTCCTAAAACATATCGGGTATCAATTTTAGATGCTTCAGTAATCCATTTACTGTCCTTTCCGTTTGCAATTCCGAGTTTGAAGTTCCCTCCCATTCCGGGCATGTACATGGCAAATTCTGGCAAATCTCCCGTTTCAACTCGAAATCCGGTATTAGAACCGTACAACGCGCGATTGAATTTTCGGGTTCCATTTTTCAAAACAAAACTATTTTCTTCTGGCACATAATGCAATTTGCGAGCTTCTTTATTTTGTCCAAAAATCAAGACAGGAAATAAAAAAAGCAAACCGAAAAGCGTTGCAAAAGAATATTTTTTTGTTCTCATAAAGCAATGAAATGGTGCAATCTAAATAATAATTAAACTCATCATGTGTAATTCAAAAAATCATGATTTAACACATAGGAACATAGGTTTTTATATCGAAAAAAAGAGATCAAAAGAAACTAGTTTCCACACATAGAACTATGTTTATTTAAACAAGTGAAACGCCTTTTTTTTTTAGGATTCTTATTCTATGTTTCTATGTGTTAAAAAATTGCACCCAATGAGCTAATTCAATAATTATGATGCAATTTCTTTGTTTTTTTGTGGTATACTATCCTGTACCTTCCTGATTTGCGAAATATAAAAAGTATATTAATTTTTAGCGTTTTTAAATTCTTTTTAACATCATAGTACAGGATACTATATCAAAAACGAACCATTAAGTTTGAAAATAAAAAAATTAAAATCTCAAAAAATTGGTAAAAATCAGTACTTTCTTATCGATGGTTATTTGTTTGGCAATGCCGAATCAGTTCTTTGCTATGCCTTCTAATTTGCCTATCAATAACGTTGTTTATTCTTCTTCAGAAAACAAAAATGACAGCGTAAAAAGCAATACAGAATCACAGCTTTTTGTTTTTGGAACTTCTGTAAAAGACAAAAAAAACACTTTAATAAATAACGCATTAGTTTACACAGATACAAAAGGTTATGGCTTTGATTTTAATTCGGCTTCGAATGTAAAAATCAATGCCAATTCTTTTTCTACAACAAAACCAACTTACTTTTCGACGGCAGTTTCTGAAGGAAATTATGAAGTTGAAGTAACAATTGGAGGTGCTGAAAAAGACTCGAAAGTGACCATAAAAGCAGAATCGAGACGATTAATGCTGAATGAATTTGTTGTAAAAAAAGGACAAAAAGTAACGCAGACTTTTAATGTCAATGTTCGAAATATCAAAATTGATGATCAAACTAATATCAGTTTGAAAGACCGCGAAAAAGAAATTTTAAACTGGGATCATAAATTGACGCTTGAATTTCTTGGCGAAGCTTCGATCCAAAGCATCAAAATAACACGAAAAGACAATTTGACTGTGGTTTATTTGGCCGGAGATTCAACCGTAACCGATCAAGATGTTGAACCTTGGGCATCGTGGGGACAATTTATTACGAATTATTTCGACAGCAATATTGTGGTTGCAAATTATGCGTATTCTGGTTCTTCTTTGAGTTCATTTAAAGGTTCAAATCGTTTGAAAAAAATACTTTCGGAAATCAAAAAAGGAGATTATTTGTTTGTGGAATTTGGACATAATGACGAAAAAATAAAAGGCGAAGGAAATGGCGCTTTTGGTTCTTATTCGACTTTATTGGCTGAATTTGTAAATTCGGCAAAAGAAAAAGGTGCGATTCCGGTTTTGGTAACACCAACACAGCGCCGTTTTTTCAATGAAAATGGAACTCTAAAAGAAACACATGGCGATTTTCCTGCTGCGATGACAGCGGTTGCACAAAAAAATAATATTGCTTTAATCGACGTTACAAAAATGACAACGGAATTGTATGAAACTTGGGGTGACGAACCTTCAAGAAAAGCTTTTGTACAATATCCTGCGAATACTTTTCCGGGACAGGAAAAAGCATTGGACGACAATACTCATTTTAATGGATTTGGAGCCAACGAAATTGCACTTTGTGTTTTGAAAGGGATTCGCGAACTTGATCCCGAAGCTTCGGGACTAAAAAAACACATCAAAAAAGAAACACCAGACTATAATCCGAAGAAACCAAATTTCATTTCAAGCTGGACTTTGCCTATGAGCGCCCGATTTGAAATTGTTAAACCAGATGGTAATTAATACCGATTGGACAAAATATATAGTCCAAAAAAATTGAACTATTATTTTGTTCCATCGGCATTATACCAGAATTTATTGGACGAAACAACATTTACAATTGGTATAACCATCAAAGAATCACTTTACTATGCTACTAAAAAACACTATTCAAAACCTCTCTATTCTTGCATTTTCGCTTTTTCTGACCCAAAATAGCCATGCACAACAAACCGACAAAGTCTATTTGTCTGGAAAAGATTTTGAACATCCTGTGCAATGGGATTTTTATTGTACGGACGGGAACAACAGCAAAACTTGGTCAAAAATAAATGTTCCTTCACAATGGGAATTGGAAGGTTTTGGCGAATATACATACGGCCGTTGGTACAAAGAATTGAACCAAAAAGAACCAAGCAAAGAAGAAGGTTTGTACAAATATGAATTTGAAGTTCCTGCAGATTATAAAGGTAAAGATGTTTTAATTGCTTTTGGCGGTGCGATGACGGATACCGAAGTAAAAGTAAACGGAAAACTTGCTGGAGCAATTCATCAAGGTGGTTTTTATGAGTTCAAATATGATATTTCATCTTTGCTTAAATATGGTGAGAAAAATACTTTAGAAGTTCATGTTTGGAAACAATCAGCAAATAAATCGGTAAATGCGGCAGAAAGAAGAGCAGATTGGTGGTTATTTGGTGGTATTTATCGTCCAGTTTGGTTGGAAGTTTCGCCAAAAACGCATATCGAAAATATTGCTGTAAATCCGAAAATGGACGGTTCAATTACGGTAGATGTCAATTTAAAAAATGTTTCTAAAAACACAACTTTAGAAGCCACTTTAAAAGGTTTAAACGGAGAAAATTTCCAAACTTTTACTTTTCCGCTTAAAGCTAAATCTACCAAAGAAACTATTGCAGCACAATGGAAAAACATAAAACCGTGGAATCCTGAAAATCCTAATTTATACAACTTAGAGCTTGTTTTAAAACAAAACGGAAATGTTGTTCATCAATATGACAAACGAATTGGTTTCAGGACTTTAGAATTCAAAAAACAAGACGGAATTTATCTTAATGGAACTAAAATTCTCATGAAAGGTATCAACCGTCACTCGTTTTGGCCAGAAGGCGGAAGAAGTACAAGCAAACGCATTAGCGAGTTGGACGGAAAGTTAATTAAAGATATGAATATGAATGCCGTTCGTGGTCATTATCCGCCAGATACACACTTTTTGGAAGTTTGTGATTCGCTTGGTCTTTTTGTTTTGAACGAATTAGCAGGTTGGCAAAACTCTTATGATACGGAAACCGGAAAGAAATTAGCGACTGAAATGATCACGCGCGATATCAACCATCCTTCGGTAATTATTTGGGATAATGGAAATGAAGGCGGATGGAATTATGACACTGATAAAGTCTTCGCAGATCTTGATCCACAGAAAAGAATTGTGATTCATCCTTGGTCTGATTTCAATGGCTGGAACACACACCATTACCCGACTTACTTAACTGGTATGCACCGTTTTAATGCCGGCGAAAATGTATTTTTCCCAACCGAATTTATGCACGGAACGTATGATAATGGACATGGCGCGGCGCTAGAAGATTTCTGGAACCGCTATAAAGAAAGTCCGCTTTTTGCAGGAGGATTTATGTGGGCGATGTTGGACGAAGCTGTTTTTCGCTCTGATTGGAAAGGAGATGCAAAATTTGACTCAAAAGGTTCTTTAGCGGCTGACGGAATTTTAGGTCCGCACCGTGAAAGGGAAGGAAGTTATTATACAGTAAAAGAAGTTTGGGCGCCAATTCAGTTCACGCCAAAACAAGTTACAGAAGGTTTTGACGGCTCGTTTCTAATCAAAAACGATTATCTTTTCAGTAACTTGAATACTTGCAAAATGGAATTCAAAGTATTGCAATCGGATAAAAATGTGCTTTATACTACTGGAACTGCAAAAGAAATAAGCGGTGGAAAAATCGAAATTCCGAGTGTAGAACCGGGAGAAACACGCAAAATTCAATTTGCTGTTCCGAGTAATTTTGTTGAGGGCGATGTGTTGTCGATTTCGGCTTTTGATCAGTTTGGAAAAGAAATTTATACTTGGACTTGGCCTATTCATAAAGCTGTATTTTATGCCAATAAATTTTTAGCCGTTCAAAACACAAAAGGAAAAGCATCGGCTGTAAAAACAGGAACTGATGTTACTTTAAAAGGAGGCGATGTTATGGTTATTTTAAATTCGGCAAGCGGAGAAATTACATCGGTTAAAAATGCGACTTCGACAATTCCGTTAACAAATGGTCCGCGTCCTATCGGGATGAAAGCTAAATTGAAAGACATTCAGGTTTCTCAAGAAGGCGATAAAGCGGTTTGCAACGTGACATACATTGGTGGAATTTCTTCTATCAAATGGACTATGGAAGCTGACGGAAGATTCAAAATGGAAATGGTCGTTCTTAAAAATGAAAAAGCGCCAAGCGGTTTTGACGGTTTTGACGGCGCTTTCTTCGAAGATAAAATCAACTCTTTCGGAATTACGTTCAGTTTTCCAGAGAAAGAAGTTACCGGAATTAAATGGTTTGGAAGAGGTCCTTACCATGTTTGGAAGAACAGAATTAAAGGAACCACATACGGTATTTGGGAGAAAGACTATAACAATACGATTACAGGCGAAAGTTTTGAGAACTTGATTTACCCAGAATTCAAAGGTTATCACGCGAATTTAATGGGTGCAAATTTAAAAGCAGGCACTTCTTCGTTTAAAGTTTTCAGTGAATCTGATAATTTATTCTTGAGATTATTTACACCTGATTTGCCTAAAAATGCTTTCCCAGGAAGTAATCCGCAACCGGCGTTTCCAGAAGGCGATATTTCGTTTATGTATGAAATTCCGGCGATGAGAGATTTCAAACCTTTAGAACAACAAGGACCACAAAGTCAGCCAACAAACATCAGAATCAAAAGCGGTGACGACGGAATTAAGATGAATTTGTGGTTTGATTTTAGAAATTAAATTTTTGTTTCAGGTTTAAAGTTTCAGGTTTGTCCCCAACCTTGTCATTTCGACGGAGGAGAAATCTCCACAAGTAACTCCGCAACGAGAAACCAATCTTTGTAGAACTGCTTGTGAAGATTTCTCCTCCGTCGAAATGACAAACTAGACGAAAAAAAGCTTTAGGAAAAGCCTCGTTTTACATTTCACATTTCACATTTTACATTTCACAAATTATGAAATCACTAAAAATACTCTTTGCCTTACTATTAGCAGTATTATTTTTCAATTTTACATCTACTAAAAACAATAAACCAACTGTTTACATGATTGGTGATTCAACAGTAAAAAACGGAAGTGGCAAAGGCGATGGCGGACTTTGGGGCTGGGGCGATTATATTGGGCAGTTTTTAGATACTACAAAAGTCAATATCGAAAATCATGCTTTGGGCGGAACCAGCAGCAGAACTTTTCAGGACAAAGGTTTATGGATTGAGGTTTTAAACAAACTTAAAAAGGGTGATTATGTCCTGATTCAGTTTGGACACAATGACGACGGACCTTTGAATGATACGCTACGCGCACGCGGGACGATCAAAGGAATTGGAAATGAAAGTCAGGAAATTGACAATTTAATTACCAAAAAACATGAAACGGTTCACAGTTACGGTTGGTACATTCAGAAAGTAGTTCGCGAAGCTAAATCAAAAGGAGCTATTCCAATAATTTGTTCGCCAATTCCAAGAAACGACTGGAAAGAAGGAAAAGTTCCGAGAAACGATAAATCATACGGTTTATGGGCCAAACAAATTGCTGAAAAGGAAAAAGTTACTTTCATCAATTTGAATGAAAAAATGGCTGTAGAAATGGAAAAACTCGGCGAAGCAAATGTAACCGGAACTTATTTCTATAAAAAAGACCATACGCATACTTCTGCAAAAGGTGCTGTGCTTTCGGCTTCGGTAATTATCAATGAACTGAAAACGAGTAAAAATTCATTGAAAAATTACATTTTGCCAAATCCAAAAATTGTGCTTCCTCCAAAGAAAAAATTGTTTTTAATTGGCGATTCGACAATGGCAAATAATAACAATAATCCTGACGCTGTTGGCTGGGGAGTTCCTTTTCCGCAATATTGCGACACAACTCGGATTGAAGTCATCAATAAAGCACGTGGCGGACGAAGCACCAGAACTTACGTTTATGAAGGTCTTTGGGACGAAGTAAAAAATCAATTACAGCCTGGGAATTTTGTCATTATCCAATTCGGACATAATGATGCTGGTGATATTGACAAAGAAAAATTCAGAGGTTCGTTAAAAGGAAATGGCGACGAAACACAAGAAGTAACGCGTCCTGACGGCTCAAAAGAAATCGTACATACATTTGGGTGGTATATGTCGAAATTCATCAGAGAAGCAAAAGAAAAAGGCGCCATTCCGATTGTTATAAGCTTGACGCCAAGAAACGAATGGCCAAACGACAAAGCGGAACGAAGAACGGATAGCTACGTAATTTGGTCGAAAATTGCTGCCGAAAAAGAAAAAGTTCCGTTTATCGATTTAAATGATATTGTGGCAACAAAATATGAAGCTTTAGGAAAAGAAAAAGTAAAAGCATTTTTCCCAAAAGATCACACGCATACAGGAGCTGAAGGCGCAGCATTTAATGCACTCTCAGTCGCAGAAAGTCTTAAGAAATTGAAAGATTGTAATCTGAAAGATTATATAGAAACCCCGAAGTAATTGTTAATTGTTAATTGTAAATTATTAATTATAAATGTCGAATGTATAGGCTTTTCAAAATTTATAATTTATAATTAACAATTTATAATTAAAAAAAACCTCGCTTACATTACATAAGCGAGGTTTTTGTTTTTGAAATACAAAATGTATTATTTTTTTGATTCTTCGATAGAAACTTTTCTGAATTCTTTCAAAAGTTTTTCAATTTCTAAAGTAGCTTTTCTAGCTCTTGGTCCAGCAGCTTTGATACCTTTTTCAGTTAAAGATTCAGCTTCTGCTTTAAATGTGTCAATTTCGGCGTTGATTTTTACTAATAGATCTTTCATGCTTATACTTGTTAAATTAAGGCGCAAAAATAAATGTTTGCACGAACTATAACGCACGTTTAATGTTAAAATTATAACTCTTTTTGCGATTTAAGTTAATAATTATTTAATCTGATTTCTTTAAATCTGCAAATCAATGAATTACAAAAATAAAATAAATTTTTTTTTTTAAAATATTTTTCCTTTCGACCGTCGTTACAGGCTTCATAATCATTATTTAATGTTTATTTCAAGGGAATTTCGTACGAACTTCCTTCACTTGAAGGATAAACTGCCAACTGATCCAGAACAATGCCTGTCTGGTTTACTTCTATCTTGATTTTATGTTTTCCTATCTCTAAATGCAAGACAGGAATTCTTACAATTGCGCTGTTTCTTAAAACATTTTCTTTCCATGTTTTTTCACGGTCTTTTGTATTTGTTTTCAAAAATTGAGCGCTGTTTTGATCGATTTGGATTCCAACTTCATGATCAAAATTGTTGGAATGTGTTGGCAATATTCTTAATTCAACTTCATATTCGCCCGAAGTTTTAATTTCGAATTCATAAGTTACAAAAGGTTTTTCAGTTTTAAAATACTGTTGTTTTAAAGGAAACAAAGTAACTGCATTATTGCTGTATCCTAAACCGTTTATTGTTTTCCAAGAGTAATTTTTAAATCCTTTTTGATAAGTAAAATCCTTGGCTTGAATTGCAATTCTGTTTGCTGTTTGTTTTTGCTCTTTCAAAACCGTTTCCGGTTCTTTAACCGAATCAAAAACGGGCAGGTTTCTAGGATGCATCGACATCATTTTATTCCATTTTCCGCCGCTTAATTTAGTATTGTAGAAATCCGTCAGCGCTTCAATTTTATGGAAAGATTCTGATGCCAAAAGCTCGTATTTTGCTTTTTCTTTTTCATCTGAAGTCATTGCAGCTAAATTCCAATATAAAAACTTACCATTCATATAAGCCGCTCCTTTTACAGGATAAACCGCCAATTGAAACCAAGCGTCTTTTCGCTCCTGCGGAATAAATGCTGAAAGACTGTCTATTTTTTCAACTAAAGAATTATATGCTTTTATTCTGTTCCAAATTTCCTTTTCCGAAAAATCAGATAGTTTTACTTGCGTTGTTGGTTCCGTTTGGCTCCAGCCCATATATTCCGGTTTTCTAAGAAAAGCCAAACGATAATATTCTTCAAAAACAGTACCTACTTCGGTACTAATTTTTGGCGAAAATTCTCTTGAAGCCCACTCTCTCAAATATTGATTAAGTCCGTCCGATTTAATCGAATTGATGTTCCAAGCCATGTCTAGAAAAAGTTCCGTATCAAATTCGGCAGGTTTAATATCGCCTACATTTACAATCCACATTTTTTTAGCTCCGTTTTGATAGGCTTTGTTCATTTCGTACCAAATCAAACCCGGTTGCATTGTACTCAGCCAAAGATAATCGTGTGGTCTTCCCCAATAACTAATGTGATAGTAAACACCGCTTCCTCCTACTCTTTTTTGCTCCTCTTCATTGCTTAGACGGCGAATGTATCCGTAATTATCATCGGGCCAAATTAAGGTAATATCACTCGGAACTTTTAGTCCGTTGTCGTATAATTCCAAAACTTCTTTGTATGGGACAAAAGCTTGTGGAATCTCTGCTAAAGGTTTTTTGAAGGTATTTGCAAGCATTTCACGCTGGTTCACAATAATCTTCTCCACCATCGAGATAGATTCGTTCAGATCCTTTGCCCCTTCCATTTTACTGTCGTGAACGCCTCGCATTCCAAGTGTCATAATCGTTTCATTTTGAGCGAATTTCAATTCATCTAAACGATCTTGCCAATATTTATCAACCTGCGTTTTATTCGTAAAATAATTGTAATCGCCGTAAATTTTTGGCTTCCATTCATCAACATTATTTCGAAGCATCGGTTCCGCATGCGAAGAACCAATTACGATATGATATTTTTGAGCCATTTCTTTATTTCCCGCAATGGTGAAAAATCCTTTTGTTGACGGATGCATCGCTGGCCAAATCGTGTTGGCTTTCAAACGCAATAATAATTGGAAGATTTTCTCGTACGTTTTCGGACCAATATCACCTGTTTCTGGTTCAAAAGTTTTGGCAGCCCAAGGTTGTAGTGCCCAATCTTCATCATTCAAAAAAATACCTCGATATTGAACCGATGGCGAAGAAATTATTTGTTGCTCCGAAAGTTTTAAAACAAGTTTTTCTTGTTTTATCGGATGCACATCTGCCCACCATTTCCAAGGGGAAATTCCGAGACGATCTGACATTTCAAAAATCGCATAAACAGTTCCGCGAACATCAGAACCGGCGATTATAAGACTTTCTTTTTCTTTTTTAATGGAGAATTTCTCCCATTGATTTAAAAGTTCTTTTTGCTCTTTTCTGGCTTTAAAAAGTGCATTTGAAACTTCTCCAATATAAATTCCGCTTTTAGAAAATGCAGTTGTCTGAATTATTTCTGGCCGTTTTCCGGTTAATTCTTTGACGTCATCTGCCAATTCATTTACTGCCCAAATAATTAAAGGATCTGTATTTTTATCGATGAAAATGTTTACTGCGTGATTCGAATCTGCGATTACAAAATCACTTGTGTTTTTGCTTTGGCAGAAAACATTTATGGATGAAATCGAAAAGATTAATAGCAGTATTTTTTTCATTTTTTTGGATTGTATTATTGGTGGTTTTGTTGGCCCACGGATTTTACGGGTTGAACTGGTTTACGCTGATTTTTTTTGTAAAAAACGTTTAATAGCATAGAAGTTAACCCGCAATCTTGTCATTCCGATTTCTATGATAAAACCAAATCTTTTTCATAAAAGGTTTGGTTTTTTATTACTGCAAAAAC
>NZ_VJYD01000019.1 GCF_007341385.1 Flavobacterium daemonense
ATAAACCTTTTAAACTAAAAAACACTAACTAAAAAATCACGCGAAGTCGCAGAGTCGCAAAGTTTTAAAAATCAAATGCTTTACAAAAAAAACTTAGAACCTTAGCAACTCAGAAACTTAGAACCTTTCCTTACATATTCTGCGTATAAAAGTTGTAGTCTTTTAAAACCACTCTAATAAAATCACTGTTGTTTCCAGATTGATTTTTGATTCCGGTTACACTTTCAATTTTTGCTGTTAATTTTCCGATGATTTCAAAATCATTTTTCTCGGCTGCTTTGATGAAAGTCTCTTTGATAATTCGCATATCATTATCTGATAATTTGATTACAAGCGGATAAGTAGGAACATAAGCAGTTCCAATATCTTCTAAAATAGTATGACTAATATTGATTTTGTTTTTCAGAGTAATCACCGCTGTTCCTGCTGCCATATCGCCAAAACGCTGTGCTTTTTTGCTAGATATTACGGTAATCAAAGCTACAAGTCCGTAAATTACAGGGATGAAAAAATCGATAATCCCAAAAAACCAGCGAATTAAATAATCGCCAAAACCGGCTTGGTAACCGTCAATTTTAACGACTTTTATTTTGACCAAAATTTTTCCGATCGATTGTCCTTCAAAAATACTTTCCAGTGTAAGCGAATAAAATATTAGCGGAATAGCAAAAAACAACATCAACGCTCTACTCGACCAATCGTCTAGACCATCCATTAAAACACCGATTTTGAGCCAATAAAAAAACACAAACCAGACGAATAACATATAAGCGATTTTTACTGAAGCATCAATAAAATAAGCCCCTAGTCGTTCGCCGACAGAAGCTGCTATAAAATTTATTTTAACATTTTGTGTTGTGTTAATAGATAATTCTGACATATTTTATATTTTAGCCTTCAATGAGAGAAGTTGCCTTCATAAAACAAAATAAAGAAAAATGGCTGGAATTTGAGCTAGCTATTTTTGGTAAAGCTAAAAAAAATCCTGACGAATTAGCTAATTTATACATTCAAATGATGAATGATTTGTCGTATGCGCAAACGTATTACCCTAAAAGTAAAACTGTTATTTACTTAAATCACCTCGCATCGCAGATTTATCAGAAGATTTATAAAACTAAAAGAACGGAGAAAAACAAAATAGCCGAATTTTTTATTACCGAAGTTCCTTTGCTGGTTTATCAGTACAGACGTTATTTGATTTATGCCTTTGTTTTATTTTTTGCGACGGTTGCTATTGGCGTCATTTCTGCAAAATACGATCCTAATTTTGTTCGTCTTATTCTTGGTGATAATTATGTCAACGAAACTTTGGAAAACATCAAAAAAGGGAACCCAATGGCGGTTTACGGCTCTGGAAGCAACTGGGGAAGTTTCATTTCTATCACAATGAATAATCTTTTTGTGGGTGCAAAATGTTATTTCTTCGGACTATTTGCCGGAATTGGAACTTTTTATATCTGCTTGAGCAACTGTATTATGCTTGGATCTTTTCAGTATTTCTTTTATGAGCAAGGCGTTTTCTGGAAAAGTGTTAGAGGAATTTGGATTCACGGCGCAATGGAAATTTTCGGAATTGTTATTGAAACTGCTGCAGGATTTATTTTGGGCGCTTCGATTTTATTTCCAAAGACTTTTTCGAGAATGAATTCTTTTAAAATTGGCTTCAAAAACAGTTTCAAAATCTATTTAAGCACATTTCCTTTTACAATTGCGGCGGGATTTCTAGAGGGTTTTATTACCAGATATTCTATTGATATGCCAAACTGGCTCAGCAGTTTTATAATTCTATTTACGTTAGGAATAATTTCATTTTATTATTTGGTTTATCCATTTATCGTCTTCAAAAAAACACAAAATTATCAGCCTAAATTGACTTAATCGGAAACCATAATGAATAAATTTTTCTTCATTTTACTTTTTGTTTTTGGCTGCAGTTTTTCAAATGCGCAGGATTCTCTTGCGACCGAAGAACCGCCAAAAATCGCTTCAATTAAATACACCGAAAAAGATATTAAAGTCGATTCGATTGCAATTCCTGTAAAGACTTTCAAAAAAGATTTCAAAGAAAATTACAAAGGCTCCGATTTTGTTTATGAAACAAAAGCACCAGAAAAAACATTTTGGGATATTTTCATGGAATGGCTGGCGGGAATTTTCAGAAGAATATTTACTTTCAAAAATCCTCAAGCGTCAATAAATTTTGTTGCTGTTCTTTTTAAAACATTGGCAATCATCATTATTATCGTCGTAATATTTTTGATTGTAAAAGCCTTGATCAATAAAGAAGGACAATGGATTTTTGGAAAAAATTCAAAAAAACGAACCATTTATTATTCAGATACAGAGAAAAATATTCACTTGTTGGATTTCGAAAAACTCATTAAAGAAAATATCGAATCGGGACAGAAAAGAAACGCAATTCGATACTATTATTTATGGTTGT
The DNA here is from genome assembly GCF_007341385.1 of Flavobacterium daemonense. GTDB lineage: Bacteria > Bacteroidota > Bacteroidia > Flavobacteriales > Flavobacteriaceae > Flavobacterium > Flavobacterium daemonense. The sequence continues at coordinate 2,447 of NZ_VJYD01000019.1, forward strand.
TGAAAGTAATGGCGCAAAATCATTATATCGAATGGGATATCGAAAAAACAAACTCCGATTATTTATACGAGATTCAGAGTCCGGTTCTTAAAGAAGAATTCACTTATTTGTCTTATTTGTATAATTACATCTGGTATGGCGAATTTGACATTAATGCTGCCACATTCGCAAAAGCAGAAAACCGATTTAAAAATGCCATAAAAACCTTTAGCCATGAATAAATCCATCAAAATTTACATAGGCGTTTTGGTTTTTCTAATGGCCTTGATTTTATTGATTGACAAAGGTCAGCCAAAACCTGTTGACTGGCGCCCGACTTTTTCTGTGCATGACAAAATTCCGTATGGTTTATATGTTTTTGACCATGAAATTAAAGATCTTTTAAAAGATCAAAAAATAGAAAGAATCTCTACGGTAACGCCTTACGAATATTTAGATTCGAAATATAATCCAGATACATTAGTTGAGGATTACCGAATAAAAGGTACGTTTTTGAATATTGATTTAGCAGCTGATATTGACGAACAATCGGTAAAAGAGCTTTTTTATTTTGTATCGCGAGGAAATAATGCTTTTTTAAGCATGAGAACTTTTCCGAAAATCTTGCTTGACAGCTTGAAACTGGAAACTCAAACCAATTTGAAGCGCTACAGCAATACTTCAATTTGGGCGGCAAACCCAAAAATAAGTGACAAAAAATATAATTTTAAGCAGTCGGTTGAGGATTATTTTTCACAAATTGACACTGCTGAAACTACTGTTTTAGGATATCAAAATACTGAAAAAGACAAAAAGCATGTTAATTTTATAAAAGTTCGCTATAACGGAGGCTATTTTTATCTGCACACGCAACCTGCGGCTTTTACAAATTATCATTTATTAAAAGACAATCATTATCAATATGCTGAGGATGTGTTGTCCTATATTCCAAAAGGTGATGTTTTTTGGTATACAAAAGGACAAAATAATGAGTCGGTTTCAAGTTCGCCGTTGCGCTATATTTTCAGTCAGCCTGCTTTAAAATGGGCATATATGTTTAGTTTATTGGGACTTTTGATTTTCATTTTTTTCAATGCAAAAAGAAAACAACGAATTGTTCCAATTGTAAAACCACTCAGCAATTTGACTGTTGATTTTACAAAAACAATCGGAAATTTATATTATCAGGAAGGTGATCACACGAATATTATCGACAAGAAAATCATTTATTTCCTTGAAAAAATGCGAAACGAATACTTGATTGATACGACAAAACTGGATGATGATTTTATTAAAAAACTGCATCTGAAAGCAGGTAAAAATTTGGCCGATATTCAGGAGCTTGTTTTTTTAATCAATGAACACCGAAAAAGTTATCACGGAAGTCTTGAAGAAGATTTAATCCGAATCAATAATGCAATTGAAAAAGTTATACATTAGATAAATAGTTTTGCCACAGATTAAAGGATTACCACAGATTAATTATAAATAATAAAATCGATTTAAATCCTTTAATCTGTGGCAAAAAGAAAATAATAAGATCAAAGAAAACATACCAAAACATGGAAGAAAATAACGTAACCGAAAACGAAATCACAAACGAAAATGTGAATTTTGAAACCCGAATAAACCTGACACCGCTTTTAGAGCATGTGAATGCTATTAAAAAAGAAATTGAAACCGTTATTGTTGGACAGCATAAAATGATCGATCAACTTTTGGTTGCGATTTTGTCAAACGGTCACGTGTTATTAGAAGGTGTTCCGGGAGTTGCGAAAACAATTACAGCAAAATTGCTGGCAAAAGCTGTGAATATTGATTTTAGCCGAATCCAATTTACGCCTGATTTAATGCCTTCTGACATTTTAGGAACCTCTATTTTTAATTTGAAAAACTCTGAATTTGAGTTTAAAAGAGGACCTATTTTCTCTAATTTAATTTTGATTGACGAGATAAACCGTGCTCCGGCAAAAACGCAAGCGGCACTTTTTGAAGTTATGGAAGAACGCCAAATTACAATTGACGGTTCTGTTTATCAGCTTGACACTCCGTTTTTAGTAATTGCAACGCAAAACCCAATTGAGCAAGAAGGAACGTATCGTTTGCCTGAAGCGCAATTAGACCGTTTTTTATTCAAAATTGCGATTGATTATCCAAAATTGAATGAAGAAATCCTGATTATTCAGCGCGAACATTTATTGCAGAATCATGGCAAATTAGAAGCTATAAAAGCAGTGCTTTCTGCTTCAGAAATTAAAGGATATCAGGCTTTGGTAAAACAAATTAGAGTGGAACCAAATCTATTGGAATACATTGCCCGAATTGTTGTTAATACTAGAGAAAATGCATTTTTATATTTAGGAGCTTCGCCTCGTGCTTCGATTGCAATTTTGAATGCAGCAAAAGGTTTCGCTGCAATTCGAGGACGCGATTTTGTTACTCCTGAAGATATCAAAGACGCGGCGATTCCTGTATTGCAACACCGTGTGATTGTTTCCCCAGAAAGAGAAATGGAAGGAATTACAAGTTCTGAAATTATAAAACAGATTATTGAAACGGTTGAAATTCCGAGGTAATTATTAATTATTAATTGTTAATGATGAATGGTAAATTGAAAAACGAGCCTTCGATTCCGCTCAGGATGACAGCAATTTTTAATAAACCTTTTTATTTTTTGTCATGCTGAGCGTCCCGAGATTTTGGGAGAAGCAAACCTGAAACCTGAAACATAAAACCTGAAACAAACAAAAGTGAAATTCATAAAAAGTCTATATCTCAACAACTTCTTTTTCTATGTGCTTGCGGGCATTGTGGGATTGTTTATCTGTGCTTTTATTTTTCCGAATATTTATAATGCGGTTTGGTTTGGGGTTTTGATTTTGGTAACTTTCTTAGGTCTTGATATTTTGCTTTTATATTTGACAAGAACTGGATTTGAGGCCGAGAGAAGCACTCCAGAAAAGTTGTCAAACGGTGATTTAAACCCTGTAACTATCATTTTAAAAAACCATTATACTTTTACGGTTTCAGTCAAAATAATTGATGAGATTCCGTTTCAGTTTCAAGTTCGTGATTTTAAACTTATAAAAACCGTTAAAGCATCGGAACAAAAAGAAATCGGTTACGATTTGCGTCCAACGGAGCGTGGCGAATATTATTTTGGGAATCTCAACATTTACGTTTCTTCGCCTTTGCGATTGATTTCTAGAAGATTTACATTTAGTAATGACCAAATGGTGCCAACCTATCCGTCGTTTATTCAGCTTAGAAAATACGATTTATTGGCTTTTTCAAATAATTTATATCAATACGGAATCAAGAAAATTCGCCGAATTGGCCATACAATGGAATTTGAACAAATTAAAGAATATGTTCAAGGCGACGATTTGCGAACGATAAACTGGAAGGCAACAGCAAAGAAAAATGCGTTGATGGTCAACCAGTTTCAAGACGAAAAATCACAATCGGTTTATATGGCGATTGATAAAGGACGTGTAATGCAAATGCCTTTTGATGGCTTGAGTTTATTGGATTATGCGATAAATTCGACTTTGGTTTTATCCAATGTTATTCTGAAAAAACAAGATAAAGCGGGTCTTTTTTCTTTTTCCAAAAAAGTAGAAAACCGAGTTTATGCCGAAAAAAGAGGTTCGCAGATGCAGAAAATCCTTGAAACTTTATACAATATTAAAACTGATTTTTTTGAAAGCGATTACAGCCGATTATATGTTGATATTAAGAAAAACATTAACCAAAGAAGCTTGATAATTCTATACACCAATTTCGAAACCATGGACGGCTTAAACAGACAACTGCCTTATTTAAAAGGAATTGCAAAAAGTCATTTATTGGTTGTCGTTTTCTTTCAGAATACAGAATTAAATGCCATCATAAACAAAAAAACAGACACGATTCAGGAAGTTTATGACAAAGTGATCGCAGAAAAATTCATGTTTGAAAAACGCTTGATCGCAAATGAATTAAAGAAATACGGAATTCATTCGGTTTTGACGCAGCCTGAAAATCTTACTTTGGATGCCATTAATAAATATCTGGAAATTAAGGCACGCGGGATTTTGTAAAATATGTGAAATGTTTTTTGTGAGATGTAAAATGGTCTTTGGCGAAAAACAACTTCGCTTTTAGCTACTTTTATCTTCTATTAATTTATAGTTACATTACGTTATTCCGTAAAAATTGCTTACTTAAATTAATTAGTTTTGAAAAAATTTACAACTAATCAATGTAATTTCAAACTAATACAAAATGAAAAAAGCAATTCTATTTCTTTTCGTTTTATTAAGCTGGAGATCTTTCGCGCAAAAAACAGAAAACATCATAATCATTACTACTGACGGATTTAGATGGCAAGAAGTTTTTAAAGGTTTGGATCCGGCGATTGCCAATGATAAAAAATTCAATCAGGGTGATAGTGCTTACATTTATAAAAAATATGGAAGCGCTGATATTAAAGAAGCACGCAAAAAACTAATGCCTTTTTTCTGGTCTGAAATTGCTTCCAAAGGGCAAATTTACGGAAGCAGAGATTTAGGAAATAAAGTTGATGTTGCTAATCCGTACTGGTTCAGTTATCCAGGATACAGTGAAATTATGACCGGAAATGTTGATACTAAAGTCAATTCAAATCATTATAAAGCCAATCCGAATGTCAATGTTTTAGAGTTTTTAAATCAACAATCTAAACTTAAAGGAAAAGTTGCCGCTTTTGGAGCATGGGATGCTTTTGACCGAATCTTAAATGAAGAAAGAAGCGGTTTTCCTGTAGTTTCTGCATTCGATAAAGTAGGCGGAAACAAACCAACTGAAGCTCAAAAACTGCTAAATGAAATGCGTAACAACTCCTATAAGCCTTTTCATGAAGATGAATGTCTGGATGTTTTTACGCATTATGAGGCAATGGACGAACTTAAAACCAAGAAACCAAAAATCCTTTATATTGCTTATGGCGAAACAGATGAGTGGGCGCATCATGCGCAATATCGCTCGTATCTAGACGCTGCAAATCAAGTTGACAAATGGATTCAGGAAATCTGGAATTTTGTCCAGAGTGATCCTCAATACAAAAATAAAACCACACTATTTATAACCGTTGATCATGGCCGAGGCGACAAAGTAAAAGCACAATGGACAGATCATGGTGCCGATGTTGAAGGTGCATCGCAAATTTGGTTCGCAGTTATGGGACCAGAAATTGCTCCAAAAGGCGAAATCAAAACCGAATCTCAAATTTATCAAAAGCAATTTGCCCAGACGATTGCAAAAATTTTAGGTTATAATTTCACAGCCGAACATCCTGTTGAAAAAGAGATTTCAGAATTATTTCAAAACAAATAGAAACCAAATAAAAACCAAAATAATTAACCAATTCAATTAACCCCAAATGAAAAAAACAGTACTTTTTATTTTTTTATGGCTGATTTCCATTTCAAAAATCAATGCACAAGCAGATACACTTACTGCTTTTTATGACAAAATTGAAAAATCTTTTAATTACGAATCAGGAAAAATCAAGCTTTCTGAGGGCGATGGAACTCTAAATGTTCCAAAAGGATTTAAATTCTTAAACGGTGAGCAAACACAAAAAGTTTTGACCAAATTGTGGGGAAATCCAGAAGATAAAGCGATTCTTGGTTCACTTGTTCCAGATGGAAAAGGAGTTACACACGCCGACAGCTGGATGTTTGTGATTAGCTATCAAGGTGATGGTTACGTAAAAGATGACGACGCAGGCGAAATTGATTACGATGATCTTCTAAAGACAATGAAAGAAGATGTAGCAACTGCAAATGAGGAACGCAAAAAAGGCGGATATCCTGAAGTTCAATTGATTGGCTGGGCATCAAAACCGTATTATGACAATAATTTGAAAGTGCTGCATTGGGCAAAAGAATTGCAGTTTGGCCAAGATAAAAACCATACTTTGAATTATGATTTGAGAGTTTTGGGCCGTAAAGGAATGTATAATATTTCTGCCGTAGCAGGAATTAATCAGCTTGCGGAAGTAAAAAGAAGTATTCCGGAAATTATTCAAAGTGTTGAATTTAACGATGGACATAAATACTTAGATTTTGACGCCGATACAGATACAGTTGCTGCATGGACAATTGGCGGTTTAGTGGCCGGGAAAGTGTTGGCAAAAGTTGGATTCTTCGCTATTTTGGCAAAATTTGCAAAAGTAATTGTAGTGGGAATTGTAGCGGCTTTTGCTGCCGTAAAAAAATTCCTTTTTGGAAGCAAAGACCAAGTGGTTACCAAACCTGAAGAAGAAACTGCTCTTTTAGAAGAAACTACTTCTACTGAAGAATAGTTTTTTTTTGCCACGAATTCCACAAATTTTCACGAATTAATTTTTTACACTTTACAAATAAAAATTAGCGAAAATTAGTGTAATTCGTGGCAACCTTTTTTCATAAACCTACAAGGTTTTAAAAACCTTGCAGGAACTCATATACCTTTGTACCTTTGCTTCTTTGCAACTTTGAGCCTTAAAAAAATGAAACAAATCACTTCAGTACAAAATCCGTTTATAAAATCTTTGGTATTACTTCAGGAAAAATCCAAAGCCAGAAAACAAACTGGAACTTTTTTGATTGAAGGACAACGTGAAATTTCATTAGCCATAAAAGGCGGTTACGAAATTGAAACGGTTTTATTTTTACCCGAATTAGTTTCTGAAAACGAAATCAATAAACTGATTCGAAATTCAGTTCAATTAATCGAAATCAACAAAGACGTTTATCAAAAACTGGCTTATCGCGATACTACTGAAGGTATTTTGGCTGTAGCCAAAACCAAATCGCTAAAACTATCCGATTTAAAATTATCTGAAAATCCGTTGATTCTTGTAGTTGAATCTTTGGAAAAACCAGGAAATATTGGTGCTGTTTTACGTACTGCCGATGCTGCAAAATTGGATGCTGTTTTAATCGCTGATCCAAAAAGTGATTTATATAACCCGAACATTGTCCGTTCCAGCGTTGGTTGCCTCTTTACCAATCAAATCGCAGTTGGAACATCTACAGAAATCATTGCTTTTTTAAAAGAAAACAAAATCAATTTCTACAGCGCAACTTTACAAAATTCGACTTCTTATCATACTCAAAACTTTACTGAACCGACGGCTTTGGTTGTCGGAACAGAAGCAACAGGCTTGACCCAGCAATGGCGTGAAGCTGCAACGCAAAATATCATTATCCCAATGCAGGGCGAAATCGACAGCATGAACGTTTCGGTTGCTGCTGCAATTTTAATTTTCGAGGCCAAACGCCAAAGAGGATTCAATTAATTTTAAATTAAAAATCATGAATTTTAAACTATCACTTTTAGCATTACTTTTCGGTTTTTCTGTTTCGGCACAAATTACAAATCAGGAAGTTGATGAATTGGTAAACAGAACAATAAAAACATTTGATGTTCCTGGGATTGCAGTTGCGATTGTAAAAGACGGAAAAGTAGTTCTAGCCAAAGGTTATGGTGTAAAATCAATTAAAACACAAGAAAAAGTTGATGCCAATACCCTTTTCGGAATTGCATCAAACAGTAAAGCGTTTACCACTGCAGCACTTGCAATGCTTGTAGACGAAGGTAAAATCAAATGGGATGACAAAGTCATTAAATATCTTCCGGATTTTAAAATGTCTGATGATTATGTTACTCGTGAATTTACGATTCGTGATTTGCTGACACACAGAAGCGGACTTGGCCTTGGAGCCGGAGATTTGATGATCTGGCCTGACGGAAGCGATTTTAAAGCCCAGGATATCATTCATAATTTACGTTACTTAAAACCTGTTTCGAGCTTTAGAACAAAATACGATTATGACAATTTGATGTACATTATTGCAGGTGAAATTGTTCATGTTGTAAGCGGAAAAACTTGGGCAGATTTTGTCGAAGAACGCATCATGAAACCATTGGAAATGAACAACAGTGTGGCATCAATCAAACGCTTAAAAGATACTTCAAACGTCATTACGCCTCATGTTCCAATTGACGGAAAACTAAAAACAATAAAACGTTACGAAAACCAGCTTTTTGATGGCGCAGCCGGAATTTACTCAAGTGTAAACGATTTGAGCAAATGGGCGATTTTGCAGATCAATAACGGAAAATACAGCGATAACAAACAATTGTTTTCGGAAAAAGAACATGATGAAATGTGGCAATTGCAAACTATTATTCCGGCTAAAACCAGGCCTCCTTACAACACGCATTTTTCAGGCTATGGACTAGGATGGTTTTTAAGCGATGTGAAAGGATACAAACAAGCTTCGCATACAGGAGGTTTAGAAGGAAATGTTACGCAAACAACTTTGATTCCGGAAATTGGTTTAGGAATTATTGTTTTGACGAATCAACAATCTGGAGCAGCCTTTAACGCAATTACAAACACAATAAAAGACAGTTACTTAGGCATTAAATCTGATGATTATGTGACCGTTTACAGCAACAGAATGAAGGCCAACGAAGAAAAAGCCGATAAAGTTACTGACGAAGTTTGGGCCGTTGTTGCCAAAAACAAAAAAGACAAAATAAAAACTGATTTTTCTAAAATTACAGGTACTTACAAGGACAATTGGTTTGGCGAAGTTACAATAACTGAGAAAAAAGGAAAACTGTATTTTGCTTCAAAACGCTCACCACAATTAGTCGGAGAAGTATTTTTCTACAAAGATGGCAACTACGTGGTAAAATGGAACAATGCTTTTTTTCATGCTGATGCTCACCTACTTTTTAAATATGATGAAAGCGGAAAAGCTACTAATCTAAAAATGCTTCCAATCTCGGAACTAACAGATTTTAGTTATGATTTTCAGGATTTGGATTTTTCGAAAATACAATAAAAACATATTTAGTGATTTAATCTTTGTCAAAGTTTTAAACTTTGACAAAGATATCACATAGCTTGTCTAGTCCCTACGGGACATTATATATCATTCATGTGTTTTTTTCTACCAATATTTAACTCCTAAAAGAGCATTTCTTTATCAAACTCTTCAAAAAAAAATCTCGTAGAGATTTCATATTGGTAAACAAGCTTATATAGACTTTTTTTTGTCCCTTAAGGGCTATACAAATTCCAATAACCATTATGGATTTCTAAGATTTTTTTTTCTTCAAAAATCTAAAATCTAAAATCACAAATCAACAATCTAAAACCTTGCGTATATTCAAACTAATGCGTATTTTTAGTACTTGAATATGCCGTTATGATAGAAATAGATATTGAGAAAGAAAACAAAGCGATTGCGCAGGAATACAAGGAATTACTTCGAATAAGTTATCAAACATTAACCCCCGCCGATAAAAAACTGATTCGGAAAGCTTTTGATGTAGCTGTTGATGCTCACAAAGAACAAAGACGCAAATCTGGAGAGGCGTATATATTTCATCCTATTGCAGTTGCAAAAATTGTTGCCTCAGAAATTGGTCTGGGCGCGACCTCTATCGCTGCGGCTTTATTGCACGATGTTGTCGAAGATACTCCCATGACAGTTGAAGAAATTGAGCGCTTATTCAATCCAAAAGTAGCTCAATTAGTTGAAGGTCTGACTAAAATTTCATTGGTTCAAAAAGACTTAAATGCATCAATGCAGGCCGAGAATTTTAGAAAAATGATCTTGACATTGAACGATGATGTACGTGTTATTTTGATAAAACTCGCCGATCGTCTTCATAATATGCAGACCATGGATTCGATGGCAGAATATAAACAAACGAAAATTGCTTCGGAAACACTTTATATTTACGCTCCCCTTGCCCATCGTTTAGGACTTTATAATATCAAAACCAAATTAGAAGATTTAGGCTTAAAATATACTGAACCTACTGTTTACAATGATATTGTGAGCAAAATCAGGGAAACTAAAGAGGAACAAGACGCTTATATCAAGGATATTTCAGATGTTTTGAAAAAATCTCTTGATGCTGAAAACATCGATTATATCATAAAAGGGCGTCCGAAATCTATTTATTCGATTCGCCGAAAAATGCGTGCTCAAAATGTGACTTTCGACGAAGTGTACGACAAATTTGCGCTTAGAATTGTCTATAAGTCTGATCCCCACGATGAGAAATTTATCGCTTGGAAAATATATTCGATCGTAACAGATCATTACAGACCAAGCCCGAGCCGTTTGCGTGACTGGATTTCATCTCCAAAATCAACTGGTTATGAAGCACTTCACATTACCGTTATGGGACCAAAAGGCCGCTGGGTCGAAGTTCAGGTTCGAAGCGAGCGTATGGATGAAATCGCCGAAAAAGGTTACGCTGCACATTATAAATACAAAAATGGCGCAACTGAGGAAAGCGGTCTTGATACTTGGCTGAATCTGCTTCGCGAAGCATTAGAAAGTCCAGAAACAAATGCCGTTGATTTTGTTGAGGATTTCAAAATGAATTTGTATTCAAAAGAAATCTTTGTATTTACGCCAAAGGGAGAAATAAAATCACTGCCTAAAGGTGCGACTTCATTGGATTTTGCTTTTAGCATTCACTCTGAAATTGGGATCAAAACTAGAGGAACACGTGTAAATGGACGCCTTGTTCCGTTAAATCACGAATTAAAAAGCGGTGATCAAGTTGAAGTAATCACTTCTCCAAACCAAAAACCAACGGTAAACTGGTTGGAATATGTAACTACTTCACGTGCAAAGAACAAGATTAAAAACGTTTTAAACGAAAACACCAAAAAAATTGGCGAGGAAGGAAAAGAACTTCTTACCCGAAAACTAAAACATTTAAAAATTACGCTTAACGAACAAGTTACAAACGAGTTGGTTAACTTTTTTAAATTAAAAACGAGTTTAGATTTATTTTACAGAGTCGGAATTGGAGCGATTGAAAATCAGCAGTTAAAGGATTATGCGGCTCAAAAAAGCAATTCGTTTATCAATTTCTTCAAAAATAAAATCAAACGAAATAAAGATACAGCCGACGAGGATATTCATAAACCAGTTATCAGCAGCAATTACGACATGCTGGTTTTTGGAACCGAACATGACAAACTGGATTATAAACTTTCGCAATGCTGTAATCCAATTCCGGGCGACGATGTTTTTGGTTTCGTGACCATCAATGAAGGAATAAAAGTGCATAAAAAAGATTGCCCGAATGCCATTGGAATGCAGTCTAATTATGCATACCGAATTATGAGTGCCAAATGGATTGACTCATCGCAAGAAGAATTCAAAGCGATCATCAATATTACGGGAATGGATGTTTTAGGACTTACAAACCAATTGACAAGGGTAATTTCGAACAATATGAGCGTGAATATTCAAAGTATTTCGCTAAGCACAGATGCTGGAATTTTTCACGGACAAATTGCGGTTATTGTGAAAAATAACACCATTTTGAAAAAGATGATCAATGCAATCAAAAAGATTGATGGTGTTGATAAAGTGACTAGAGAATACCGAACATAAATAAGTCGAAAGTTTAAAGTAATTTAACACATAGAAACATAGATTTCTTTGTCGAAAAAGGCGTTTCACTTATATAAATAAACATAGACTATGTGTTAGAAACTAGTTTCTTTTTGCCTTCTTTTTTTTGAAATAAAAACTATGTTTCTATGTGTTTAAATAATTCTGCACAAAGAAAAAAATAGCTTAAATAATTATTTATGGAAAATGAAAACCTAGAAATTCCTGAAATCAATTTTGATGAAAATGGCGAACTTATCATTGTCGCTTCTGAATCTTCTTCAAAAGATGATTTTGATTTTTTTCAGGGAAAGTCTTTCATTCAAAATAAAAAATTAAAAGAACGTTTTGCAAATTGCACAGAATGGATTGAATTCCCATCGACTCAGGAAATGTATAAAATCCTGAAAGGAATTGGAAATATTGATAACTTTTTGTCCACTTTTGACGGAGAACCTTTTGAAGGAATGACGGTTAGATTATTTAATCCGAAAACGAGATTGTGGAGCATTTATTGGTCAGATTCGAATACTGGAGTTTTAGATAAACCCGTAGTTGGTTCATTCGAAAATAATATTGGGCATTTTTTCTCAAAAGATGTTTTTGAAAGTAAAAATGTCCTTCAAGTTTTTCGTTGGGATGCCAGAGATCAAGACAATCCAATTTGGAGTCAGGCAATGTCTGATGACAACGGAAAAACATGGGAATGGAATTGGTACATGTACATGACAAAAAGCAAATAGAAATTTGTTAATTTTATCGTAATTAAAAATATTTATGTTAATTAAGGTTTTTTAGATTCTCCAAAACATATCACCGCAAAAGCCCATAATTATTGAATTTGTGCTGCTCTAATATGATTTTGAACGTTAAACTTTAAAGCCGAAACTTTTATTGATTAAAAATAAAAAATTATCTTTGCCGGATATGACACTCATTTCAACTGACAACACTAAGAATCAAGAAATTGTAAAAAATGTTTTTACAATGTATCTTGAACAAAAAGGGCATCGCAAAACTCCTGAGCGATATGCTATACTTCAGGAAATTTACGATAGCGAAGAGCATTTTGATATTGAAAACTTATATATCAAAATGAAAAACAAAAACTACCGTGTGAGCAGAGCTACTTTGTACAACACGATCGAGTTATTGTTAGACTGCGCTTTGGTTAGAAAACATCAATTTGGACAAAATCAGGCTTATTACGAAAAATCATATTTTGACAAACAGCATGATCACATCATCATGACTGATTCGGGAGAAGTTATTGAATTTTGCGATCCAAGAATTCAGACCATCAAAAAAACAATCGAAGAAATATTTGATATCGAAATTACGAATCATTCACTTTATTTCTACGGAAACAAAAAGCAAAAACAATAATCCCAAAAAGGAATTATTAAAAAATAAAAAAAAAGAAAATTAACTACATTAATCAGTAGGGCAACTTAAATTGTCTCAACGCAAATTAAAACAGAATGACCGTAGATTTATTACTAGGATTACAATGGGGAGATGAAGGTAAAGGAAAAATTGTTGACGTTCTTACCTCAAATTATGATATTATTGCACGTTTTCAAGGAGGACCAAACGCAGGACATACATTAGAATTTGACGGAATTAAGCACGTACTTAGAACGATTCCTTCTGGAATTTTCCACAAAGATTCAGTAAATATCATTGGTAATGGTGTTGTAATCGATCCTGTAGTTTTTCAAAAAGAAATTGAAGGTTTGCAGAAATTCAACCTTGACATCAAAAAGAAATTAATCATTTCTAGAAAAGCACATTTAATTTTACCAACGCACCGTTTGCTTGACGCAGCTTCTGAAGCATCAAAAGGAAAAGCAAAAATTGGTTCTACTCTTAAAGGAATTGGACCAACTTATATGGACAAAACGGGTAGAAACGGTTTGCGTGTTGGAGATATTGAATTAGAAGATTTTAAAGATCGTTACAGAGCTTTAGCTGACAAACATGAAGCTATGATTGCTTTTTACGATGTAAACATTCAATACAACTTAGCTGAACTTGAAAAAGAATTCTTCGAAGCTATTGAAGAATTGAAAAAATTAGATTTCATTGACAGTGAAGAATACATGAACCAAGCGCAAAAAGCGGGTAAATCTATTCTTTGTGAAGGTGCTCAAGGATCTTTATTAGATGTTGATTTTGGAACGTATCCTTTTGTAACTTCATCAAACACTACTGCAGCAGGAGCTTGTACAGGTTTAGGAATCGCTCCTAACAAAATCAAAGAAGTTTACGGAATTTTCAAAGCTTACGTGACTCGTGTTGGTAGCGGACCTTTCCCAACAGAACTTTTTGACGAAGTTGGTGCTACAATGGCAAGAGTGGGTAACGAATTTGGATCTGTTACAGGAAGACAAAGACGTTGCGGATGGTTAGACTTAGTAGCTTTAAAATATGCTGTTCAAGTTAACGGAGTTACGCAGTTAATGATGATGAAAGGCGACGTTCTTTCTGGTTTTGAAACTTTGAAAGTTTGTACAGAATACAACTATAAAGGACAAAATATTTCTCATTTCCCATACAACATTGAACCAGAAAATGTTACTCCGGTTTACAAAGAATTTAAAGGCTGGAAAGCTGACTTGACTGGATTGACAACTTATGATGAATTGCCAATTGAGCTAAAAGAATACATTGAGTTTATTGAAAAAGAAATCGAAGTGCCAATCAAAATTGTATCGGTTGGACCAGACAGAAAGCAAACAATAACAAAATAATACACTTTAAACGCTCTGATTATCAGAGCGTTTTTTTATACAAATATTCACGCCATGAAAAACCCAGAAATTAAAGTTACAGAAACGAAGTTATTATCAGACAATTGGTATATCCTGAACAAGGTTACTTTCAGTTACCAGAAAGAAAATGAAAAAATTCAGACGCATGTTCGTGAAGTTTATGACCGAGGAAACGGAGCAGGAATTTTACTTTACAATAGCACTAAAAAAACAGTCATTTTAACGAAACAATTTCGTTTGCCAACTTTCCTTAACGGAAATAAAACCGGAATGATGATCGAAGTTTGTGCTGGACTTTTGGACAAAGACAATCCTGAAACCGCAATCATTCGCGAAACCGAAGAAGAAACTGGATATAGAATCAGCAAGGTTCAAAAAGTGACTGAAACTTATATGTCGCCAGGCGCTGTTACTGAGATTTTATATCTTTTTGTTGCCGAATATGATGAAAGCATGAAAGTAAGCGAAGGTGGTGGATTGGCTTCGGAACAAGAAAATATTGAAGTTTTAGAATACACTTTTAATGAAGCGTATGCGATGATTGAATCTGGCGAAATTGTTGACGCTAAGACTATTATCTTGTTGCAACATGCTAAAATAAAAGGACTTATATAATTATTTAGTACCTTTGGATCTATAAAAGTTTCATTTTCAGATTGTTAAACACAATCAAAACTAAAATAGATCAAGATGAAAAAAGCTATACTCTTATATTTAATCCCTATTTTATTTTTTCAAAGTGCAATATCACAAAACAGAAAGATAATTGATGTGCATTTCCATACTCGTTCTGCGGGAGATTACGGAAAGATTCCTCCTCCAAATCCAATAACGGGAAAAGCTCCAAAGGCAGACAATAATGATATGATCTTAAACAGCAACCTTGAATTGCTTAGAAAATATAATGTTGTAAAAGCAATTTGCTCCGGAACGCTAAAAAGAAATGCAGATTTTATTTCAAAAGATCCTTCAAGATTTATAAGTTCTTTAGAGTATCCGGATCATCAAAACAACGCTTTGCCGGATACTTTAGCCTTTAAAAAATTATGCGAAGAGCATAAAATCTCCGCCTTTGGAGAACTTGGCTTACAATATGAAGGAGAACTTTTGAATGATAAAAAATACGAACCTTATTTAGCAATTTGTGAGAAATTTGGAATTCCAGTTGCAATACATACCGGAATCGCAGGTCCAAATACACCATATACTTGTTGTCCTAATTTCAGAATTGAAGCTGGAAAACCATTACTTTTAGAACCAGTTCTTCTAAAACATCCGAAATTAAAAATTCAATTAATGCACATGGGGTTTCCTTTTTTAGAAGACACCAAAGCTTTAATGGTTGTATTTCCGCAAGTTTACGTCGATATATCTGCTGTTGATTGGCTAGTTCCGAAAGAGGAATTCTACAGCTACCTAAAAGCTCTAATTACTGCCGGATTCGAAGACAGAATTATGTATGGTTCTGACCAAATGATATGGGAAGATGGAATTCCTCTAAGCATTAAAAATGTAGAAGAAGCACCTTTTTTAAATGATGCTCAAAAGGATAAAATATTCTATAAAAATGCTTCTGGATTCTTTAATATTCAATAATGAATAGCCAAAGTCAAAACTATTATTGCACTACAATATCATAAAAGCAAAAGAATAAATTTAGATTTAAAACTTCGAATTTGCTTTTTATAAATGCAAAGTAGACCTGACAGGTTTTAAAAACCTGTCAAGTCTAATCATGGATATCAAAATGTAAATCCCGAAACCAATTCAAAAAATTGTGTAACGCCTTTGCCCTATCCTATTTATAACTTTACTTTCATAAAAATACGAGCTATGAAAAAGTTATATTACTCCGCAAATGCCCTATTGATAATGATGTTGGTTTTACTAGGTTCTTGCAAGAAAAGCGAAACCGTACATTTATCTGAAAATAAAAAAGAAAGAAAAGTTGTTGAATATAAAAAACCGGCTTCAGCCATTTCGTACCAAATTCAAAATACAAAAGAATGGTTGAAAATGAACGAAGCTGACAGCACCAAAATGAATATTGTCTATGCTGTAAACAGAACCGATAAAGCCAATTTTAAAAAACTGGATTCTGTTGTGATTCCGGCAGATTTTAGTGGTGATTTGGTTTATTATATGCCATTTCCGCTTCATGTTTCCGCTTTACAGGACGTTTCAAAAATTATCATTTTTTCGTATCCAACGCAGACTTTTGGTGCATACGAAAACGGCGAATTAGTACGTACAGGCCCAACAAACATGGGAAGAAAAAAAGATCCTAGTCCAACCGGATTATTTTTCACCAATTGGAAAGCCGAACAAACAACGAGTACATTTAATGACGAATGGGATTTAAAATGGAATTTCAATATTGAAAATAAACTTGGTGTCGGTTTTCATCAATACGAATTGCCAGGTTATCCAGCATCGCATTCGTGTTTAAGACTTCAAGAAAAAGATGCCAAATACCTTTACACTTTTGCTGACGAGTGGATTTTGAAAGACAAAGAAAATGTAAAAGTCAAAGGAACTCCGGTTGTAGTTTTTGGAAGTTATAATTTTGACGGACCAAAACCTTGGCTGCAATTAACCTCAGATCCAAAAGCTTTAAATATTTCAGAAAGCGAAATTGAAAGTCAGGTACAACCGTTTTTAAGCGAGATTTTAGAAAACCAAAAACTCAGAGAAGCCGAGCCAAGTTCAACTATGTAAAAAAAAAATAGTTTTATCATATAAATCAGCTAAACATTTAAAATAATGCTTAGCTGATTTTTTTTAAAAATTATCGAAAGCATGGAATATTTGGCTAAAGCCTTTCGCTCTATCCTCTTTAAACCTCCAGCTAAAGCTGGAGGCAATTCATACATTACATGATATTAAAATTACTATTTTCACTTAAAATCGTCGAATAGCACCAAACATCAACCAAACATCAACCAAACATCAACCAAACATCAACAATAAGCAAAGAACCACAAACAACAAACCACAAACAACAAACCACAAACAAAAACCAACAAACAAAAACCAACAAACAATAAACAACAAACAATAAACCTAAGAATCTCAGCATCTTAGAACCTTAGAAACTTTAAAAAAAATAAATAAGCGAACATTCACTTATTATTCATATCTTTGTACTCTAATTGAGAAAACAATGAGAACAAGGGATACAAATAAAGAAGAAATTGTAAAGCAAAAAGCCATTGAAATGCTGGTTTCGCAAGGTGTTGAAGGTTTCGGAATGAATCGACTGGCTAAAGAATGTGGTGTTTCTGTAGCGACACTATATATTTATTATTCGGATAAAGAAGATTTGATTAAGAAAATTGGACGCGAAATAGGTCAAAATTTCTTTGATGAAATGTTGGCGGATTTTTCCTCAGAAATGTCTTTTGTTGATGGATTACGAAAACAATGGGAAAACCGTTCGAGATTTGTCATTAACCATATGCTTGAAACTACTTGTTTTGAACTCTTAAAACATTCTACTTATGCAGAGGCCATTCTTTCAGAAATCACATCAGATTTTAGAAACGAAATGGAAAGATTCATTACAAAATCCATTGAAAAAAAAGAACTTCTACCTATGACTTTCGAAGTTTTTTGGAGCATTGCTTATGGTTCTCTTTATTCACTTTTAGAACTTCATAGAGAAGGCAAATCAATGTCGGGAGAACCTTTTGTTTTTACAGAACAAATTAGAAATGAAGCTTTTAATTTGGTTTTAAAAGCACTTATTCCCTAGTAAAAAAATATCAATTACAATATTAATTACAATATCAATTAAAATATAAAATACAATAGAATGAAAACTTCACTTATAGACAATAAAAAAATCGCCATTATTGGTGGCGGACCGGTCGGACTTACAACTGCTAGAATTTTACAAATTAATGGCGCTGATGTAACTGTTTATGAAAGAGATGCCAATGCTCAAGCCAGAACTTCGGGAGGAACTCTTGATATTCATTCTGATTCCGGTCAATATGCGATTCAGAAAGCTGGATTGATGGAAGAATTTTACAAACACGCGCGCCCAACTGGCGAGAAAATGGCTGATATGCATGGAAATATCAATGCTGATGAAATGCCAAACGAAACAAACGCATATTCAAGACCAGAAATTGACCGCAACGATCTTCGAAAAATTATGTTGGAAAATCTTCAAGAAAATACCGTTGTTTGGGACAGTCAATTAACAAATATTGAAAGAGAAGAAAATCAATATATTTTAGAATTCAAAAACGGAACAACAGCAAAAGCCGATTTTGTAATTGTAGCAAATGGCGGAAGATCAAATGCGCGAAAATTTGTAAGCGATCAAGAACCGCAACTTTCTGGAACTTATATTATTCAGGGAGAAATTGTAAATCCAGATCAGGATTATCCAGAATTCAAACCGAAATACGGAAATGGAAATGTCATGGCAATGGGCGAACAAAAAATGTTTTATACACATACCATGAGCGACGGTTCTTTGCATTTTGGAGTTTCTTTTAAAGCCAATGAAGAATGGGTTAAAAATCACGGAATCAATTTTGAAGATGACAAAACTGTAATTGCTTTTTTAAATGAAATGTTTAAAAACTGGAGTGATGATTACAAAAAATTCTTTGCCGTTTCAACTGAATTCTCTGGTTTGCCATTACGATTATTTTCATTGGAAAAACCTTGGAAAAAACATTCAAATATTACACTTGTTGGCGATGCCGCACACTTAATGCCTCCATTTGCAGGCGAAGGCGTAAATATGGGATTGTATGATGCGTTTCATCTAACCGAAAATCTGACGAACGGAAAATTTGAAACAATCGACGAAGCAATTGCTGATTATGAGAAAAAAATGTTTGGCTATGCTTTAGAGGCGCAACGCATGACAAAAAAAATGGAAGATTTGCTACATTCTGATATTTCTGCGGAAGATATTTTGAATAGCCGAATTGATATCTAACATCAAAAAATGAAATAAAAAAAGGCGTAAGAATTAAATCTTACGCCTTTTACTTTTATATAAAAGCTAAAAATTATCTAGAATAATTTGGAGCTTCTTTTGTAATAGTTACGTTGTGTGGATGACTTTCAGTGATTCCACTAGAAGTGATTCTAACAAAACGTCCCGTTTCTTGTAAAGTCGGAATGTCTTTTGAACCACAGTATCCCATTCCGGCACGTAGACCTCCAATAAACTGAAGCATACTTTCGTTTAATTCGCCTTTATAAGGAACACGTCCAACAATTCCTTCTGGAACTAATTTTTTGACATCATCTTCAACATCTTGAAAATAACGGTCTTTTGAACCTGTTTGCATAGCTTCAACAGAACCCATTCCGCGGTATGACTTGAATTTTCTTCCTTCGAAAATAATTGTTTCTCCTGGAGATTCTTTAGTTCCCGCTAATAATGAACCTAACATTACACAATCAGCACCTGCTGCGATTGCTTTCGGAATATCTCCTGTATAGCGAATTCCACCATCAGCAATTACAGGAACTCCAGTTCCTTTGATAGCCGCAGCAACTTCTAAAACTGCTGAAAATTGAGGAAAACCAACACCTGCAACGATACGAGTTGTACAGATAGAACCAGGTCCGATTCCAACTTTTACACCATCGGCACCATTTTCTACTAAATATTTAGCAGCTTCTGGCGTTGCGATGTTTCCAACAATTACATCTATTTGAGGGAATTTAGATTTTACTTCTTTCAATGTGTTTACCACACCTTCTGTATGTCCGTGAGCGGTATCGATAATGATTGCGTCAACACCTGCATTTACCAAAGCTTCAGCTCTTTGAACAGCATCGCCAGTAACTCCAATAGCGGCAGCAACTCTTAAACGTCCAAAAGAATCTTTATTTGCGATTGGTTTTTGAGTCAGTTTTGTAATATCTCTAAAAGTGATCAAACCAACTAATTCGTTTTTATCGTTTACAACAGGAAGTTTTTCAATTTTATGACCTTGCAATACAACTTCTGCTTGCTGTAATGAAGTTCCTTCAGAAACCGTAACTAAGTTTTGGCTTGTCATTACCTCAGCGATTGGTCTTGCTCCGTTTTTCTCGAAACGCAAGTCACGATTGGTTACAATTCCTTTAAGAATTTTGTTTTCATCAACGATTGGAATACCTCCAATACCGAATTCTTTCATTGCATTTTTTGCGTCTGCAATTGTCGAAGTCATTGGCAAAGTTACCGGATCGATAATCATTCCAGCCTCTGCACGTTTTACTTTTCTAACTTTCCCAGCTTGCTGCTCGATAGTCATATTTTTATGTAAAACACCTATTCCGCCTTCTTGCGCCATAGCAATAGCCATTGCACTTTCCGTTACTGTATCCATAGCTGCAGATACAATTGGAACATTTAATGTGATGTTTCTTGAGAATTTTGATTTGATACTCACTTCGCGAGGAAGCACATTCGAGTAGTTAGGTACTAATAATACATCGTCGTAAGTTAAACCTTCGCCGATAATCTTGGAGTTGTGTGCTATCATGGTGCAATTTCTAGTTGAATTGCGTGCAAATATAGTGAATAAATTGCTAACTTGAATACTAACTAATTCATAAAATTGTATTTACATGAATTGCCTTACAAAACCGAGCAAACTAGCCCAGATGGAAATGGAAAGCCACGAAAAGCTAAAAAGCATTTTTTTTCTGGTTTAAAAAAGCGACCAACGGAAGCTCTTTTTAAACCTTGAAAAAAAGTTTTTTAGATTGAGTGCTTGAAATGTAAAGCTGGATTTTGCTTCTAATAATTATTTTAAAAACTACTCTTCTTTGTCTTGAAAAACAAAATTTAAACCAATCTGAAACGCTGCACTGCTGGCTTTTGAGACATCTTTATATTCTAATACATTATTTGCCAATGCATAGATATTAAGTTTCCAGATGGTACCTGAAAGTCCGAGTCCGATGTTTTTGTTGGAAAATGAATCAACTGTATAAGTGGCTTTTACATCTAACTTTTCAAAAATATTTCGTTTGTAAAAAGCTGTTAATGCTACAAGTGGTTCTCTTGGCGCGGTCATTGCAAAAAACTGAATTCCGGCCGCATTTTTGTAGCGTTCTGTGACGTGTCCGTGACAATTACATTCTTCATCTGAGCGGGATTTTCCAAAGGAATATTCGACTGAAGTGTAAATTTTTGTTGGACGCCAAGTTGTATATTTATTATATAAAGTATCTCTCGGAATCGCTTTTTTAAATTCATCAAAAACATTTTCTGGATCGTTTTGATTCGTAAAATCCGGATTTGCACCTTTATATTGATAAGTTCCTTTGTAGGTCAAGGTTTCAATATCTTTTGACTGTCTCACAAAACCGAGATCAATTATACTTCCTGTCACCTGAAGATTTTCTTTTAAATAATATGTTACACCGGCATCCAGACCTAGACCTAAACTTCCGTTGAAAAAAGTATTATGGGCAATATCGCGTACAATATTTCCATCATATTCATCTTTTGTAAAAGAGGAAAGCCCTGAGGTTTTGAGTTCTAAATTTGAAGAAATAATTTGGTTGTACAGATTTGGAGTTCCCGGTTCTTGGCCTGTATAAATATAGCCCGAATTATGAACCGAAACGGCGTTTGCACCGCTTGAATAGATTTTGGCACGACCTCCAAGCACTAATTTGTCATTCATTTTTTTATGAAAACCTACGTGAAAAACCGAAAGCACCTCGGCCTTAACACTGAGATCATCTAGATGAAATGCTTTTCCGATATAATCTTTATTTCCGTCTAAAGCCAATATTGCCAAGTCTTTTGGCATGTACATAAAAAAGTCAAATTCCTGATAAACGCCAAACGAAACATACGAACGGCTTTCTGTCCCTCCTACTCTAAAGCCGCCCGAAAAAACTTCCAGTTGCTCGTTTGTAACCACTTTGTCGTTTCTTGAAGATTTATTGACAACGTCTCTCACTTTTTGATTAAAATCGACACCGTTTTTTGCAAATAAATCGTAAGCCGCAAAACTGCTTGATCCAGCATTTAACGAGACTCCAGACAATAAGGGAAAACCAAAATAAAATTTATAAGAAACATCGGCACCGGGATTTACCAGTGAAGCTTGCAGAATTGTAGTGAAATTGTACAGCACTTCTTTATTTTGAGAAAAACAAGAAAACTGCAAAAGAAGCCCCAAAACTAAATATTTTATCCTCATTGGATCGTAAAATAAGCTGTTGCACTTGATCTAAACTTTAAATTTCCTAAACTGCTTTGATCTAGCGGAGTTCCAGAAGCCATTAGGACAATAAAACCAATTTGCTCGGTTTGTTTTAAAAGTTCTAATCTTTGATTTTCAAAAACTTCAGTAGGATATTTAATAACATTTGAGGTTCCTGTATAGGCGGGAACACTAAATGTTTTGGTTATTAGGACTTGATTTTTAGAATTCAAGAACAGCATGTTTACTACAAAACTGCGCTGAATATTGTTTTCAATTTCGACATCAAATTCAGCTTTTGACAAATAATCACGAAAAAACTGTTTTTTGAAAATGTCAAAATCTCTGGAATCAAATATAATCTGATTGCCTCCGCTATTTGTCAATTTATTGGCAGGAACATCAAAATAGGCCAAATTTGCAACATAAGCAGGTTCCAGTTTCAAATCTTTTGCCTGATTAAAGTCTAAATCACTCGAGCAGGAAAACAGTAGAAAAACTAGTAAAAATAGACTTGAAATTTTATTTGAAAAGCTGTGTTTCATCACAAATTTTATATCAATAATAAATGCAAACTTTTATAGTCGCAACCATGATCTAAAGTAAGTAAAATATAATTACTTATTAATGAAACTTACCAAATAATTTTGAAGCCTCGTTATAAGCGCTTTCGAAACTTAAAGAATTGAGTCCCGTTATTTTTTTATTGGCTGTAAAATATGAAACCAGTTTTTCCGTCGGCATATTTCCCGTCAATTTATCTGTTGCCATCGGGCAGCCACCAAATCCTTGAATTGCACCGTCAAAACGGGTACAGCCTGCTTTTGCCGCCGCATCAATTTTTTCGAACCAGGTTTCTGGAGTGGTATGCAAATGCGCACCAAACTCAATATGAGGGTATTTCGGAATCAAATTAGAGAAAAGATAGGTTATGACTTCTGGCGTTGAACTTCCTACAGTATCTGAAAGCGATAGAATTTTAACGCCCATGCCGGCCAATTTTTCGGTCCACTCGCCTACTATTTCAATATTCCAAGGATCTCCGTAGGGATTTCCAAAACCCATTGAAAGATAGGTCACCACTTCTTTGTTTTTTTTATCGGCAATGTTTAGAATTTCTTCTAAAGTCACTAAAGATTCGGCGATGGTTTTATGCGTATTACGCATCTGAAAATTTTCGGATATCGAAAAAGGAAATCCTAAATATTGAATAGATTCAAATTCTGATGCCAAAGCCGCGCCTTGTGTATTGGCAATAATAGAAAGCAATTTGCTTGAAGTCTGAGAAAGATCAAGTTGTGCCAAAACTTCGGCGGTATCCTGCATTTGCGGAATTGCTTTTGGAGAAACAAAACTTCCAAAATCAATGGTATCAAAACCTACACGAAGCAATGCCTGAATATAAGTAACCTTGTTTTTTGTTGGAATAAAATCCTTGATGCCTTGCATAGCATCTCGCGGACATTCGATAATCTTGATTTCTTTATTCAAAACTTTTTCTTTTGTAAAGGCTAAGTTAGTTTCTTTTTTAAAGAAATAAAAATTATGTTTTTGAAACCATATAAGGAATGTAAGTTCATTTAAAACTAACTTGGCAATATTCGTTAGAAAACGCATTCTTTTTCCAATATAGTAGATTCTCTTTGTATAGACGCACTGCTGTGCGCCTCTACGATACGCTACATGAATGATTACGCAAAACTGCAATAATACAAATAATTACTTAAAAACGTAATAACTAAAAATATTACCTAAAAACGTAATAACTAAAAATATTACCTAAAAACGTAATAATAAATTTTATTCCGTATATTTGTAATAGAAAATTTATTATTTTTTAATTATATTTGGTTATGACTAGTGTAATTACAGGCGACATTATTGGCTCAAGACAGCAAAAATCGAAAGATTGGGTTGAAGGTTTGAAAAAAATCCTAGCTCCGTTTGGCGAAACGCCAAGTCAATGGGAAATTTATAGAGGCGATGAATTTCAAATCGAAATAAAGAATCCTGAAGAAGCTTTACTTGCCGCTATTTTGATCAAAGCACATTTGAAAGCTATAAAATTAGATGCCCGAATGAGTATTGGTTTTGGCGACAAAACACATAATGCCGAAAAAATATCCGAAAGTAACGGATCAGCTTTTATTAATTCAGGGGAGCTTTTTGAAACTTTAAAAAAGCAAAAACTGACTCTTGCTTTGCGAACTGGTAATCTTGATTTTGACGAAAAACTGAATTTAATAATTCGGTTGGCTCTGACTTTTATGGACAGCTGGCTGGTGCAATCGGCGGAATTTGTTGCCGTCGCCATCGAAAACCCAAAGTTGTCTCAGGAAGAAATAGGACAGAAATTAGGCATTAATCAAGCTGCCGTAAGCCGAAGACAAAAACGTGCTCAATTTGACTTAGTCACAAATTTAGACCGATATTTTAGAAAACAAATAAAACAAATTGCCCCATGATTTTATTCGTAAAACTGCTTTTAGCACATTTATTAGGTGATTTTATCTGGCAGCCAAACTCGTGGGTTGCTGATAAAGAAATTAAAAAACATAAAAGTATTTACTTATATGTTCACATAGCGCTTCACGGTGTTTTGTCCGCAGTCTTAGCGGGAGAAATCCGCTTTATCCCTTATGCTGTTTTTATTGCATTTTCGCATGGAATTATTGACTTGATCAAACTGAATTTTCAAAAAAAGAAAACCAAACGCACTTGGTTTGTCGTTGATCAAATTGCACATATTCTAGTTTTAATTGCCGTTGTGCTTGTTTATGAAAATAAAAATATCGTTTATTTTTGGGAGAATAATGAATTTTGGATTCTGTTTACGGGCTTTTTGTTCGTCACAAAACCGGTTTCTATTTTCATCAAAACCATTATTTCAATTTGGAGTCCAGAAAGCCAGAACAGCCAGCAGGATAATTCGCTTGCCAATGCAGGAAATTACATTGGCATATTAGAGCGTCTGCTTATTGTTTGCTTTATTTTGACCAATCACTTTGAAGCAATCGGATTTTTATTGGCTGCAAAATCTATTTTTAGATTTGGAGATCTAAAAGAAGCCAAAGACAGAAAACTTACTGAATATGTAATGATTGGAACTTTAATTAGTTTTGGAATCGCAATCGCAACCGGACTTATTATCCAGGCGCTTCTTTTACAATTGAGCTAAAACCTTTTTGTTGATTGCTTTTATCAAAGCTGGACCTTCATAAATAAAACCTGTGTACAATTGTACTAAACTTGCACCTGCATTTAGTTTTTCGATCGCATCATCGGCAGAATGAATTCCTCCTACTCCAATAATCGGGAAAGCTTTGTTGCTTTTTTCTGAAAGAAAACGAATCACTTCTGTAGAACGTTTCGTCAATGGTTTTCCAGACAAACCACCTATTTCAGATTGGTTTTGAGATTGTAATCCGTCTCTAGAAATCGTAGTATTTGTTGCAATTACGCCCGCAATTTGCGTTGTTTTTACAATATCAATAATATCTAATAATTGCTCGTCTGTCAAGTCTGGGGCAATTTTCAAAAGAATTGGTTTTACTTTTTGAGTGCTTGTTTTTTGCTTTTCAACATTTCTGTCCTGCAATGTCTGCAATAACGCGGTTAAAGGTTCTTTATCTTGAAGCGCTCTTAAATTTGGTGTATTTGGTGAACTTACATTCACTACAAAATAATCAACATGATCAAATAAGGCGTCAAAACAAATGATATAATCATCAACGGCATTTTCGTTTGGCGTCACTTTATTTTTTCCAATATTTCCACCAATCAAAACACCCGAATTCTTTTTCAAACGTTCTACGGCTTCAATCACACCGCCGTTGTTAAAACCCATTCGGTTAATAATCGCTTGATCTTCTTTCAAACGAAATAAACGTTTTTTAGGATTTCCTTCTTGACCAACTGGCGTTACCGTTCCAATTTCGATGAAACCAAAGCCAAAATCTCCAAGTTCTTTATATAGTTTAGCATCTTTATCAAATCCTGCCGCAAGCCCAACTGGATTTTTGAATTTAATTCCGAAAACTTCTCGCTCTAAACGAGCATCTTTTACTTCATAAATTGCTCTTATAATTGATGAAACTCCTGGGATTTTTGAGATGAATTTTACAAATGAAAAAGTAAAGTAATGCACTTCTTCTGGATCAAACCAAAAAAGTATCGGACGAATTATCAATTTATACATAAGAATTTTGTTGTGTTGTTTTTCGGATGCAAATTTAAATATTATAGTTTAAAAAGGTGCTTTTTACACCAAACAAATTACAAGAGTTTTTCTGATCAATTTTAATTTCTACAAAAGAGAAACGCATCTTATAACTAAAAAATTCTGTTTCAAAGTGCTCATTTTAACGTTGCAAATTATAAAATGAAACAACTTCAAGGCTTTTACTAAAACCGCTTCGGATTTTTATTACTTAATTTTGAGCTATTTAAGAAAATTTTTACGCTTAGTAAAGTTTTATCCAAAATTTCAAAAAGTAATATCATACAGAATTTTATAACTAACATTTTAAAATTATGAAAGCCGCCAACATTACATTACTTAAAAAAAGCTTTTTTTTATTGATTCTCTGCTTGTTCTCAAGTATGATTTCGAAATTAGCTGCCCAAGCAGATCCCCAACAGGTAACTAAGGAAACTTTTCATGGAAAAATAGCCTTAGATGTGCGTGATTCAAAAGAAGACTGGGCGCCTTACTCTCCAAAAAAAGCACCCGAAGGATCTCCAAATATTTTATTTATTTTATATGATGATACCGGGCTTGCCGCTTGGTCGCCTTATGGAGGAGCTATCAATATGCCAACCATGCAACGATTAGCCGATAACGGACTTACTTATACGCAATGGCATACGACAGCTTTGTGTTCTCCTACAAGATCAACATTATTGACAGGAAGAAATCACCACCTTAACGGAATGGCCGCCATTACGGAAGCTGCTGCTGGTTTTCCCGGCGGAAGCGGAAGACTGCCAAAACAAGCCGCAACTATTGGTCAAGTACTTCAAGACAATGGATGGAGCACTTTTTGGATAGGAAAAGATCACAACGTTCCTGAGCAAGATGTTGCCGCAGGAGGTGATCGAAGCACATGGCCTTTGCAAATGGGATTTGACCGCTACTACGGATTTCTTGGCGGAGAAACCAATCAGTGGTATCCTGATTTGACAGAAGACAACCATTTTGTTGAACCACCTGCAACGCCAGAAGAAGGTTATCACTTATCCAAAGATTTAGCAGACCATGCCTTAGAGTTTCTTAAAGATCAAAAAGCAACTAATCCATCTAAACCTTGGTACATGTGGTATTGTCCGGGTGCTAACCATGCTCCGCATCATGCTCCAGAAGAATATATTGCAAAATACAAAGGAAAATTTGATGGAGGTTATGATGCTTACCGCAAATGGGTATTGCCTCGTATGATTGCCAAAGGAATAATTCCAAAAGGCACTGAATATGCAAATTTCAATCCGCTTCCTCCGGGTGTTTCAAATCCGGGTGACGAAGTTTTAGATTGGAATAAATTAAGTCCAGACGAAAAGAAATTATTTTCTAGACTAGCAGAAGTTTATGCCGGTTTCTCTGAATATACTGATGCTCAAGTTGGTCGTATAATTGATTACTTACAACAAACTGGCCAATTAGAAAATACGGTTGTAATTTATGCCGCCGATAATGGAGCTTCAGGTGAAGGTTCGCCAACGGGATCTGTAAATGAAAACAAATTCTTTAACGGCTATCCTGATGAATTAAAAGAAAATTTAAAATACATCGATAAATTAGGAAGCCCTGATACTTATGAACATTATCCTACTGGCTGGGCTGCAGCATTTTCTACTCCGTTCAAAATGTTTAAAAGATACAGCGAATATGCCGGAGGAACTTGTGATCCTCT
Organism: Flavobacterium daemonense; assembly: GCF_007341385.1. Classification (GTDB taxonomy): domain Bacteria; phylum Bacteroidota; class Bacteroidia; order Flavobacteriales; family Flavobacteriaceae; genus Flavobacterium; species Flavobacterium daemonense. Next base: position 30,745 of record NZ_VJYD01000019.1, read on the forward strand.
TGTAATTTCATGGCCAAAAGGAATAAAAGCCAAAGGCGAAGTTAGAGATCAGTTCCATCATTCTACTGATATTGTGCCAACAATTCTCGACATCTGCGGACTTGAAATGCCAAAAGTATATCGCGGCGTTCCTCAATATCCTTTATCTGGAGTTTCGATGCGTTATACTTTTGATGCTACTCCAAATACAAAAACACAAAAACACATTCAGTATTTTGCAATGTTAGGAAGCCGCGCTTTATGGAAAGACGGTTGGAAAGCAGTTGCGTTGCACGCGCCATTGACCGGAAAAGGAAATTTTGACAAAGATGAATGGGAACTTTACAATACTGATGTTGACCGTGCAGAAGTAAACAATTTAGCAAAAAAATATCCAGATAAATTAAAAGAACTTATTAAAGACTGGAATGATGAAGCTGCCAAAAACCTTGTACTGCCGTTAGATGACCGTACAGCAGTTGAACAATTAGGTATTGAAAGACCAACCTCTGAAGCGCCTCGTGATCTTTACAAATATTATCCTGGAACGGGAGCAGTACCAGAAGGAGTCGCGGTAAATGTTCGAGGACGCTCTTATAAAATTTTGGCCGATGTTGACATAAAAGATGCCAACGCTTCGGGAGTAATTTTTGCACATGGATCCCGTTTTGGAGGTCATACTTTATTTATTAAAGACAAAAAATTAAACTATGTCTATAATTTCTTAGGAATTTCGCCTGAGCAAAAATTCACTTCAAATGTGCCAATCACTGCCGGAAAACATGTTTTTGGTATGGAATTTACCAGAGAAAAAGCAGGTCCAAACGGCGAATCTCTTGGACAAATGAAACTTTATATTGACGGAAAAGAAGTGGCTTCTGGACCAATGAGAACACAATCTGGTAAATTTACTCTTGCAGGAGACGGACTTTGCGTTGGTTTTGATAGTGGCGATTCTGTTAGTAAAGAATACAAAACTCCAGGTACTTTCAAAGGCGGAGAAATTATTGGTGTCGGAGTCAGTGTTGGAAAAATTGAATATACGGACTTGAACAACGAAGCTAAAAGAGCTATGGGAAGAGATTAAAAATCAATTAATATAAAAAAGAGGTATTTAATGAACAGTAAAACGGACAGAAATACCTCTTTTTATTTGTAAAACAGTAGTATTCAAAAAATGTTAAGCAACACTTTTTATCATAAAAAAGACATTTTGCAAATAGCAGCGTTTTGTTTGATCTGCGTTTTTTCAAACAAAATCAGCGCTCAAGAAAACGAAGAAAAAGCTTTTCATCCGCATCATCAATTAGGTCTTTCCATAAATCACGTTCATGTTTTTGAAGGCAGAGATGATGAAGGAAATCGGGAAGCTTTAAGTCTTCCGGCTTGGGGTTTGGATTATACTTTTCAATTTCACGAAAAATGGGCAATTGGTCTTCATACTGATTTTATTGTCGAAAAATTCAAAGTCGAAAAAAATCTGGAAAGCGGCGGCGACAAAGAAACCGTTGAAAGAAGCTACCCAATTGCGCCCGCTGTAATGGGAATTTATAAACCAAATGAACACTGGAGCTTTCTACTAGGATTTGGTGGAGAATTTGCAAAAGAAGAAGATTATTTTTTAACCAGAGCCGGAGTCGAATACGGTTATGAAATGCCAAAAGGCTGGGAAGTTTTTGGAACTTTTAGCTATGATTTTAAATGGAACGCTTATGACAGCTGGGGAATTGGTTTAGGAATTGCAAAAAACTTTGGACGAAAATAAACACTTAAAAACCAATTATGTATTTATACAAGACAAATAAAACTGTTTCGATTTCAAAACTTCTTTTGACATCTTTATTGCTTTTAATTGGTTTTAATGGAATGGCGCAGCTCGAAGAAAAAGAAAAGCAAAAAGATACCACAAAACTGATCAATGTCAGCTACGGAAAAAAAGGAATCGAACTAAGAACAAGAGACAACAAATTTCTTTTTCAATTGCAAAGCCGTCTTCAATTTCGATTTTCAACACCAAACGATACAGATCCGCTAACGTATGACGATTACAGTCAGGATACAAAAACAACTTTTAAAATCAACCGAGCCAGATTAAAAGTGGGCGGACATGCTTTTCAACCTTGGTTAAAATATTATTGGGAATATGAACTCAGCCAATCTAATTTATTGGATTTTAGAATTATGGTTGAAAAATGGGAATGGCTTAGTTTTAAAGCCGGGCAATGGAAAGTAGAATATACCAGAGAACGTTTTATAAGCAGCGGCGAACAGCAAACTGTTGACCGTTCCTTAATTAACCGTCCTTTTACTGCCGACCGACAAATGGGGGTTGAAGTTTACGGACATCTAAAAGGCGCCGGAATTGCCGATTTTAATTATTGGGCTGCAGCACTTACAGGAACCGGACGAGGAAACTCGGCAAACGACGATGGAAACCTAATGTATTTTGGACGCGCTCAATGGAATTTTCTGGGAAGATTTCTCGATTTTGAAGGAAGTGATTTAGAATTTCACGAAAAACCAACACCAATTATTGCCTTTTCAGCATTAACGAATCGAAGCCCTTATACCCGATTTTCACAATCCGGTGGAGGCTCTTTAGAAGGTTATGAAAACGGATTGCCCGGACAATATCGTGTCAATCAATGGAATCTCGAAAGCGCTTTTATGTATCGCGGGTTTTCATGGCAAAGTGAATGGCACACAAAACAAATCATCGATAAATTAAACAATGATGATACCTCAACATTGAAAGGTTATTACGTTCAGGCTGGGTATTTTTTTCATAATGCTTTTACTTGGTGGCCAAAAGATCTTGAAATGGCCGCAAGACATGCCGCTTACCGTCCTGATAATTCGATTAGAGAAAACCTGCAGGATGAAACAACTATTGCTTTTAACTGGTTTTTTAACGGTCATAAAAACAAACTAACATCTGAAGTCAGTTATTTTAGTTTTCAGGATAAAACTTTGCCCTTAGAGCAAGGTTGGCGCTTTAGAATTCAATGGGACATTTCATTATAATAGAACTGAAAAATCGTTAAATTTTTATAATAAATCTTTTTTTTTAATAACTTTATAAAACTAAAACTCTGAAAATGAAAAATATATCCAAAACATTAAGAAAAACGATTTGTATACTTTTCGTGGGATCACTTTTTATGGTTTCTGTTGACGGTTTTGCGCAACGCGGCCGTGGTGGTTTTCATGGCGCTGGAGGTGGTGGAGCTCGTGGTGGCGGAGGTCTTCATGGCGGAGGCGGAGGCGGACAAATGAGACAATCTAGACCTGCTAGAGAAGCCAGACCAACAATTAATTCAAGACCTGCTGCCCAGTCAAGACCTGCTGTATCGCGTCCGGGAGCAAACAATGGCGGAACGAAAATCAATGGTGGAACTGCTTCAAATCTTCGAAACAACAACGGCAATGGCATAAATAAAAACAACGGAAACAGAATTAATAATTCTGGAAACAGAAATATCAGCGGCAATACCGTTAATAGAAACAGAAATAATGTCAATATTAACGTTAACAACAGCGTTCATGTCCGCAACAATCGAAACACAATCGTTAGACCAGGGGTTAGACCTTATGCTCGCCCTCCTTATCGATATGGCGGTTATAGATATAATTGCTACCATCCTTATTATCCTCGTCCTTACAGACCATTTTATTGGGGGCCAGTTTGGCATCCGTGGGGATTTTTTGTTGCAACCTTAGCAACGACTGCAATTATTGTTAGTGTCGAAAACCAGAAATATCATTATGATCAAGGAGTTTGGTACTCTTCAACAAGCGGAGGCTATACGGCTGTTCCTGCACCAGTTGGAGGTACAGTAAATAATATTCCAAGCGGCGCCGAAACTGTAAACACAGGAACCGTAAATAATTACTATTACGGTGGAACCTATTATGAAAAAGATGGCGGCAAATATACCGTGGTAGCACCAACAGCAGGAACAATCGTGGAAAATTTACCTGAAGGAGGCGAAGAAGTTACCATTGGTGATGTAAAATATGTGAAATTCGGCGAAACCTATTATCAGCCTGTACAAGTTGATGGAAAAGACAAATATGAAGTTGTTTCGGTTGAAAAAGATAGCTAAAATTAACTATCCTATAAATTCTATAAAATAAATAGACTTATGTGATGTTATTTTTATAATTTTATCACGCTATTCACAACCACTACATTTAAAACTATTATAATGAAAAATAAAACCTATTGGATATTTGCACTTCTGACGCTTTTAATTATTTCGATTGCTTCTTTTGGATACACTAAATTAGTGGTTCCAAAAAAAGAAAAACCAGTCGCAATGGATTGTGCCGAAACTCCAAATACATCAGAAGCATCTGCCTTTAAGCCCACTATCGAAAACAAAGACAAACCAGCCGGGAAAGCTCCAAAAGGCATGGTATGGATTCCGGGTGGCGAATTTTCGATGGGATCAAATGTTGAAGATGAAAGTTTGTGCAGCATAAAAGGTGTCACAAAAGATGCTGCTCCTATTCATCGTGTTTATGTTGATGGTTATTATATGGACCAAACCGAAGTTACCAACGAAGAATTTGAAAAATTTGTTAAAGCAACTGGCTACGTAACGGTTGCAGAACAAAAACCAACCAAAGAAGAGTTTCCAACAGCAAGCGAAGAAGATTTGGTTACAGGTTCTGTTGTCTTTACTCCTACGCCTTCGGCAGTTAATTTGAATAATTTCTTGCAATGGTGGCGTTATGAACCAGGCGCAGATTGGAGACATCCAGAAGGTCCGCAGAGTACTATTAAAGGAAAAGAAAAATATCCTGTTGTACATGTTGTTTATGAAGATGCTGCAGCTTACGCAAAATGGGCTGGAAAAAGACTTCCAACTGAAGCAGAATGGGAATTTGCTGCTCGTGGTGGCAAAACAGGCAATTTATACGCTTGGGGAAATTCATTAAAACCTAACGGTAAATTTCAGGCTAACATTTACCAAGGTCACTTTCCTATAAAAGATGGCGATACAGGCGAAGATGGCTTTAAAGGAATTGCTCCTACGGCTCAATTTGCGCCAAACGGTTATGGTTTATATGATATGGCGGGAAATGTTTGGGAATGGGTTAATGACTGGTACAGCGTTGATTATTATAAAACTTTGGCTGAAAGCGGTGAAGTAGCAAAAAATCCGCAGGGGCCAAGTGCGTATTATGACCCTAGTGATCCAAGCGAAGTAAAACGAGTTCACCGTGGCGGTTCGTTTTTATGTACAGACCAATATTGTACTCGTTACATGGTGGGAACAAGAGGGAAAGGCGAAATTAGATCTGCTGCTAACCATGTCGGTTTTAGATGTGTAAAAAGCAAATAACAAACTTAAAATAATCAGAAAGGGATTCGTAATGAATCCCTTTTTTTATTAATTCAGATATTGAAAGCTAAATTTTCTGGCAGAAAAAAATTTCTATATTTGCTAAAAAAACAAAAAAATGCAACATATTATAGATCGTTTTATCAGTTATGTAACTATTGATACTGAATCAGATCCAAATTCACAAACTACTCCAAGTACAGAAAAACAATGGAATCTTGCCAACAAACTAGTCGATGATTTAAAAGCTATTGGCTTGCAAGATGTTACCATAGACGATAAAGCATACATTATGGCAACTTTGCCAAGCAATGTTGATCATGAGGTGCCTACAATTGGATTTGTTTCTCATTTTGATACTTCTCCCGATTTCAGCGGAGCAAACGTAAAACCTCAGATTGTTGAAAATTACGACGGAAAAGATATTGTTCTAAATGCTGAAAAAAACATCATTCTATCTCCAGATTACTTTAAAGATCTACTTTTATACAAAGGTCAAACCATAATTACTACTGACGGAACAACTTTATTAGGTGCCGATGATAAGGCCGGAATTACCGAAATTGTTTCGGCAATGGAATACCTTGTGCAACACCCTGAAATCAAACACGGGAAAATCAGAGTTGGTTTTACTCCTGATGAAGAAATCGGACGCGGTGCACACCATTTTGATGTTGAAAAATTTGGCGCGCAATGGGCTTACACTATGGATGGAAGCCAGATTGGCGAATTAGAATATGAAAATTTCAATGCGGCTGGAGCTAAAATCACTTTCAAAGGAAAAAGCGTTCATCCGGGTTATGCCAAAGGAAAAATGATTAATTCGATGCTTTTGGCAAATGAATTCATCAACGAGCTTCCAAAAGGAGAAACACCACAAGAAACTAAAGGTTACGAAGGTTTTTTTCACGTTCATCATATTAAAGGAAATATTGAAGAAACGGTTTTAGAATTGATTATCCGCGATCACAACAAAAAGAAATTCGAAAAACGAAAAGAACTGATTCATAAAATCACTAAACAATTCAACAAAAAGTTTGCAAAGAAATTTGGTGAAGACATCGTAATTGCTGAAGTAAAAGACCAATATTACAATATGAAAGAAAAGGTTTTGCCTGTAAAATATATTGTTGATATTGCCGAAAAAGCAATGCGTGAATTAAATATAAAACCGATTATTAAACCTATTCGTGGCGGAACTGACGGTTCTCAATTATCATTTATGGGATTGCCTTGTCCGAACATTTTTGCTGGCGGACACAACTTCCACGGAAAATACGAATATGTTCCTGCAGAAAGCATCCAGAAAGCAACCGAAGTTATCGTGAAAATTGCTGAATTAACGGCTACTCCAGGAATTTTTGATACTACTGAAAAACCTAAAAGAAGATAAAGTGGAAACGAATTCTGATAAAAAACATGTTTGGGATAAAGTCAATCAATGGGAAGAAGAACTTCTTTTTCTGAAATCAATTATTGACAAAACAGAACTGGTCGAAACCATAAAATGGGGAGGTCCAATTTATGTTTATAACAACAAAAATGTTATCGGAATTGGCGGTTTTAAAAATTATTTTGCGATTTGGTTTCTAAATGGTGTATTTCTGAAAGATGAAAAAAAACGACTGATCAATGCGCAAGAAGACAAAACAAAATCGATGCGTCAATGGCGTTTTACCTCAAAAGAAGAAGTAAATGAAAAAGAAGTTCTTGAGTATATTTTAGAAGCAATTGAAAACGAAAAACAAGGAAAAGTCATCAAACCTTCGAAAAAAGAAGCGATTGTTTCTGAACTTCTTGAGAAAGAAATGACTCAAAATCCAGCTTTAAAAGAGGCATTCGAAAAATTTTCTCCTTACAAACAATATGAGTTTCTGGAATATATTGAAACTGCAAAACAGGAAAAAACAAAGCTTTCAAGAATCGAGAAAGTGATTCCGATGATTTTGGAGAATAAAGGATTGAATGATAAATACAGGTAATTAAATTTTCAATTTTTTAAATTCCAAACTCCAATAGAGAAGAGACCTTTGTCAAAGTTTAAAACTTTGACAAAGGTTTTTATTTACGCTTTAAAGTCATTGCGAGGAACGAATCAACCACAATAAAATAAGCACTCGTGATAAGCATCGTGAGATTGCTTCGTTCCTCGCAAAGACATACAATTCGTCGATTCGCAAACAAAAAAATCCCAAATTCCATTCGGAATTTGGGATTTTTAAATTGAAAATCTTAAAAAAATTAAGCTTTTTTATTCAAAGTAGCGCTCAATTCTAAAGAAATCGCAGAACGCTCTAATTTTAATTTTCCAGACATTGTTTCGATTACAACTGTAGTTTCTGCAAGCTCAACAATTTTACCGTGAAAACCACTTTTTGTAATTATTTTATCACCTACTTTTAGGTTGCTTTCAAATTCTTTTTCGTTTTTTGCTCTTTTTTGCTGTGGTCTGATCATGAAGAAATAGATTACCACAAACATTAAAAGAAACGGTGCAAATTGAGATAATTGTCCCATAATTTAAATTCTGTTTTTGATTTATATTAATATATTTTTTTATTGAATTTCTTCTAAAATTACATCAACCCTCTTCCTACTTTTACCATTTTTTTATTGGCTTCAAGTTCTTTTACAAGGTTATCTAAAATTCCGTTGATAAAAATACTACTTTTTGGTGTAGAATATTCTTTTGCGATTTCTAAATATTCGTTAAGCGTAACTTTTACTGGAATTGAAGGGAATTTCAAAAATTCGCAGATTGCCATTTTCAAGATAATCGTATCAATTTCTGCAATACGTTCGCTGTCCCAATTTGGCGTTTTATCGTCATATTCTTTTGCAAGAACAGCTTCATTCAAAACAGTACGTCTGAATAAGTCTTTTGCAAAATCCTTATCTTCAACATCTTTGTATAATTTCGGAACTCTAAAAGCATCTGGATCTTCTGTTTTGATTGCTTTCAATTGTTTGATGATATGTGTATTAACAACCGGAATATCATCAACCCAAGTTAGTTTATCATCTTCAAGATATTCGTATAATTTTTCATTCGGAACAATAACATTTTCAAACAAATCAATTATAAATTGTCTGTCTTCTTCAAATGTGTTCACATTGTTGCTCATGTATTTTTTGTAAATATCACTTGCTTTAATATCATTTAAAAGTAAAATGATATAATCGTCGTTTAAAGACCAGTTGTTGATTTTACGAGTTTCTAAAGCAATACTAAGAGAGTTGCTTTCGGCAAGAAGTTGAAAAATTTTGTTTTTAACAAACTTTTCGTTCGGGTTGCGTTCTGCTGCAGTTGCAAGGTGTTTTTTGCTCGAAAGATGCAAATAAACAGATTCTTTTTTGCAAATTTCAATCAATGAAGAAAGCATTATAAGATATAAGTCCTGAATATTATCTATGCTGTAAAAAAGAAATTTCTCTTCTTTTTCCATATTATCAGAACCGCTTTGATGCATTGCATAAATGGATTGCATTACTTTAACGCGTATGTGTCTTCTATTTACCACCTTGTAAGAACTTTTAAAAATTAGTCTGCAAAAATATAACTTTTAAGGCGTATTTTAAAATTAAATCGTAAAAAAGTCATGGTTTTAGTGGTCAGTTTTCAGTATTTAGTGGTCAGATTTTGTTTTTAGTGATCAGTTAATCAGTATTTAGTGATCAGTGACAATATGCCGATAAAAAAAGTCTCAGTTTACAGAACCAACTGCAAACTGAGACTATAAATTGACACTGAACACTTAAAAAAGTGAACACTGAACACTTAATTATTTCGCTGCGTTTTCAATTTTTCTCGCATCAATACGATTTTGAGCAATTGTAAGCGCCGCTTTATGTGTTGTCATTCCGTTCTTCACAGCATAATTGATAATTTCTAAAGTAGTGTTATAGATATTTTCGGTTTTGCTCATGATTTCGGCTTTACCGTAGTTTGCTAATTCAGCATAAACATTGATGATTCCACCAGCGTTGATCAAGAAATCAGGAGCATATAAAATTCCTCTTTCTTGCAATCTTGCACCGTGAACATTTTCATCTGCCAATTGGTTGTTTGCTGCACCAGCAATAACTTTAGCTTTAATTTTATCTACTGTATTATCATTGATGATTGCTCCCATCGCACATGGCGCATAAATATCAACATCAGCACTATACAAATCCTCGCCTGTATAAATTGTCGCGTTGTATTTTTTAGCAACTTCATATAATTTTTCTTCATTGATATCAGAAATTGTAACCTTAGCTCCTTCTTTTGTCAAATATTCAACTAAAGCTTCACCAACGTGACCAATTCCTTGAACCAAAACTTTCTTTCCGTCTAAAACATCAGAACCAAACTGACTTTTAGCAGCTGCTTTCATTCCTAAATAAACTCCGTAAGCAGTTACAGGAGAAGGATTTCCAGACCCGCCTCTTTCTTCAGAGATTCCTGTAACATAAGGCGTTACATCTCTTACCGTATCCATGTCTTTTGTCTCCATTCCAACATCTTCAGCAGTAATATATCTTCCGCTTAAAGAGTGAACAAATTCTCCAAACTTGCGCATCAACTCAGGCGTTTTCTGCGTTTTAGCATCACCAATAATAACAGCTTTTCCACCACCAATATTAAGTCCGGTAATAGCAGATTTATAAGTCATACCTCTAGAAAGACGCAAAACATCGTTTAGTGCCTCCCATTCGGTGTTGTAATTCCACATTCTAGTACCTCCTAAAGCTGGCCCCATAACCGAATTATGAATACCAATAATTGCTTTTAAACCTGTATCTTTGTCATTGCAAAATACAATTTGTTCGTGATCGTCAAAAGATAATTGACCAAAAACAGGATCCATTTTTTGAAGTTCCTTTCCAGTTGCGAAAGTTGCATCCATAGCGCTAGTATTAATTAGTTAAAATTATGAATTTGTCAAAAAGACTTCTCAAACATAATTAAAAAATACACATGTGCTAATTTTTTATCTTTAAAATAACAATTTTACAATATAATTGTTTTGATTAAAATGCATTTTATTATAATTTTAATTAATAATAATTCATAATTTTAAATCAATTCAATGTTACATTTCTTAAAAAAATGAAAGAGTTAAGCTATTTAAATAAATATTTTGTCAAATATAAATTCAGTTTTTCATTCGGAATTTTAATCACAATAATCGCACAAATTTTCTTTTTATTTACGCCAAAATTAGTCAGCCACTCTTTTGACGTTATCGAACGCTTTCTAAAACTCTCAAAAGCAGACCAAAACTCTTCGATAATTAGAGATTTCTACAAACAAGATTTAATTAATAATGTCTTTTTAATCATTGGAAGTGCAATTATTGCAGGTTTTTTAACCTTTTTAATGCGCCAGACTTTAATTGTAATGTCGCGTCATATTGAATTTGATTTAAAAAATGAAGTCTTCAAACAATATGAAACACTTTCGCAGAATTTCTACAAACAAAACCGTACTGGCGATTTAATGAACCGAATCAGCGAGGACGTTTCAAAAGTGCGTATGTATGTTGGCCCGGCGGTTATGTATACGATCAACACTTTTATTCGTTTTGCAATCGTTATTATATATATGTATAATGTTTCGCCGTTGCTGACGTTGTACACGATTCTCCCGTTGCCAATTCTTTCATACTGCATTTTTAAATTAAGTTCTGAAATCAACAAACGAAGCACCACGTTCCAGCAATATCTTTCAAAAGTTTCGAGTTTTACGCAGGAAATATTTTCTGGAATTCGCGTTATAAAAGCCTATTCTTTAGAAAATCAGCATCAAAATAACATGGTTGATCTTTCTGAAGAAAGCAAACGAAAAAGTTTGGATTTAGCAAAAGTGCAGTCTTTATTTGGTCCACTTATGATTGCGCTTATCGGAATAAGTAATTTGGTTGTGATTTATTTTGGAGGTGTTATGTACATCAACGGAACGATTCCGAATATTGGAACCATTGCCGAATTTATTTTGTACGTAAATATGCTGACTTGGCCGGTAGCATCTTTGGGCTGGGTTTCATCGATGGTTCAAGAAGCCGAAGCGTCTCAAAAACGTTTGAACGAATTTTTGAAAATACAGCCAGAAATCAAAAACAACAATCCAAATTCATCAGAAATTCTGGGTTCAATTGCTTTTGAAAATGTAAGCTACACTTATGAAGATACCAATATTGAGGCTTTAAAAAATGTGACATTTTCGGTTAAAAACGGAGAAACATTGGCTATTTTAGGTAAAACTGGTTCGGGGAAATCGACTATTTTATCTTTGATTTCGCGTTTGTATGATGTTACAGAAGGAAGAATCACAATTGACCAAAACGAAATCAGCACTTTGAATTTATATGATCTGAGAAATAACATCGGAATTGTACCTCAAGATGCCTTTTTATTTTCGGATACAATAAAAAACAACATCAAATTCGGTAACCAAAATGCAACTGATGAAGAAGTAATGGAAGCAGCAAAAAATGCTGTAGTTCACGATAATATTATTGCCTTTAATAAACAATATGACACTATTTTAGGAGAACGAGGCATCACACTTTCGGGAGGACAAAAGCAGCGTGTGTCAATTGCGCGTGCGATAATTAAAGATCCAGCTATTTTGCTTTTTGACGATTGTCTTTCTGCAGTTGACACCGAAACAGAAGAAACGATCTTAAATAACTTATTTGAAATTTGTAAGAATAAAACCACTATTATTGTAAGCCACCGAGTTTCGTCAGCAAAGAATGCGGATAAGATTATAATTTTAGAAGATGGCAAAATAATTCAACAAGGTTCTCATAATCAATTAATAAATCAGGAAGGCTATTATTCATCGTTATATTTAAAACAACTTTCGGAAAAAGAATTACTTTAAATGTTGTGTAATAGATAATTTTTTATGATTTTTGAGTACTATTAATTCCAAAAAATGATAGAACGTATTATGAGAGAAAATGACATGTTAGAAAAAGAAGAGATTTTTTCTAAAGTATTACGCGCAGGAAGAAGAACTTATTTCTTTGATGTGAGAGCTACTAAAGCTGACGATTATTACATCACGATTACCGAAAGTAAAAAATTTACTGAAGAAGATGGTTCTTTTCATTTTAAAAAACACAAAATTTACTTGTACAAAGAAGATTTTAGTGCTTTTGCCGAAATACTAGAAGAAATGACTTCATATGTCTTGAACCACAAAGGCGAAGAAGTAATTTCTGAAAGACACCAAAAAGATTTTAAAAAAGAATACGGTTCAGATAAAGCTGAAGGACAAAGATCTAGTTTTACTGATATTGATTTTGACGATATTTAATTCCATATAGCTTTTTAAAAAGTACGAGTCCAATTTGTTCAGCATTTTGGACTTTTTTTATATCTTGGCGTGAAATGTAAATTGATAAAATGTAAGATGCGAAATGTGATACTATGATTACACTCTTCGTTTATGCTTTTCACCTTTAACATTTAACTTCTAACAAACCAAAAATGAAAAAATTAATCCTCTTATTTGCTTTCCTATTCCTTTCTGCTTCTTCGTTTGGTCAAAAAACAGAATATGAAACCAAATCAAATATTCAATATTACAACGCAGCAGCAAACAAATCTGACAGTTATATTAACGAAAGATGCGTTTTAGATATTTATTATCCAAAAAACACTAAAAACTTTGCTACCATAATTTGGTTTCACGGCGGCGGATTGACTGGCGGAAGCAAGGAAATTCCGGAAGCTTTAAAAAATAAAGGTTTTGCTATTATTGGCGTTAATTACAGGCTTTCGCCGAAAGTAAAGGCAGAAAAAGCGATTGAAGATGCTGCAGCTGCAATTGCTTGGACTTTTAACAACATTTCCAATTATGGAGGCGACGCTTCGCAGATTTTTGTTTCTGGGCATTCGGCTGGCGGATATTTGGCGTTAATGACTGGGCTTGATAAAAAATGGCTGCAAAAAGAAGGAATTGATGCCAATAAAATTGCCGGACTTATTCCGTTTAGCGGGCAATGCATCACGCATTTTGAGATTAGAAGAGAAAATGGGATTCCAGAAAAACAACCAACTATAGATACCTATGCGCCTCTATATTACGTTCGTGCCGACGCACCGCCACTTTTATTGATCACTGGCGACAGAGAACTTGAAATGCTGGGACGTTATGAAGAAAACGCTTATATGGCACGCATGATGAAGCTCGTTGGTCATACACAAACCAAACTTTATGAATTAGACGGTTACGGTCACGGCATGACTGAACCGGGTTTTCCGCTTCTAGTCAACGAGGTAAACCGAATTTTAAAGGAGAAACAAACTAAAAAATAAAACAATTAAAATCCACGGCAATGGACACACAATTATTGATTTTACCCGGATTAGGAAATTCTGGAGAGAAACACTGGCAGACCTTTTGGCACGAAAAATTCAAAAATTCAATCCGTTTAGTTCAAGACAATTGGGACGAACCGCTTCGCGAAGACTGGATTTCTCGACTAAATGAAGAAGTTTCTAAATTAGAAGAACCAACGATTCTGGTTGCGCACAGTCTTGCGGTTTCCTTAGTCTTGCATTGGGCAGAAACCCATTCAAACAAAAATATTGTTGGCGCTTTATTAGTCGCACCAGCTGATGTAGATTCTCCTCAGCATACTCCAGACATTGTTCGAAATTTTGCACCAATGCCTATATACAAATTGCCATTTCCGTCAGTCGTTGTAGCAAGCGAAAATGATCCTTACGCTTCTTTCGAAAGAAAACAATATTTTTCGGAAAAATGGGGAAGTGATTTTGTAAACGTGGGTCAGCAAGGACACATCAACTCTGATTCTGATTTAAAATATTGGGAAGAAGGACAAGTGATATTACAACAGTTAATTGAAAAAATCAATTCTTAATTAAATATTTTAACACATAGAAACATAGGTTTAAATCCTAAAAAAGACAACAAAAAAGAAACTCGTTTCTTCACACATAGCTATGTGTATTTAAACAAATGAAATGCCTTTTTTCAAGTTTATTGAACTATGTTTCTATGTGTTTAATAAAAATTTACCCAATCCTAAGTCCATTCGGTATTTTAAAATCCGGCGCTAATAAAATAACATCGCCCTCCTCACCTACAGCACCGAGAACCAGACATTCGCTCATAAATTTTCCGATTTGTTTTTTCGGAAAATTCACAACCGCAACGATTTGCCTGTTTACCAAATCTTCTTTTATATAACGCTTCGTAATTTGCGCCGATGATTTTCTGATTCCTATTTCCGAACCAAAATCTATTGTCAATTGAAATGCTGGTTTTCTTGCTTCGGGAAAATCATTTACCTCAACAATGGTTCCTACTCGCATGTCTGTTCTTTCAAATTCGTTCCAAGTTAAATCCATTTTGTATGCTATCTAGTTTATTTACAAACCTATAATTTTGTAACGAATTGCACTAATTCTATAACTAGTTTTTCTGGCATCACATTTAATTTTACTAGACATTGAATGAACTAACAGTAAAAACATACAATATGGAAAATGGTGTAATAAGTCCGGGAATTTCTCTTCAAGATTTTGATTATGAAGTTAATAAATCAAATAGCGATAAATATATTGAAGTTGCAAAAAATGTAAAACTATATGTAAAAGATTACGGAAAAGGAAAACCAGTAATTTTGATTCATGGTTGGCCGCTTTCAAACGAAATGTGGGAATATCAAACCGAATTTTTGGTTCAAAATAATTACAGGGTAATCGCATACGACCGCCGTGGATTCGGGAAATCATCTCAGCCTTGGGAAGGTTACGATTACGATACTTTAACCGATGATTTAAGCGAAATTATTGAGCAGCTTCAACTGGAAAATGTAACACTTGTTGGTTTTTCTATGGGAGGCGGTGAAGTAGTACGCTATTTCAGCAGACATCATGGAAAAGGTGTTGAAAAAGCCGCTTTGATTTCCTCAATTATTCCATTTTTACTAAAAACAGAAGACAATCCTGATGGTCATCCGAGAGAAAAAAGCGAATCAACCGCAGCAGCAATTAAAGAAGACCGAATTGGTTTTTTAGATAATTTTGGGAAAACATTTTTTGGTGTAAACATCATCAACAAACCTTTAAGTACTGCTTTATTAGAATATTACAGAATGCTTTGTTCTTTTGCTTCTCCGCATGCAACCTTGAAATGCGCAGAATCTTTTTCTTATACTGATTTTAGAAGCGAACTTCAGTCTGTAAATGTTCCAACTTTGATTATTCATGGAAACGACGATAAAATTGTTCCTATCGATTTGACTTCTAAAAAAGCATCACAATCCATTGAAAACAATACTTATATTGTTTATGAAGGCGCTCCACATGGTTTATTTTACACCGACAGAGACAAATTAAACCAAGATTTACTTGAATTTTTAAATTCGTAAAATAACCTTTTGCCACAGATTTTACAGATTAAAAGGATTTAAACTTTGTACGTAAAAAAAATCTTTGGTTAAAAACTCTCGCAGATTTTGCAGATTAGCAGATTTTCTTTAGTTGCCAAAAGATTAATCTGCTAATCCGCAGAATCTGCGTGAACATTTTTTCCACTCACTTTTTAAATCATTTTAATCTCTGACTCGAGCGATAGCGAACAGGCGAAGCAAATCTGTGGCCAAATAAAAACCAAACATTCACTGCAATATCAAATGGAATTATCTTAAAAAAGTTTGTTATATTTGTAAAACAAGCAAAAAATTCCATTGTGAGTTCACTACTCTTATTTACAGTTTTAACACTAGTGTTTTCTTCTCCAAGAAAACCGCTTTCTGCTGTATTTATCTCACACAGCAAGGCCTTTATTAATTAGGCCTCCGTCTATTTCATTTCTTCTTTCAGGCGGAGGATTTACATCTCTTTAAAACATTATTTTATTTGACAAAATCAAATTTTAGTCAGATACTTTTTTGTTTTTCCACATTTAAGCAATTTGAAAATCAGGCTTTTTAAAAGTTCTGAGCGCTTGCTTTCTACATTTTAAAGAAGAAAAAAATCAAAAAAAATAATACAATTAAATTTACACAGATATGAAACCGATTCCCACATTCACCAAATCAGAGCATCAATTTTTAAGAGAATTGATTTTAAAAAGTAAAAACGCAACCAATACTCAAGAAGCAAATTTGCTATCGAAGGAATTAGATCGCGCGATTATCAGTAAAGAAAGTGATTTAGATCCGTCAATAATCCGAATTAATTCTTTTGTGACTATTGAAGACGTGAAAGCAAAAAAACAAATGACCATACAAATTGTTCTACCTTCGGCTGCTGATTTAAAAGAATCGAAAATTTCAATTCTTGCTCCTATCAGCGTTGCGATTATTGGCTTTAAAGAAAATGATCAAGTCGATTGGGAATTGCCTGCGGGAGTAAAAACTTTAAAAATAATTGCAGTGAACAACGAAGAAGTACATACTGCATAAATTTTATAAACACCTCATCTTACGTGAAGGTGTTTTTTTATATCTGTCTGAAAACAAAAAAACTATTCAATATAAGTACTGAATAGTTTTTTTATGTTTCTAAATGCAAATATTACAATTGCGAGTGAATATAATTTGTTATCGAAGCCATATTAGTATCATCTAATTTTGCTTTTTTCTGCATGCGAACCAAAATTGGCTGCCATTCTTCTTTTGAGAATTTCGTTGGTTCATATAACTTGTGACATTTTGCACAGCTATTTTCATATAAGCTTTTCCCTGCAGCAAGTTCAGGAGTTAATTCCTTTGCTTTTGCAGTTTCAGTTACTGCAGGCGCAGCTGGTGCAGCAGGCGCTTTTTTTGTACCGCAAGAAGCAAGTAATAATACTGCAGCGGTTAAAGTTAAAATTTTTGATCTCATTGCTTAGTCTTTGTTTTTAATTTAAGTAAATATAAAAAAATCCCACATGCCAAAACATATGGGATTACTATTTAAAACAATACTAAATTGTTCTAGAAATCTTATTTAACATCCATTAATTCAACGTCAAAAATCAAAGTTGCGTTTGGTGGAATAACTCCTCCTGCACCTGATGGTCCGTAAGCCAAATCAGATGGAATTACAAAACGAGCTTTGTCTCCAACTTGCAATAAAGCAATACCTTCGTCCCATCCTTCGATAACTTGTCCAATTCCTAATTTAAATTCGATTGGTTTTTTTCTTGGGTAAGAAGAATCAAAAACTTTTCCGTTTTCTAAAGAACCTTCGTAGTGAACAGAAACTGTTTTTCCTGCTTCAGCTCTTTTTCCTTCACCTTTTTGAATCATTTTATAACGCAAACCGCTTTCTGTTTTATCAAAACCAGCAGCTAATTGTTCCATTTTTGCTTCAGATTCCGCTTTTAAAGCCGCTTCTCTTTTTAGACGAGCACCTTTTAAACCAATGAAAGCCTCAATCGCATTAAATTTTTGAGCTTCATCACCAACTCTGATAATTTCAACTGACTCTAATGCATCACCTTGAGCAACAGAATCAACAACATCTTGTCCTTCAACAACATATCCAAAAACACTGTGTTTTCCATCTAACCAAGGAGTTGGAACGTGCGTAATGAAAAATTGAGAACCGTTGCTTCCAGGTCCTGAATTTGCCATAGATAAAACTCCCGGACGATCGTGTTTTAAAGTTGGGTGAAATTCATCGTCAAATTTATATCCAGGATCTCCAGTTCCAGTTCCTTTAGGACAACCACCCTGAATCATAAAATCAGCGATAACTCTATGAAAGTTTAATCCGTCATAGAATTTTTGTCCTTGAGGTTTTACTTTATTTTCCATATTTCCTTCTGCAAGAGCAACAAAGTTTCCTACAGTTCCTGGTGTCAAATCGTGTGTCAATTTTACTAAAATTGAACCTTTGCTAGTATTGAATTTAGCGTATATTCCGTTTTCCATTTTGTATTTTTTTTTATTCGAATGCAAATTTACAAATTAATTATTTATCAATTTGTCTTTCTATTTTTAGATTTATATGTGAGTCCATAAACAACAAATGACAATGCTGATAAGCCAACACAACCGATAGCAACTGCGTGCCATCCGCCCATTTTCCAAAGCATTAATCCATATGCAGATCCAGCTGCAGTTCCTAAAAAGCTAAACGACATAAATACTGTATTTAGTCGGTTTCTGGCTTCTGGCAATAATGAATAAACTCGGGTCTGATTTGAAATGTGAACGCCTTGAATCCCTATATCAATAAACACAATTCCAATTGCAATTCCGATTACACTTTCAATTGAAAAATAAAAAATCAGAAAACTAATCAAGATCAACAAACAGCCGTAACCAACTGCAATTCTGGAATTTCCTTTATCTCCAATTTTACCCACCAAAGGCGCCGCCAAAGCTCCAGAAGCACCAACAATTCCGAACAAACCGATTGTCGCGCTATTGAAATGAAAAGGCTCACCTGAAAGCAACAAAACCATTGTGGTCCAGAAAGCTCCAAATTGAGCAAAACTGAAAACATTTATTGCTGTAGCTTCACGCAAAATCGGCTGTGTTCTTATAAGAGTAAAAAGCGACTGAATCAATTGTCCATAAGTTCCCTGAAACTGAGGTTTATTGACTGGAAATTTGCTTTGAATTACAAAAAAGATCAGCAGACAAATTCCTGCCGCGATATAAAACATCGATCGCCAGCCCAAAACCTGACCAATAAGTCCGCTTAAAGTTCTCGAAAGCAAAATCCCGACTAATAAACCGCTCATAATTGTTCCAATAACTTTTCCGCGCTGTTCTGGCGTACTTAATGACGCCGCCAAAGGCAAAATAAGCTGTGGTACAATCGATGTGATTCCGATTAATAAGGAAGCGATTTGTAAAATCAGAAAACTTTTGGCCGTTGCTGCAATCAATAAAGCGATTACAGAAGCAAAAGTGGTGATCAAAATTTGTTTTTTACGTTCTAATTTGTCACCAAGAGGCACCATAAAAAACAGCCCAATTGCATAACCCGCCTGCGTCAGATACGTTATTGTTCCAGCGCTGGCTTCGGGAATTTTAAATTCGTTGGCAATTAAAACAATCAAAGGCTGGCAGTAATAAAGATTTGCAACTATAAGACCAGTGCAAACTGCCATAAACAAGACATTGGTTTTAGATAAATTCATGGTGCAAAAATACCATCAATATTTAACCTAGACTTATAATTAAAGTTATTTTTTTACTAAAATCTGTGTAAAACCGCGTCTTTGCGATGGCGAATCTGTCTCATCTGCCTCGATTTTAGAACGCGGATGAAACAGATTCGCCATCGCGAAAACACGGATATCACTGATTTAATTTATTTCAAAAAATCTTCGCGAACCGGACTAAAAACATCCGTAAGCATGCCGCTTTCAAGACATACAACGCCATGAACAGCGTGAGGCGGAATGTAAAAACTGTCTCCTTCTTTTAAGTTTTGTGTTACACCACTTATCGTTACATCAAATTTTCCGCTTGCGATATACGTCACCTGTGAGTGGTAATGATCGTGTAAAACGCCAATACCGCCTTTTTCAAAATGAACATTTACGAGCATAATTCTGTCATCATAGGCCAAAATTTTACGCTTAATTCCCTCTCCTACAACTTCCCATTCTATGTCGTCACCTTTTATAAATTCTTTACTAGTTGCCATTTTATTTATTTTTAATTTTTTCAAGATCTTTTTGCATCAACGCTAATCCTGCGTCAAGATTGTTTTCTTGAAAGTATTTTTCTAATTCTTTTAACCTTTTAACATTATCATATTTCAAACCTGAATTCAGCTTTCTTTGACAAAGCGAACATAATCTAATCAAATGACTGTCTGTTTCATACATGCTGTTTGTGCCGTTCATAACACAATTTGCTTCCGTACAATGATGAAGCCCAAACATATGTCCAATTTCATGCGAGCAAATTTTCAGTAATCGATCTAAAGCCAAAGTAAAATCGGCGTCTTTCTGCATTCTATAAATCGAACTTACCGCAATTCTATCTTGATAAGATGCTAATCCAAAAACATAATTCCATTCCGGTTTTGGGTACAAGTCCTTTTCTGTAATCGCCATTAATGCAATTCCGCCAGAAGGTTTTTCTTTTTTTAAAACATCATTTAAAATATAACCTGCTAAAAATTGTTCCTGTTCCATATCGCCAATTCTTCTGGCACGATCTGGAACAATATCATTTGAAACTTTTTCCAAAATCTTAGTCTCTAGTTGAAAAAATATTTTCAGATATTGACGAACTAATTCAATTTGTTTTTGCTGTTCCAAATTAAATTCACCTATAGGCTGTAAATAAATGATATTTTCCTTTTCGGTTGGAACAACATGTTTTGTCCTCAAGAATTGCTCAAAAGTTTGTTTTCTTTCATTGTGCGAATATAGCCATTCGCCAAAAACAGGATCCGCAAGCTTGACATCATTGGCTTTAATATCAATAAAATAAGGTTGTGGCGGTGACTCAAGCAATGCAATTGTCGTTGCATCGAGAGTAGTTTTCTCTTTTTTATTTGATTGACAAGAACAAAAAATCACTAAAAGCACCAACACAAGCTTATTCATAAATTATAATGAATTAAATTAATTCTTTCGCAATAAAATCACAGCTTGTTTTAATAGATTCAAAAGCATTTCCGGCAAAATTATTTTCCTGTTCAACAAAAAAATGAAGTATTCCAGATTGTTTGGCCGCTGCAAAAAATGGCTTAAAATCAATTAACCCCGAACCAATTTCAGTATTCAGCGCCTGATTTGTTTTGTCCATATCTTTTACATGCCACATTTTAAATCTTCCCGGATTTTCTTTAAACAATTTTAAAGAGTCATTTCCAGAACGGGCAACCCAATATAAATCTAATTCAAAATAAACTAAGTCTTTGTCGGTTTCCGTCAGCAAAATTTCATAGCCTGTAACGCCGTCATGTTTTTGAAATTCAAAATCATGATTGTGATACGCTAATTTCAACCCTGCTTTTTTACACATTTTTGCAGCTTCATTTAAGCGCAAAGCTATCTTTTTGTAATCTTGAATGCTCTTTCTATACGGTTCATCAACCCATGGAACAGTAAGAAATTCGTTTTTCAGGATTTTTGCCGCTTCAATTGCCGCAATAAGTTCAGCGATATTTCCATCGTATAAATAACTTCCCAAATTATAATGTCCGCTCAGCGCTTTTAGATTATTATCGTCTAGAATCTTTCTTAATTCTTTTGGCGATAATCCCCAAAACTGATCTTTTATGGAAAAACCGTATGTTTCAACAGTTGTAAAACCAGCTTTTGCAACATTTTCCAAAGTTGATTTTACGTCTTTTGGCAGCTCGTCGCGCAATGTATATAACTGTAAACCTATTTCTTTTTTGTTCATTGTAAAAGCTAATGATGGCAAGGCTAAAACTGCAGCGGCAGCCAAGCTTGTATTAATAATAAAGTTTCGTCTTGTTGTCATTTTAATTTCAAAAAAATCCAAAAGTAAAGCTACTCTTTTTATCGAAACTGTTTACAAATCACTCAAAAAATTGATTTTCAAAATCATTAATAAAATCGGCAAGTGCTTTTACGGTTTCAGAATTCGTGATTTTTCCCTCACTGTCCATTTTTCCGCGAATGCCTTGGATTAATAAT
Organism: Flavobacterium daemonense; assembly: GCF_007341385.1. Classification (GTDB taxonomy): domain Bacteria; phylum Bacteroidota; class Bacteroidia; order Flavobacteriales; family Flavobacteriaceae; genus Flavobacterium; species Flavobacterium daemonense. The sequence goes on from NZ_VJYD01000019.1 coordinate 52,672, forward strand.
GTTGAAGAATTATCAAATTTGGCCTCAAGCGTTTTCATGACAAGCAAAAGTTGCTCATGTCCCATTTCACCTGAAGCGGAAGCAGTGACAAGTCCAGTCTTTTTTCCTGAAAAAACAGTGGTCGAAACACACCATTCTAAAGCATTTTTTAAAGTTCCCGGCAAACTGAAAACATATTCCGGCGTGCAAATTAAAACGCCATCGGCTTGAGCTATTTTGTTTCTGAATTCCGTTACGCTTTTTGGTACATTTTCATTATCAAGATCGGGATTGAAGTGGGGCAATTGATCTAATTTCTCGAAAATTTCGATCTCGAATTCCGATTTAATATTTTCTTAAATGTGTTTTAGAATTTTGAAATTGCTGGCGTTTTTGCGAGTGCTGCCGTTTATCGCGAAGATTTTAATTTTTTGTAGAGAAATCATCCCATAAAATATCTTTAAATTAATTCTTTAAAGATAAACTTTTCATCAAAATCAATTTCAAATTTATTAAGAAAGTCAATATATTCCTCTCTGAATGTTTTATTTTTATGATGCAGTTCTTGATTATGAATATAATTTATAACAGCACTCAAATGCGATTTACTATATGAAAATGCCCCATATCCTTCTTGCCATTCAAAATGAGCATTTACAAATTTGTTTTCATTTATCCATTTTGATGAGTTTTGTTTTATACTTTTCATTAATTCAGAGATAGACTGTACTGGTCTTATTCCAATTAAAATATGAATATGATCTGAAACGCCATTTATGGCCAACAGCTTATGGTTATTATTTTTAATAACTCCTGAAATATATTTGTATAATTCATCTTTCCATGTATTGTGAATGATTGCATTTCTGTACTTTACGGCGAATACAAAATGAATATGTATTTGTGTATATGTGTTGGGCATTTCTTAGATATAGTCCCTACGGGACATTAATTCTTAACTATTTTTTCTTTCTACCAATATTTTATTCCTAACGGAATAGATTTAAGTAATCAAAAATACAAAAAAGAAAGAAAATTCTTAAAAATTTATGAGAAGAATATTTTTCGAAGAATAAATTATATTAAGCGACACAAGATTTTGTCTCGCCGAGGCTATATTATTGGGTAGAATAAAAATCCTTTAGTTCCGTTAGGAACTGAATATTGGTAGAAAAATATTAAACGACGTGAAAATTTGTCCCGTAGGGACGATATACATTTGGCGATATAAAAATTCCTCAGTTCCGTTAGGAACAAAATATTGGTAGAAAAAATATTACGCGATGCAAAATTTGTCCCATAGGGACTATACATTGGGCGAGATAAAATACTGTAGTTCCGTTAGGAACAAAATATTGGTAGAAAAAATATCAAGCACCACAAAATTTGTCCCGTAGGGACTATATACATTGGGCGATATAAAAAATATTCTAATGAATTCTGCATGAAGCTATTTCTACTTCGCAGTCAACAAATTCATGCCTGCTAATTTGTTAGAATCAATAGATTGTGGTCCATAGTTTTGTTTTTCGTTTCTATACGAAACTACTTTGCCTGCTTTGTCTACATAAACATAAACATAATTCCAATAAGCAGTACCAGCAATCCTAGAATCATGATCTTTTTGTTTTTCATAGATCTGATCTGCATAAACCAGAATCTCGCCATTTGTACTGTTATCAAAAGTCCTTATAGGTGTCCCCCAACTTTTTATAAGATTTTGTTTTGATTTTCCGACCCATTTGTCCCCGGTATTGTTAGAACTTGCGCACGATGCCAATACTACTAGGACACATAAAAGTATGATATTTCTCATTAGATGAAGATTTAGATTTAAGGCAATATTTTACAAACTTAAGAAGTTGTAATGTTACTTAAAATTAATTCAAATAAGTTTACATAAAAGTCCTGAAATGTTATATAATTATTATTTATTTACTTGACATACAATAAAATAACTGAAAGAAAAATCTCTCTTATTTAAGTACCAAAAACTAAAAAACAATCCACTATTTTTTAAAATCTAGTTTTAATTTTCTCCATATTTACTTTGTATCTTTGCACCCAAAACTTTTGAGAGCGAAATGCGAATTGACATTATTACACTTTTACCGGAATTATTAAGAAGCCCTTTTGAGGCCTCAATTATGAAACGTGCCATTGACAAAGGTTTAGTCGAAGTACATTTTCACAATCTGCGTGATTACAGTACTAACAGGCAAAAAAGTGTCGACGATTATCCATTTGGAGGAGGCGCCGGAATGGTAATGACGATTCAGCCTATTGACGACTGCATAACACATTTAAAAAGCCAGCGTGAATATGACGAAATCATTTATATGTCGCCTGACGGAGAAACTCTCAATCAAAAAATGGCAAACACCATGTCAATGTATGAAAACATAATTATTTTATGTGGCCATTATAAAGGTGTTGATCAGCGAGTACGAGATCATTTTATTACCAAAGAAATCTCTATTGGTGATTACGTTTTGTCTGGCGGAGAATTAGGTGCTATTGTTCTATCAGATGCCTTGATTCGATTAATCCCCGGAGTATTGAGTGATGAAACCTCTGCCCTGACTGATAGTTTTCAAGACAATTTACTTTCTGGACCTATATATACCAGACCAGCAGATTATAAAGGATGGAAAGTTCCAGAAGTTTTAACCAGCGGTCATGCAGCCAAAATCGATAAATGGCGTGAAGATATGGCCTACGAACACACAAAAAACAGACGCCCAGATTTATTAGAAGAACATTAAAATTTAGTTTCAAGTTTAAGGTTGTTTTTGTTTCAAGTTAAAACTCTCGATAGCAACAACTTGAAACCTAAAACTTGAAACAAAATAAACTAAAAATAATTCACAATTTATGATTCATAATTTATAATTATTTTTTACATTTGCACCCGAATTTGACCAACCTCTGGCGAGATCCGTGAATGTTGCTCTAATATAAAACCATAATTTAAAATTATCATGGCAGATTTATTAAAATTCGTTCAAAACGAATTCGTTGCTAAAAAAGATTTCCCTGAGTTTGGAGCTGGAGATACTATCACAGTTTTCTACGAAATTAAAGAGGGTGAAAAAACAAGAACTCAGTTTTTTAAAGGAGTTGTTATTCAAAGAAGAGGTTCTGGTAACACAGAAACTTTCACGATCCGTAAAATGTCTGGAGCTATTGGAGTTGAGCGTATCTTCCCAGTAAACTTACCAGCTTTACAAAAAATCGAAATCAACAAGAAAGGTGCAGTTCGTAGAGCTAGAATTTTCTACTTCAGAGAACTTACTGGTAAAAAAGCTAAGATTAAAGATAAAAGAAGATAATCATTTGTCTAATTGTTATAAAAAACTCGTTTCATATCATTTGAAACGAGTTTTTTTTATGCCTTCTTTTTAACGAATATCAAAACCGTAATTTTTTAATATCAAAACAATCGATTTGACAATTTAAAGAGCATGAAATAACAATCTGATAATTCCTCTATTTCTGAGTAAAACTACACCGATTTCGGAGTGTTTTTATTATATTTGCTCCGCTCGTTTTGAGCCGACTATACTTTTCATATCGTCACTTTCAGACGACACGATTATAAAAAAAAAAAAAAAAATGACACAGAATTCAAAAATTTTTTACACCTTAACTGATGAGGCGCCTTTATTAGCGACTTATTCTTTGTTACCAATTGTGCAGGCGTTTACTTCAACAGCAGGTATCGCTATTGAAACCAGAGACATCTCTTTAGCAGGAAGAATTTTATCAAACTTTCCTGAATCATTGACAGATGCTCAAAAAACAGGAGATGCTCTTGCAGAACTTGGTCAATTAGCAACTAAGCCAGAAGCTAACATCATCAAATTACCAAACATTTCAGCATCTGTACCTCAATTAAAAGCAGCTATTGCTGAATTACAATCTCACGGATATAATGTTCCTAATTTCCCAGAAGATCCTCAAACGGATGCTGAAAAAGAAATTAAAGCAAAATATGCAAAAGTTTTAGGTTCTGCCGTAAACCCAGTTTTACGCGAAGGAAACTCTGATCGTAGAGCTCCAAGAGCTGTTAAAAACTTTGCAAAAGCAAATCCACACTCAATGGGTGCTTGGTCTGCTGACTCAAAAACTAAAGTGGCTTCTATGTCAGGTGGTGATTTTTACGGAAGTGAAAAATCACTTACTGTTGCTGAAGCTAATGATGTAAAAATCGAATTTGTTGCTAAAGATGGTTCAACAACTGTTCTTAAAGCAAGCACTCCATTAAAAGCTGGTGAAATTATTGATAGTTCTGTTTTAAGCGTAAGCAAATTGAAAGCTTTTGCTGCTGATGTAATTGCTGAAGCTAAAGCTGCAGGAGTTCTACTTTCTGTACACTTAAAAGCTACAATGATGAAAGTTTCTGATCCAATTATCTTTGGCGCTATCGTTGAAGTATATTTTGCAGATGTTTTCAAAAAATACGCTTCTTTATTCGCTGAATTAAACGTTGATACAAGAAACGGTTTAGGTGATATCTATGCTAAAATTGCTGGAAGACCTGAGCAAGCAGAAGTTGAGGCAGCTATTGATCAAGCTATCGCAAACGGACCAGCCTTGGCAATGGTTAATTCTGATAAAGGAATTACAAACTTACACGTTCCATCTGACGTAATTGTTGATGCTTCAATGCCAGCAATGATCCGTACATCTGGACAAATGTGGAACAAAGAAGGAAAAGCACAAGATACATTTGCTGTTATTCCAGACCGTTCTTATGCAGGAGTTTACACTGCAACAATCGACTTCTGTAAAAAACATGGTGCTTTTGATCCTAAAACAATGGGAAGTGTTCCAAACGTTGGATTAATGGCTCAAAAAGCTGAAGAATACGGATCTCACGACAAAACTTTCCAAATGAAAGCTGACGGAGTTGTACGTGTTGTTGATGCAAACGGAAATGTTTTAATGGAGCAAAACGTTGAAGCAAATGATATTTTCAGAATGTGTCAAGCAAAAGATGCGCCTATTCAAGACTGGGTTAAATTGGCTGTAAACAGAGCTCGTTTATCTAGTACTCCAGCCGTTTTCTGGTTAGACGAAAACAGAGCACACGATAGAGAATTGATCGTAAAAGTTCAAAAATATCTTAAAGACTACGATACTACAAACTTAGATATCCGTATTTTAAACCCAATTGCTGCAACTGAATTTACTTTAGACAGAATCATCAAAGGTTTAGATACTATCTCTGTAACTGGAAACGTTTTACGTGATTACTTAACAGATTTATTCCCGATTTTAGAACTTGGAACTTCTGCAAAAATGTTATCTATCGTTCCATTAATGAATGGTGGTGGATTGTTCGAAACTGGTGCTGGAGGTTCTGCTCCTAAACACGTTGAGCAATTTACTGAAGAAGGATATTTACGTTGGGATTCACTAGGAGAATTTTTAGCTCTTGGTGCTTCATTAGAGCATCTAGGACAAACTTTAGATAATTCTAAAGCAATTGTTTTATCTGAAACTTTAGATCAAGCTAACGATAAATTCTTGGCAAATGATAAATCGCCAGCTCGTAAAGTTGGACAAATCGATAATAGAGGATCTCACTTTTATTTAGCATTCTACTGGGCACAAGCTTTAGCAGCTCAAAATAAAGACGCTGAATTAAAAGCAATCTTTACTCCTATCGCTGCAGAATTTGAAGCTAACGAAGCTAAAATCGACGCTGAATTAATTGGAGCACAAGGAAAACCACAAAACATTGGTGGATATTATCAGCCAACTCCTGAATTAGTAAGCAAAGCAATGCGTCCTAGCGAAACATTCAATGCAATTATTGCTAAAATCAAATAATAACACAGCATAACTAAATGTGCTTGTGCAGATAAATAAAAAAGACAACCCTAAAAGGTTGTCTTTTTTGCTTATCTTAACCAATGTTTAACACAGTTTCCGTTTTAATATATTAGTAAGAATTCTTATCTATGTAAAACAAAATCAAAAAGATGATTATAAAAAAAATTGGCATCCTTATTATTTTAGTTTTAACGGCGTTCACATCCTTTTCTCAAGAAAAATTCACTCTGAGCGGCACTATTAAAGATAATAAAAGCAACGAAACCTTAATTGGTGTCAATATCTATATTCCATCTTTAAAAATTGGAACTGCAACAAACGAATATGGTTTTTATTCGCTTACCATCCCAAAGGGCGAATATCAAATTGAAATTAGCTATGTCGGATATCAAACTCTACAGCAAACCGTAATTTTAAACCAAAATACCAAACTCAATTCGAGCCTCAGCGAAGGCGTTGGCCAGGAACTTCAAGAAGTTGTAATTGCAGAAAATAAAGGCAAAGTCAATATCAAGTCTCCCGAAATGAGCGCCAATAAACTCTCGATTGCCACGATTAAAAAAATGCCAGTGGTTTTAGGAGAAGTTGATGTTTTAAAATCTATTTTATTGCTTCCGGGTGTAACAAATGCTGGCCAAGGCGCATCAGGCTTTAATGTTCGCGGCGGCGGTGCTGATCAGAATTTGATTTTATTAGACGAAGCTACTATTTTTAATTCTTCTCACGTTTTTGGTTTTTTCTCGGTTTTTAATCCAGATGCGATAAAAGATTTGAAATTGTATAAAGGCGGAATTCCAGCACGCTTTGGCGGACGAGCTTCTTCTGTTTTGGATATTTATCAGAAAGACGGAAACAGCAAAGAATTTCATGTAAACGGAGGAATCGGATTAATTTCGAGTCGGCTTTTGGCAGAAGGTCCTTTGGTAAAAGATAAAGGCTCGTTTTTAATTGGCGGAAGAGCTTCTTATGCCCATCTGTTTTTAAAATTGTCAAAAGATCAAAAAGATAATGCAGCTTATTTTTATGATTTGAATACCAAATTAAGCTATAAATTAAACGATAATAATAGTCTGTATTTGTCAGGTTATTTTGGGCGCGATGTTTTCAGCTTGAACAAAAGTTTTACCAATATCTACGGAAATTCAACTTTAAATCTGCGTTGGAATCATTTATATTCTGATAAACTGTTTTCAAATTTATCGATGATTTACAGTGATTATTACTACGGACTTGATCTGGATTTTGTTGGTTTTAAATGGGATTCGGGCATTCAGAACTATAACATCAAATACGATTTCAAACATTATATTTCGGATAAATTCAAATTGAGCTACGGCTTAAACGGAATTTACTACAAATTTAATCCCGGGACGATTAAACCAAGCAGTCCAGATTCTGGAATTAATCCGGATCAATTGGATAAAAAATACGCTTTTGAACCTTCTATTTATATTGATGCCGAAAATCAGCTTTCGAAAAAAATCACTGTTGCATACGGATTACGATACAGTATGTTTTACCGTTTAGGACCTTCGTCTGTAAATCTTTACGAGAACAACAATCCGGTTATATTCGATACCGATATGCAGATTTACGAAAAAGCAACTCCAATTGGCACCGAATATTACAGCAAAAACAAATCCATTAAAAGTTACAACAATTTAGAGCCTCGGTTTTCAGTTTCTTATCAGCTAAATGATGAACAAGCCATTAAAGCAAGCTACAACCGAATGGCGCAATATCTTCAATTGATTTCAAACACCTCATCTCCTACTCCGCTGGATGTCTGGATGCCAAGTGATAATTACATCAAACCACAGCTTGCCGACCAAGTTGCGTTGGGTTATTTCAGAAATATCAAAAACGGCGCTTATTCACTTGAAGTGGAAACGTATTATAAAAAAATTCAAAACAGATTGGATTATATCGACGGAGCCGATTTGATTGCAAATAATGCCATTGAACAAGTAATTTTGAACGGACATATGCGTGCGTATGGTTTAGAAATTATGGCGAAGAAAAATGAAGGCAAATTCAACGGATGGATTTCCTACACGTTATCAAAATCTGAACAACAAACTCCAGGCAGAACTCCAGAAGAAACAGGAATCAATAATGGTGAATGGTATAATTCGGCTTACGATAAAACACACAATTTGGCTGTAACTTCTGCTTATAATTTGAACGAAAAATGGTCTTTTGGTGCTAACTTTGCGTTACAGACCGGACAACCAGTTACTTATCCGAACGGTCAATATGAATATTTAGGAATTACTGTTCCGAGTTATGGCTTGCGCAACAAAAACAGATTGCCCGCTTATCATCATTTAGATGTTTCGGCGACATTGACTCCTAGAAAAAACAAAGACCGAAACTGGAAAGGCGAATGGGTTTTTAGTATTTATAATTTATATAATCGCAAGAATGCTGCTTCAATCAATTTCCGCCAAAATGTAGACACAGGCGCAAATGAAGCCGTAAAAACTTCCATTTTTGGAATTGTACCTGCTGTGAGTTACAATTTTAGATTTTAAATATTTCTTTTTATTAAAAAGCATATTATGAAAAAAACAGCTTTACTAATTGTAATTTTTATCTCGATTCTCTTTGCCGGCTGTGAAGAAGTTGTTGATGTCGATTTAGATACCGCTCCGCCAAAACTAGTTATTGAAGCCGCGATTAATTGGCAAAAAGGAACAACCGGCAAACAACAGACTATAAAACTGACTACAACAACGGGGTACTATCAAAATGTGATTCCGACAGTTTCAGGCGCTCAGATTTTTATAAAAAACAGCGCTAACGAGCAGTTTAATTTTATAGAGGTACCAAAAACGGGACGTTATGTCTGCACTAATTTCAAACCCGTTTTGAATACAGACTACACTTTGACCGTAAAAACAAATGGACAAACTTATACAGCAACCGAAACTTTTAAATCTGTTGCGCCTATAACACATATTGACCAAAATAACCAAGGCGGATTTACAGGAAAAGATATTGAAATAAGAGCCTATTATAATGATCCTGGTGATGCTGATAACTTCTATTTGTACAAATACCTATATTCAAATAAAGTCAAATCAAATTATTATGTTGACGACGATAAATTTTTTCAAGGCAACGAGTTTTTCAGCCTTTCTGATGATGATGAACTGAAACCTGGAGACGAAATCGAGATAACTCATTTCGGAATTTCGAAACAATATTACAATTATATGAGTATCTTAGTAAGTATTGCAGGCACAAACGTTGGCGGGCCATTTCAATCGCCTCCGGCAACGGTAAAAGGGAATATCATCAACACAACTAATAAAGACAATTATCCGCTTGGTTATTTTTCACTGAGCGAAACCGATTTTAAAAAATATACTATCAAATAAACCTACTAAAATGGACGCCCGAATTAAAATTTTAACCGAAAAAAAATTGGTCGGCAAACATGTTGAAATGTCGTTTATTGAAAATCATACCTTTCAATTATGGAACGGTTTTATGCCAAGACGAAAGGAAATCAAAAATACAATTGATTCAAATTTATACTCGCTTGAAGTTTTTCCGAATGGTTATTTCGACAATTTTGATGCCAGCAAGACTTTCCAAAAATGGGCAGCTGTAGAAGTTAAAAACTTTCCTGTGATACCCGAAGAAATGGAAAAATTGATAATTCCGACCGGAATTTATGCTGTATTTATTCATAAAGGCCCAGCCAGCGAAGGACATAAAACTTATCATACGATTTTTGCAGAATGGCTTCCTAACTCAGAATATACGGTAGACGACAGACCGCATTTTGCTGTTATGGACGAAAAATACAAAAAAGACGATCCAAATTCTGAAGAAGAAATTTGGATTCCGATAAAAAACAGAAGCTAATTTATTACTCCCAAAAAAATCAAATATCATGTTGACAGATACTCTTAAATCACTATTTAAAAGAGACTTAAACAAATTAAAAGTCGAAATTGAATCGTATCAAGACGAAAGCAAACTTTGGGAAATTGATAAAAATATTTCAAATTCGGCAGGAAATCTTTGCTTGCATCTTATTGGAAACATCAATAATTTTATTGGAGCAGAAATTGGTGAAACAGGTTACATTAGAAATCGTCCTTTGGAATTTTCATTAAAAGATATTCCTAAAGCAGAATTAATCCAGAAAATTGACGACACAATTGTGGTTGTAAATAATGCATTAGATTCTTTGACTGAAGCCGATTTAAATGCCATTTATCCGCAAATTGTATTCGAAAAAGAAATGACAACTGGATTTTTTCTGGTTCATCTTTCTACACATTTAGCGTATCATTTAGGACAAATAAATTATCATAGACGATTACTTGATTTTTGATTTTAGAATGTAGATTTTAGATTATTTCAAAGCTGGAAAAAAATCTATCCCGATAATTATCGGGACTAAAATCTGCAATCTAAAATACTAGCCGTATATTTGCTTCACATTAAAAAATACTTCATGTCATCACATCATATAGTCCGCGACGATCAGGAACCAGCTTTAATAATTGCAAACGGAGCCGCCTGTGATCCTGAACTATTAGGGCAATTGCTTGAATGGTCGCCTCTTGTTGTTGTTTTAGACTCGGCTATAGAAAGAGTAATTGATTTAGGCATCAAAGTCGATGTTCTTTTAGGCGATTTTGATCGTGGTTTTGATCCCGAAATTTATAAAACTTCTCAGTTTCCGATAGAAATTGTGCATACACCAGATCAAGACAAAACCGATTTAGAAAAGGCATTTGATTATTTGATTGAACGAAAAATTCCAGCCGTAAACGTTGTTTGGGCAACCGGAAAACGCGCTGATCACACGATTACAAATCTTACCAACATTGTTCGTTATCGCGATTTGCTTAAAATCGTTATTCTTGACGATCACTCAAAAATATTTTTGCTTCCTTCGAAATTCGAAAAATGGTACACCGCAAAAACTCCAATTTCTCTAATTCCAATTGGGGTTGTAAACGGAATTTACTCTAACAATTTAAAATATGAATTGCAAAACGATACGCTTACAATGGGCTACAGAACCGGAAGCAGTAATTCTGTTGAGCAAGACGGAATCGTAACCATTTCGCATCGTGAAGGTGATCTTTTAATGATGGAATGTTTTGATTGATTTTTCTTTTTGAGCATGCTGATTCCGAGATCACGCTTTTAAAATTGAGGCTTTTTTCTTACTTTAGTGGTCTGAAATTTATATTTATGAATTGGGAAGCTAAAATTATCATCCATAAAAAAGAAAAAAGAATTGCGGTTTATTTTGAAAAAAATGCTGACTTAATAACTCGAATAAAAAAGCTGACAGGTTCACGTTGGAGTCAAACTTTAGGTGTTTGGCATCTACCTGACACGACTGAAAACAGGGCAAGATTTCATTTAGTTCCTTTTTCTCATTCTTTACCTTCAGAGGAGGGTTTCGAGCAAATAAAAAAATTCGTTCAATGGCTTTCTTCTAAGAGATACAGCCCAAACACGATCAAAACGTATTCTGAAGCTTTAAAATCTTTTTTAGTATTTTATAGAGAAAAAAACATTTCAGAAATTACCAATGAGGACGTATTTATTTACAACAACGAATATATTCTTAAAAACAACCTTTCTTCGTCCTATCAAAATCAAATCGTCAATGCCTTGAAATTATTTTTCACTACAGTACGCAAAACTAAAATCGAAATTGACAAAATTCATCGTCCCAAAAGGTCAAAAATTTTGCCCAACGTTTTGAGTAAAGAAGAAATAAAATTGATTTTGAATGCACATTCTAACATCAAACACAAAGCAATGCTTTCGTTGATTTATAGTTGTGGCTTGCGCCGAAGTGAACTTCTAAACTTGAAACCTGCCGATATTGATTCTAAGAGAGGAATTGTTATTATTAGACAAGCAAAAGGCAAAAAAGACCGAATTTCGCCCTTATCGCCTAAAATATTACAAATGCTTAGAGAATATTATACGATATATAAACCGAGTATTTGGTTGTTTGAAGGTCAAAGTTCGGGAGAAAAATATTCAGAGCAGAGCTTACAAAGTGTTTTGAAACAAGCCTTACAAAAAGTTGGCACCACAAAACCAGTAACCCTTCACTGGATGCGCCACAGCTATGCAACACATTTATTAGAGAGCGGAACTGATTTACGTTATATACAAGAATTATTAGGTCATAGCAGCAGTAAAACGACCGAAATTTACACACATGTAAGTACTAAAAGTATTCAACAAATTAAAAGTCCCTTTGATGAATTATAAAGAATTATCATATATTTGATTTACAAATACAATATGACGTTTATCATACATATCTGCCCAAAATTGAATGGCTTTGTATGATTTTGTCATACATATATACTAGTTATGTGTAATGCCAAAGAAAATCTGAGTGAAAAATATACAAATCTTAACTTTAGTAATTATAATTTTTACTCTTACATGATATAGCCAAAATAAATTGACAGAAAAAATGGAATGGTTAACAACAAAAATAGAATATGAAGGACTTCCTCTTTATTTAAGAATTCCTAATTATAAAAACATATGGCAATTCAAAAAAATATATCAAAATCTCGTTTGTATAACGCATCATTTCGATAGTATAAAAGAAAATGGACTTCCAACTTCTGATTACAATAAGTCACTGTTTGACTTTGATAAAGAAACAATTGATCTTCTGAATGATAATGGAATTATATTTTTAGTGGAAACTTATGACGGTGCAAGAATGTATTGGTTTTACGCTATAAATATAGAATTAGTTGAAAAAGCCTTTGAAAAATTGAAAATTAATCATTCAGATAAAAAAATAGAATTGGACATTTCAAAAGATTCTGAATGGAATTTAATAACAGAATATCCTGTGAAATTGTACAAAAGCGTATAAAGGCACTACACATAACAGCTACTACAACGGATTTGGGCAATAGGCTTAATGGAAAAATGGTTTTGTATTTGGGATGATTTGGCAAATCCGAAGAATGGGCTTAATTTAGTCCCAAACCCGCTGTAGTAGTGGGACGTTATGAGCAAGCTTAAAGAAACGAAGTGAGAGAAATTAAACAACTACTAAAAGAAATTATTCCTCCAGCTGATTATCAACATCGGAATGGATTTAGTAACGAGCATATCATTCTCTCACTTTCAGAAGTCGAAAAAGTCGAAGTTGAGCGAAACTTAATTGAAAGGCTTAAAAAGAATGACGATATTTTAATTGGTGAAACTCTAGCAATTATGAAATCCGAAAATTCATTGCAAGCGTTGAAAAAGAAATTGGAATCAACAAAAAGGGCATCGACGAGAATAATTTGGGCGAGCTATATAAACGAAATAAAAGGTGGTGATGAAGAAATGAAAAATATTGCGTTGAATGAGTTTGGAAATGTTACTGAAAAATATACTTTGCTTTCTACTTTTCATTATTTATCTCGCTTAAATGACCCTAGAATAAAAGAAAAGATTCGGTCTTATATAAATCACAAAGATTACTTAATAGCCTATAATGCTAGAACTTCTATCGGAATTGACACCAAAGACTTAATTGAAAGAGAAAGAGAGAAAAACAAATCGAAATGGTGGCAGTTTTGGAAGCAATAAAAAGCCTGCTCATAACAGCTACTACAACGGATTTGGGCAATTGGCTTAATGGAAAAATAATTTTGTATTTGGAATGATTTGGCAAATCCGAGGAATGGGCTTAATTTAGTCCCAAACCCGCTGTAGTAGCGGGACGTTGGCGGTCAGCTTGATTGAAAACGCTGAGAAAATAAAAATATGAATAAAAAGAAGTCAGTTAAAATAGATAATTTTAGAAAATGGCTAGGCTACACCTTTATACTTTTCTTTATTTTATTCTTTTCGAAAATTGCAATTGGAAATCTACTATTGAAAAGCCAAGGAATTTGTACAAAATCAATATTGACAAATGAGCTTTCGAAAATTCGTGGTCATAAACCAACATTAGTTTATAATTTTTGGCTCAATGGAAAAAGATATGATGGAAATTCTAATATCGAGGAATTGAATAAAGTTGGAGATAGTATTTGTGTAGTTTATTTAAAATGGATGCCAAGCATAAACAGACCAATAAGTTTCTTTGAAAAACCAATAAACTGTAATTGTAAATAAAAAGAATAGGTTTATGAAATTCGAAAATTGCTAAAACGTTTTTGAGTGTGAAAAAGACTGAAACGGAAATTAAATTGAATAAAAAGCCGAACCGCCAACAGCTACTACAACGGATTTGGGCAATTATAAAACTGCAATGAAAAGACATTTAATCTTTACCATTTTACTTTTACTGCTAACATCTTGTGGTAACATTGAAGAAAGCTCTCTTATTTCCAATTCAAAAAATGACGAAAAATTTAGAATTGTTGTTACCGAAAAACACTTAACAGAAAAAGACTCAGTTTTATCAGAGCATAAAAGCTTTAAAGTCTTTGATAAACTTAATAGATTAATCAATGTGAATGATAATTTATTTATGTTTTACAATTCAAATAACAAGCTTATAAATACCAAATCAATATTCAAACGAAAAGGAAAAGGTTTAGCGAAAATCATAAATCGAGAACAATTTTATGATTCATTTGGGAACCTTATTTTTATATTAGACGATAACGATACAATCGCAAAATATACTTATGATTCAAACCAAAAAATAATCAAAGAAGCCTATACTTATAAACAAATAATTTATGAGTACAAAGACAATTTTAACTCGAAGAAAATAATTATCGAAGATAATGACACTTCCAAAGTTTCAAATTATTTTTATGACAAAACTGGAAAGCTAGTAACCGAAAATTGGACTTTCAGTAAAAAACATGAAATGAAAAGCTTTTACAAATATTATTCAAACAATAAGCTATTTAGTAAAAGAGATAGTAGTTATGTAAAAACTACAAATCCAAATGAATACGTCGAATTTCTTACTGAATACTATTATGATAAAAATGATTCAATCATTGAGATAAGGGATTTGGGAAGAGTATTAAGTGAGAATGAATTCAAGCTTCGAGGCAAAAGAATATTTGAATACCGAAAAAAATAACTGCCCATAACAGCTACTACAACGAATTTGGGTAATAGGCTTAATGGAATGATGGTCTTGTATTTGTAATGATTTGGCAAATTCGAAGAATGGGCTTAATTTAGTCCCAAACCCGCTGTAGTAGCGGGACGTTACCAGCAATATCAAACTAAAATGACGCATCAAGATTTAATAGAAGAATTTGAAAAAGCTTTAGCTTCGGAATTGTTAACTTATGAACAAATTAAAAGCATCACAACTTGCGGAATTTATGTAATATATGAAAATGAAAAAGTTATATATGTTGGTAAAACAGACAGAACTGGAAAAGTTAGATTACGCGAATTAGCGTCTGATTATAGAAGCCATACATTAAACAGAAAACTTTTGAGAAAACTAATTAGTGAGTTTTTAAAGATAGATTTTCCGCCGATGAATAAGGAAACAAAATCGAGATTGATTGCTGGTAAAATAATGTCAGAAGACAATTTTACAAAACTTCAAAAACAAGTTAATGATTTTATTAAAAGTGATTTAAAATTTAAATTTTATTCAACAGAACCTGAAAAGATTGCGAGATTGGAACACTTTACAATTGCTATTCTTAATCCAGAAATGAACGATTAGATACTACTGCTAACAGCTACTACAACGGATTTGGACAATTGGCTTAATGGAAAGATGGTTTTGTATTTGGGAAGATTTGGCAAATCCGAAGAATGGGCTTAATTTAGTCCCAAACTGCTTGTAGCGCGGGAACGTTACCAGCCATTGATTAAAAATTCTGCTAAAAATTAGGCGTTCTAAAAAATTGTAATAACTTTGTATATACAAAAAAAATAAAAGTTATGGACATTTCAGTTATTCCGATTGGAAATTCAAAAGGGATTCGTTTATCGAAGACCTTACTCGAAAAATATAATATCACAGATAAAGTTGAACTTATTCTTGAAAAAGGTTATATAATTTTAAAACCAAAATCTGAACCAAGAAACGGTTGGGATAAATCATTTAAAAAAATGCACGAAAACGGCGATGACAAATTGCTGATTAACGACATTTTTGAAGATGAAAATCTTGAAGAATGGAGTTAAGACAATATCAAATCGTTTTAGTCAATCTTGACCCTACGATTGGAAGTGAAATTAAAAAAATACGGCCTTGTGTTATCATTTCCCCAAACGAAATGAATAAATATTTACAGACAATCGTTGTAGCTCCTATGACGAGCAGTTCAAAATCTTATCCGACAAGAGTTGAAATTCTAAACAACGATACCAAAGGCCAAATTGCATTAGACCAAATCAGAACTGTTGACAGACAAAGAATAACAAAAGTATTTGGGAATTTGGCTGAAAAAGAAGTTTCAAAAGTAAAAGAAGTTCTGAAAGAAACTTATGTAGATTAAAGTCAACGGCTGGTAACACACGCTACAAGCAATTTTATCAGACCCTATGAAAAATTATGTAATAAACTGCATTGCTTTTTTTGTTTTCGTCTCAAGTTACTCTCAAACTTGCAGAGATAATATGTTGTCAAAGAAATTTGATTTTGAAATTTCTACAAAGTCAACAGACCAAAATAATCTTGGTAGTGCAGAAATTAAAATTACAATCCTTTCCAAGCAAAAAAATAACAAAATTCAAACTATTGACATTAAGAGTGAATTCATCTTAAAGTCTGAAAGTTTTAAAAATTGCTCAAACAATAAATCATATTTAAAGACCGTCAATTCTTTAATAAAAGTTTATGACTATGATTTTGGGGATTTTATTATTGCTGATTTCAATTTTGATGATAAAGAAGATTTGGCTATAAAACGAGAAGAAGGCGGAAATGGCGGACCTCTCTATAATTTTTATGTACAAACTGAAAATCAAAAATTTATACTTAACGATATGTTATCAAAAGAAATGGAAAGCTTTCCATATTTTTTCGATACAAAAAATAAAATTTTGCGGATAAATAAAAGAATTGACTCTGTGAAATATCAAATAGTCACCTACGAATATTTTCCGAAAAACAGAATTTGGAAAATTAAATCTAAAAATGAATATATAAATTAAAAAAAACGGCAGGTAACAGCTACTACAACGGATTTGGGCAATTGGCTTAATAGAAAAATGGTTTTGTATTTGGGATGATTTGGCAAATCCGAAGAATGGGCTTAATTTAGTCCCAAACCCGCTGTAGTATCGGGACGTTAGGCATCACTTTGCTAAAAACCACAGAAATACATTTTTGATTTTAATTTAAATTCCTAAAAATGAAAAGAATTCCAATAATGTTAATCCTTTTATTGTTTTTTAGTTGCGCAAAAAAAGAGGCGAAAAAGGAAAATTTTCAACCAACTATTCTTTTAAAAGAAATAACAAAAAATGAAAAAGTAAATAAAATAATTTGGGATTTTAGACTTACCAATATTGAAATTAATAGAAGTGGAAAACAAAACAAAGAATATGAAATTTTTCGTAATAACCTAACTGAAAAAGAATTAATCCAAATTACAGAATGTGAAGTTCCTTTGTTGCGCTGTATTGCTTTTAAAACTTTGGTTGAACGACATTACATAAATATTAGAAAAATATTCAATCGACACATAAATGACTATGCTTTAGTTAAAGGACATTATTACGATGTTCTTTTAAGCGAACCAGTTAAAATATTTATGCTTAATCAATTAAGTCCATTTTCAAATTCGAAATTTAAATTTTCAAAAAAAGAGTTTAGAAAAATGCAAGATGAATACTACAATAAGTAGAAATTAACTAAACAAAAAAAACGAACCGCCAACAACCACTACAACGGATTTGGGTAATAGGCTTTCCCGAGGTATCGGGAGGAAAGATGGTTTTGTATTTGGAAGATTTACTTCGTCCGTTCGTTATCGTTTGGGTGGCAAATCCGAAGAATGGACTTAATTTAGTCCCAAACCCGCTATCGTACCAGAACGTTGGCAATACCTTTTGCTCAAAAAACTGAAAAAATTTGAATTTAATACCAATTATTGGTATCTTTGGTAAAAAGAAAAATTATGGCACGAAATACATCAATATTATTAGGAGAATATTTTGAAAACTTTATTAATGAGCAAATTTCAACAGGAAAATATAGTTCAGTAAGTGAAGTTGTTAGAACTGCTTTAAGAATTTTTGAGCAAGAAGAAACTAAAACAAAATCTCTAATCAATGAACTAAAAATTGGCGAAAAGAGTGGTAAAATTAGCAATTTTGACCGTAATAAAAATCTAGAAATGCTAAAATCTAATTTTAAAAAATAATGTCAAAGTACATTATCAGTGAAAAGGCATTAGAAGATATTAATAACATTTGGATTTATACAGCAGAAAATTGGTCTATTGAACAAGCAAATCGATATTACAACTTAATCATTGACGAAATTGAATATATCGTCGATAATTTTGACATGGCTCGTGACTTTGGAAAAATTCGAAAATCATATAGATATTCAAAAGTAAAATCACATTTAATTTTCTTTAAAATAGACAAAACAAATGAAATTGAAGTCGTTAGAGTTTTACACGAAAGAATGGATATTGAAAACAGATTGGCAGAATAAATAAAAAAATTACTGCTAACAGCTACTACAACGGATTTGGACAATAGGCTTTCCCGAGGTATCGGGAGGAAAAATGGTGTTGTATTTGAATGATTTGCTTCGCCTGTTCGCTATCGCTCGAGTGGCAAATCCGAGGAATGGGTTTAATTTAATCCCAAACCCGCTATATTACCAGAACGTTAATGGCAAGCACAAGCATTAAAACTATGAAACCTAAGGAATCAAAGCAAGAAAAATTTTATTCAAAAACTATAATTTGGGCAATTTTATGCATTTTGCTAATACTGATCATAAGTATTAGTCTGTTTTCAGGCAAAAAAACAGCAGTAATCCAAAACAGTGAAATAATACTAGGTGATGATTTAAGAAATGAATTTTTAACGGTAGAGTTGAAAAGGAACGATTCTATTGTCAAACTTGAAAAAATAAGTAAGTTTAATGATAATCTTACTTTTAAATCTCTAAATGGAAACTATAATTTTAAATTGTCACTAAAAGGCGGAAATACTTTCTTTATCAGATTCCTGATTAGTAATAACGAGCCGAAATATATTTACTCACCTTATGACTCTGACAATTCAGAATATTTCAGATTTTTCGACAAATGCGTTTCAGCTGAATTAGAGAATCGAATCAAAGGAAAACAATTTACTGAAAATGAACTTCGAAATATGACAATTGAAGTAAAAAAAAATGTTAGGATACAAAACCTACAAAATTTAGGATATGATCTAAAAAAGGAAAATATTAAAATATTTGTTCAAGATAGCCCTTGTTTAATAGACTAAAGCCAGCCACTAACAACTACTACAACGGATTTGGACAATTGGCTTTCCCGAAGTATCGGGAGGAAAAATGGTTTTGTATTTGAAAGATTTACTCCGTCCGTTCGCTATCGCTCGGGTGGCAAATCCGAAAATAGGGATTAATTTAGTCCCAAACCCGATGTAGTGCCAGAACGTTATAGCCAATTGTCTAAGCAAACGACGAAATATCTAAAGTATGAACAAAAAGCCTCAAAAATGAAATATTTAAACCTGTTTTTACATATTAATAGATACATATTTCATATCTATATTTTTGTGACACTTTTGATTCTTTTTTTATTAAAACTAAATACAATCACTTATGGTCCAGACGCAATCGATACGTTTATGTTTATAATAATCGTATTAATTGGAGTGTTTGTTTTTTTGCTTAGAAAATGGACTATAAAATCTACCAATTTCACTAAACTAATATTACTAAATATAAATTCGATTTTTATGGTTTTTATGATTTTATACTATTTTATGGAAGATAACTTTAGATTTATTTAATCGCAAACATCAAATGAGTATTGGGCGAAAACAACAGCAGGTAACAGCAGGTAACAGCTACTGCAACTGATTTGGACAATAGGCTTAATTAAATATGGTTTTGTATTTGAATGATTTACTCCGTCCGTTCGCTATCGCTCGGGTGGCAAATTCGAGGAATGGGCTTAATTTAGTACCAAACCCACTATAGCACCATAACGTTATAAGTCATTTATGAGAAATCTGCAAATTAAGACATTCCTTCTATTTTTTTCGATTTGTATTTTAAGTTGTAATTCCAACAAAAAAATAGAAAGAGAAAATGAACTAACAATTTACAACGTTAAAGAAGATGACGTTGAAATGAATAAAGCTATTGAAAAAGCCAAACAAACTTTGGATAGTTTTGATTATGCTTATAAAAACAACAGTCGAGTTTTTACCTTTTTTGGCTTGAAAAAGAAGTTTGAAGAAAATGGTAACGTTGAACATATTTGGATTGGAAATATTCAAAAATTTGATAATGGAAAATATATTGGAGTAATTGACAATTTACCTGAAAAAATAAAAAGCATAAAACTTGGCGACACTGTAGAAATCGACAAAAATGATGTTAGCGATTGGATGTACATTAAAAACTCTGAACTACATGGCGGATACACAATCAGATTGCCTAGCTGGAAAAACCGGTCAAATTGACCACCACTTTCCAGTGTAAATTGATCACCAGTTCCGGAGCAAACTGACCACCATTT
>NZ_VJYD01000001.1 GCF_007341385.1 Flavobacterium daemonense
AACAGTTTACTTTTGCTTCCTTTCTCAATCATAAATCTACTCAAAATTTCAAAAAACAAATCTAAAGGAGGAACGAGAAATCTCCACAAGAAACTCTACAAAGATTGGAGATACTAGGTGCGGAGCTACTTGTGGAGATTTCTCGTTCCTCGAAATGACAAACTTTGTAAACTATGTGTGGAAACTAGTTTCTTCTAATTTCTTTTTTTGATAAAAATTCTATGTTCCAATGTGTTTAATTTTTTTTAAAATACAACGAACCATTTTTTATAGATCGTTTTCCTAATTCACCGCTTTTAAATAATTTTTCCAAAATCACAATAGTTTCAACATAAGGAATATCTAGAATAACCGAATATTCTTTTGGTGCCAATGTTGGATAAATTTCAAAAATGGATAACGGATTTGTATTTTCAATACTTTTCTTTTTTGCTTCAGGAAATGCGGCACGCAAAGCATTTTCGTATTCAGAATATGATTTTGAACCGTAAACCGCAAAACGATTGTTGTTTTGGTCGGCAAAAAACAGTGTTGGAAAACCTCTCACGCCAAGTTTTTTTCCGAGATCTAAATCTTCCTGAAAAAGCTCTTCAGCATCGTCAAAATCTGATTTCATTTTTTGAATATCGAGTCCAGCAATTAGCGCCGCTTCTTCAATATTATTGCATTTTGCAATGTTTTTCTTCTCAAGATATAATTTCTCGCGAAGTACACGCATAAAATGAACCGCTTTTTCTTTGCTCTGCATTTGTGCCGCTTTCATCGTAATGCAAGGAGGATAAGAAGAATCCAACGGATCTTCAAGCCATACATCTCCATCAATTGGCATTTCATAAATTAAGCTGGCTTCATCCCAATGGTGCGCCACATCAGAGGGTTTGCTGATGCCACCGCTGTTGTAGCTCCAGTCTGGCAATAAACCGCCCATTTTGTATTCGATTTCAAAATAATCTCCGTATTCTAGTTTAAGCTTTCTGAGTTGAGGCTCGATTCCCCAGCAAGAGGAGCAAATTGGGTCAGTATAATAAATTATTTTTACAGGTTTGTGTTCTGTTGTAATGACGGCATTTTCAATTGAGTCTTCGCTGAAAGGCATTTCGCAAATTCCTTTTGAGGAATCGCACAGCAACGGATTTGCATTATTTTCGTTCATTTTTTAAATGGGTTAATGACTCACAGAGCATACTGTAGATCAGGATTAATACTAATGATCCTATTTTCATAAAAACTGGTTGGAAAATAGATGCTAGGCATATAAAATTTTATATTTTTATATCAAAGTTCGCAGATGTTTAACCAAAAGTCAATTAGTCAAGAAAATATGACTACAGAAAATAAAGTAGAAAAAGATAGCGGCTGTCCAGCAGAAGGATTGCTGAAATTATTGTCAGGAAAATGGAAACCACAGATTTTTTTATTAGCAGTTGATGGACCAATACGTTTCAACGGACTTTTAAGAGATATCAAAGGTTCAAACAAACAATCTATTTCGGTAGCATTGCGCGAACTCGAAGAATTTGGACTTTTGGATAAAAAAGTCATCAAATTAAAACCACTACATATTGAATACACTTTATCGGAAAAAGCAGAATCATTGATTCCAGTTTTTAGACAATTAGAATCTTTTTTTGAGAAATAAGGCTTTGATTTTTAGATTTTCAAGATTCAATAGAATAAAACTAACCTTTGTTTCTCTGAATCTTTGCACCTCTGTACCTAAAAAATAATTCATTAAATTTTCATTAACAAAAAGTACGTTTTCATTAGTTTATATTTGTAAGAGACAAATCAATTAAACGAACTGTTTTATGAAAATCAAAACTCTTTTATATCTTTTTTTAGTGATCGTTTTTTCGACAGTTTCTTATGGTCAAAATGTAAAGCTTATTACTGTTGATCAACTGAAGGAACGAATTCAAAAGGGAAAAGACAGTATTTATGTAGTCAATTTCTGGGCGACTTGGTGCGCGCCATGCGTGAAAGAATTGCCAAATTTTGAGAAACTTCAGGCCGAATTTAAATCGGAGAAATTGGCGGTATTGTTAGTAAGTGTTGATTTTAAGTCAAAGCTTAATTCAGCCGTAATTCCATTCGTCAAGCGAAAAAACATGCAAAATGAAGTGTTTTTATTGGACGAAAGCAGTCCACAAGAATATATTGACCGAATCGATCCTTCATGGTCAGGAAGTATTCCGGCAACGCTTTTTATAAAAGACGATAAACGAAAATTTGTCGAGACAGAATTCAGTTACGAACAACTATTAACCGAATATAAAAAACTATAAATTATGAAAAAGATTATCACTTTATTAGTACTAGTATTTACGGCTTGGTTATCTCAAGCGCAAACAGGAACGCTGAAAGCAGGAGACGCCGCACCTGATTTTAAACTTAAAAATGTTGACAATAAAGAAGTTTCTTTCGCAAGTTTTCCTAAAGCAAAAGGTTTTATTGTCGTTTTTACTTGCAATACTTGTCCGTACGCAGTGGCTTATGAACAACGAATTATTGATTTAGATAAAAAATTCAGACCACAAGGATATCCAGTAATCGCAATCAACCCAAATGATCCAGAAGCATCAAAAGCAGATGCTTTTAATAAAATGCAGGATTTGGCAAAGGAGAAAAATTATCCGTTCCCATATTTATTTGATCCAGGACAACTTATTACAGATCAGTATGGTGCAAAACATACGCCGCATATTTTTATTGTTTCTAAAACTGCAAAAGGAAATGTGATTGAGTACGTTGGAGCAATTGACAACGATCCAGAAGGAACAAAAACAGAAAAAACAAACTACGCCGAAGACGCAATTGCGGCTTTGCAAAGCAACAAAAAACCTGCTGTAACACAAACTAAAGAAATTGGTTGTACAGTAAAAAGAAAAGCGAAAGCTTAATTTTAGATTATTAATTTGTGAAAAAAGAGCTGTCTCAGAAATGAGATGGCTCTTTTTTTATGGATGAAAATTTAAAAGTCTTATTGTGTTATTAATAAGACTTCACAATGCTTCTCTTTTCGATTTGTAGCTATATGTTTACTAAATAGACATCTTATTTTTATTTAACGAACTAAAACTCGAATCGAACTTATGGGACATTTCTCAGACCAAATACATATTACCATCGGTGGCTTTACGCAGAACATTATCTACTATGATTTGAAGCTTTCGCAGAAAATGGTCGACCATCACTATTTTTCGTTTGTCTGGCAATATACCGGAAAAGCCGTCATAAAGCCCGAAGATCAGGCCAAAGCGATGATGCGCTACAACGGAAGCGAAGTCATCTTCACCTTCAAGAGCGTGACGGGAATCAGGCTGATGAGCAAAGGCATCATTACAGGATTGTCTTCAATTGACCGGAACGGCAGCGCCGTAGGGCTTCACGTAAGCGGGACAAGCCACAGCATCGTGCTGAACGACATGCCAAAATCAAGAACTTTTCTGGAAAGGCGCATGGATGACATTGTGCTGGATATCCTGTATGAAGGCCCGACGGAATTCTATCAGAGGGACGCCATAAGGGCAACCTATCGAAAGGAGTTCAATTATATGGCGCAGTACAACGAAACCAGTTTCGATTTCCTGAAAAGGCTCGCCCAGCGCTATGGTCAGTGGTTTTATTTTGACGGAATGCGCATGCAGTTCGGACAGATCAAATCGTCAAAGACAAGGCTCATCAACGGGGCCTCGCTTCACAGCTTCAAAACCCAGGTCAACATGGCGTCGCACAAGATTCTGCTGACGGGCTATGATTACGGCAAAGCTTCGATTATCAAGAATTCCTCGCTGAGAACCTCCGAGGGAAGCAGGGACAGCTTTGCCTCGAATGTAGGCTTCAATCAGGGATCCGTCGCCCAGCCTGACCTTAGCGCCGGCGCCTACACCAGCAACGCCCGGAACAAGGACGAGATAGACGAAATGGTCGCCCTGCAGACCGCAGGAAGCAATGCCAACAGTGTGTACTACAGCGGCATATCCTATTTCCCGATAGGTCTTGGGCAGATTTTCAAGATTGAAGACCAAGGCACCGAGTATCAGCTTGTGTGCATCGAATCGACCCATCATTCAGAGGTGCACGGCAACTACACCTGCGAGTTCAAGGCCATTCCGGCAGATGTCTCTGCACCGCATTATACCGACACCAAAGCCTTTGCCAGAGCTGAAACCCAGCCGGCAACCATAAAGGACAACAACGATCCCGAGGGATTGGGACGCGTGAGGATTGAGTTCTTTTGGGGCAACGACGGCAGGACAACCGACTGGATCAGGATGATCCAGCCCCACGGCGGAGCAGGAAAAGGCGTTTATTTTATTCCCGAGATCGGCGAGGAAGTCCTGGTTGGCTTTGAAGGCGCAAATGTGCAGTGCCCTTATGTTATGGGTACGCATTATAATGGGAAAGAAAGTTCTGGTTATGCCACTGAAAAAAACGACATGAAAGTAATTCAAACCCGAAGCGGGAACCGCATCATTTCGAATGATGCCACAGGCGATGTTACCATAGAAAGCAAGAAAGGACAAACAATTGCTGTAATTCATGGAGACGGAAACATCAGGTTCAAGGCTCCCAAAAATATTGAACTTGAAGCCGGAGAGGATATTATCATGAATGCTGGACGAGATATTAAAGCTGATGCCAAGGAAAATATTGAAATTGAGGCAGGCAACAACATTTTTCAGGAAGCAGCACATGACATTTTTATTAGTGCAAATGGGGATATTATGGAGAAATCAGATCATAGAATTGAAATTGCTGAAAAAGATTTTTCAAGAACCTCAGATACTTCTAATGAAATTGCTACTGAAGCTAGTCTTTACAGTCATCAAGAGAACATGACAATACAAAGTGGCAAACAAGTTAT
The DNA here is from genome assembly GCF_007341385.1 of Flavobacterium daemonense. GTDB lineage: Bacteria > Bacteroidota > Bacteroidia > Flavobacteriales > Flavobacteriaceae > Flavobacterium > Flavobacterium daemonense. The sequence goes on from NZ_VJYD01000001.1 coordinate 4,868, forward strand.
AATTAATAGTGCCGAAAATTCTAACCTTTTTTAATTAAAGTATGGCAATTACAAAGAGAGCAAAAAATATTTCAATAAAAGTGACTGATGCTCATCAATTGAGCGTTGGCGGTAAGCTTATAAAAAGTGCAAACAAATTAAATTTTGAAGCAATAAAAGGTAATTTGAGTTTAATAAGTGGAAAAAAAATAATGGCACACGGAGAAGAAAAATAAACTATGAAAAAACAAATCATTTTATTGCTTTTAGCAATATCAATAAGTTCATGCTCTGAAAAAAAGTATGAATGGTCCGCAAGTATTTCTGTCCCAAGTGAATATCCTGTAGCAATACAAAGGGGATTAATTGGTAAATCATTTTTCGGTCCCTCTTGCATTAATTCAAGCTGGGGCGAGGGAATAGAAGTAGCAAAAAAACAAGGGTTTACTGCGCCTGATACTTTTGAAATAACATGGCTATCAATGACAGAAAGAAAGTTTTACAAAGGAAAATGGAATTTACCAAAAAATAAAATAAAACAATATCTTGAAAATGGCTTTATAAAAAAGAATAAAAAAATAGACTGTAATAAAATACAGATTGGTCTTGCTCCAAAGGGCTTAGTTATTGTTTGGTTATCAGGAAATCAAGGAATACAAATAGAAATAGGAAGGTATCAGGCGACACAAGTAAATTTAAATTCTGTGGATGTTTATGGTAGTTCTAAATTTATGTTTGAGAAAAATTTCATAGAGGAGAAACTAAATGATTCAAAATTTGTTAATCAAGAAGTTAGAGAAAATATTAAAAAATATGGTTATCCTTCAGCATCACTTTACGATGTATTTAGGGAAAAGTACATTTGGAAACCACAAATTTTACTACCTGATGGATGTAAGATGTCTGAAATTACTTTGAAAATGTGTAATGGAGAAAATGAAATAGGTAATACAATCTTAGATACAAATCAAAAATCGATTCCTTATTTTTTTAAAATAATATGGAAAAATAAAAAAGGTCAGGAATTTATAAGTAGAATAGTTTTTATAAAAGACAGAGAGTATTGGCAAAGATATCTTGTATATGAAAAAGAAAAGTTGCCTTTAAATTTTGACAGAACTTTAATTTTTACTCAATTCAAAGAAAAAATACAAAAAAAACAATCAGTAATAATCGCTGTAAAAATCATTAAAGACTCCGTGTCAGATATTTATTTAGAGCAAGATAGTTATAAATACCCAATTAATGAATTTAGTCAGGAGACAAAAAAAATACTAAAAAATAAACCTTGTATTTGTAAATAGCAATTTAAAGGACTAGTAAATTTTTATAATTAAAGGGATGAAGATAAAGGAGAATTTAAAAAAAGCAAGTGTTTTAGTGGTTTTAGCAATAACAATAAGTTCATGTATGGAAAAAAAATATGAATGGTCAGCAACTGTTTGCGCGCCAAGGGAATATCCTGTAGAAGTATATACAGGAGCAGCAGGAGGCTATTTTTTTAGCCAAATGGGAGGTTTTAGCAATTCTGGCTGGGGAGGCGGAGGAAGAATAAATGATATAAAAGCCCCCTTGCCTGAAAGGTTAGATATGACATGGTTGTCGTATGTAGACAATAAATTTTATACTGGTGATTGGAAGCTTCCTACTGAAAAAATAGAACAGCTCTTTGATGAAGGCTTTTATTCTAAAAGAGGGGCTCAAGCAGAAACGGCACCTTATCAATCTATAAACATTGGTCTTGGACCAAAAGGGATGGTAGTTGTGTGGGTCAGAGCTGGAGTTCATAGACAAGTTGAAGTAGCCCGATTTCAGGCTCATGAAACCACCATAAACCCTAAGCTTATCACTGAAGATGAAAAATATATGTTCAAAGAAGATTATGCTAAAAGGTCTCTAACCTATGAAGGTACTATATCTAAAGATGTACGAGAACAAATTCAACAACATGGTTATCCTGCCCCGGAAGTTTATGAGGCGTATAGAGAAAAATACCTTTGGAAGCCAAAAGTAATCTTGCCTGAAGGTTGCAAAATAACTTCATTATACATTAAAATGTGCAATGGTGAAATTGAAAATCCTTATGACAGACCGATAGATCAAAAACATAGGGCAATTCCTTTTTCTTTCGAAATATACTGGTCAATAGGAAGTGGCAAGATAGAACAAGAATTTGTTTCAAGAATAGCTTTTACTAATGACACAGAATTTTGGGCAAAATATCTTAAAAACAATGGTGAGGATGAAATTCCGGTAGATTTTCCCAAAAATGAAATTAGAGAGTTATTTAAAAAACATATTGATAAAAATAAACCTGTTGAAATGGTTATAAAAATTGATCCAACAAAACAAGAGGATAATAAATGGGTAACCGATTTTTACATAGAACAGGGCGAAAATAAATATAATTTGAATCAAATTTGTCAAGATTCAGGAAAACTTAATTAAAAATGAGTATCGTATTTGGAAATTATACCCCACCTAAAAAGGTATTAAAAACTCTAGATTTAGCCATTGGTATTTTTTTTGATGGCACTAATAATAATATGAACAATACCAATGCCAAAGAGTATTATGATAGACGGGCAAGGGGCGAAAGATTAACACCCAAAGAGGAGATTTCGGCAGAAGCATATAGAAAAAATGGCAAAGATGATAAAAGCAGCAGTTATTATAATGCCTGGTCAAACGTAGCAAGACTTTATGATGCTTATTATCCTGCAAACCTTGCTGTATATGTTGACGGAATTGGTACAGAGACTGAAAAAACCGATTCTGTATTAGGAGCTGGTCTTGGTACTGGTTTTATCTTAAACGGTACTGGTATTTTAGGTAAAGTAGAAGAAGGTTGTAAAAATTTAGCTGACAGGATAGTTCGAATAAGCAAAACTAAAAATAAAGAAATACCAATACTTTATTTAGATGTTTTTGGTTTTAGCCGTGGTGCAGCGGCAGCTAGAGTTTTTCTTAATGAAATTAGTCTAAAGGCTTTTCCTTTATCTGTCAATAGAAAAAATAAAGGCGGTTACCTTGGATACCTTTTAGCTGAAAACGGGATCAAAGTAAGTTTGATTAAAGTACGTTTTTTAGGCCTTTTTGATACCGTCTCATCATATTCTGAAGGAATTACTGTAAATCCTGATTTTGATAATGATACCAAAGAACTTCCGCTGAATAATTTAGCTAAAGCAAAAACCGTAATGCATTTTACAGCTTCAGATGAGCATCGTAAAAATTTTTCACTTACCAAAACCAGAGTAGGAAAAGAAAGAGAGTTTCCAGGTGTGCATTCTGATGTTGGAGGGAGTTACAATGATGGCTTTGAAGTGGTTAAGGCTATTGAGAAAAATAACAAAGAAGAGTTAGAAAAACTTTCCCAGACTTTAGTAAATAAATCTTGGTATTTAGAGGATCAATTAGAAATTTCTTTTTTTGGGCCAGTGCATGAACTAATGGGTATACGAGAATTAAAAAAAACATACAGTTATATTCCGCTTCATTTTATGGCAGAATCTGCAATAGCAACACAAAAAATACCTTTTAATATGACCAAATTAAAAACTAATAAATATAATATTTCTAATGATGCTTTGCTTATGCGGGTAAAAAAACGTCTGCGAGATTATGTTTTGGGAGAAGGAAAACCCTATACATTTAAATGGTATGGAGATATTCACGAAAAATATAAAGGTGTGCAGGAAGGCGACCGAAATTTTGGTGCTTATCAACAGGAAGTACAAGAACAAAAAGATTTACGAAAACTTCGAAATCAATATTTGCATTGGTCAGCCGACTGTGGCTCTCTTGGTATGGAACCAGCAAAAGACAGGAAACGTAAAACGTTTTAGAAAAGCTTATGATTTATAAATAAACAAAAAAACGCCTCAATCAAGCCGTTTTTCCATTTCTACAAACTCTTCAATTTCTTCATAAAAACCGGAAAAACTTCATTCAATTCATCGAATAAAGGGTTTTTGCGGTGTTTTAGTTTGATTTCGCTGAATAATTTTAGTCCGAGGGCAAATTGAGTAGCTTCATTGGGATCGTCGAATACGTTTTTGTCTTTTATTTTTTGAATGATGCCAAAAATCTCATCGTGGTTAGAAAATTCAATTCCGAGTTCTTTTGCGGGTTTGGTTTCTCCGTTTGCGTATTCTTTTAAGCTTAATGTTAAATAGTATTTGTTTGATCTTTTTTCCATGATAATTAAAAATCTATTTTATTTCAACCATTTGTCAACGATGGTTTTGAATGGCTCTTTGTATTGTTCTCCAACAGAAATTTCGGTTTTTCCGATAAAAACAGAATGCTTGCTGATCGCACTGATTTTGTCTAGTGACACAATAAACGAACGATGAATTCGCATGAATTTTGCCGATGGCAGTTTTTCCTCTAAAGCTTTTAAAGAAATCAACGAAAGAACCGTTTTTTGCGAATCGTCGAGATGAACTTTTACATAATCTTTTAAACTTTCGATGAATAGAATATCTTTTAAAGAAATTCTAACCCAATTATACTCGACTTTAAGGAAAATAAATTCATCATCGGTTGTTATGGGTTGAAAGTTGTTTGCGCTTTCTTCGGTTATTTGCAAAATTTTATTGGCGGCGCGCAGAAACTCTTCGTAGCTGAAAGGCTTTAAAAGATAATCAACCGCATTTACTTTGTATCCCTCAATTGCATAATGATTGTACGCAGTCGTAAAAACTATTTTTGGCATTAATCCCGGTGTATCCTGCAAAAGTCTCGCCAGTTCCATGCCTGTTAAATTTGGCATATTAATATCCAGAAAGACAATATCGGGCTGTTTTTCTCTAATCAAACCCATCGCTTCGACGGCATTATCACAGCTTGCGGTCAATTCCAAAAACGGAGTTTGTTCAATAAAAGTTTCCACAAGCTTTAATGCTAATGGTTCATCGTCAACTGCTATACATTTTAATATCATCATTCTTCTAAATTTAGCTGCAGTTTTACATTATATTTTCCATTTTCAGCAACTCCAGCTTTTAAGCTGTGTTTGTTTGGATAAATCAACTGAAGTCGGCGCTTCGTATTAGTCAAGCCAATGCCACCTTCGCTTGTCGTTCCTGATTTTTCAAAATATGTATTTTCAACTTCAAATTCGAGTTCGCTTCCGTTTTGGCGAAGCTTGATATAAATTTCGCTTTTGTCTGTAGCGTGAACCCCGTGTTTAAAGGCATTTTCAACCAAAGGAAGCAATAACATCGAAACAATCGGGAAATCATGCAATTTCTGCGGAATATCAGTAGTAATTGTCAATTTGCTGTTGGCACGAAGTTTCATCAAAGCGATAAAATCTCTCATAAATTCAGCTTCTTTGAGTAAAGTTGTGCGTTCTTCTGTGCTGTAAAGCAGGTAACGCATCATTCGACTTAACGTATGAAGCGCATTTCTGGAATCTTCAATATCTGTGTAAGTTAATGAGTAAATACTGTTTAGCGAATTGAAAAAAAAGTGCGGATTAATTTGTGCCTTCAGCATTGCTAATTCGGCCATGGTTTTATCCTGTTCTAATTTTTGTTTGTGCTGCGCTGCTTTTTGCCAATATTGCAGCATTGCCCAACTTGTACTGATTCCTAAAACCAATAAAGTGAGCGTAAGAACGTAGTTGTCAAAATAGGGGTTTTTGTATTTTTTGAATCCTAAAACCAAGCTGATTTTATTATGAAGATCGGTTTCTGAGGTATATAAAAAGGCAATAAACTGCATAACAACAATGGCAAGAAAAGTCCAAATCAAAAACGGCGATGTATTGTCTTTAATAATGGTTTGCGGAACTACGATTTTGGCATTGGTATAAAAAACAACAATCAGCAAAAACAATACAATCATCTGCCAAAGCCAAAAAACATCTGGAAGAACAACATTCCAAGTTAAAGGAATGTAAAACAGCATAATAAAGCCCAGCGATAACCACCCGAGAATGTGCAGTCCGGTAAATAAATAGGGTCTGTAAATATTTGAAGCCATTATATTTTTTGATTATTTAAAGACAATATTACATTTTATTTGAATACGATCTAGAACCAATCGTCCAAAATAACATTACAGCCACCAGAAACCATTTTTTGACCGACGAGCCATCAAATTAAACACTTGTTTAATTCTTGAAAAAAGTCCGTCGTGTGTCAGGCTCTCTCTATCGATTGTCGTTTGCTGTTCGTCTATTCTAAAAATTTCGCGTGTTCTATTTTAGTTCTTTTGCTTATTAATAAATAGATAATTACACATTTTTGACAATGAATAAGCAATCATTTTTAAGCATTTTCGCAGCATCAGTTCTTATCGCTTCTTGCGGTAAAAATGACAAATCGGCTCAAGCCGGAGCTGCGCCACAGGTGAAGGAGTATAAAACGCTGACACTGCAGCCTGAATCTGCAACATTATACAGCGATTATCCTGCCAGTATTCAAGGACAGCAAAATATAGAAATTCGTCCCAGAGTTGAAGGTTATATTGATAAGATTTTTGTTGATGAAGGTGCGGTTGTAAAAGCGGGACAGCCTTTGTTCAAAATAAGTGCGCCAGAATATGAACAGCAAGTTCGTACGGCAACCGCGAGTATTAAAAGCGCTCAGGCGGAAGTAAGTGCGGCTAAACTGGCAGTCAATAAAGTGCGACCATTGGTTGAAAAAGGAATTATCAGTAAATACGATTTAGAATCGGCACAATATACGTATGAATCGGCTATGGCGACTTTGGCTCAGGCAAATGCAGCTTTGGTCAATGCTAAAACAAATTTAGGTTATACAACTGTAACAAGTCCGGTAAATGGAGTTGTAGGTTCAATTCCGTTTCGTTTAGGAAGTTTGGTTAGTTCAAATACTGCCGAGCCTTTGACTACGGTTTCAAGCATAGGAAATGTATATGCTTATTTTGCCATCAATGAAAAAAAGCTTTTGAATTTTACAGAAGGAACTACTCCAGGTAAAACATTGGCACAAAAAATCCAAAATATGCCTTCAGTTTCATTAGTGCTTTCTGACGGAACTCCTTATCCGGAAAAAGGCCGAGTAGAAACGGTAAACGGATTAATTAATACCGAAACGGGTTCGGTTACTTTTAGAGCACGTTTTGCTAACCCGAGAAGCATTATCAGAAGCGGAAGCAGTACAACCGTGAGAATTCCGAATGAAGTAAAAGATGGACTAATTATTCCGCAAAGCGCAACTTACGAACTTCAGGATAAAATATTTGCTGTTACAGTTGGAAAAGATGGTAAAACAAAAAGTAACAATATTACCATTTTAGAGAACAGCGCTGGAAACTATTATGTGGTAACCAGCGGTTTAAAAGCTGGAGATCAAATTGTTCTTGAAGGAGTGGCAACACTGAAAGACGGAACAGAAATCAAGAGTCAAAATCAAAATGCCGATCAAGTTTACGCCGATTTAAAATAAAAGCAAATGTTTAAAAAATTCATACAACGACCTGTACTTTCAACAGTAATCTCTGTTATTATTGTTATTTTAGGGGTTTTAGGATTAATTGAGCTTCCTATATCTCAATATCCAGATATTGCGCCGCCAACAGTAAATGTTTCGGCGAGTTATACAGGTGCCAATGCCGATGTGGTATTGAAAAGTATTGTAATTCCGTTGGAAGAGCAAATTAATGGTGTGGAAAACATGACGTACATGACTTCTACAGCCACAAATGACGGAAATGCATCTATAAAAATCTTTTTTAAAGTAGGAACAAATCCTGATTTAGCTGCGGTAAACGTGCAAAACCGAGTTTCGAGAGCGACAAGTTTATTGCCTGTAGAGGTAACTCAAGCGGGTGTAACCGTTACTAAAAGTCAGAGCAGTAACTTGCTGATTTTCTCTTTATATAGCGATGATAAAGCTTACGATCAAACTTTTCTTCAAAATTATGCTAAGATCAATTTGGTGCCTCAAATTCAGCGTGTAGTTGGAGTAGGAGATGTAACCGTTTTTGGAGCCAAAGATTATTCAATGAGAATCTGGTTGCGACCAGACGTAATGCAGCAATATAAATTAATTCCGAGTGATATTTCGGCTGCTTTGGCAGAACAAAATATCGAAGCAGCACCGGGGAAATTTGGTGAAAACGGAAATCAGGCATTTCAATATGTAATTAAATACAAAGGTCGTTTAACAAGCGCTAAAGAATTTGAAGACATTGTCATAAAATCGGTTGGAAACGGGCAAATGCTGCGTTTGAAGGATATTGCCAAAGTTGAATTAGGATCTTTAAGTTATTCATCAACAATTAAAACAAACGGTGTTGAATCGGCAGCAATGGCGATCAGTCAAACTCCGGGTTCAAACGCGCGTGACGTAATCATCAATTCTAAAAAACTAATTGAAGAAGCAGCGAAGAGTTTTCCAAAAGGAATGAAATATACCATTATGGTCGATGTCAATGAAAATTTGGATGCTTCGATCGAGAAAGTAATCCATACTTTGATTGAAGCTTTTATTCTGGTTTTCATCGTAGTTTTCATTTTCCTTCAGGATTTTAGATCGACTTTAATTCCGGCAATTGCAGTTCCGGTTGCGATTGTGGGAACGTTTTTCTTCCTGAATTTATTCGGATTTACGATCAACTTATTGACGCTTTTTGCGATGGTTCTTGCCATTGGTATTGTCGTCGATGATGCGATTGTGGTCGTCGAGGCCGTTCACGCCAAACTCGATCACGGCTATAAATCGGCAAAAAAAGCGACCATTCATGCGATGGACGAAATTTCGGGAGCGATTATTTCGATTACATTGGTAATGGCGGCGGTATTTATTCCGGTAACTTTCATCAATGGATCTACAGGAGTTTTCTACAAACAATTTGGTATTACGCTGGCGGTTGCGATTATTCTTTCCGCAGTAAACGCCTTGACCTTGAGTCCGGCTTTGTGTGCACTTTTGTTGAAACCACATGCAGATGATCATAAGCATAAAAGTTATTTACAGCGTTTTTACACCTCATTCAATGTTGCGTTTGATAATGTAACCGAAAGATACAAACGTTCTGTACGTTTCCTTTCTGTGAAAAAATGGATTGCTTTAGCGGCAATTATTATTGCTGGTTTGTCTTTATTTTATATGATGAAAACTACGCCATCTGCATTCGTTCCGTCAGAAGATCAGGGAACTGTATTTGCGAATATCAGTTTGCCACCATCGGCTTCTATGGAACGTTCTGATATAATTGCGAAAAGAGTCGATAGTATAGCAAAGACGATTCCGGGAGTTAAAAATACGCTTAGAATTGTGGGACAAAACTTTACAGCTGGAGCCGGAAGTGCATACAGTATGGTTATTGTGAAATTGAAACCGTGGGACGAACGTGATTTGAGTGTTGATGATGTTATCGGACAGCTTTTTGCGAAAACGAGCGGTATTCGCGAAGCCAACATTTTCTTTATTTCACCGCCAACGATTCAAGGTTTTGGTCAAAGTGGCGGATTTGAATTCCAATTGCAGGATAAAGGCGGACATACAACGGCCGAATTTTATAAAGTCAATAATGAGTTTTTGGCAAAACTTTCAGAATGTCCTGAAATTCAATATACAACAACGCCTTTTAATCCTGGTTTCCCTCAGTATATGATGGATATTAATTTGGCGAAAGCCAAAGATGCAGGAGTTTCGGTAAACACAATTCTGTCAACAATGCAAGGATATTATGGCGGATTGTATGCATCGAATTTCAATAAATTCGGGAAACAGTATCGTGTTATGATTCAAGCTTCTCCAGAATTTAGAACCAATAAAGAAGGTTTGAATAAAATATTTGTTCGAAATAATGCCGGAACTATGGCGCCAATTACAGAATTTGTAAATATGACGAGGGTTTTTGGTCCCGAATCAATTTCAAGATTCAACCTGTTTACGTCGATTTCGATTACTGGAGCGCCAAAACCGGGCTACAGTTCGGGAGACGCCATTAAAGCCATTCAAGAAGTTGCAGCTGAAAATCTTCCGGCAGGCTACGGGTATGAATTTTCAGGCTTAACGCGTGAAGAATTGGCATCGGGAAGTGAAACAATTTTCATATTTATTCTGTGTCTGGTATTTGTTTACTTCTTGTTAAGTGCTCAGTATGAGAGTTATATTTTGCCATTTGCAGTATTGTTCTCAATTCCATTTGGACTGGCGGGAGCGTATTTGTTCTCGATTATTTTCAAATTAAACAGTAATATTTACCTGCAGATTTCCTTGATCATGTTGATCGGACTTTTAGCGAAGAACGGTATTTTGATTGTCGAATTTGCTTTGGACAGAAGACGAAAAGGACTTCCAATCGTTCAAGCTGCAATTGAAGGAGCTGTAGCGCGTTTACGACCAATTTTGATGACCTCATTTGCCTTTATTTTAGGTTTAGTTCCGCTGATGTTTGCTTCTGGCGCAGGAGCCGTAGGAAACAGATCAATTGGTACAGGAGCGGTCGGCGGAATGTTGATTGGAACCATTTTAGGAGTTTTTGTGATTCCGGTTTTGTTTATCATTTTCCAGACATTACAGGAAAAAGTAAGTGGACCAGCAAAAGATGGTTATGATGATGACGATGATGACGACGATCATTTATTAGAAGCGCATAAAGCATAAAATTTAATTCAAAAGAAATGACACATAGTTCAAATAAATATATTTTGATGTTAACAGCAGCCGCACTTTTGAGTGCGTGCTCTGTTACCAAAAAGTACGAACGCCCCACAACATTATCGACAGATAAATTATATAGAGACCAAACGTCTTTAGATACAACAACAATTGCCGATATGCCATGGCAGACTGTTTTTAAAGATGAAAAACTGAACGCCTTGATTCAAAAAGGATTGGATCAGAATTTGAATCTTAAAAATGCAATTGAAAACATTGTGCAAGCAAGAGCTTCTTTGCAACAAAGTAAATTAGCGTATTATCCAACTTTGCAGTTGGATGCGAATGCAACGCATAACAAACAATCTAAGGCGGCGCTTAATTTCCCAGCGGGAATTAACATCAATACATTGACAACAACCTATAAATTAGGTTTAAGCACTTCATGGGAAGCTGATATTTGGGGAAAATTGAGCAGTTCAAAAAGAGCGGCTCTAGCAACTTATTTGGCTTCTGATGCTGCAAAACAAGCTGTTCAGACACAATTGATTTCGGATATTGCAAACAATTATTTTTTGTTGCTTTCGTATGACAAGCAATTGAAAATTACGCAAGAAACACTTGAAAGCCGTATCAAAAATGTCGAAACAATTAAAGAATTAAAAGAAGGCGCAATCGTGACCGGCGCTGCAGTTGTGCAGAGTGAAGCCAATCAGCATGCGGCCGAGGTTTTGATTCCCGATTTAAAACAAAGGATTCGCGAAACTGAAAATGCAATCAATATTTTGTTGGGACAAGCTTCTGGACCAATAGAAAGGGGAGATTTAGCATCGCAAATTGTTCCTGAAAAATTGGCTCTGGGAGTTTCTTCTCAATTATTGGAGAATCGTCCAGATGTTCGTCAAGCGGAATTTAATTTCAGAAATGCGTTTGAAATGACCAATATGGCGAAAACCTATTTTTACCCAAGTTTGACACTTACGGCAAGTGGTGGTTTTTCGAATTTGCAATTGACTGACTTTTTCACCAATTCTGTTTTCTATTCAATTATAGGAGGTTTAACGCAGCCAATATTCAATAAAGGGCTTAATAAAATGCGATTGACACAAGCGCAGTCACAACAAGTACAAGCGTATAATAATTTTCAGCAAAGCCTTTTAACGGCTGGTCAGGAAGTTTCAAATGCTTTGTATGCGTATCAAATGGCAGCAGAAAAAGAAGATTCAAGAACCAAACAAATTGAAGCTTTGATAAAAGCAGTCGATTATACCAAACAGTTGCTGGAATACAGTTCTGCGACCAATTATACAGACGTTTTGACATCAGAACAAAATCTTTTGGCGGCGCAATTGAGCGGTGTCAACGATAATTTGCAGAAACTGCAGGCGGTTGTTGATTTGTACCGAGCTTTGGGTGGCGGTTGGAAATAGATTTTGATTAAAATTTATTACTCTTAATTGAATTGTTAAAACGAAAATGCCTCCAGAATTGAGGCATTTTTTTATTATTGTATGTTCAAAAGTATTTTTGTTTCAATATGCACTTAATTTTCTGTTAGCCAGATTAATAATTTTCCTCTTTTTTCTCTGCTTACAATAATATCTTTTTTGAAAGGAAAAGATAAATTAATCTTGAGTTTTCTCGGAAAATAATCCGTTGCTTCTGTAATGACATTACGATTTACAAGAAATTGTCGATTCATTCTAAAAAAATCCAAACCTGCTTTATGTTCCAGTTCTTCAAGACTTTCAGTCATTGCAAAAGAGCTTCCAGAATTGGTATGCAAATAGGTTATTTCATTTTCAAGAAAAAACAAAGCTATTTTGTCTAATGTAAATGGCAGTAATCGATCTCTGTATTTGACCATGATAGTGCCACTGCTATTTTTGTTTTTTGCTTCTAATGTTGCTATTGTGGCTTCATATTTTAAAGCAATACTTCCTGCCATTACCTTTTGCATATTTTGAAATTTAAGAAGTGCTTTTTCCAATGATTCAGCGCTAAAAGGTTTTAAAATGTATTCAATTCCATTTATTCTAAAGGCTTCTAAAGCGTATTCATCAAAAGCAGTGCAAAAGATAACCGGAACTTCAATGCTTATTACTTTTGCAATATCAAAACTTAATCCGTCGCCAAGTTGAATATCACTAAATATAAGGTCTGGCTGCGAATTTTTAGAAAAATAATCAATAGCTTCTTTTACTGAACTTAGAATACTTACAATTTCAATATCTGGTTTTATTTGTTTTAAATTACTGGCAAGATCTTCGGCAACAAGCAGTTCATCTTCAATTATTACTATTTTCATGAGGCATGATTTTAAAGCTGACCGAAAAAGATTTTCCGTCATTCTTAATTATAATTTCTTCTTCTGTCCATAACTGATAACGTTCAGCTAAATTACTCAAACCACTTTTTGTAGAGGTTTCCCCAGCATTTCTAGGATTTATAGCATTAAATACGCTGATATAATTATCATGTTGTTCTATTAATAATTTTAACGGACTTTCTTTGGTTAATATATTGTGTTTTATAGCATTTTCGAGTAAAGGCTGAAGAGAAAAAGATGGAACAAATCCTTTTAACATTTCTGTTTTTTCAATTTTTAGATTCCATTCTAAAGCTTCGCCAAAACGAATCTTTTGCATTTCCATATAATTTTTGCAAATTTCTAATTCTTCTGCAAGAGTTGTAGTGTGGCTATTGTTTAAAGATACTGCAGAACGAAGAAAATCAGCTAGTTGTAATAAATAGATTTCACCTAGTTTTGGATCTTTTTTATATAAAGCCTTTAAGGTATTGAGAGAATTAAATAAAAAATGTGGATGAATTTGCTGTTTTAATAATAGATTTTCTGCTTGCGTACTTCGAAGTTGCAAACGTGAATTTTCGAGTTCAGTCTGAATTTTATTTTGACGAAAAATAACAAAATTATGAAGAAATAAAATGATCGTAGTCAATACAATTGATATGGCTATAAAAGCAGCCAGAAGTTTATAATTTTGAAGATGACTCGGAATTTTAGCTAGATATGAAAAAATAGGCCATAGGCTTAAATAAATTGCAATACCAGAAATATAACTGAGAGTGAATCTACAAAACTGAAATTTAAACAAATCATCCGGAAATTTTTTAGCACTGAATTTTAAAATCCATACCAATAAATTACTGGTAATAAACATGTAACAAGCAGTTTTAATTGCTAAAAAAAACAATGCCGAAAGCATCTCTTCAAATAAAAAAAGTAATATTAAAGTAAATGGAAAGGTAAGACCGACTAAAAGCATATTCAATCGCCGAATTTCTTTTATATTATATGGAGCGATGGTTTTTTTAATGTTGCTTATCATAAGAATTAATTATCTAATTAATATGTTTTTCATTTTTATTTAGGCTATGAAATTTACAAATATCTTATTATAAAATTGATATTATTCTGTACATAAAATTCCGACCACAAAGTTGTACTCGGAATTTATATGCAGTTTTTTATCAAATCAAAAGATATATGATAAACTCACTTGTGCTGTATTGTTTTGAAAATTAGTGTTGATGCCTGCTGTTTTAACTTTACTTACATCTGTTAGAGACAAATAATATCTAGCTCCAATTCCAAGTCCGTTTTGAAATTGGTAACCAATTCCTGCAGCAAGACCTCCATCAATCTGTTGGGCAAATTTTGTATTGGAGTTAATTCCAAGACTTTTAAAATCTTCATCGATCAAAATTCCAATTTGTGGACCTGCTTCAAAATATATACCCAAATTGGTTTTGTATTTTAAAAGAATTGGAACAGTAACGTAAGAAAGTTTTATATCTTGGCCATCTGTAAGTCCACCTTTAATTTTTGCTCCTTGAGTAGAATATAAAAATTCTTCTTGTACAGCAAAGTTATCGTTGAATTTATATCCTACAATTGCACCTGCATGAAATCCTGTTAGGCCTTCAGTATCGAAATCGGCATTTTTAAAGTTGCTATAATTGGCTCCCGTTTTTACACCAAAATAAAGGCGATCTGCTATATTTTTAAAAAAACTTTGACTAAATCCGCTTGTACATGTAAGAAGAATACAACCAATGAATATTTTTTTGACGTTTTTCATAATTTAAAAATTTTGTTTAATACTAATTATTGTTTTACGGAGGCCAAAATTATAATGACTTCATTTAAAGTAGATGTAAAATGAAGGCGAGACGGACAAAATTTAGGGTGAAACGGATTTTGAAAACTGTTTTTTAAGGATTTCCTTTGATACTAGTGAAAAACGCTAATTTATTTTAAACATTTTTACCTTCTATAGATCTTTTAAAAACGAAAAAACCTAGATTTAAAGAAGATTTTTTTTTAGAATCTATATCGACTGAGAGACACTTTTCGTCGATTGGTTTGGTGATTTTGTATATTGATAGCTGAAAAAACAAATTTTGGCATTACTTTAGATTAATATCTCTCATAATTAATATTTTAAATTTTAAAAAGATGAAAAAGTTAGTATTCGCCTTAATGCTTTTTACAAGTGTTTTTGCTCAGGCTCAGGTTTCAGTTAATGTAAATATAGGAACGCCTCCAAATTGGGGTCCAGTTGGTTACGATAACAGCAGATACTATTATTTGCCAGACATTGATGTTTATTATGATGTAAATCAAAGTGCATTTATTTATGACAACAGTGGAAGATGGGTACGCGAAAAAAGACTTCCAGAAAGATACAGAAATTATGATTTGTACTCAGGCTACAAAGTGGTTTTGAATGATTACAGAGGAGATGCTCCTTACACGTATCATAGCAAACACAGAGCAGAATATCCAAAAGGATATCACGGAAAACCTCAGAAAAACAGAGGTGAAAAACCTGAGAAACATGATAACGGGAAACACAAAGGAAACGACAAACATCATTCAGATCATGACCACGATTACCATTAATAAAATTTAAACTTGATTAAAAAACGTCCCGAATTTCGGGACGTTTTTTTTATTTTAAATAGTTTTGATTAATCAGATATTAAGTAGAAAAGGTCAATCCTTTTGCTTTAAAATTGCTGAACAAAACCTGGCGTGCACTGCTAATACTTTCTTCGGTACGGTAAATACTGCACCAAAATTTAATCAAGAGTTTATATTTTCCATCAGAAATTGCCGTGTAGAATATTTGAGGCGCTTTTTCAAGATTAATTAGCGGAATATTTTCAAGTGCTTGCATGACAATTTCATTTATAGCATCTGGAGTAGTGTCGCCAGTAATCTCGATTGAAATTTCGACAAGTTTAAAATTGTCGGTATACGTCCAGTTTGTAATGTTTTGCGATAGTAAATTTCCATTCGGAATAATAATTTCGGCACCATTTGGCGCATTGATTTTTGTAGTTCTTAATCCCATTGATTTCACTCGTCCAGATTCGGAACTAATTTCGATAACGTCACCAATCTGAATCGGTTTGTCAAAAATCAAAATGACACCCGATACAAAATTATTGACCACATTTTGAAGCCCAAGTCCAACCCCAACCCCAAGTGCGCCTAAAAGAATACTTAGTTTGTCTAATGGCATTCCTGAAGCCGCAACGGCTAAAAGATAACCGGCAATCAAAACAAGAAGTCTGGTAATTAGTAATTTAGAATGTTGCCTTTTGTTGACGTTTTCTTCGTTTTCATCATCGATTTCACCAAAAAAGTAAGCTACATATTTTTGAAGAAGATGCGCAATCCAAATAATGATAAAGAATAAAACAATATTTCCTAAAGTAAACGTAATGCTTCCGATCGTGTTTGGATGGCTTAATAAATCTCCTAAAGAAGTTCGAAGTGATTCCCAAATATTTAGATTAGAAGCAATCACCACAAGCCACATATAGCTGAGAACGATGACAAAAGGCTTTTTTAAAGTGTCCGATAAACTTTCGTAATCAAAAATCTTTTCTAAACCGCGCTTAATTCTTGTCGTATAGATTTGAAGCAGAATAACTTCCAGAATGATCTTTAATAAAACACTCAGTGCAACAATCTGCGTAAGCGAAATAAAAGCCGTAAGTGTGAGCATATTAGAAAGAGAAACTCTTCCAAAAAGATTATAAAGG
This sequence comes from Flavobacterium daemonense, assembly GCF_007341385.1. Taxonomy (GTDB): domain Bacteria; phylum Bacteroidota; class Bacteroidia; order Flavobacteriales; family Flavobacteriaceae; genus Flavobacterium; species Flavobacterium daemonense. The sequence goes on from NZ_VJYD01000001.1 coordinate 21,514, forward strand.
ATCGATAAACCATTAAAACCAATAAAAATAATGCTTGCCCATTTAAAGAATCCTTTGATATACAATTGATCTTTAATGCTTTTGATTTGCACCAATCCATATCGTATTCCCAGAATATTAATTACAATGAAAGCACAACGTTGTATAAAACCAACTTCTATAAATAAATCAAGAAAGCAAAGCGTGAAGAAAAGTCCCATCAAAAGCAACCAATTTTTCATTGATTGTGCTGACCATTTATTTTTGAAAAGTATCGTAAGAACGCCAAGCAAAATAAGCTGAAGCATTTCTAAAAACAGAGCAGGAGCATATAAATTACTGACAACGGCAATATTAAGTCCAATTACAAGAACAGGAATCAACACACCTCGATTTAAATAATTAAAGTTAAAAAGAGTCAGATTTTCAGCGTATCCGTTTTCTTTCAGGTATTTTATATTTCGGAAAATGTACCAAAACAAAATTCCCATAAAGAACAATAAAGTAATTAATCCGCCGGCGCGGTAACTGAGATAATAGGAAGCAACGCTTTTCTCAATAATTACTTTTGCTCTTATATTTTGCGATACTTTTTTCTTAGGTACAGAATCGTTTGTACTCCATAAAAACGGATATTCTTTCCTAAGAATACTAATTCCAGATTGTTCCAGTTTGTTTTCAACAGTAATCAAGGCGTTTGATACTGCAATTTTTCTTTCAACAGTCAGCTTTTTTTTGTTGTTTAAAATCCCTTGATTTTTAGTCATCAAACTGTCTGTTGCCAGATATCTTTTTTTAAGGTTGGCGAATTCCTTTTTGAATTGCTTACGGCGAACAGTATCTTTTATGAGTTCCATAAAAGTTTTGTCTTTATGCAAATCGACAAACCTAGTTTTGATTTTTTCTAGATTCGCATTTCGGGAATTGATGGCCGCATTTTGGTCTTCCAGTTCCTGCTGAATCTCTTTCAGAACAATGCGATACATTTGCTGATTACGCACATTCGGATTTGCACCTTTTAAACTTGTTAAGATGAGATCAATTTTGCTTTGCGTTCTTTTGATTTCACCAAATAAATGATGTGTTGCGCCATCAAAATCGGCATCATTGTAGGCAGACTCCATAACCTCGCCCGCTTTTTCAATTGCCATCAGGTAATCGCTGTCGGTTGTGGTTTTTTCAAATAATTTTGGATGGTTTTCTTTTTTCTGCGGAGTTGTTTGCGAATGTGCAATTGGCACAAAAAATAAGACTGCTAATAAGGCGAATAAGTAGAGATAATTTCTTTTTAGAATCATAATTTAAGAATGAAATTTGGGTTTTCAAATTTAATTTTTTTTGCCAATTTCTAAGCTCTAATTAAGTAAATATTAGGAAAAATCAACATTAATTTTTTTGCTTTTTTAATGAAATTTATAAAATGAGATATAGCAATTCGAAATAAAATTTTTATTTTAGTAAGCTCACTTTAAGTAAAATATGGGAAAACAAAATACCACAAAAAGAAAGATTTTGCCGAGTATTATTTTTATCTTGGAATTGTACGCACTGCCTGTACAATTTTATTTATTATTAAATGGATCTGAATTTACTTTTTTCAGTGCAACAGTGCGCTTTTTTAGTTTTTTTACTATTCTGACCAATTCAATAGTTTTCTTATGGGCAGGAATGTTTTTATTTAAAGGAAAATCGAACAGTAAATCTTTTTTTTCAAGATATACAACAATCACTGCTATAACAGTTTACATCATGATTGTTGGAATTGTTTTTAATGTACTTTTACGTTCTATTGCTCATTTAGATGGCCAACATCGTATTGTCAGCGAAATTTTTCATGCCGTTGTACCGTCTTTATTCTTTATTTATTGGTTTTTTGTTGTCCCTATAGAAAAGATCTCTTTTAAGGTTATTTTGCTTTGGCTGATTTATCCGATTATTTACATGATTTAGACTCTGCTTCACGGAATTTCGACCAATTTTTATCCTTACCCTTTTGTTGATGTAACAAAAATAGGCTTTGAAAAAGCAATTATAAATGGATTTTTTGTACTGATAGCGTTTGTAATTTTATCTAGTATTCTGATTTTCATTTCTAATAAAAGAAATAAAATTATCTAAAAAAAACTCAGTAGCTTAGAATCTTAGCACCTTAGTACCTAAAAAAATTAAAATTTAGCCTTAAAATGCTTTATATTAAAATTTTTAGACTTGATTACCTTTCCTTTATCCGTAATCATCAAGCAAGAATATTCAGGGTATTTTTGAATTAAAAGCAAGCCTTCTTTTTGGCCTAAAACCATTGACGAAGTGCTTAATCCGTTTGCAGTTTCGGCATTTGGACCAAAAACAGTTACGCTGCACAAACCCGTTGCAGGATAGCCCGTTGCCGGGTTAATAATATGCGAATAACGTTTTCCATTAAAAACAACAAATTTTTCATAACTGCCTGAAGTAGTAACAGCTTGTTCTTCAAGCGGAACAACTGCCAAAAGCTTTTCAGGATTAAACGGATTTGTAATACCAATTTTCCACGGTTTTCCGTTTGGTTGTTTTCCCCAAGTGCTCATGTCGCCAGAACCGTTTATTATTCCTGCTTTTATCCCTTTTGCAATCATCATGGCGCGACATTTATCGGTGGCATAACCTTCTCCTAGAGCACCAAAACCAATTTTCATTCCCTGAAGTTTAAGGAAAATTGTTGACTGAACGCTGTCCAAAATAATGTTTTTATAGCCAACTTTCTCAACCGATTTTTTTATGGCTTCCGCCGAAGGCATTTCGGTCATGGAGCCGTCAAATTTCCAGATTCTGTCCATAGCGGCAAAGCTCACATCAAATCCACCATTGGTTATTTCAGATAATTTTATGGCTCTTTTTGCAAGTTCAAAAACTTCTCGGTCGACTTTTATAGGCTTTATTCCAGCATTTTGATTGACTTGAGAAACTTGAGAATCGGGTTTCCAGTCGGATATTAAGTTTTCAATTCTAGTAATTTCAGCAATTACTTCATTTATATTTTGTTCTGCTTCAAGCGAATCTTTGGCAACAATCGAAATATCAAATCTTCCGCCCATTAAAAGAGTAGTTCTTTTTCGCAACACTTGAGCATTGCCTGAAAAGAAGGATAAGATTGCAAAAAATAATAGTAACCAATATACTAATTTTGGTTTCATGATATAAATATTTTAATAGCAATCAGTTAAAAGCTGTCTGTTATTTTTATAATAAGATACGTTTTTAAGTCCGTTTGAAAGACATAATTCATCTAAAATAGTTTCAACATCTTTTTGCATTGCAAGCGAACCACAAATCATGATAGTGCCATTTTCTTTTAATAAATCAACAAAAAAGCTAGCATCTCTCTTTATTAAATCCATTACATAAAAATGTTCTGCTTCACGCGAAAAGGCCAAATGAAAATTTTGAAGCAGTTTTTTCTCCATCATTTCCGATGCGAATTTTTTGTAGCCAGAAACCATTTCCGTTTCCATTCGGAATCCAGAATACAAATGCGTTTCAGTTTTTCTCTTGTTTTGTTTGATCATTCCAAGAAATGGCGCAATTCCAGTTCCGTTAGAAATAAAAGCCACTTTTGATGTTTTCTTCGGAAAATGAAAAGCTTGATTATTGATGATTCTTCCTTTTATAACTTTCCCGACTTCTAAATTATTTAAGAAACCAGAACCCAATCCGTGCGGATGAAGTTTAACAACTAATTGTATGTTTCCAGTATGATTTCCAATCGAGTAGAGGCGTTCTCTGTTGTCATTTGCCGGATAAACTGCCAATAAATCTCCAGAAGTAAATTTGGTTCTTGCATTCGCTCTCAGCGTCACCAAGAAAGTCTGTTCTGATTCAGAAACTAAAGTTTTGTCTAAAACCATTAATTTCTGCAATCCTTTTGGAACATGACTGTAAAGCGAAGGTGTAGTTGCCAATGAAATTCCGGTTTTGGCGCTCCACAATTTCACCCATTCTACAAATTCTACCGCCGATTTATCATTGACAGTCTGCAATTCCAAGAAACGCTCCGTCCAGTTTTGTTTTTCTAAAAGCTGATCCATTTCAACGGCAAAACCGCAAAAGTCAGGATACGATTTTGAACCAAAACCAACCACAGAAAAATTGATTTTCTGTTCCTGATTGTGTTTTTTTAATAGCGAAACAAATTTTCCTCCATTAGATGGTGCGTCGCCTAAACCGTGTGTTGAAGAAAAAGCGATTATATGTTCTGCTTTTGGGAAAACTGTATAATTGTTTAGTTCCGAAATATGCGCTTTGTGTCCTTGATCGATTAATTGTTTCAGAATCGAATTGGCAAAACGCAACGTGCTTCCGTTTTCAGACCCCGCTAAAATAATGATCGAACTTTCGGCAGCTTTGAATTTGTTTTTAATTCGGCTCGCTCTTCGTTTTAACGTAATCGCAAAACCAGAATAAATAAAAAATAGTATATTAAGGCATGCGATTGCTAAAATAACCGCCCAAATGGCATTTATTCTTCCAGTATGAATATCAAGAGTTAAAGCTGCTAACTGAACCGTCATTGGTGAAAGCTTCTCTGTAATTATAGCTCCTGTAACTTGATTAACTTCAATTTCGCGGTCTTTTAATTCAATGATATAATATTCTTCGGGATCATCTGTAAAAGGAAATTCAATTTTCTTTACATCTTTCAAAAGCGTTTTTTCAAATACAGAAGTTTTTTTGGCTTCCGCCGAAAGTTCTGTTTTTACAGGCTTTGGCTTTTCATCTCCCATGAAAAAGTTGAATCTTTCGAGAGAAAGATAAGTTCCTGTAAGCGCAATAATTAAAATCGGAATTAAAGCTAATCTTCCAAAAACAACGTGGTAATATTGCGCAAAATATTCTTTGATTACTTTCGAAAAGAAATTACGAATTCCTCTTTGACGGCTCAAAACAAGCATAAATCCTGAAATTGCAATCAGAAACAATAAAAACGAAATTACGCCAACAAAAAAACGCCCCGTTTCGTGAAGAAACAAAGAGCGGTGAAGACTTGTAATCCATTGGATAAATTCACTTTTTTTTGCAGGAGTTCCTAGCGTTTTTCCTGTTTTTGCATCAATATAAGCGTTGATGTCATTTCCATCATCATCAATTGCTTGAAGTGTTACAAATTGATTGTAATCGATATTTACTTCTGTAATTTCAGCATATTTCTTTTTTAAAACAGGAAGCGTCTGACCAAGAGTCAATGAATCAAAATTTTCTGTTTTGTATGGCAAAGTCTTTTCCTGAACAGCATCTACAGCCAAAATGATTCCAGTTACGGATGCCAGCAGTAAAAACAAAGAAGAAAACAAAGCCAAGGCTAAGTGTGTGTAACGCCAAAAAGAAAGTGTCATTGAATGAAAGCTAAAAGGTAATCAAATGTAAATTGGGAATGTAAGGTATTAAATTTTGTTTAATCTTACATATCTGATGTAGCCTTTTCCTTCAGTTTTATCAGCAAGACCAGCTGTTGTCAATGGAATTTCAAGATCACTTACGTAATATTTTTGGTCCTCAACAGCCGACTCAAATCGTAGTTTATAACCTTTATTCAATTTAGAATCATCGATTTCAAAAGTGGTAACACTGCGGTCGCCTCCAGTAACTGACGCACCTGAAATAGCGCTAACATCATCACCTTTTGAAGTATGAAATTTGTTCCATTCTTTCAATGATTTGTACCATTTTTTATCATCGCCCATTACATAAAGAGTTTTCTCGTATTCGCCTTTTGGATTGATTAAAGAAACTACGATATATGCGCCTTCTCCCATATAATTTGCCATTTGAAGCATACATTTATATTTGCTTGTTTGCGCATTAGACTGAAAAGAAATAAGGCAGATAAGTGTTGCAGTAAGTGCGATTTTGAATATTGATTTCATTTTAATTATTAATTGTTATTTGTGAAATGTAATATGTGAAATGTAATATGTGAAAAAATGAGTAAAAATTCGAAATCTACTTTTCATTTCTCACATATTACATTTCACAAAAAAAAATTATTTTAAAAATTCAATTGATATATTTTGTTTTGTAAGCGACTCGTTTTCTTTAGCTAAAGCGTAAGCACTTTCGTCAAACTCAGTTGTGATTTCTTTTTTAGCACCAATTGAAAGCAAGTACTTTAAAATCGTATCGTCTTTTGCGACCATCGCAGCTTTATGAAGTGCTGTGATTCCGTTTTTGTTTTTAGCATTTACATCAATATTTAAAACAGCTAATTTTTTCAGTAAAGAAAGATCGTTTTTCGCTGCTGCAAAATGATATAAAGTACTTCCATCTTTTTGAGGTGAAGCAAGATTCAAGCCTTTTTCCTGTAATAATTTTGCTTTTGCATCAAAAGTATCTTGTTTAGGATCTGGTTTGTAAGCTTGTACCAAGTAAAAACCTAAATTGTTTCCGTCTTTATCCAAAACTTTTACATCAGCGCCTTTTGCTAATAAAAGAGCAACAGCATCTGGAGTTCCAGATTTAACTGCCATTGTCAATGCCGATTCTCCTTTTGGATTTTGCAAATTGATGTTTTTTGCAACAGGCAATAATATCTCAAGCGAACCATTTTCTCTAGCTCCCGCAGCAAGCATAAATGGCGCATTTCCATCGCTGTTTACTTTGTTTGCATCCACATTTTTTGAAAGGAAGTACGCAATGATTTCTTTCTGGTTTGGTTTTGCGGCCAATAAATGAAGTACATTTTCCCCCGATTTACTAGTTACAGTTGGTTTTAATTTCAAATCTTCAACTAGAAATTTGTATGCGTCAAGCGAAGTTGTTTCTCTGCGGTTTCCTTGTGTTGCAAACAAAAGTGCGTTGTCAGTAGGTTTTACTTTTCTGTCTAATAATTTTTTCAGAAGCGCGATATTTCCTGTTCTAGCTGCATAATCAAATGCAGTGCTGCCGTTTTTGTCGGTATCTTTAAGCGAAAGACCTTTTGTAGTTAAAAAATCGGCAAGTTTTAAATCTTTGTCAGATGCGATGCCTAAAAGCAATAAATTTTCTCCGTCTTTATATTTTTTCTTCGGATCAATTCCAGCTTTAAAGAAAGCCTCATAAAGCGCCGGATCAGATTGTCCGCTTGTCGCAGCAAAAACTAAAGGCGTAGTGCCGTGGCTGTCTTCAAAATTAACATCAGATCCTTTTGAGATTAAATACTGAACTAATTCGGTATTGCCTCTGTAAGCAGCCCAATGAAGGTAAATACGATTATCGTGCGTAGATTTGTTGATTGGATTTCCTGGTTGGTCTAAAAGGAAAGTTATAGTTGCAAAAGGTGCATCGTTATTGATCGCTAATGTTGTAACGTCAAAAGCATTTGCATTGGCTTCAGCCGGATTATTTCCTTTGGCGATTTCAGCTTTAACTGTATTTACATCTGGAGTGGTTTTCCAAAATGAAGCATCTAATAAAGTATTTTTTTGCTGTGCATTAACGAAAAAAGCGGTAGTTAATGCCAAATAAAGAAAGATATTCTTTTTCATATTTTGGTATTTGTTGTTTTTCAGTACGTTAAGATTTGTTTGTTCTTTTTGATGAAAATCATTTGTGAAAACGATTCTATTTAGAATAAATAAAAATAACGCAAATGTAAAAATTAATATCAGTAAATCAATTTATTTGGCTCAGAAACTTTGCTCTTAAGCATATTTTAAGAGTTTTTTTATCTCATTCAGCTTTTATAAGACCTATAAAGGGGATAAAAGTTTAATTTCATTTTAAAATTATTTCTAAAACAAAAAAGAAGATAATAATCATTAAATATTAATTTAGTAGCCGTTTCCCAATCCCGTCCCAAAGTTTTAGGATTGGAATAAAATTTGAAAACCAAAAACAATCTGTAAATGGAGAATATTACTGTAATCATAATGTTGCTGTTTGGAGTCGCTTTTTTGAGCTTAATAAGCAAAAGATATAATTTTCCAATTCCTATCGTACTGGTACTTTGCGGTGTAGCCATCAGTGCAGTTCCTGGACTTCCTGTTGTCGCTTTAAATCCAGAAGTGGTTTTTATTATCTTTTTGCCACCGCTTTTATATCATGCAGCTTGGTACACAAGCTGGTACGAGTTTAAAAAAACGATTCGCCCAATTACGCTTGCTGCCGTGGGACTTGTTTTGTTTACTACATTTGCTGTCGCTGTTGCCGCACATATGCTTATAGATGATATCTCTTGGCCGTTAGCATTTTTGCTTGGCGCTATTGTTTCGCCTCCAGATGCTGTTTCTGCAACTTCGATTACAAAAGGACTTGGATTGCACCCAAGATTGATTGCCATTCTGGAAGGCGAAAGTTTGCTCAACGACGCGAGCGGACTTGTAGCGTACAAATATGCATTAACCGCCATAATCGCTGGAAACTTTGTGTTATGGGAAGCTGGACTTAATTTCTTCATTATGTCGAGTTTAGGAGTTGCAATCGGACTTTTGGTTGGGTATGTAATGAGTATTATTCACAAGAAATTTGTCTGTGATGATATTATTGAAGCGACTTTGACGCTTTTAACGCCTTTTGCCTCCTATTTAATTGCTGAGCATTTTGAATGTTCGGGAGTTCTTGCAGTGGTAACAACGGGACTTTTTCTCTCGGCGAGATCTGGAAGTATTTTCACGCACGAAAGCCGTATGATGGCTGGAACAATTTGGAATATTCTGACCAATATATTAAACGGACTGATCTTTATATTAATAGGTCTGCAGCTTCGTGATATTATTTCGGGAATTAGCAACTATTCGGGAACTTCTTTGTTTTTATGGGGCGCAAGTATCAGTGCCGTAGTTGTTTTAGTGCGTTTTTTGTGGATTATTCCGGCGACATTGGTTCCGAGATTCCTCAGCAAAAAAATCCGCCAAAATGAAGAATTTGATTACCGAAACATGATTATTTTTGGCTGGTCAGGAATGCGTGGCGTTGTGTCAATGGCTGCAGCATTGGCTTTGCCATTAATGTTGAATGAAAAAGAAGGATTTCCATTTCGAAACCTTATTATTTATCTGGTTTTCTGCGTAATACTTTCTACATTAGTAATTCAGGGATTAACACTTCCGTGGCTTATTAAAAAATTAAAGTTAGAACCTTATTCTATTTTGGCCGAAGAATATGAAATTCGGAATGTGATTGTTTCAGAAACTATTGCACATATTGAAGATAATTTTTCGCTATTAAATGATGATTTGCTTCATAATATCAAAAGCAAATATGAAGTAAAATTTAACCGTTTGCAGAAAACTGAACTTCCGGCAAATTTCTTCGGAAAAGGCAATGTAATGGGAGGGGAGATTTTCAATGATTTTACGAAATTACAGATTGATCTGCTTAATGTTGAGCGTGCAAAATTAGAATTGATGCACAAAAATGGCTCAGTAAATGAAGAGATTTTCAGAAAGATAGAAAAAGAACTGGATCTTGAAGAAACGCGCCTTTGGATGGAAATGTATGAGGAATAAAATAATTAGATAATTAGATAATTAGAAATTTAGATAATTAATAAACTCAATGAAAGAAAAGACTTTGCGACTTTGCGTCTTTGCGAGCAATTTTCGTTATTAGAGGAGAAACATAAAAAAAATACATCCATTAGTAATAGTGGATGATTTTTTTAGACAAGCATAATGTTGTAAAATAACTTATATTTACATCTCATATTATTTATTTTATGGAAGAGAATAAACATGTAACGATCTACGATATTGCCGAAAAGCTGAATTTAGCGACATCTACAATCTCAAGAGCTTTAAAAGATCATCATTCAATAAGTGATAAAACAATAAAAAAAGTCAAAAAAGCGGCTAAAGAAATGGGGTTTGTTCCCAATACTCTGGCGGCAGGACTGCGTGGAAATAAAACAAAAACGATTGGCGTTTTGATTCCGACAGTTACACAGCCCTTTTTATCATCTTTAATTAGTGGTATCGAAATCACGGCGCAAAAATCGGACTATTCTGTAATTATTATGCAGTCGCACGATTCCTATGCCGAAGAAGTTAATATGGCCAAATCCTTATACAGCAATCGTGTAAGTGGTGTCATTTGTTCGCTGGCCATGGAAACGAGAGATACTGCGCATTTTGAGCAGTTTTCAAATAATAATATTCCGCTTGTTTTTGTAGACAGGGTTCCGAAGGATTATAATACTTTTAGAGTTGTAATTGATAACTATTCGGCTGGATATAAAGCCACAAAGCATCTTATTGAGCAAGGTTGTCTGCGTATTGCGCATTTAACCGCTGGTGCCGAATTCGGAAACCTTTATAATGAAAGAAAAAGAGGTTACATGGAAGCTTTAAGAGATCACAATTTGCCTATAATTGAAGAATTGATAGTTGACTTAAAGTCGGTTACATATGGAGATGGTGTAAAGGCAAGCAATAAATTATTTGATTTGAAGCCAATTCCGGACGGTATTTTTGCTTCGGGAGATATCATAGCAGCAAGTGCCGTGCAGACAGCAAAGAAAAGAGGAATCAAAGTTCCTGAAGAATTGGCGGTTATCGGTTTTAATAATGACCCAATTTCTGAAATTATTGATCCTAATTTATCTACTATTACACATCCAGCAGAAAAAATGGGGAAAGCAGCAGCTGAAATCATTATAAAAAATCTAAAATCCCTCAAAGAAAGCGAAGTACAGGAAATTACATTCTTAAATACTGAAGTGCTAATAAGAGAATCTTCAGATAGAAAATAAAAAAGAACAGAATATTTAAGTAATTAATCCCTAGATTATTACTGACTTCATAAACTTATTTAAAGCAAAGAAAAAACTCCCGTAAGATTGTATTACGGGAGTTTTTTTGTTTTTGTAAGCAACCGATTGTTCATTTGTGTTAATTTTTCTGAATAAAATAGCGAAGCATTAATTTGCAATGATGCGCTCAAAGAACATTAAGTTTACTTACAGTTTACTCTATGATAATCTTGTAAGTGGAAAATCAAAAAAAAGTAAAATTTAATTTTTGTATTTTTTTTAGTTTTTTTGGCAAAACATAAATTTATCTACAACGTTTTCGTTATTACTCATGCTTCAATTGTTAAAAATTCAAAATTTTATCATAAAATTTGCATTATGTATTTTTTAAACTATAATTTTTTTAATTATTCAAATAAAAAAATTGCACAACCGGTTGTGTGTTGTTGTATTTTATATATATTTGTTCAAACAAAGATTTATTTTGGCTTTCATTATGATTCAAATAAAGTCCTAATAAGTGTTTAAAAAAAATAACCAACTAACCATACTATTAACTAATTAAATCAACCATTTATGACTAACTATTTAATTACTAAAAGCAAATGGAAATACTTTGAAAATCTAGGGCTCCTATTCCTGATGTTCGTATTTTCTGCTGCGGTAAATGCACAAACCACCGTATCTGGAGTAGTTTCAGATGCAAATGGACCAATACCAGGAGTTAATATCGTTCTGAAGGGAACAAACGTCAATGCAGTTTCAAATTTTGATGGAGCCTATACGATTTCAACATTGCCATCAAACGGAGTTTTGGTTTTCAGTTTTATTGGATACAAAACCAAAGAAGTAACGGTTGGAAATCAAACCAAAATAAATATTACCCTTGAAGAAGATTCAAATGACTTGAAAGAAGTTGTTGTAGTAGGGTACGGAACGATGAAAAGAGGTGATTTGACTGGTGCGATTTCATCTATTTCAAGTAAAGCAGTAGCAGAATCAGTTACTACGACAGTTGATCAGCTTTTGCAAGGGCGTGTAGCCGGGGTTCAAATTCAGGCAAACAGTGGTGCGCCGGGAGCGAGCTCTTCAGTTCGTATTCGTGGAATCAGTTCACTTAATGGATCAAATGAACCTATATATGTAATCGACGGTGTAATTATTGACGGTACTGCAAGTGCACTAATGTCAAATCCGTTGGCATCAATCAATCCGAATGATATCGTTTCGATGGATGTTTTAAAAGATGCTTCTGCAACCGCAATTTACGGATCAAGAGCGGCAAACGGGGTAATCATCATTACAACGAAACGTGGCAAAAAAGGAGACATGGCGCTTAATTTTGATAGCTATGTAGGTTGGCAGGAAATTCCGAAACACTTGGATTTGCTTAATTTACAAGAATATGGAATACTTAAAAATACACGTGCTGATTTAGGAATTGTGCAGCGTGACAATACCTTCATCAGACCTGATTTATTAGGAGAAGGAACGGATTGGCAAAAAGAACTTTTTACAACTGCTTTGATGCAGAGTTATAATTTATCTGCTTCTGGGGGTACAGACAATACAACTTATGCATTGGGAATTGGCTATTTAGACCAAGAAGGTATTGCGATAGGTTCTGGTTTTGACCGTTTTAACTTAAGAGGTGTTATCGATTCTCAGGTAAAAAGCTATTTTAAAGTGGGAGTGAATTTTGCATTGAGCAAGACAAACCAAAAAACAACCGTTACAGATGATTCTTTGATTTTAACAGCGCTTAAACAAACTCCAAACGTTGCAGTTCGTAACGCTGACGGAACTTTTGACGGTCCAGATACAACGGAATTCGTACAAAACAACCCAATTGGATTAGCGTCAATCAAAGACAATCATAACATAAACTATAATATGAGAGCAAGTACGTATGCTGAAATCAGTTTTACTAAAGACTTGAAATTCAAATCACAATACTCTGTAGATTATAGTTTTGCAAACAACTACACATTTAGCCCATCATATACTTTTGGTGCGCTTGTAAATGACGTTCGCGAAGGAACAAGAACAAAATCAAACAGCGATTATTGGAACTGGAACAATATTTTGACATACAATAAAACGTTTGGTTCACACACTATCAACGCAATGCTTTCTCAGGAAATGCAGGAATCACACTGGGAAAATCTTTACGGCTACCGTTCTGGATATTTGACAAACGGCGCAACTGATTTGAATGCCGGCGACGCTACAACAGCTAAAAACTCAAACGGAAGCAACACAAGCGGACTAAGCTCTTATTTTGCGAGAGTATTTTATTCTTTCAACGATAAATATTTAGTAACAGGAACAATTCGTCGTGACGGTTCTTCTAAATTTACAGAAGATAACAGATGGGGCTGGTTTCCATCAGCTGCATTGGCTTGGAAAGTTTCAAATGAGGCATTCTTAAAAGACAGCAAAGTAATCAACAACATGAAATTGCGTTTGGGTTGGGGAGAAGTAGGTAATCAAAACGTACCAAACTTCGCTTATACATCAACTTACAATGCTTCGGCAACAAATTGGGGAACTGGACTTTTGGCAGCAAATACAGCGAACAAAGATTTGAAATGGGAAACTTCAAGCCAAACAAACGTTGGTCTTGATTTAGGATTCTTGAATAACAGAATCGAATTGACTACAGATGTTTACTATAAAAAGACAGATAATCTTCTTTTGCAATTGCCTCTTCCAGCGTATGTTGGTACAACAGGACAAGGTTCAACTTCATCTCCTTGGGTAAATGTTGGTTCGCTTGAAAATAAAGGTATTGAGTTTACTCTGAATACTTTAAACATGGACAGAAAAGATTTTTCTTGGAGAACAAATGTTACTTTCTCAATGAACAGAAGCAAAGTACTTTCATTGAATACAGAAACCGGAATTTTGAACAAAAGTATTCAACAAGGTTCAGATGTTACTGTTGTGACACGTACTGCAGTTGGACAGCCAATTGGTCAATTCTATGGATATAAAGTAATTGGACGTTTTGAAAACGCTACTGATTTCTATTATAAAGATAAAAACGGAGTAGTGCAGCCAACCGCTTTGCCAGAAGGAATGAAAATTGGTGAAAACGGCGTTTGGATTGGTGATTATATTTTTGAAGATGTCAATAAAGACGGTGTAATTAACGAAAAAGACCGTGATTATATTGGTAACGCAAATCCTGATTTTACTTTCGGTATCAATAACTCATTTTCGTTCAAAGGTTTTGATGTTAGTATTTTGCTGACAGGTTCTTATGGAAATGACGTTGTAAACTACCAAAGACGTTGGTTGGAAAATCCTAGAGAAAATACAAACTTATTGACATCGGCTTTAGGTTATGCACAATTAGAATTGATTGACCCAACAGGACCAAACGATTACCGTAACGTACACATTGTTGGCGGCGATCCTTACATGACAAGAATTGCAGCATCATCTGCTTCTTCATCATCAAATTACCGTTTCAGCAACCGATTTGTAGAAGATGGTTCGTATGTACGCGTTAAGAATATTTCTATCGGATATAATCTTCCACAGAAATTGTATTCTAGATACGGAATTTCGAATATCAAAATTTATTCAAATGCTCAAAATGTTTTAACATTTACGAAATATAAAGGGTATGATCCTGAGGTGGGTTCGCTAAACCAAGATGCACTTTTAACAGGTATTGACAACGGACGTTATCCTTCGCCAATGATTACAACACTTGGATTAAATGTTAATTTCTAAAATATTGCAGACAATGAAAACAAAAAAAATATTATACTCGGTTCTTTTGATCGCATTACCATTTGTTTGGACTAGTTGCAGTGATCTTTTAGATGTTGAACCCCAAGATCAAATTACAAAAGAAAATTTTTATAAGTCGGAGGCCGATTTTCAAGCTGCGACTGGACCACTTTACAATAAAGTTTGGTTCGATTTCAACGATAAATTTTACTATGGTTTAGGCGACGGACGCTCAGACAATTTGTACGCTCCGTATTCTGACTACGTTTATCCTTTTACCGATTTATCTGAAACAGGATTGACAGGACCTTTAGTTTCGGCTTGGGGATCTTTATACAATGTTGTACAACAGTCAAATAACGTTATAAACGGTATTTCAGACAGCAGCGTAAGTACGGCAATCAAAAACAAATACATTGCCGAAGCTCGTTTTATGAGAGGAACGGCTTATTGGTACTTGGCTTCACTTTGGGGCGATGCGATTATTACAACTGACCCGAGAGAATTGGTTAAAAACCCAATTGTGAACAAAAGCCCTATGAAAGATGTTTATGAATTTGCGATTCGCGATTTAGAATTTGCTGCAAAATATCTTCCTGAGCAGGCTGGACAAGCAGGACGT
The DNA here is from genome assembly GCF_007341385.1 of Flavobacterium daemonense. Taxonomy (GTDB): domain Bacteria; phylum Bacteroidota; class Bacteroidia; order Flavobacteriales; family Flavobacteriaceae; genus Flavobacterium; species Flavobacterium daemonense. The sequence continues at coordinate 36,558 of NZ_VJYD01000001.1, forward strand.
TTGACAAGATACAGCGCTTTCGGAATGCTTTCTCGTGTTTATTTGTCTTTTTCTGGTGTGAGCGATAATCCAAACAGCGGAACTAGAAAACAAGAATATCTTGATTTGGCTAAAAAAGCAGCTGAAAAAGTAATCAATTCTGGACCATATAAATTAATGGCAAATTATGCTGATTTATTCAAAATTGACAATAACAATAATACAGAATCGATGTTTGCGCTTCAATGGGTTCCAAACGGAGATTACGGAGTAAACAATACACAACAAGCCTATTTTGCATTAGGTTCTGATATTACGGGCGACGATGCAGCTTGGGGTTATTGGACAAGAGCTTCATATGATGTTCTGAAAGAATATGAGTCAAAAGACGCACGCCGTAAAGCAACTTGGATGGGTGATGACGATTTTTACCCAGAAATAAACAAATCAAACGGCGGTTATACAGTTGATCACTCAAAAGATTTCTTGACAGTGAAAAAAGGTGTTGTTGGTTCTACAAAAGACAATTCAAAAACAACGCGTATGAACTCAGGCTTGAATACTTACATGCTGCGTTTAGGCGAAGTGTATTTGAATTATGCAGAAGCGGCTTTAGGAAACAATGCTTCAACTGCAGATGCATTGGCGATCAGCGGTGTAAACTTGCTTCGTCAGCGTGCTGGACTTGATCCAAAAGCAACTTTGACATATGCTGATATTATTCACGAAAGAAGAGTAGAATTATGTATGGAAGGTCAATATTGGTATGATTTAGTTCGCAGATCGTATTACAAACAACAGGAAGTAATAAATTATGTAACGGCTCAAAATAGAGGAACTATCGTACCAATTTTATATGATACTGCAACAAATACAGTTTCAATTGATGCTTCAAAAAGCAACAGTTCGCGCTCGATTGGAGTAATTGATGCAACGATTTTCTTGCTTCCTTATCCAGAATCAGAATTGGTTCAGAATCCGTTGTTGAGAGAAAATCCGGTTCCGTATCAATTTACAGAAGAAAAAATCAAAGACTTATTCTAATCAGACTGAAAATAATAAATCTAAAAGAAGATTATATGAAATATATTTTAAATAAAAAGTATTGGGCACCCATCGCATTTCTTGGGATGATGGTTTTTAGCATGCTTTTTACTGCCTGTGATAATAATGACGGCGCGAGTAAACAAATAGTGATAAGCAAAGTATTTCTGGAAGATGTAAATTCATCTGTTCCTGACAGAGAAGTGACTTTTGCCCGATTAGGACAAACATTGCGTATTGAAGGTTCTGGATTTACGGGATTAAGAAGAGTTTTTATAAACGGGTATTCAACGTATTTTAATGTTGTTTTTGTTTCTGATAATTCGATGATTCTGAGCGTTTCATCTGATACACCAACAATTGATGCCGATCCTGCTGTAAGAAATACGATTCGTTTTGTAAATGATAATACTGAAACGACTTTCAATTTTGATATTCGTTCAGGAAAACCTGCAATCACAGATATTTCGAATACAATGCCTAATCCTGGTGAAATTATTACCGTTTCAGGTTCTGGTTTGACCGAAGTTAAAAAAGTAGTTTTCCCAGGAAACGTTACCGTTACAACCGGAATTGTTTCAGATCCTGACGGAGAATTCTTTACAGTTGCAATGCCAAACGGCGTTTCGGACAATGGAGGTTCATTATTTGTTGAAGGTTCAAACGGAGGCGTTTATTCTCCTGCTTATTTCAACTTTAAAAAAGGAGTCCTTTTAAATTTTGACGGACTAGGACAACACGGATATTGGGGAACAAGTACAAGTATGATTCAGCCAACAGATTTAGAATCGGCTGCAATTGGAACAGGGAATGTTTCTCAAGGAAAATATGTACCGCATCGTCCGGCTCGTATCGCTTCTTTTGATGCTGGAAAAAATCGCCTTTCAGAAGTTTGGACAGCAGGAAACGGAGTAGATAATTGGAGAGCGCAATTGACGCCTTATATTCCGGCAAGTACGCCATTGGACAAAGTTGCATTTCAATTTGATGTTTATGTTCCAGATGCTTGGAAAGATTCTGGTTTCTTAAAAATATGTATGATCAATAATTTTAATGGAGGAGAATGGGCTGGTGCTGTTTACAATTATGTTCCGTGGATTGTTGATGGAAAATCAGTTGATTTTAAAACAACAGGCTGGAAAACAGTTACGATTCCGTTGAACAAATTCTACGCTTGGTCTAAAGATGCATATACATTTGAAACTGTTTTGGCTTTCCGCGAAGCAGCAACTTATCAGAACTTCGGAATCTATTTCGAAAACTCAAATGTGAAGCTTAAAGATGTAACAGGAACTGCAAGCGAAGTCGAATTTGCAGCCAAAGCAACTTCTGTAAGAGTGTACACAGACAACTGGAGAATAGTTTCTTTGAACACGCCAGTTTATAACGATTTTAACTAAAATAGCATCAAAATGAAATATAAAAATATACTTCCAATAGCTGCCTTGTCTTTAATACTTTTGTCGTCTTGCGATGATAATTTAATGGACTGGGAAAAAGATCCGGAGCATGGTGCTGTAACTGGCGCAGAGCTTCCATTAGAATTAGTTGAAAAAATCAGCCGTTACGAGCCATTAAAAAACTACACCAATTTCGTTCTAGGAAACGGAATTGGAGCAGATTTGTACATGAACGACGCCGCTTACCGCAAAATTGTAAATGAAAATTTTGACGAAGTAACGCCGGGTTATGAAATGAAACACGGCGCAATGGTGAATTCAAAAGGAGAAATTAACTTCGCGACAATGGATGCTTTTATCGCCAAAACAAAAGAAGCAGGTTTAAGAGTTTTTGGACATACTTTAGTCTGGCATTCGAACCAAAATGCAAGTTATTTGAACAGCATTATTGCACCAACTGTAATTCCGGGTTCAAGTGGTACTAATACTTTAGATGTTGCGGGTTTAAAGACAGGAACTTTTGCAAACTGGGCAAGAAATAACCCAGGAAAAGGAATCAACATTGTGGCAAATTCTGGGCTTACGAGTACTTCTCAGGCAATTCAGCTGCAATCAAGCGCAACTTCTTCGGCGCCTTATAATTTACAGTTGACATCGCCAAATGTCCCTGTAAATATTGCTCATAACTATGAAATTTCATTTTACATTAAATCAGATGTTGCTGGAAAAGGGCGTATTTCGTTTAATGGCTCTTTAACAAACCAATATCCATATAAGGATTGGTACGCAACAGGAGGCGCTTGGACAGAAGCTTTTGCTACAACATCAACTTGGCAACAGGTAAAAATTAAATTGGCTCCAGCCGATTTCAAAGCAGGAAGTACAAGTTTTCAGTTTAATTTAGATTTAGGCTACTTGCCAAATGTGACGTATTTAATTGACGTGAATACAATTGCGGTTGTTGATTTAGACGCGCCAGTTGGAGTTACTAACTTGGTTGCCAATGGTAAATTCAACACTGATCTTACCGGATGGTCAAAATATAATGGCGCAACCGATGCTTTAAGTCTTGCTGGAGCAGCAAATGCTTACGAAGGAAACGGTGCTATGAAAGTAGTAAATGCAACTGATAATTCAGGCGGAGAATGGAAAACACAGATTCATGCTGATTTCACATCAACATTAACAGCCGGAAAAAACTACACAATTTCATACATGATTCGTTCCGATGCTACTGGATCTGTACGTTGTTCATCAACAGGAGGAGCTGCACAATATCAAGGAAATCAAGCAACTTCTCCAACTTGGAAATTAGTTGAATGGAAAATAACGGCTGCGGGAACTGAAACAGGTTTTAACTTCGATTTAGGTTTATTAGCAGGAACATATTACATCGATAATGTTGTAGTTTCTGATGGAACGTCAAGCGGAGGAGCAACGCCACCGGTTAATATCGATAAAACCGATGCAGAAAAAACAACTATCATTGGTAATGCCATGACAGATTGGATTACGAAAATGATGAATCACTATAAAACAAGTGTTTTCTCTTGGGATGTTGTAAATGAACCAATGAAAGAAGACGGAATGTTAAGAAGTGGAAATGAAGGCGATACGGCAACAGATTATTTCTCTTGGGTTAAATATCTAGGAAAAGATTATGCGGTTACAGCATTCAAATTAGCTCGTGCAAATGGAAATCCGACAGACAAGCTTTTCATCAACGATTTCAACCTTGAATCAAGATTAGACAAATGCGACGGATTGATCGAATACGTAAAATATATTGAAAGCAAAGGTGCAACAGTAGATGGAATCGGAACTCAAATGCACATTTCGCTAACAACCGACAAAGACAAAATTGTTCAGATGTTCCAAAAACTAGCGGCTTCAGGAAAACTGATTAAAATTTCAGAGCTGGATATCAGATTAGGAACTGCTACACCAACAGTTGAACAACAAGCTTCGCAAGCGGCAATGTACCAATATGTTATCGATATGTACAAAAAATACATTCCGGCAGCACAGCAATACGGAATTACAATTTGGGGTGTTTCAGATAGTGTTAAAGAACACGAATACTGGCTTCCTAATGAGTCTCCAAACCTTTGGGATGCAAATTATGTTCGCAAACATGCATACAAAGGAACTGCTGACGGACTTGCAGGAAAAGATGTAAGTATTGGTTTTTCTGGTGAGTTAGTTAAAAAATAACGCATTGGGTGAAATAAAAAAGATACTTTAACACATAGTAACATAGATTTTTGTGTTGAAGAAAAGAGGTCAAAAGAAACAAGTTTCTACACATAGCTGAACTATGTGAATTTGAATTAGTGAAACGCCTTTTTTAAAACCTTCTGAAAACTATGTTTCTATGTGTTGAAAATAGTTTCACACTACGGGTAAAAAGTAATTTTTTAGTTTGAAGTGATCCATGACACAAACTCGGTTTCGGGTTTGTGCATGGATTATTTGTTTTCATAAATTTTTAAAATAATCAGCATGCTGTATTTTCTAAAAAAGAGATTTTTTCTGCTTTTTATAATGTTTCTTCAGTTTGGATTTTCTCAAGAAAAATTTCCGAATCTTCAAAAAAAAGGAAATAAAACGCAATTAATTGTGAACGGAAAACCTTTTATAATTCGGGGAGGAGAATTAGGAAATTCTTCAGCAACCTCTATGGAAAGTATGGAGCCAATTTGGCCCAAACTTACTGATATGAATTTAAATACCGTACTCACGCCAATTTATTGGGAATTGATCGAGCAGGAGGAAGGCAAATTTGATTTTTCTTTAGTCGATGATTTGATTCTCAGAGCCAGAAAGGAGAATTTAAAACTGGTTTTTCTATGGTTTGGCTCATGGAAAAACAGCATGTCAAGTCACGCCCCGACATGGGTAAAATTAAATCAGAAGAAATATCCTAGAATCAAAGACGATAAAAATAAAAGCCATGAAATTCTGACGCCTTTCAGCGAAAATAATTTAATGGCCGATGTGAATGCTTTTCAGAAATTAATGAAACACATCAAAGATTTCGATCAAAAAGAGCAGACTGTGATCATGATTCAGGTTGAAAATGAAATCGGAATGTTGCCAACTGCCAGAGATTATTGTCCGATGGCAAATGCAGCTTTTCAAAAAGAAGTTCCGTCTGAGTTCTTGAAATATCTTCAACAAAACAAGGAAAAATTAGTTCCTGAGTTTTTGGAAATTTGGAAGAAAAATGGTTTTAAAACCAAAGGAAATTGGGAACAAGTTTTCGGAAAAGGAATTCAAACCGACGAAATTTTCATGGCTTGGTACTTTTCAGAGTTTGCCAATAAAGTTGCCAGAGCAGGAAAAGAGGCTTATGCGTTACCAATGTTTGTAAACGCCGCTTTGAACGCGCCAGAAAAGAAACCGGGCGAATATCCGAGTGCAGGACCGTTGCCACATTTGATGGATGTTTGGAAAGCAGCTGGAACTGCAATTGATTTTCTTTCGCCTGATTTCTATAATCCTAATTTTAAGCATTGGAACGATTTGTTTACGAGTCAGGGTGATCCGTTGTTTATTCCAGAACATCGTTTTGATAACACCGCGCCCTTTAAAGGGTTATATGCAATTGGTCATTATGAAGCGATTGGTTTTTCGCCTTTTTCAATTGAATCGGTTGCTGATGCAAAAAAAGAGCCACTCGGAAAAATTTACGAATTAGTTAAACAATTAACTCCAATAATTGAAGCTAATAAAGGACAAGGGAAAATTGATGGTGTTTTATTAGACAAAGAAAATCAGTTGCAAATTATTCAAATGGGGAATTATGAATTCACTTTCAAACATGACTATACTTTGAATTGGTCAGATGGTGCAAAAGCCGAAGTTTGGCCAATGACAAGTGCTATTGTCATAGAAATTGCTCCCGACGAATTCTATATTTCCGGTTCTGGAATTGTGGTTACTTTTAAACCTTTAAAAAATAAAGAACTCAATGCCGGAATCTTAAAAACAGATCAAGGAATTTTTGAAAACGGAGTTTGGAAAACCATTCGACATTTTAACGGAGATCAAACACATCAAGGCCGACACATAAGAATTGCCGTTGATGATTATGAAATTCAGAGGGTAAAATTGTACTCTTTTGAATGAGGCTCAAAGGTTCAGAGGGGCAAAGTTGCAAAGGTTTTTCCCTTAGACTTAAACGCAAGAAACCCGACAGGTTTTTAAAACCTGTCGGGTTTACTATTTCACGAAAAAGAAACCTCTGTCCCTCTGAACCTTTGTCCCTTTGCACCTAATCCAAAGAAAAAGAAGTTCTATCAATTGCAGAAAGTGTTAAAGCCGCTGCAAAACTGGTAAAAACAGAATAATCTAAAGGCGCTTTTATAGAAATTGAAAAAGCCATACTTAATGCAAAAAGCAACATTAATCCGGCTGTTCCAAGTGCAGCATATTTGGTTTTAAAACCAATAATCAAAAGTATACTAAAGGCAACTTCGCAAAAAGTAGCTAATGCGCCCAAAACTTCAGCAACCGATTTACTGGCATAAGAATTCAGCGTTTGGGTATAAGCAATAAAATTCTCCCAATTTCCCCATGCAACTCCCGGCGCTCCCGGCGCTCCCCAAAAACCAAAACGATCAGCAACGGCAGAAAGCATTGTAATTCCTAGAAAGATTCTTAAAATAAAACCAGCATTTGATAATGATATTTTTTTCATTTGGACATTTTTTTATTTTTATTATTAAGTAAACCCGACAGGTTTTTAAAACCTGTCGGGTTTAGTATTTTCAAGAGAAAACCTTTGTTCCTTTGCACCATTGTACCTCTGAACCTCAAAAAGAAAGATTCGAAATGTTTTTGCTGATAATATTTTTATCCGAAACTGTTTTGGCTAGTTTAAGAGCCGTTTCAAAATGATGAATTGCTTTCAAATTATCAATTTCAGTATATAAATTTCCTAGCAGTGAATGATAGAAATGATTCTCAGCCAAATTTAATTTTTCTGCTTCAATTATAGCTTCTTGTTTACCAATGGCTTTTGATAATGCGTAAGTCCTGTTTAAAGCCACAATGGGAGAATATTCTAAAATAATCAAATGATTATACAACTCCAGAATATGTTTCCATTTTTCCGAGGTATCGCTTTTCAGTGTATGCCAATAGGCAATTCCGGCTTCAAGATGGTATTTTGAAAGCGTGTTTCCGATAGAAGATTTTCCTAAGAAATAAGTGCCGCGATCAATTAATTCCTGATTCCAAAGTGCTTTATCTTGATCTTGGTACAAAATAATTTCACCGTTTTCTGACGTACGCGCTTCAAATCTCGACGAATGAAAACACATCAGCGCCATTAATGCATTTGTTTCAGGCAAATTAGTTGTTTGATTCTGAATCAATAAATAAGTTAGACGCATGGCTTCCGCACAAAGATCTTTTCGTAATGTAGCGTTTTGTGAAGTCGAGTAGTAGCCTTCAGAATAAAGTAAATAGATTGTTTTTAAAACCGTAGCAATTCGTTCTGAAATTTCAGCCACATTCGGACTTTCGATTTTAATATTTTCTTCTTTGAGTTTTTCTTTTGCACGATTGATACGCTTGTAAATCACTTCTTTATTCGACAAAAAAGCATCTGATATTTCGCTAATTCCAAAACCGCATAATAAATTCAGCGCCAATGCAATTTGTGCCTCATTTGAATTACACGGATTACAGACCGCAAAAATCATCGCCAGCTGACTGTCGGCAATATTCTTTTCAGACAAATCGATTTCCATTTCCTGACCATCCAATGGTGAATTATATTTTATTTCAGATACTATTTTCTTTTCAAAAATATCAGTTCGCTTAAAATGGTTTTTGGTTTTATTTTTCGCCACAGTATACAGCCAAGCCGTCGGATTTTCTGGAATTCCCTTTATAGCCCAAGTTTCAGTAGCAGCCAAGAACGTGTCGCTCACAATATCCTCGGCAATTTCAATATGATGAATGCCAAAAAGACTACAAAGCACTGAAACAATCTTCTGATATTCCGTCCTAAATAAATTGGGTATAAGTTCTTTTTCCAAAATTTTGAGTTGTTGTGAAAAGTGAAAAGTGAAAAGTGAAATGTGAAAAGTGAAAAGTGAAAAGTGAAAAGTGAAAAGCGAAATGTGAAAAGTAAATAGTAAATAGTAAATAGTAAATAGTAAATAGTAAATAGTAAATAGTAAATAGTAAATAGTAAATAGTAAATAGTAAAAAGGTGATTAGTAGGAGTAAAAAAAAATGAAATAAATCTTCATTTTGATCTTCCATTTCACAATTCACAACTCACAATTCACAACTCACAATTCACATTTCACATTTCACAATTCATAATTATTCTAAACCGCCATTCTAATTTCAACATTGCCTCCAAAATCCAAAACCGGACAACCTTGCGCGATTGTGGCAGCTTCGTCATAATCTTTGGCTTTAATAACGATCAAACCGCCAATAGATTCTTTGATTTCAACAAAAGGGCCATCTGTGATTCCTTTATTTGAAGTTACTAGTTTTCCTTTTCCGTCCCAGCGTTGTAAAGGTCTTGCCAGTTTATCCTGTGCAGCCAAGCTTCCAAACCAGTTTTGCCATTGCTGTAAATGCTGTTGGTATTCTTCGGGAGAAGGCTGAAGTTCTTTTGTTGTAAAATCTCTTCTGAAAATTAATATGAATTCGTTCATTTTGATGCGTTTTAATGATTTTCTAAAAATAAGTAGTTATTATCAAAGTTTGTCATTCCGAGGAACGAGGAATCTCCGCAAGCAACTCCTTAACGAGGAGCCAATCTTTGTAGAGTTTCTTGGAGAGATTCCTCGTTCTTCAGAATGACAAGATTGTATACACTATGTTTATTTAAACAAGTGAAACGCCTTTATAGACAAAGAAAAGCTATGTTTCTATGTGTTAAAACTAATTTCACTAACTGTTTATAAATTTAGTGTTTTTACCAAATATAAAAACAGCTCGGTTTATTTATCCAAATTGTCCCACTCTGTATGTTCCTGGAGTATTTGCAAAAGCAATGTTCATGCGATTCCAGATATTAATTGTCCCAATGGCAAGCGTAAGATCAATTAATTCTTCTTCAGAAAATTCGGCATTTGCGATATTGTAGATTTCATCTGGAACATCACAGGCGTTTACTGCTTCTGCGTAAGCCAAACCAATTCTTTCACGTTTTGTAAAATACGGAGTTTCTCTCCAAGCACTCAAACCAAATAAACGTTGCGTTGTTTCGCCATGTGCAATCGCTTCTTTTGTGTGCATATCAATGCAATACGCGCAATTGTTGATTTGCGAAATTCTAAATTCGATTAATTCTAAAAGTGATCTTTCAAGAGCTGATTTTTTCAAATAACCGCTAATTCCAAATAATGTTGAGATTGCTTTTTGACCTTTTTCGAATACATTAATTCTAGTTTCCATTTTGTATAATTTTAATTGTTTATACCCTAATGACAACTGAAGTTTCAGAATTGGACAAATTTTTTAAAAAAAAGAAAAATATTTTACTTTGCTTGTATTTGCAAGTGTTCCAGCGTTTTTCCGACTAAAGTTTTTTTACCAACAGATTGAAATCCGAGGTTTAAATAGAGTTTTTTTGCTTGCGGATTATCTTCATCGACCAATAATCCTAAAGTCTGATTGTTTTTGGCAACAAATTCTTCAATCAAATACTGAAGCAGTTTTGAGCCAATGCCTTTCCCCTGATATTTTGGATTTACGCCCAAAGAATCGATATAGAATTCGCCCGGTTTTGTTTCTAATTCGGGATCAAAATCAGGATTAAAATGTTTTCTGACGTATTCAATAATTGGAGTTCTTAAAGCTTCTAAATCAGCTCCATTGTAAATATTTACAGCGCCAATAATTTCATTATCAGCTTCGGCAACAAAACAATTTTGAAAGGAATATTGATTGTTTTCCCTTCCAATGAAATACTGCAGGAAATCTTTCGCGGCAGCGTAATCTTCTTTTTTAAGAAACTTATAGATGATATCTTCCATTGCCAGCAATAGGATAGGAGCAATTTGTTCTGAATCTGATAGTGTGGCTTTTCGGATATTCATTTTTGTGACGCATTTATTTCTAACAAAGTTAGAGTTTTATTTAAACAGATAGAAACGTAGCTTGCCACAATTTTGTCATCTCGACGGAGGAGAGATCACACAAGAAACTCTACACTGTATGCCGCCAATCTTTGTCGAATCCCGCGTGTGATCTGCTTCGCCTGTTCACTATCGCTCGAGTCTCCTCCGTCGAGATGACAAACTATGCTGACTATGTGTTAAAAAAACGAGTTTTTTTAATTCACCTTTTCAACACAAAAAAATCTATGTTTCTATGTGTTTAGAATTTGTACTCAGATTTTAAATATCGAAAAAATTAAAAACACTAATTCAAGAATAATCCTAATTAAATTCTTGTAAACAGTTTAAGAATACTGGTCTATAATTTTCTGTACGTTGCCGATGAAAATTTCGGTGTTTTTGATTTCTTGTTTGATTGATGGTTCATAATACAATAATTTGTATTGTTCCACCATGTAATTTTTTTGATATTTAATAATCGATTCAAAACTTCGGATTTCATTTTCATCATGCCTTTTCAATTCCCTTTGTTTACTCTTCAAATAATGTAAAGATTTTTTTAATCTTTCAATTTCTAATTTTTCCAAACTGTAACTTCTTAAAATTTAATAAAACAAACGATAGTCAGCACCTTAATTCTCGCCTTTTTTATCCTTACCTACGATAAAATTTGAACCTTGGATTTTGCATTATTTAAAAAAAGTTGAAAATATTTTTAATTTTAAATTGAATAAAAATGAAGTATTTGAAATTCAATTATTTACACTTGAAAAAGATTTGAATAGGTAATGATTTTTTTTATTTAAACACATAGAAACATAGCTTTACTTTGTCTGTAAAGGCGTTTCACTTGTTTTAATAAACATAGTTGTTGCTTAAAGCTTTGTCAAAGTTTGAAACTTTGACAAAGTCCTTCGCAAAGAAACCCGCAAAGCTATGTGTTAAAAAACGAGTTTTTTTTAAATTTACCTTTTCAGCAGAAAGAAAAACCTATGTCTCTATGTGTTTAAATAAAACTGCAGAATTTCTACCAATATTGTATAAAAATATACAACCCGTACAATAAAAACAGCTCGTATCTTTGTTAGTATATTTTAATTAAAAATTAAAAGAAGATGAAAGCAATCGGATTTAAAACATCACTACCCATAACAGAAAAAGAAAGTTTTATAGAATTTGAAACTCAAAAACCAGTTCCTGGCGCGCGCGATTTATTAGTAAAAATTGATGCGATTTCAGTAAATCCAGTCGATTTTAAAATTCGCCAAAACAGCGCAAAAGATACAGTATTGGAAACACCAAAAATAATTGGTTGGGATGCTGTTGGAATTGTACAAGCCGTTGGTGAAAAAGTAACTTTGTTTGAAGTTGGCGATCTCGTTTATTATGCTGGAGATATTACCAAACAAGGAAGCAATGCTGAATATCAGATTATTGATGAAAGAATTGTAGGCAGAAAACCAAAATCATTAAGTATTGAAGAAGCTGCAGTGATTCCGTTGACAGCTTTGACAGCTTGGGAAATTTTGTTTGACCGCATCAGAATCAGTGCTGAAAGAGACAAAGGAAAATCAATTTTGATTATTGGAGGAGCAGGTGGAGTAGGTTCAATTGCCATTCAATTAGCCAAGAAAATTGCCGGATTAACCGTTATTGCAACAGCGTCGCGTCCTGAAACAATAGATTGGTGTAAAAAACAAGGAGCTGATTATGTGGTAGATCATAAAAATCTTATTTCGGCAGTTAGAGAAGCAGGTTTTGAACATGTTGATTTTATTTTGGATTTTGTCGATACCAATGCTTACTGGGACATTATGACTGAATTGATTAAACCTCAAGGACATATTGCCTCAATTACCGGAAGTAGCAACCCTATTGCATTAAACAGTTTGAAAAGCAAAAGTGTCTCTTTTTCTTGGGAATTGATGTACACACGCTCAATGTTTCAGACCGATGATATGATCGAACAGCATCATATTTTAAATAAAGTGGCCGATTTGCTTGATGAAGGCATTTTGAAAACCACTTTAAACCAAACTTTAAACGGATTAACAGTTGAGAACCTAAAGAAAGCGCATGAGCTTTTAGAGTCGGGGAGAACGATTGGGAAAATTGCAATCAAGTTTTAGAATAAAAAAAGCGAGACTTTCTATACAGAATTCTCGCTTTTTCAATTAAATCAGAAATCAAATTAACCGTGAGCTGCGACAGAAACATCTGCCCATTCTTCCCAGGTTTTTAGTTTTTGTTCGTAGGTTTGTTTAGCAAATGGCAAAGCAACCTTTCCTAAAAATAGGCGTCAAGGAGGATTTTCGGCTTCGACTAATTTAATGATTGCCGGAACTGTAGCACTTGTTTTTCCGAAAGTATCAGGATCATGTCCTTCTGCAATTGCTTTTTTGATTCCGTCATAAGCAGGGATGCTTTCGCTGTTGAAACCGTTACCCCAGATATCGGTAACATAACCATTTGGTTCAACCAAAGTAACATTTATTCCAAATTGTTTTACTTCTGAAGCCAATGTTTCAGTAAGACCTTCAACAGCAAATTTAGAAGCGTTGTATAAACCAATTATTGGCAGAGTAGCAATTCCTAAAATCGAAGAAACCTGAATAATATGACCGCTTTGTTGTTTTCTCATAATTGGCAATACCGCTTGTGTTAACCAAAGCGTACCAAAGAAATTAGTTTCGAATTGTGCTCTTGCTTCTTGTTCTGAAGCTTCTTCTACAGCTCCGTTTAAAGCATAACCCGCATTGTTGATCAAGATATCTATAGTTCCGAAATGTTGCTGTACTTTTTCTACAACCGCAAACGACTCTGAACGGTTGTTTACGTCTAGTTTAAGAGGCAAAATCGCTTCTCCGTATTGCGCTTTTAAGTCGGCTAGGGTATCAATATTTCTGGCTGTTGCAGCTACCTTTTATCCTTTTGCTAAAAATGCTTCTGTCCAGGCTCTCCCGAATCCTTTTGACGCTCCCGAAATTAAAATTGTTTTCATAATTGTAAATTGTAAATGGTGAATTGTTAATTGATAATTGTGAATGAGTTGGTTTTTCGATTCTTTTTTATTGCTTTTATTGACTTTTTAAGTATTGAAATTGATTTTTGATATTGTTATTGTGATTCAGAAATGACCAATCGGTCATTTTTTGAATAAAAAAAATTAGAGGCTGTTTTCCTCTATTATATTTTTGAGGGTTTTAGAGATGATTTTCATTTTATCGTTGTTGCCTGACATTCTTGAAATTAAATGACCGCCTTCCATCATGGCGAACATTATTACCGCAAATTCTTCGGCGTTCCAGTTTGGATTAAATTCTCCGTTGGCAATTCCCTTATTGACGCTGCTGGCTAATAATTGTTGGTTGGCATTACAACCTTTATTGATTTTTTCTTTTACAATAGGGTTAGTATCATCAGCTTCGGTTCCGAAATTCAATAACGGGCAACCACCAGTTAAGGGCGGATTCACGGCATTGCTAAAAAAGTCGATATAAGCAAACAATTCGTCTTTTGCTGTTTTACTTTTACTGATTTCAGAAATCAGTTTATCGCCTAATACTTTCATATTATGATCGACAGCAGCACAGGCAAGAACTTCTTTGTTTTCAAAATGAACATACATGCTTCCTTTGGACAATTTGGTAGCCTCCATAATATCGCTCATAGAAGTCGCTGCAATCCCTTTTGTATTAAAAATCGGTGCTGCTTTTTCTATGATAAATTGTCTGGTTTCTTCTCCTTTTGCCATGATAGCTCTTATTTAACGGTACAAATATATGACCGATTGGTCATAAAAACAAATTTTTTGAAAGTTTTTTTAATGATCGGATAGAATAATGTTTGGTTTTGGCTTTTTAGATTTGTTCATTACCAGCAATAGCAAGGGAAGCGTGAGAACAAAAAATAAACCTACAAACAGAAATGCATCTCTATAACTTAGCAAAGAAGATTGTCTCATTACTATATTTTCCATTAATTTCAGCGCTTTTGATCTTGCGTCATTATAAGGAAAACCGCGATGCTGAAAATAATTGATATACCCATTAAGACGATTCATTGCTTTTATATTATCTAAAGTTACGTTTGAAACCAAAACATTTCGGTGTTCGGCAAAACGGTGCGCGATATAGGTATTGATGATGGATACGCCAAAAGAACCGCCCAATTGACGCATCATATTATTGAGCGCGGCACCTTGGCCGACATCTTTATCATCGAGCGAAGAAACGGCAAGCATCGTCAGCGGAACCGTTAATAAAGCCATTCCCAAAGCTCTGAAAATAAGTGCTGTTGAAACTTCAAAAGCGCTGGTGTTCAAGTTTATTTCAGACATTCGCCAATTAAAATATATGAACAATAAAAATCCTGCTGCAATAATAATAACCGGCGAAACGCCTTTTTGAAGCAAAGTACCGCAGAGTTTTAAAGCAACCAGAGCAAATAATGCGCCCGGAAGCAACAGTAAACCCGTTTGATATGGTGAAAAACTCAAAAGGCGCTGAGCCACAACCGGACTGATATAAATAGAAATAAACATCCCGAAGCCGGTTACAAATGTTAGAATCGCGGCAATACTCAAAGATTTACTTTTAAGCACTTTCAGATTAACGACGGGTTTTTCGATCGTTAATTCCCAATAAATAAAGGTTAATAAAGCGATTGTGGCAATAACAGTCAAAACTACAATATAACGGGTTTCGAACCAATCTTCGACTTCGCCTCTTTCTAAAACGGTTTGAAGCGAGCCAACTCCAATCGCCAAAAGCGCAATTCCTGTCCAATCTACTTTTGCAATTTCAGGTTTTACTGGTGGTTCCGTCAGAAGAAAAATACACGAAATGGCAACTAAAATCCCGATAGGAATATTGATCAAGAAAATCCATGGCCAATCATAATTTTCGGTAATATAACCGCCGAGCGTTGGCCCAATTGTCGGTCCGATGAAAATACCGGCTCCAAATAAAGCACCTGCTGTTGATTGTTTGTCTTTCGGAAAAAGTTCAAACACAACCACCTGAGATATTGATAGTAAAGCGCCACCGCCAATTCCCTGAAAGAATCTAAAAAATACAAGCATCCAGATATTTGATGAATGTCCGCACATGAAAGAACAAAAAGTAAATAAAATTACCGAGCCAATATAATAGTTTCGTCGCCCGAGATTAGCGCTTAAAAAACTCGTAATCGGGATAATAATTACGTTAGCAATTGCATAAGCCGTAATTACCCAAGAAGTATCTTCCAGCGTTGCGCCCAAATTACCGCTCATATGCGAAAGTGCAACATTGACAATCGAAATATCAATAAGTTCCATAATCGCCGCCAAAATGACGGTGATTATTAAAAGTTTGCGTTGTAAAGGAATCATTTTTTTAATGGTGAATTGTGAATTAGTAAATGCGGGTGATTTAACCGCAAAGGGCGCTAAGGTTTACGCAATCCCGATAGCTGTCGGGAGCAAAGTTTTTTTTGCAAAGCTTTGCGTCCTTTGCGTTTTTATCAAATCCAATAAGGCAAAATCATTGCGTGCTTTGCGGTTAAATCTATTCGCATTTCAACTTGAAACTTTATAATTCTTGCTTAACAATATTGGTTTTAAAAAGATTAGAGTAGGCCGTGGCGATTAATCGGGTTTGTGGTTCGTTCCAAATTTCGCATTGGGCATTCACAAATTGTCTGCCTTTTTTGATTATCGAAGTTCTGGCAATAATCGTATCGCCAACGCGAGCCGGAGCAAAATAATCCACATTGAGATTTATTGTTGTATAAAAGTTTTCTTCGTTTAAAGAAAACATCGTAGCGCCAATGCAATCATCAGCAATTGCTGCAATCACACCGCCATGAAGTGATTTCACCGGATTCGACATTTCTTCTCGAACAACATATTGAAAAGTAACACTGCCATCTTCGGCCGCTAAAACGATTGGGCGCATCCAAAGCATAAAAGGTGAAGGTGATGCTGTAAATTCTTTGTCAATGTGGTTTTGAAGTACTTGTAATCGTGTCATTTTTATTTTAGATTTTAGATTTTAGATTTTTTGTTTAAAGTTTAAAGTTTCAGGTTTCTCCTGAAGGATCGGGATCGCTGAGCCTTACAATAAAATTCATAATTAACAATTCACAATTCATAATTAAATTATACCGTTCGGTATATTTTTGTTGATAAAAAAAAGCAATTGCTAAAACTGCTTTATTCTAAGTCATCCACTATTTTGTTGACAGATGACATAATATTGGACAAATCTTTTAAATTTCCGGTTAGTTTGCTGATCATTATGGCGCCTTCGATTAAGGCAATTATGGTTAGGGCAGTTCGTTCAACATCAATTGATTTAGCTTTAAATTCTCCTGCTTCAATTCCTTTATTAATGAAAAACATTATTTTTTCTTTCCAATAAGTAAGCGTTCTTTCGGCATATTTTTTCAATACCGGATGCGTATCATCAGATTCTGTGGCGGTATTCAAAATAGGACAGCCACCTTTGGTTACTTTTAAATTGGCATATTCCGAATAAAGTTTTGGGTACGCTAATAATTTGCCTTTAAAGGTTGTCTGTTTGTCAATTTCTTGCGAAAAAGCATCTTGAAGCTTTTTGACATTGAATTTGAAAGCCGCAACAGCAACTTCGTCTTTATTTTCAAAATTGCCATAAATGCTTCCTTTTGTCAGGCCGGTCGCATCTGTAATATCGCTCATAGAAGTACCGCTGTATCCTTTCATATTAAAGATTGCAGCGGTCTGTTCGATGATAAATTGTTTTGTTCTTTCTGCTTTGCTCATGATTAAATCATTTTGACACTGCAAATATATACCAATCGGTATTATTTTTCATCTTTTTTTGGATTTTTTTTCAAAGAGAAGTGAAAATAAGGTCAAAACAGAAAAATAAAAGCTCCCATTTGGTTAGTAATGGGAGCTTTCGGGGCATTATAAATTATTGGGCAGTAAAAGTCAGGTAATCAAAATTCATATTTCCGTTTGAGACAATATGAAGCCGAAGCGTTTGTTTTCCTTTTTGGAGTTTAATAGTTCCAATATTTTCAGAACTGTTCCAATGGTGCCATTGTCGCCAATCTACAGGGTCTTTGTCATCATGCGTAGAAGCGATTTTCATTGTTCCGGTTGCATCTTTTCCGTTTACATCGATACTGATTTCGCCGTCGCCATTAGCCGTATAAAGCACGCCTATTTTATAGGTTCCAGTTTTTTTTACATCAACGGTATAATTGATCCATTCTCCGGGCATTGTCCAGCCTACATAAAGTTCGCCAATGCTTCTTTCAACTTTATTGTACGGATTATTGTCAATGTCACCGTCTTTTGAATACGAAATATCAACACCTTCTTTTATTCTAAATTCGTTCAGCGGATTTCCATTTACCGGATTCAATTTTCCGCTTCCATTATTTACAGCATCAGTGTCATGATAAGCGATGCCTTCGCCACCTTGATCGTACAATTCGCATTCTATTTTTCCCGGAATCTGTTGTGGTTTTAATGCTTTTGAAGTTTGTGCTATACCGACAAAGCAATTCAGTAAAATGATATTCGTTATTAAAAGTGCTTTCATAGAATTAATTTTTTTATTGAATTTCTAAAGTTGCAATCGAATGTGCAGCGCTTGTTACTTTCGCCGCTTTTCCTTTTATCCAAAGAAAATAGTCAATATCAGTTTCGCCTGAATTCATTACGATAACTTCCAAATTGTTGTTTTCATTCACAAAAGCAGTCGATAAAAGCTTATTACTGCTTGAATTACAAGCAATTCGTTTAGCGCCCGGACGAATAAATTTAGAAAAATGTCCTAAATAATAATAGCCATTTGTATAAATAAGATTTCCAGTTTTCAAATCGGCGTGAATAGGAGCCATGCAAAAATTCTGAACATGATTTGGCCCGCCTTTTTCGTCTAATAAAACATTCCAGTCGGTCCAAGCAACTGTTCCGATATTAAAATCATTGATCATCGACATGCCGTATTTTTCTCCAAAACTCCAGTCGGTTAATAGTTTTTGGTCAAAATCGGCAGCACAACCTTCCGTTAAAATTAATGGTTTATCAGGAAAAGCTTCGGCTACTCGGCGTTCAGCCTCAAAATTCATTCCCGCTTTCATCCAATCTTCGTACCAGTGATAACCAACGCCCCAAACATATTTTGCAGCATCTTTATCTTCCAAAACCGTACTCACACGCTGATACATCAAATCGCGATTGTGATCCCACATAATCAGTTTCTTTTTTGATAATCCGGCTTTCTGCATCGTTGGTCCCAGATAGTTTTTTATGAAATCACGTTCTTCTTCAGCAGTGAAAATGCAAGATTCCCAACGCTGAACCGCCATTGGCTCATTTTGAACCGTATAACCCCAAATTGGGATGCCTTCTTTTTCGTATTCTTTGATGAATTTTACAAAAAAGTTAGCCCAGCTTTGGTGGTATTCTGGTTTCAAGGTACCGCCATGCAAAACATCATTATTGGTTTTCATCCAAGCCGGCGGACTCCAAGGCGAAGCATACAACGTAATTTTTCCTCCCGCTTTAGCAATAACTTCTTTAATAAAAGGAATACGATATTTTCTGTCATGGCTTATGTCAAATGTTTTCAGGTCTTTATCGCCATCTTTTATGTAACTGTAGCTATCACTCGAAAAATCGCAGCTTTGCATATTCGTGCGTGCCAAAGTGTATCCAATTCCTTTTTCTTTGTCATAATAAGCCGTCAGGATTTCCTGTTGTTTGTCTTTTGGAAGCTGATAAAAAACTTCTGCCGAAGCGTCTGTCAAAGCACCTCCAATTCCTAAAAAGGTTTGAAAGGTTTTGGCTGGATCGACAAAAACTGCAATTTCTTTCTCTGTTGTTTGTGGCTTTGATGTAAAAGAAAGCGTTTCGGTTTTGGTTAACTTTTTATCCGAATTTTTAGCTGTAACATAAATAGTTACGCTTTTATATTCTGTCGTTTTACTGGCTTTTTGCTGCGCCAGCAAACCGACAGATAAAAATCCGGAAAACATGATGGTCAGGCATGTTTTAGGCAAATTAGTAATCATAATTGAGGTTTTTTGGTTAGGTAGTTAGCTTAAAATCTGATCGATAGTCTGTAGTTCATATTCTGAAAATGAAGTATTTTGAAGACAGCCTAAAGAATCAATTACTTGTTCTGGTTTGCTTGCGCCAATGATTACCGACGAGATTCTTTTGTCTTTCAAAACCCAAGCCAACGCCATTTGCGCCAAGCTCTGACCGCGTTCTTCGGCCATTTTATTTAATCGTTTTACTTTGGCAATATTCTCTGGTGTAATCGCATCTTTTTCCATTGCGCCGTTGCCACGATTGGCATTAGCTCTTGAGTTTTCTGGAATTCCGTTTAAATATTTGTTGGTCAAAAGTCCTTGTGCAAGTGGAGAAAAAGCAATTCCGCCAATTCCGTTGACTTCTAAAACATCCAATAAACCATCTTCAACAGAACGCTCAAACATAGAATATTTAGGTTGATGAATTACACAAGGCGTTCCTAAATTTTTTAAAATTGAATAAGCCTTTTCGGTTTCAGCTGGGCTGTAACTCGAAACTCCAACATACAAAGCTTTTCCTTGACGAACAATTAAATCAAGCGCTGCCATTGTTTCTTCCATTGGCGTGTTTGGATCTGGTCTGTGGTGGTAGAATATATCAACATAATCGAGTCCCATGCGCTTTAAACTTTGGTCAAGACTTGCGATTAAATGTTTTTTTGAACCAAAATCGCCGTAAGGTCCGTCCCACATTGGCCATCCTGCTTTTGTTGAGATCAAAAGTTCATCTCTGTAATTTTTAAAATCTTGTTTGAATATTTCGCCAAAAGTAATTTCAGCAGAACCCGGAGGCGGACCGTAATTATTAGCAAGATCAAAGTGTGTGATACCATTATTAAAAGCAGTATGCAGAATTTCACGCGCATTAGCAACGCTGTCAATTCCGCCAAAGTTGTGCCACAATCCTAACGAAAGAGCAGGCAATAATAAACCACTGTTTCCGCAACGACGGTATTGCATTTTTTGATAACGGTTTGTATTTGCTATGTAAGTCATTTTTAATTGTTAATTATAAATTGTGAATTGTAAATTATTTTAAAGCTTATTGCCTAAAGCCTATAGCTTAAAGCCTAAAAAAAGCTTTTTGAGCAATTTCTAAATCCGTTGTGCCTCTGAAACCGCTGAAACCTACAGACAGTTTTGTACCATTTTTTAAAGTTATCGGTTGTCCGCCTTGCCAGCCAATTAAATCTGGAGCTTCGATTCCGTTTGCATTTTCATCGAAAATTCCGTTGAAAACCATTTTTTCGTATTCTCCTGTTTTTACGCCGGTTAGCCAAACCTGACTTGCTTTTGTCCATGCAATTTTATAAGATTGTCTTTGACGCGGTTTGTCATTTCCGTACATTTTGCCGTGCACAGTTCCATCTTCATCGATGATGCAAACCGCAACATTTCCGTTTGAAATCTGTCGATCTTCTTCAATTTGAAGGTATTGCGGAATCAGTTTTTCAATTTCGGCGAAAGCCAGAGCAATTTCATTCATTTAAATTGTTTGTTGTTTGTTGTTTGTTGTTTTGTGCGACTGTAAAAGCTTATTACCTAAAGCCTAAAGCTTACAGCTTACAGCGAAACAAAGTTTCAAAATTAAATTATTTCATTTCTTAAACTAGATCAAGAAATAATTAAAACCTCTTATATTTACTTTTTGTTTGTAAATGAAGTTATTGCCAATTCCTAAAAAGAGATAAAATGTTTCAGAAAATTCACGATTACCTTTCCAGATCTGCGCGTCTTTCTAAAGAAGAAGTGAAAATCTTTGAAAAAAGTCTTGAATTCAGAATGGTTCCGAAGAAAACGATTCTGCTCAAAGCCGGAGAAATCTGCAATTTTGAAGCTTACATCAATAAAGGATGCATTCGCGAATATTTTATTGACCGAAACGGACAAGAATTAACGCTCCAGTTTGCCATTGAAGACTGGTGGGTGAGCGATATTACGAGTTTTGAAGATCAAGTGCCGAGTGATATGTATATTGAAACTTTAGAAGATTGTGAACTTTTGGTTTTGACTAGACAATCAAAAGAAAACCTAATCAACGAAGTACCTCATTTAGAAAGAATGTTTCGTTTGATGATCCAAAGGCATTTGTCGAAACTGCAAAAACGACTTTTTAAAACCGTTTCATCGACAGCAATGGAACAATATGTAGAATTTATTACACGATATCCGTCAATTTCACAGCGTGTTTCACAGCAATATATCGCTTCATATTTAGGAATTACGCCTGAATTTTTAAGCCGATTGCGCACCAAACATTTAAAAAGTTCTAAAACCCAAGAATAATTTAGCTTTTTGAAGCTTCTCTATTCTTAATATGATTTCGATGCGAAATTCCCCATTTGATCATTTCAGAAATTATGGGTCCGAAAGACTGGCAATACGGTGTTGATTCATAAAGAATTGGCACTAAAGCATCGCGATCTTCGGTTCTTTTGACCAAATTATTTAGTTCCATATCTTTTAATTCCTTTGATAACATTCGGGAAGTAATACCCGGAATACTTTCTTTGATATCTTTAAAACGATTATTTCCGTTGCATATCGAATTGATAATTGGAAGTTTCCATTTTCCTCCCAAAACATATAAAGTATCCTGAAGCGCCTGAAACTCTTCTTTTTGATTTCTTTCCATAATTTTTTAAACCATATAAGTTATATAAGATAATTTTAGTTTTTAAGTACCGATAATTTCTGTGCGTTTTTTGCTTTTCTTGCATTTTCTCTCTTTTTTGTCATCCCGAGGAACGAGGGATCTCCGCAAGAAACTCCTCACGCAAAATTCCTAATCTTTGTCGAGCTACTCGCGGAGATTGCTTCGCCAGTTCGCTATCGCTCGTGTCCTCGTTCCTCGGGATGACAAACTATGCGGGAAATTATATAAAAAAAAATCTGCAAGAGACAAAAGAAAACTTTGTGCCTTCGTGGCAGAAACAAAAGTATAAATAAATCATAAATAATTGCATTTATGTATTTAACTACGTAGTTTTGTTTAATAAAATTTTAATAAAAATGAAACCTGTAATAATTCCAATAGAAAACAAGTTTGAAAATGTCATTGCCGACTTGATATTAAACATTCAGATAAACGAATTCAATGTTCCGATTACAAGAGAAGACCAGCCGGATTTATTCAATATTCAGAATTTTTACTATGCTAGTGGCGGTGGATTTTGGGGCGCATTTATCAATGACGAATTAGTTGGAACAATAGCCTTAGTTAAGTTTGATGACCATGCCGCAGCGATACGAAAGATGTTTGTAAAGAAGGAATTTAGAGGAAAAGAATTCGCAATCGCACAGAAATTGTTGGAGACTTTAATTGAATATTGCCGAGAAAATGAAATCGATGATTTATATTTGGGAACCGTTGAAATATTACAAGCCGCATTACGCTTTTATGAAAAGAATGATTTTGTGCGAATTGAAAAAGAATCGCTTCCAGAAAAATTTCCGTTGATGAAGCCGGATAACGTTTTCTGTCATTTAACTTTAAAGAAATAAAGATGAATATTATAGACGAATCGGGAATTTTGGCTATTTCGACACGATTGCAGCGTTTAAGCGAGCAATTGCGAAAAGATGGCGCACTGGTTTATAAATCATACGGAATTGATTTTGAACCGAAATGGTTTCCAGTTATTTACACGCTTCATTATAAAGAAACATTAAGTGTGGTTGAAATCGCTAATGAAATTGGTTACACACATCCGTCAACAATAAGTTTGTTGAAAGAACTGGAAAAACAAAAACTGATTCGCTCTAAAAAAGACAAAATCGACGAACGCAAAAGGCTCATTCAGCTGACTGCAAAAGGGCAGGAGTTAATTGAACAGATGAAACCCGTTTGGGAAGTTATGAAAAGTGCTTTAACCGAAATCACCAACAATCAAAATAATCTGCTTCGAGCAATTGAAGAAGCCGAGAATAAAATTTTGCATCAGAGTTTTTTACAGCGGGCTTTGCAGTTGAAGAGTCAAGGAGAGGAATAAAAACAAAAAGCGATCTAAATTAGATCGCTTTTTTTATATAATTGGTTTAGTAAAGCTGATAATCAGGACAATGTGATAAAGTTCGATATGCTCCAAAAACTACTCCATTCTCATTTGCCACACACCTAAATATCATTTCTATTATGTACGATAAAGTGTATGTTTTTGGTTTTGAAAATTTGCTGTTTTTGTAAAACTTTAACATCTTCTAAAATTTGGAATATAAGACAAATTGATATTTTCATATCTTTATAAAATAAAATTATAATCATGACCATTCAGCAGTTAAAATATATTGTTGCTTTAGACGAAGAACGGCATTTTGCAAGAGCTGCCGAAGTTTGTATGGTAACACAGCCCGGACTTACGATTCAGCTAAAAAATCTCGAAGAAGAAATTGGAATCAAGATTTTTGACCGAAATAAAGTGCCGCTTACGCCAACCGTTTTAGGAATTGAGATTATCAATAAAGCCAAAAAGATTCTTCGTGAAGTAGATGAAATTAGGGATTTTGTGGTGAATGAGAAAAATCTGTTGGAAGGAGAATTGAAACTCGGAATAATTTCGACTTTATCGCCTTATCTGATTCCGCTTTTTATTCAGGCCATGAAAGAAGCGGCGCCCAAAGTGCATTTTATTATCAAAGAAGCTTACACCGGAGTTTTAATGAAAGAGTTAGAAATCGGTGCGATTGATGTTGCTATTATGGCGACTCCAACGGGAAATCCAAATTTAATAGAACATGTGATTTTTAAAGAACCTTTTGTGGCGTATTTAAATCAAACCCATCCGATGGCGAATGATGAATTTTATGAAATGCAACCCGGTGATAAAACCGAATTATTGCTTTTGCATCACGAATATTGCTACAACGCACAGCTTCTAGATATTTGCGGATTAAAATCATCGGATAAAATAAAGGAACAATTCACCTACGACATCAATTCCATCGAAACTTTAAAAAATCTAGTTCGCGCGCATCTAGGATTCGCGATTATTCCGAAGCTTTCAACAGTAAACGAATCCGGCGGACTTTTCAAGCCTTTTAAAGAACCCGTTCCGGTAAGGGAAATAAGTTTAGTAGTTTCGGATTCGTTTTCAAAAAAGTTATTACTCGAAAAAATGAACGAAGCGATCTGGAATTGCCTTCCGGAATCCCTCAAAAAAGATTTCGCGTATAAAAAAATACGCTGGAATGATTCGCCTTATTTTGTAAAAGCGGTTAGTAAGTTTATGTAATGCTGATTTTTAAACACATAGAAACATAGCTATACTTTGCGCAGAAAGGCGTTTCACTTTTCTAAATGCACATAGAGCTATGTGTAAAGATTAAGCACAATATTGTCATTTCGATCCCGAGGCTTCGGGAGAGAAATCACACTAGAAGCTCCACACAGAATGTCGCCAATCTTTGTAGAGTTACTTGCGGAGATTTCTCTCCCGAAGCCTCGGGGTCGAAATGACAATATTGTGAAAATTTGAAATTTATTTCTGCGAAGCTGTAATAATTACTGCAGCAACTTTCTCTGGCTGCGAAATAAAAACCACATGACTTCCTTTTATTTCAATGATTTTAGTGTTCGAACGTTTGTACATAGCGCGTTCGATATCAGGATTAATGCTTTTGTCTTCAGTTGCAACGATTCCGTAAGAAGGTTTCGTTCTCCAAGCGGCTTTAGTAATTGGTGTTCCGAAACCTTTTGCGTAGAAAGCACCTTGTGAAGCAAACATAAAATCAGCGTCTTCTTTGCTTAAATCACCTGCAAAACCAGCGTGGAATTTCGCTTTATCATAATAAGCAATACCTTTATCATCTGGAGCCAAAACACCATTTTCAGGAGCTGGAGGCGCAGTTTGCAGCCATTGTACAGAAGTTTCGCCATTGTCAGGCTGTAATGCAGCAACATAAACTAGAGCCGCAACTTTTGGGTGATTTCCAGCTTCAGTAATTACAGTTCCGCCCCAAGAATGTCCAACTAAAATTGTTGGTCCGTCTTGTTTGTCTAAAGCTAGATTTGTTGCTCTCACATCATCTTCCAAAGAGCTTAACGGATTCTGAACAATTGTTACATTATATCCTTTTTTAGTCAAAATTTGGTACAAACCTTTCCATCCAGATCCATCCGCGAAAGCGCCGTGAACCAATACTACGTTTTTAATTTTAGGAGCAGTTTGAGCGTTTACGTTTGTTGATGTAAGTGCCAAACTAAAGATTATTACTGCGAATGCTAAAAAGCTTTTAAATATTGTTTTCATGTTTAAAATTTTAGATTGTTGATTTTAGATTTTAGATTATTTGTTGAAATCTAGTTCAACCTTGTCATTTCGACGGAGGAGAAATCTTCACGAGAAGCTCTACAAAGATTGGCGACTTAGCGGACGGAGTTACTTGCGAAGATTCCTCGTTCCTCGAAATGACAAGATTGTGTTAAAATTTTATTATTTAGAAATTAGTTTAAGGTTACAGCCAAAGTAATTTCAGTATTCAGCAACTTAGAAATAGGACAAATTTCTTTTGCTTTTTGAGCTGTTTTCTGAAAATCTTCTTCAGAGATTCCAGGAACTTTTCCAGTAAGTTCTAAAGCAATTAAAGTAATCGTTCCGTCTTCAAAAGTTACTTTAGCCGTTGTGTCTAAATCTTCTGGCACAAATCCAGCTTCAGATAATAAAAAGCTCAATTGCATGGTAAAACAGCCAGAATGTGCCGCTGCAATTAATTCTTCAGGATTAGTTCCAACACCTTGATCGAAACGAGTTTTAAAAGATAATTGTGCGTTATCTAAAGTTGTGCTTTGAGTACTGATGGTTCCTTTTCCTTCCATTCCTGTACCTTTCCAGTTTGCGTTTGCTCTTCTTGTAAATTTCATGATTTCTATGTTTTAAATTATTTTTTAAGATGATCAAATCATTTCTTTGATTTTGATGAAGCAAAGGTATAGCGAAGGTGTTTATTAATCAAATTAATAATTTTTTATTGTTATAAAATTTATTTATAACTATTGGGTTTAGAGAGGTTGGGGGGTTGTTAGGTATTGAAAATAAAAAAGCGCAAACTCGAAAGAGTTGCGCTACTAATTATTTTAAAGATTTTGAAAAAAAATCGATGTCTATTTCTGAGTTAATTCACTATAGTCAATGATTAAGATTTTTTCGTTTTTTTTATTATCATAAACTTCATAAAAAAAATATTTATCGTTATTGTAAATTAATACTGGCTTGAATTTGAGATTGTATTTTTTGATAATTCTGTTGTCTAAAATTTCTTTATTAATCAAATTCTCTGGAAAGACAAGGAATTGATGGAAGGTTGACGTATAAGGGTTCAGATCTACCAATATAAGTTTTATCAAAAAAAACAGAGATTAAAATTATAGCAGTGGAAATAATAGAGATAAAATTTTCTTTAAATTTTTTATTATCTCTGATTTTAATAATAAACTTAAGTAGAATGTTAGGATAATTATAAATAAAGTTCTCAAGCAATCTAAAAACACCTAAAAAGAACAAACCAACCGTGATTGTCATAATTGGGATTAATAGTACAATTTCAAAAATTTTAATTGATTGTCTTTTGTAAATATCTTCGAGTAAAGGAAGTGGTATAAAGAAAAAAACAATAATACTAAGAGGAATGGTGATTATAGAATACCAAATTGACGGTGGCTTAGTATTATCAAATTGAAAATCATTTTTTTTAATCATTTTACCACTTATATTGAAAGCAATATATAATATACTAATTATAAAAAGTATCAATATTCCATCTGCAACTAATTGAGTAATAGAAAAAAATCTTATAAATGATGTTGATATTAAAGATAGTTCTAATAGTTGCCATATTCCTCCAATTATAGTGGGAATTAGAATCAGAATGCTTAAATTATCTTTTATAGAGTTGTAATTTTCCTTAAAATTTTGTGTTTTCAAATTATAACCTATTAAATTATTAGTTTTTGATTTTTGACATAGATCACTAATTTAATATTTATTCTTCTAAATGTAAAAAAGTACTAAAATAAAGATTTTATAACAATTTAAGAGGAGAAGTTAATTTAGTAAAACAGATATAAATGCTTTTATGCAAAAAGATAAATTTTAATTTATCCATTCAACAAAGTCAGGATACTTTTCATATGTTTTTTTTAAGAATTTATATACGTCACTATTTTTGTCTTTAATTGTTATTATTAGAGTGTCTATTGCGCGAGTAAGTGGAATCAAAGACCACAAATAAACAAATCTGTTTCGTTTTTCTTCCAATGTTTCTAAAGCTAATTCATTTGTTTCTTGTTCCTTAAATGTTTGCATTTTAAATTTTATAAATTCATCAAGATCTAAACATACTACTGTCCACCCCTCAAGACCACGACATGAGTCATATTGTAGAAGACGATGTTGATTTAATTCAACGACATATTGTGTTCTTAAATCGGTATTTGTTAAATCCCATATTGAAATCCCATGATTTCTAAATTCTTCGGCATATTTAAATTCTCGTCTTTCTTTTTCATTTCCATAATCATCAATTTCTTTTACTACACTAACAAGATTTGGTGGAACTAAAAACATCATTTCGTATTCTGAATTTTCACATTCTTTGCATCTATTTAGTTCTCTAACATGTAATTCTTTAGAATAACCACTACTTGAAATTATTATTTTGCCACCCATTAATTCAGGTTTAGGTTCAATTTCCCAATTGACACCTACTTGTTTAGCATATTCATTAATGAATGATATCAAATTTACTTCTTGTCTTAATCCCTTTTTTTCATTTGTTCTTTTAAAATCAGTATCAGGTCTCAGTCCTTGAACCCAATTACATTTTTTTTGTGATCGAATCAATTGATCTACACCATCGGTTATGATTGTTTTATTTTTGCCAAAAATTGTAAAAATTATTTTCTTCTCTAATTCATTCCAATCTTGAGATTCATCAATTAAAACATAATCCCATGCAACTTTATCATGACGGGTCTTCATTAATTCTTGAATTTCTTTTTCTTCAATTAATCCTGTTTCGATGTAATCAATTAATTGTTGTAGAAATTCCTCGTATTTTTCAAGAAATTCAGGAACCTGTTTAGCTTCCTCTTCTGGATCTTTGTAATTTTTGACTAATCCAAAACCAATTATTAATTCATAAATGAATTTGTGTAAAGTTGTAATATTAACAGTGTAATTATCAACTTTGTCTGGAATTTCAGCTAATGCTAAAATTCTTTTTATATCACTTACAAGCGCATGATTATAGGTTAAAATTAAGACTCTAGATTCGTGATTAATTGCTAGATCGCATGCTATTCGTAGTAGTTTGATTGTTTTTCCAGTTCCTGCTCTACCGGAAATTACAATTAACTTTTCACCAATTGCTTGAGCGTATTGTTGTTCGTCTAATAGTTTTCTTGTGATATGTTCAATTTTTCGACGAGTTAATTGACCACTTCCATTTTTAATTCTAGTAAATAAATCAAAAATTTCTTCAATCTTTCCAAAATCTAAATAATCATCTTTTTTTAGTGAATTGTATGAGCAAAAATTTTTATAAGACCCATCAGGATTAGAACTATTATAAGGCGGTTTTTGATTACATGCTAATTGCATTAGAAATTGAAACGTGAATTGGGAAGGAAGAAAATTATGTTTTGAATATAAATTTGAATTGTTGTCTAAAAGATTTTTAATAGATTGCCAACTAACATTTCTAAACCAAATGAAATTTGCAATGTATGGTGAAAAAGTTAATCTATCTTCAAAGAAATTTTTTAATGAATATTTTTGTTTCTCACTTTGATTTGTGGCGTCTGAAAGCTTGTCATTGTACTTTACTAACATGTGTAATCCATCTAATCTAATATCTTCTGCTCGATGTCTTTTTGTCTCAATTGTGAAACAAAAATTGTTGACATATGCAGTTCGAGATCTAGCCGGTAATTCTTCATGGTTTTTCCCAATTGCCTTTGAATTTACTTTGCATGTGTAATTTTCAAAATTGCCTATAACAATTAAATCAACATCCTTAGTTTCTTGACCAAATAAAGTTGCATTACATACAATTAATATTTGCCCTTTAACAGAAGCCATACCTAAGGAACTTTGAAACATATCTCGTAAAACTTCAGCATCCTGAAACTCGTTTGTGTCAGTATTTCCTTTTATTTTGATATCTATAGACATTTTATTTTTTTTTTTTTAAAGTCAGTAATATTTGTTATATCTATTTCAATTTTAAAGTAATGAAATTGAGATTTTTAAAAAAGTAAATGCCATTGTTTAATAATTTTAATCATAACGGAAATCCATAATGTGAAAAAAATATATTACTCACAAGTGTAATTAAAAATAAGAATCAAGCACAGAGTATATTTACGGTATTTTTCCAAACAAGAATAAAAACAAAACCCCCAACCATAAAAATGATCAAGGGCTTATAAATTTAAAAAAAAAAAACAATTCACTCCACATCCAAATAAGCATTCAAAATCTCCGCGAATTCATTAATCAAGTAAAAACCATTTTTAATTTGATTAAACAAAAACCCTAACCCTCAATAATACTCAAAATAGTCTTTGGAATTTCGGCGAAAGCCTCAAAAGAATAAGGTTTAATAAGATAGGCTTTTACGCCCAGAACGTCGCATTTTTCTTTGTACGACGGATTTATGCTGG
Organism: Flavobacterium daemonense; assembly: GCF_007341385.1. Classification (GTDB taxonomy): domain Bacteria; phylum Bacteroidota; class Bacteroidia; order Flavobacteriales; family Flavobacteriaceae; genus Flavobacterium; species Flavobacterium daemonense. Next base: position 66,815 of record NZ_VJYD01000001.1, read on the forward strand.
TGGAATAAACAAAGCAGGGAATGTCCTTTAAACTAGAATTGTTTAGAATTTGCTGTAAAGCTTCGATGCCGTCAACAATAGGCATATTGATATCGGTCAGGATTACGTCCGGGTTTTCGTTTGAACTGTCTTTTAGGTAATTGAGCAGTTCTTCGCCATTTGATACTAAGCTTACTTTCCCGAAATGTGGGTTTTGGTTGAAGGTTTCACAGATAACGTCAGCGTCATCGTCGTCATCTTCGGCGATTATGATATGTAGGTTGTTTTTTTGTGACATTTTATACAATTGGAAAGTAAAGATTAAATGTTGTGCCTTCGTTGAGCGTACTTTCGACGGTTATTTTTCCGGAATGGTTTTCCATGATTTTTTTACAAATCGCAAGGCCAATTCCGTTTCCTGAATATTCGTTTCGGGCATGTAAACGCTGGAAAATGGTAAAGATTTTAGTTAAATGATTTTCTTCCATTCCTATACCATTATCTTTAATTTGAATCTGTACAAATTTAGCATTTTGATTTGGTATTTTGGTATCTAAGTTTTCGGGCTGAAAAATTTCTATAAACGGAGCCGTTGTTTCTTTGCTGTATTTTATAGCATTCGAAATAAGATTTGAAAAAAGCTGGCGCATTTGTACTCTTGAAGCTTTTATGATTGGTAAATCTCCAATTTTAATGCTGGCTTTTTTATCAGAAATTATAATTTCAAAATCCTCCATAACTTCAGAAATGATGGTTTTCAGGTTTATTTTAGTTCGTTCTTCCTGCGCTGTATGTGATGAATAACGTACTAAATCATCAACAAGCGAGTTTAAACGCAAAGCCGATAATTTCATGACATTTATTGCTTTGGTATCTACTTCGGTAAAATAACTTCCGTCAATTCGGCTTGTGTTCATTACAATTTTTCGCAGTGGTTCTTTTAAATCGTGTGATATCACGTGAATAAATTCTTCTAGATTTCGATTGATTTTATTCAGTTCGTTAATTTTTTCTTCTAATTCCTCTTGATGACGAATTAAAGCTTCTTCGTGTTTTTTCTTTTCGGTTAAGTCGGTAATTACAATTCCTATGGCTGCTACGGCAGGTTCAAGATCTGTTAAGGCGATATAAGAGGGAAAAGTTTTTTTGTCGTTATCCGATTTAAAAAGAATTTCGTGTGTCGCGATTCCGTATCGCAGCGCCTGAATAAGCTGCACAAACTGCGCCGGATTATCAAAATATTCGTTTAAATACGTTCCAACAATTTGCTCTGAAGGAATACCAACGAGTTCTGAAAAATAGTCGTTGCAATACAATATGAGTCCTTGGCGCGAAATACTTAGCGCGCCTTGTCTGAATTTTTCAATAAGAAGCCTATAAGTATAATCCGCAGTTTGAAGCGAATATACTTCTGGAACTCCGTTTGTACTTAAAACTAACGCATCTACATCACCTTGTTTTATAGCATCTACAATACTATTAGACTCAAAAAGCTCTTCTTTTAAGGATTCTATTTCTGCTAATAATGATTCTATATTTCTTTTTTTTTCCTCCAAATTATTGTTCTAGGTTTAGTAAATACAAAACCTTTTCTTTATCTGATAAATCACCCAAAATGATTCTTTTGGGTTCAGGATGTATTTTGATTAATGTTGGGATTGCCACAATTTGATGAATTACAGCTTGTTCCTTATCACGACTGATATCGATAATCTCTATTTCGTAGTTTTTTTTGAGATAGGTGTCGCAGATTTTTCGTAAATTTTCGATTGCATGTCCTGATTTAACAGACATACCTGAAACAAAAAGTTTGAACTTATGTTTGGTTGTACTTGTGCCATCAGATGAATCTTCCATGATTATGAGTTTATAGGTTTGATATTAAGTCCTACAAGCACTCTTTCTTCGTTTGAAAGGTCACCTATAATTTTACGAATAGGCTCAGGAAATTTTCTCACCAAGGTTGGTACAGCCAAAATTTGATCGCCTTCTGCCAATTGCGGATTCTTCAGCAAATCGATGATCTCGATGCTGTATTTTCCTTTTAAATGTTCCTCGGCATATTTTTTTATGTTCTCAAGCGCCTTGATTGATTTTGGCGTTTGACCTGCTATATAGAGCAATAATTGCCATTCGGCTATTTCTTTTTTCATTTTAATTTTCTTTTTTCTTAGAAGACAGTCTTTCCTGCAATTCTTCTGTTGCTTTAAGGATACTTAATTCTTCTTCCGCCGATTCAAATTCGGTTCTCAACGCTTCAATATTGGCTTCAAGAACTTTACGTTTGCGTTCGATTTCTCGGTCTTTTCTGTTAATTTCGTTTTGAAGCTTAATATTCGAAATGGTTTTTTTGGCTTGATGTGATTTTCTCGCCGTTCCTGTCAAAATTCCTTGTGGTCCTAATTCTACATCTAGTAGTTCGATTCCGTTATTGGTAATCACAAACTCTCTAACTTGGTTAGAATGTCCCATTCCACGGGCTTTGATAATGAAAATACCGCGGTTTCTTTCGCCAACGCCTTCCATATCACGAACCGTAATCCAGGTATCAACCAATGACGATACAGATTCTTCGGCCAAATCGGGTCTGAAATTATCTGTTTGTTTGTTTAAAGAGGTAAACATGGCGGTAATATTATTGGCTTTGAGCATATCAATTAATCGAACGAGCATTGAACGAACTTCATGTTCGCTTCCTACCGAAATAAGATTACTAATTGGGTCAATAATGATTGTAGTAGGTTTAAACTCTTTGATTAGTTTTCTAAGCGTAAGCAAATGCAGTTCAAGACCGTTTAATGACGGGCGTGAAGAATGAATTTGCAATAAGCCATCTTTAATATGTTTTTCAAGATCAATTCCGATTGATCTCATATTGCGAACCAATTGTTGCGGCGATTCTTCAAAAGCGAAATAAATCGTTCTTTCTTTATTCTCGCATTGTTCGTTGGCAAAATAACAGCCAATAGTAGTTTTTGCTGTTCCGGCTGTTCCTGATACCAAAATATTGCTTCCGCGGAAAAAGCCGCCACCTTGAAACATATCATTTAATCCGGGAACTCCGGTTGAAATAATATCTGAAGAAACTTCATTATCGAGTTTTAATGAAGTAATAGGAAGTACCGAAATACCTTCTTCATCAATTAAAAATGGATATTCGTTTGTTCCGTGCGTTGAACCTCTGTATTTTACAATGCGAAGTCTTCGGGTTGAAACCTGCTCAATAACACGATGATCGAGAACAATAACGCAGTCTGATACGTATTCTTCTAATCCTTGACGTGTAAGTGTTGCCTCACCGCGTTCGCCTGTAATTACGGCTGTTACGCCTTTAGCTTTTAGCCAATGAAATAATCTTCGCAATTCGGCTCTCAAAATCGCCTGATTGTCAAGGCCTGCAAATAAAGATTCTATAGTGTCCAAAACAATGCGAGTTGCTTTTACAGAATCGATGGCATAGCCTAATCGTATAAATAAACCATCGAGATCGTATTCTCCGGCTTCTTCAATTTCTGATCTTTCGACACGAACGTGATCTACTACGAGTTTTTTATCCTTTTTAAGTTGTTCGAGGTCAAAGCCAAGAGATTTTACATTTAAAGTAAGATCATCCGAAGGTTCTTCAAAAGACATGAAAACTCCAGTTTCGTTGTATTCAGTAATTCCTTTTATAAGAAATTGCATTGACAATAATGTTTTTCCGCATCCTGCGCCACCGCAAATTAAAGTAGGACGTCCTTTTGGGAAACCTCCTTCTGTAATTTCGTCTAGTCCGTCAACTCCCGTTGGAGTTTTTGGGAATATAAAATGAGTTGTTTTTGTTTTTTCTTGCACGATAATATAAATTCAGTATTATCTCAAATATACGTTTTCCTACACGATCTACAATGAATTCTTGTTAAGATTTAACAGCTGTTTAATGAAGTTTTAAAAATAAATTAAGAAAATTGCGCTTTAAATATGAATAAATCGGAGAATTTTAACCAAATAATTGAAAAAATGATTTGAATATTTAACACTAATTTTTCTGTTTTGGCTAAAACTGATTTTTAAGAATAGGTAAATGTTAAAATCGATTTTGCAGTATACTCCATGATACCACCAAAAAAGCAACCTCTTTTCCGATTTAACTTTGTCCAGTTAATTTAAAAAACATAAAATAATGGATAATTTAAAAGATAAAGTAGCAGTAATTACAGGCGGAAATAGCGGTATAGGTTACGCAACAGCAAAACAATTAAAAGAGCAAGGTGTTCAGGTTATTATCACCGGAAGACGAAAAGAAGCCATAGAAAAAGCTGCACAAGAATTAAGCGTAACAGCAATTACGGCAGATCAAGCAAGTGTTTTGGATATTGAGAATCTGGTTGCTAAAGTAAAAGCGGATTTAGGTGCGGTTGATATTCTTTTCATCAATGCCGGAATTGCGGGTTTAGGAACAATTGAACAAACTTCAGAGGAATTGTTTGACAGTATTATGAATGTCAATCTGCGAGGCGCTTATTTTACGCTGAGCAAATTTATCCCAATTTTAAAAGACGGTGCTTCGGTCGTGTTTCTTTCTTCGAATACTGCGAGTATGCCGGGGCCGGGATCTTCGGTTTATTCGGCGAGTAAAACGGCTTTGAATTCGGTTATGAAATCGGCGGCATTGGAATTAGCGCCTCGAAAAATCAGAGTAAATTCCGTTAGTCCCGGACCAACAGAAACAGAGGTTATGAAAAAAGTCGGTCTAGACGAAACCACCGTAAAAGGTATTATGGATGTCGTAGTCGAAAAAGTGCCGCTGAAACAAATGGGAAAATCAGAAGATGTAGCTAAAATGGTTTCGTATTTAAGCAGCGACGCCGCAAAATTCATCACCGGTGCCGATTTCATTATGGATGGGGGAATGGTTCTTTCTTAATTGTAAATTGTAAATTATTAATTGTGAATTAAAAAATTAACCGCAAAGACGCTAAGGTTTACGCAAGGTTCGCAAGGTTTTGTTTTCAAAGCTTTGCGAACTTTGCGTTTTTACAAAGTCTCATGAATCAAAAAAAACTTTGCGTGCGTTGCGGTTAAATCACCAGCATTCAACAACTCACAATTCACAACTCACAACTCACAATTATAAAAGTCCACTTCGTCTTGAAGTTTGTCCGTTTGGGCTATTTTATGATTTCTCAGGAAGCATTATCGATATACTTTTGACTCAGAAATTAACTGATAACAACTAATTTAAATCAAAAATCATGGAAACTAAAAAACAAAAAACCTGGGTTATTATTGCAATTATTATTTTAGGCATTATCGCCTTTTTGGTTCCCAACCAAATCGCTGCTCAAAACGGAATAAAACGTACTGATTTGCAAAAACACGATTTAAGTATTCCGGGAAGAGAAACCGTTCAAGCTAGAATCGATTTTGATGGACATTCAGCTTTCGGGAAACACTTTCATCCCGGCGAAGAGATTATTTACGTACTCGAAGGTTCATTAGAATATGAAGTTGAAGGCCAAGCGCCGGTTACCTTAAAAACCGGAGAAGTACTTTTTATTCCGGCAGGCGTGGTGCATTCGGCAAGAAACAGCACTAATGCAAAAGCCTCAGAATTGGCAACTTATATAGTCGAAAAAGGAAAACCTGTATTGACTTTGAAGAAATAGTTTAATAATTGATAATTGATAATTGATAATTAACAATTAACAATTAACAATTAACAATTAACAATTACCAATTACCAATTACCAATTACCAATTATCAATTATCAATTATCAATTATCAATTGTCAATTAACAATTATCAATTACCAATTGTCCATTTCAACCCAAACTTTGTCCACTTCACCTTTTTTCTCCTTTTAAAACGAGGATTGTCAAGATACCTTTGAAGAAGAAATTAACTGATAATCAACTAATCAAAAAAATAAAATTATGAAAACGCTATTGAAAATTACAAACAACATTTTTGCAAAATCAATCTTAATCATCATTCTTTTTATGAATGTGAATGTAACGAATGCACAGGCTTCAAAACAAACAATTGAAGCAAGCAGCTCACTCGGAACTTTAAAACAAATCAATGCGGGATTATTAAACGTAGGTTATACCGAAGCAGGTCTGTCAAACGGAACTCCGGTTATTTTGCTTCATGGCTGGCCTTACGATATTCACAGCTACAACGAAGTCGTTCCGATTTTGGTTGCAAAAGGATATCATGTTTTTACGCCTTATTTAAGAGGTTTTGGCACAACAACCTTTCTTTCAAAAGATACGTTCAGAAACGGCCAACAAGCGGCTTTAGCGAGTGATATTATCGCTTTTATGGATGCATTGAAAATTGATAAAGCTGTAATTGGCGGATTTGACTGGGGAGCGAGAACAGCAGTTGTAACAGCAGCACTTTGGCCAGAACGTGTAAAAGGCTTAGTATCGGTAAGCGGTTATTTGGTGGTGAATTTAGAAGCAAATTTAAAACCGCTTCCTCCAACAGCCGAATTAGGATGGTGGTACCAATATTACTTTGCTACCGAAAGAGGAAAACAAGGTTACACACAAAACACATACGATTTCAATAACCTAATCTGGAAAATCGCTTCTCCGTTATGGAATTTCGATAAAGCGACTTACGATCAAACAGCACAATCATTTGATAATCCAGATCACGTAGCAATCGTAATTCACAACTACAGATGGAGACAATCTCTTGAAGCAGGAGAATCAAAATACGATAATCTTGAAAAACGCTTGGCAGCGAGACCAGAAATTAAAGTTCCAACAATTACAATTGGAAGCGATTTCGATGGCGCTTTCGCGGATGGAAAAGCATACGCCAACAAATTCACAGGAAAATACGAGCACAGAATCTTGAAAGGAATCGGACATAATGTGCCACAAGAAGATCCAAAAGCGTTTGCACAAGCAATAATTGACGTGGATAACTTGAAATAAATTCCAAAAATTAAATTCCAGATTCCAATAACAAAAATCATTTTACTTTTTACAAATAACATTTTACACAGAAAAAATCATGGAAACAAAAGTTTTATACACAGGAAAAACACACACAACAGGCGGTAGAGAAGGAGCTTCTCAAAGTTCAGATGAACAATTGAATATCAAATTAAGCGCGCCGGGATCATCACGTCCGGGGACAAATCCGGAGCAATTGTTTGCTGCAGGCTGGTCGGCTTGTTTTATTGGCGCTTTAGGAATTGCAGCTTCAAAACAAGGAATTAAACTTCCGGCAGAAACTGCTGTAGATGCTGAGGTTGATTTATGTGTAATTGAAGGCGAATATTCTTTACAAGCTAGATTAAATATCAGTTTGCCAGGTTTGGATTTAGAAACTTCTAAAGCATTAGCGGCTCAAGCGCATCAAACTTGTCCGTATTCTAAAGCGACAAGAGGAAATATAAACGTCGAACTTAATATTCTGTAAATAGAGAAACCCGACAGGTTTTTAAAACCTGTCGGGTTTATAAAATTTAGAAATCATGAAAAATATAAAATTATTGACAGTATTCGTAATGCTGTTTCTTTTGGCTGGAAACACTATTTTTAGTCAAAATGCAACAAAAAAAGGTTTTGCCTTTTTAGAACTCTACACTTCCGAAGGCTGTTCAAGCTGTCCTCCAGCAGATGAATTGATGGGTAGAATCCAGAAGCAATACAAAGACAGCAATGTTTATGTTTTATCGTATCATGTTGATTATTGGGACAAACAAGGTTGGAAAGATGTTTTTAGCAATGCGGCAAATACCAAAAGACAGTATGATTATGCAAAATTTATGGAAAAAGAGCCTGTTTATACGCCACAGCTTATTATCAACGGCAAAATCGATTATATCGGTTCGCAGGAAACCGCAGTTCAAAACGGGATACATTCAGCGCTTTCAAAACCCGCAGTTACAGAAATTGCCTTAGAAGCTAATCAACAGGGCGATAAATTGAATTTGAATTACAACATCAATAAAATTTCAAAAAACAATCGTTTGTATGTTGCCGTAGTTCAAAAATCGGCTAAAAGCAATGTAAAAAGAGGGGAGAACGCCAATAGAGTTTTGTCTCATTTTCAAATTGTGCGTAGCTTCAATAGTTTTGCTTTAACAGGAAATCCAAAAGGAAACGTTTCAATATTTTTACCAAAAGGTTTTAATCCGAAAGATTTTGAAATAATTGGTTTCGTTCAGGACATGAATTCGGGGATTATTTTGGGCGCAGATCGGGCGATTTTTACACAAAATTTATTGTAAGAAACAGAAAAACAAATTGGTTTTTTACAAAGTAGGAGCGATTTTATAAGGTGAAATTTGAGCTTTTATTTTGCAATTGAAAAACTGTCATTTTACAAACAAAATTTAGCTAAACGATACTTTTTTTAGCTCTGACAAGATGACAGTTTGTGTTTTTTATTTGTATTTAACTAATTGTAATCCAGTTTTTAAGTGTGTTTATTGTAAAGTTTTTGTTTAATTATTTTTTCGGAATAAAAACAGAGCAATTAAAATTTAGAATCTCGTGTTTTTTAGCCAAAATCCCGTTAATTTATTGCTATCTTTGACAAAGTATATCGAACTTGAAACCTGATCCCGAAGCTTCGGGATGAAACTTGAAACAAAAAAAATATATGGAAAAAGTAAAACGCTTTCAGGTTTCTCCGCGTGTCATTTGGGGAAGTTCTATAGCACTTGCAATTCTTGCGTCTATTCCCAAATTATTCGATGCCGCCACAACGCCTGGCGACTTGGTAATCAATTCTTCGATTACATTGTTGTTTTCTCTTTTTATTTGGTATTACAATATTTACAGTCTTCCGAAATTTTCCGCACAACGCACTAATAAAAGCTTGTTTAACTGGAAGTTATTGTTGAGTGTTGTATTAGGGATTTTGCTGATGGTGATTCTGGTAGTTGCACATCAGGAGATTTTTCAAGTTTCTAAAATGGATGCGCCAATCATGTTTGAACTGCGCGGTGTTTTGATTAATTTGATTGTGTATATGTTTTTGCATCTGCTTTTTCAGAATTATCAAACGCAACAAATAGGAGTAGAATTGGAGCGAACCAAAGCCTTAAATCTTGGTGCACAATACGAACTTTTGAAGCAACAGGTGAATCCACACTTTTTATTCAATAGTTTGAATACGTTAAAATCTATGGTCGATATTCAGGATCCGCAGAGTTCTGATTTTATTTTAAAATTATCTGATTTTTATCGTTTTACGCTAGATAGCCGAAAGCTTGACTTGATATCCTTAAAAGAGGAAATTCAGATATTAGATTCGTATATTTATTTGCTGAAAGCGCGTTTTGAAGACGGATTTGAAGTGATAAATGAAGTTGATCAAAAACAATACGATTGCGCAATTCCGCCTTTTTCACTACAACTTTTAATTGAAAATTGCATCAAGCATAACGTCGTTTCTTTAGATAAGCCACTGCGAATTAAATTGTATACCGAAAATGATTTTCTGGTGATTGAAAATCCAATTCAGCTGAAACGAGGCGTTTTATCGACTGGAGTAGGTTTGGATAATATCAATCAGCGCTTTATGCATTTGGCTCACAAGGAAATCGAAATTGATAAAAACGATATTATTTTTAAAGTCAAAATACCCCTTATTTATGAATATCATAGTAATTGAAGATGAAGTAAAAACGGCCAAAGCACTTGGTCAGCTTATTTTGAGTATCAGGCCAGACGCCAAGATTTTATCGTACATCCAGAGTATCGATGGCGCGGTGAGTTATCTTATGGAAAACGATCAGCCGGATCTTATTTTTATGGATATTCAGCTGGCGGACGGGCTTTGTTTTGAAATTTTTAAAAACGTTGAGGTTTTGTCTCCGGTGATATTCTGTACGGCTTTTGATGATTATGCGATTGAAGCTTTTAAATCAAACGGAATCGATTATGTGTTGAAACCTTTTTCGAGAGACAGCATTTCGCAAGCGATTAAAAAAGCGGGCGAGCTGAAGAATTTCTTCCAAAGAAATAAAAAAATGATGCCGGATTTCGATTATCTTTTAACGAGAACGGGCGAAAATACGGGTAAAAGCAGTTTTTTGGTTTTTAAAAACAATAAATACCAAACGATTCAAACCGAGAATATTGCGTTTTTCTTCATCAAAAACGAAACGCCAACGATTATGACTTTTGATAAAAATGAATATCAGATTACGCAGTCGTTAGATGAGGTGTACAAACTGTTGTCGCCAATTCAGTTTTTCAGAATGAACAGACAATATTTAGTGAATTTTTCGGCAATTAGGGAAGCGGAGCATTACTTTTCGCGCAAGCTGATTATCAAACTTAATATTCCGACTGAGGAAAAATTATTGGTCGGAAAAGAGAAAGCGACGGCTTTTTTGAGCTGGCTGGAAAACCGTTGATAATTGTGAATTGTGAATTGTGAATTGTGAAAATTTAACCGCAAAGCACGCAAAGGTTTACGCAAAGTTCGCAAAGTTCGCAAAGTTTTTATTAAAGATTGCAATATCCAGTTTGTCACCCTGAGCGAAGTCGAAGGGGGCGCAAGTAGCTCGGCAAAGAAATTCTTCAAACAAATTAAACTTTGAGGAATAACTTTGCGGTCCTTCGACTTCGCTCAGGATGACAAAAAATGAGAATTATTCTTTGCGAACTTTGCGTAAACCTTCGCGTTCTTTGCGGTTAAAATTTAATTTAAGTTTTTATTTATATGAAATATTTTAAAGTAAACTAATACTGTTGTTTACGTTTATTTCTTTTAAGAATGTTTCGTCGTGTGAAACCACGATTAATGTGCCTTGATATTCGTTTAAAGCATTTGTCAAAATTTCGATATTTTGGATGTCAAGATTGTTTGTCGGTTCGTCTAAAACGATTAAATCTGGTGCTTGATTTGCAATTGTCAAACCGCAAAGCATTAAACGCATTCGTTCTCCTCCGCTTAAAAATTGACAAGGTTTGTCCCAATCTGATTTTCCGAAAAGGAAACGATTCAATCGCATTTTAATATCGTGTTCTTCTAAACCTGATGTATTACTTTGTTGCGCCTGTTCATAAACCGTTATCGAGTTATTAATTAAGGAATAATCCTGATCAATATAAACACTTTTGCATTCAGCTATTTTCAGATTTCCTAATTTTGACTGAATTTCTCCTAAAATCAATTTGATCAGCGTTGTTTTTCCGGAACCGTTGTTTCCTTTTAGCGCCATTCTTTCACCCGAAAGAATCTGAAAATTCAAATCAGTTTTCCATATGTTTTCTTCCTTGTAGCGATAATTTAGTGATTCGGCGGTTACCATTATTTTTCCTTTGTGCAAACGCGAATTATCAAGACCGAATTTCATTTTGTCCAAACTCGAAACATTTTCACGCAGTTCTCTCAATTCCTGTGATATGCCGCCAATTTTCTCTTCATGAACGCTTTTGGTTTTCGATGAACTGTTTTCAGCTTTATTCTTTAACGTATTCATCATAATGCGGGCAACTCCGGCTTTTTCTTGTTTCTTTTTGCCTTTTGCATCCAGTTTTTGTTGTCTTTCAATGGTTTCTCGTTGTTTTTCTTTGGCTTTCTGAAGCGCTTTTTCCTTTGAATGAATATCAAGTGCTAAAGCATTCTTTTCGATATTCTTTTGCTCCAAATAAAAATCATAATTACCGCCGTAAGTCTTGATCCCGTTTGATTTTAGCTCGCAGGTTGTATCGAGTAAATTCAGCAGTTTTCTGTCGTGGCTTACTATCAGCATCGTTGTTGTTGAAGTTTTTATAAATTGATATAGCAAATTTCTGCCTTCAACATCTAGATGATTGCTTGGTTCATCCAATAAAATAAGTTTAGGCTGATGAATAGCAATTCCGGCGAGAAATACTTTTGTTTTCTGTCCTCCGCTCAAAAACTGCATTTTTTGATTCAGATCTAAATCGTTTAATTTCCAATAGTTTAAAGCTTCGTTACAACGATCTTCAATTGTCCAGTCGTCGTTGAGAACATTCAAATTGGTTTCGCTTACATTCCCTTCAAGAATTTCGCGGAAAGCAGTTAATTTTTTATCTATTTGTAAAGCTTCAGCAATCGTCAAATGGTTATATTGCCCGAAGATTTGCGGAATATAATACGGTTCAGTCTCAATTGCGATTGTTCCGCTTGACGGAAATAATTCTTTTGCTATAATTTTAAGCAAAGTTGATTTTCCAGCGCCATTATGGCCTGTTAAGGCTATTTTATTGCCCGTATTTACTGTTAAACTGATTGCGTTGAACAGCAATTCTGTATTAGAATGTGTATATGAAATGTTTTGCAGAATGATCATAATCTCTTTCTTAAGCATTAATAAATCAGCAAAAACCAAGTCTGGCTTGCTGTCTCTATATCTGAAAGAAATTATTTATTCACATTTACGGAAGTAGTTTATTTGAAGTGCAAAGATAATAAATGTTTTAAAAACTCATAACAAAACAAAAAGCGCCTGAGGAGTTCTTGACGCTTTTATGTTTTTGTAATCTTAAAAAGCTTTAAAATTAGCTTACAATCGCGTTTTTAGAATAATTAGCGGCATATAATTCTCTAAACATCGCATATGTTACGCTCACCATCGCAAAAGCAATAATAGCATCAATTGTAGCAGGAAAACCCAATACGGCTATTTTTGAAAAGAAAGCAAAAGTAATGTCAAAGAAAATTCCGGCAAAGACCCATTCTTTCAATCGTAATAATTGATTCGGAATTAATAATGTGATTACTCCGGCGATTTTAAATACTCCAAGAATGTAAATAAAATGTGCTGGATAGCCCAATTGTTGTGTGATTCCCCAAACAATTGGATTTGAAGTTAATTCGAAAAACCCGCTGGCGCCAAACCATAAAGAAGTTAAAATGATTCCTGTCCAATAAATAATTTTTGTTGTTTTTGCGTTCATAATTTTAATTTTTAAGTTGTTAAACAGGACAAAATTGCGTCAGATGCAACAGAAAACATATTCGTTTTTGGGTGAGACGGACAAATTGATTTCTGAAATAGACAATCCGAAAGTTCATCTGATTTTATAACTTTACAAAAAGACTTTTAAAAGTGAAATCTATTAGAACATCCACAATCTTGTCATCTCGACGAAGAAGACTCGAGCGATAGCGAACAGGCGAAGCAGATCTTCGCAAGTAGCTCCGCAAAGTAGTAGTGCAGATTTTTTGAATATAATTTTGGATATTCTATTGAAATAATACAGCACTTTCTTTAATAAAATAGAAAATTTTTACTATTGTAAAGTATTGCTTTTGAGTTTGTTATTGAGTGGGAATAACTTAATTCAAAATAAATTTCAAAAAAAACACAATTTAAACTTGACTAATTCGGTAGAATTAATATATATTTGCAACACAGAAAACATCTGTAATGATACTTATCCAGAAAGACAGAGGGAATAGGCCCTGTGAAGTCTTAGCAACCTGTTGCTGAACAAGGTGCTAAATCCTTCCCGTTTTGCGGGACAGATAAGAGAAGATTTCAAAATCGGAATAAGATCATCAATATTAAAATTATTTATGTTTTAAGATGAAAAGTAAACTACATCATTTGTATACCAGTTTTGAGCTTTTGAATTGCGCTTTCGAAGAAAACAGTCTCGCGGGTTTCCGAATGCATAGACGTTAATTTCTCTCTGAAATTTATTAGAAACAACATATCTAAAATCCTTATTTTTTTAAGGTTTCGAAAATTCTATTGCCCAATATTTAGCTAAAAATTTAAAAATCAAACTCACTTTAAAATCAAATAAAAATGAAAAGAATACTATTAGGTTTTGCCTTATTTCTCGGATTAGTACAAACTCAAGCGCAGGAAAATAATCTGCAGTTAAAAGGAACTGTTGCTGATACTGTGGTGCAATATGTTTACTTGCAAAAGTTTCATAATAAGATGTTTACTACGATTGATTCGGTTAAAGTCAAAGACGGAAGTTTTAGTTTTAAAACCAAAGTAAAAACGCCCGAATTATATGGATTAAGCGTTAATACGGCAAGTTCACCATTGTACGTTTTTCTTGAAAAAGAACCGATAACAGTAAAATTGAGTCCGAAAAAATATTACAATGCTTCAACAGTTTCGGGTTCGGCATCACAGGATTTATTCGAAACTTATAAAAAAAGCAATGATATAGAAATCAGCAAGTTCATTACAGAAAATCCAAAATCGATTGTTTCAGCTTATGTATTGTATAGAAACTGGTCGTATCGATTGACTCCAGAACAAATCACTCAAAATATCGCTTTGTTGGATAAAAGTCTTCAAAACACCACTTACGTGAAAGAGCTGAAAGATTTGGCCATTGTATTATACGGATTAGCAGTTGGAAAAAAAGCGCCAGATTTTACGGAGAAAGATACAGAAGGAAAACCAGTTCGTTTTTATGAAAATTTAAAAGGGTACACTTTGGTTGATTTTTGGGCATCTTGGTGCGGACCTTGCCGACGCGAAAATCCAAATATTGTAGCGGCTTACAAAGAATTTCATGATAAAGGTTTCAACATTATCGCGATTTCTTTGGATAAAAAGAAAGAAAACTGGGTTAAGGGAATTCAGGATGATAAATTGGATTGGCTTCAGGTTTCAGATTTGCTTTTTTGGAACAGCGCAGTGGCTAAATTATATGGAGTGAGAGCAATTCCGGCAAATTATTTAGTGGATTCTAACGGAATTATTGTGGCGAAAAATCTTCATGGCGAAGAATTGCAGGCAACGCTTAAATCGCTTTTGGAGAAAAAGATTTAAAAATATAAACATAACCCAAGATTATCCACAATCTTGTCATTCCGAGGAACGAGGAATCTCCGCGAGAAGCTCGACAAAGATTGGAATCACTTAATGGAGTTACTTGCGGAGATTCCTCGTTCCTCGGAATGACAAACAAACCGGTAAAAACTCATCAATAATAAAATCAGTTAAATTTTAATGACAAGGAAATGAATGCAATTGAGACAGCGTCACCAATAGAGTTGGAGTGTTATTTTTCTAAATTTAGAGAAAACACTATAGGAGTAAATCACAGTTTTGAATCGGTTTATGGCGAGCAGGATTTGCTTTATGCAGATTGGGTGGCCAGCGGAAGGTTATACGTTCCGATTGAAGATATCATGCTCAATAAAATTGGTCCAATGATTGCCAATACGCATTCCCTTTCCAGTCAAACAGGAAAAACGTCAACGTATGCATATCAGCGTGCGAGAGAAATAATTAAAAAGTCAGTAAACGCTAATGAATCAGATGTTTTAGTTACGGCAGGAACTGGCATGACGGCTGCGTTGTCAAAACTGCAGCGCATTATAGGTCTTCGAAAAAAAGCCGAAAACGAAAATGAAAAACCTGTAGTTTTCATCACACACATGGAACATCATTCCAATCAAGTTTCTTGGTATGAAACCAATGCAGATGTTGTGATTTTGCCTGCCGATGAAAATAATTTAGTTGATCCCGATATTCTTTCTTCAGAAATAAAAAAATATGCTCACAGAAGCTTGAAAATCGGCTCGTTTACGGCTTGCTCAAACGTAACCGGAATTATTACGCCTTATTATGAATTGGCTAAAATCATGCATCAAAACGGCGGATTTTGTTTTGTAGATTTTGCAGCTTCGGCGCCTTATGTTGAAATTGATATGCATCCAAAAGATCCAGAAAAACAATTAGATGCTATTTTCTTTTCGCCTCATAAATTTCTCGGTGGCCCCGGAACATGCGGAATTTTGGTTTTTAATGAAAAATTATACAAAACTGAATTTCCTGATAATCCAGGCGGAGGAAATGTAAAATGGACGAATCCGTTTGGGAATTACGCCTACAGCGATTTAATAGAAGTAAGAGAAGATGGAGGAACTCCGGGATTTTTGCAGGTTATTCGAACGGCTTTGGCTTTAGAATTAAAAGAGAAAATGGGAGTGGAGCAAATTGCCAAAAGAGAAAAGGAACTATTGGATATTTGTTTCTATAAGCTTCAAAAGATACGAGGATTATCAATTTTAGGTGATCTTAATAGTGACCGAATTGGCTGTGTTTCCTTTGTAATCGAAGATATTCATTATAATTTAATCGTCAGGCTTTTAAATGACCGTTTCGGAATTCAGGTTCGTGGTGGCTGGTCATGTGCGAGTACGTATGCGCATTATCTTTTTAACATCGATGAAAAGCGATCAAGAACGATGACGAATGAATTGCTTCAGAAAAACCAAACCAATAAACCGGGCTGGGTCCGCTTGTCGCTTCATCCGATAATGACAAATGAGGAGCTTTTGTTTATTTGTGATGCTATTGCGCAAGTGGCTTCGAATTATAAAAAATGGCAAAAGGATTATGAGTACAACCCTGTTTCAAATGAATTCGAAAATCCGCAAATTAGTGATGCAATTTCAAGAGAAGTAAATGATTGGTTCAAGCTCGATTAAATGCAAAGCAATCTGAAGTTTGAGACATAAAAAAACAGACAATATCTTTTTGATTTTGTCTGTTTTTTGTTTTTTATGAAAGATAATTTAGGTTTTGGAAGCAAATTGAAATCACGAAATTTCAATTTTTCTTCATTAAACAAAGGTTTTTGTAGTCGTAAATACATTTTTTAATCAACAAAAAGATGTTTTTAAGCGCAAATGAAATAATGCCAAAAGCAAATCTTATAATTTTTATTTAAAAACAATAACGAAGCGTAGCACTTGCTTTTTAACACTTCTTCTTTTTTCTGTTTTATTAAAGTTGTCTAACGGCTTATTATTGTTGAAAATATGGCTTAAAAAGGCTGTTTTCTAAAAATGATGCATTTTAAGCACAAAAAGAACATTAGGTTTCATTTTATAATATGGAACAGACTTGCGCAGAAAATAATGTCTTTTACGTTTTATTGCTGCTTAACTTTATCTTTTGTAAAGGTGTATGTTGTTGAAGTATAGTTTTTTAGTTTTTGATGAAGAAAACATTTTCCTAATTTTTCTTTTGCATGCCGCAAAATCAAAAGTCATTTAATTTTATAAATTGTATAGTATGTCTGTTCCAAAAGAGTTATATAATTTAAAGTTTTCAGAATACTTAGAATCCTTAAAAATTTTATATCTGTTAGATGATAATTTTAAGGCAATCTGCGATGATTACTGCGCCAGTACACTGAAAACAGAAAAGTACAAGAAAAAATTTGAAAAATATTTTCAATATAAACTTGAAGCTGAAAATTTAGCTAAGGAATTAGAAGAAGAAATTTTAATTTATTTGATTAGAAACGGATGGGATAAAAAATAAAACGTCTTTTTTGATCGCAATATAAATCACTATAGAAAATCCTGTTTCGTTTGAAATGGGATTTTTTGCGTCTAGTGGCTTTTTCAACCTCAAAAAAAAATAAAAAAAGATGTTTAGGCTGTCCTCTTACACTTTTTTGCACGAATTAGTTTTTGATGCTGTAAGAAAAAAATTAACGGTCGTTTTAACTATTGTTTAGGATTATAATTTTTAAAAAGCCAACGATTTTTTTTTTGGATATTTTAAAGACACCAGTATTTACAGTGCTTAACAGCGATTTTTTTTGAAATTTTCACTTCAATTCTTGATGTTTCAAATTATAAAATGAAACGTAAATGTTGGACTTTTATATGAGTTTACTTTGTAATTTTGACATAAAATCCAAATAATCAATATTTTACACATTTGAGTACGACGCCAAAAACAAATTTATTATCCGCACTTTTAAAAGCCTAATTCCGCCATAGGCAGCATTGATTCTGAAATTTATATGCCCATTTCGAGAATATCACATATTGGAGTCCCCATAATTTAGTTCATTATTCGTAACAAACAATTTTAAACTATAATCATTATGAAGAAAAAGCGTTTTAGCATGGCTAAGATCAGGTATCTGGCCATTTTAGTTTGCTTGCTGGCCGTAAACCTCATACGCGGGCAGGATGACGGAGCAAAAAAGAGCATGGAAATCTATGGTTTTATTATGACCGATGTTGGTTATAATTTTAACCAGATTCAATCGGATTGGTATGATGTTGTGCGACCAACAAAACTGCCATCTTACAAAGATCAGTATGGTGTCGATGGAAACTATTACGCATCTGTGCGCCAGACTCGTTTCGGAATAAAAAACTGGGTTGACACCGGAATTGGTGAACTAAAAACCCAATTTGAGTTTGAATTGTTCGGAACCGGAGTTGATGCCGGCCAAACTACTTTTCGTCTTCGCCACGCTTATGCCGAAATAGGCAAATTTGGAGCAGGACAAACTTGGAGCCCTTTCATGGATATCGATGTGTTTCCGAATACGTTAGAATATTGGGGACCAACGGGAATGGTATTTTTCAGAAACATTCAAATTCGCTATATGCCAATCCAAGGCGATACTCGTTTGACCATTGCTTTAGAAAGACCGGGAGCAAGTGCTGATCAAGGCGTTTATGCAGACCGTATCGAACTTCAAGGTGTGCGTGCAAGATTTCCTTTTCCAGATCTTTCAGCAGAATATCGTCAAGCATTCTCTTTCGGTTATATTGAGTTAGCCGGGATCCTTAGAAAAATAGAGTGGAAAGATCAAAATAATGATCAATATGACTTATCCGGAAACGCACTTGGCTGGGGTTTAAACTTGAGTACCAATGTGAAATTTGGCAAAAGTGATGTTTTCAGAGGGCAGGTGGTTTATGGTGAAGGAATTCAGAACTACATGAATGATGCGCCGGTAGATATCGGAATTCAGAATAATTTTGGAAACGCGGTAAAACCTATCAAAGGTGTTGCGCTTCCTTTAGTTGGAGTTGTTGCTTTTCTTGACCATTCATGGAATGAAAAATTTACAACCTCTATAGGATATTCTATGATAGACATCGACAACTCTGACGGAATGACAAACGATTCATTTAAGAAAGGCCAGTATGCAATTGCAAACTTGCTTTATTCTCCTGCAAAAAACTGCTTAGTTGGTGGTGAATTTCAATGGGGTGACCGCGATAATTTTAGAGACGGCTGGAGTACATCGATTACAAAAGTGCAGTTTTCATTTAAGTACAATTTCTCAGAAGCATTTTACAGAAAAAATTAATACTTGATAGTTCTAGAAAGTTACCAATAAAAAAAATAGAAAACATGTATAAAAAAATACAATACATATTACTGTGCGGTTTATGTATTACCTCTCTAAAAGCCCAAACCCGAACAGAAAAAGATCTTTTGGGTGATAAGCAAATCCCCGCTAATGCATACTACGGCGTTCAAACGGCACGTGCATTAGAAAATTTTCAGATAAGCGGCATGACCACGCAATTTTATCCTGATTATGTTAGGGCATTTGCGATGGTAAAACTGGCCGCCGCAAGAGCAAATGCGGATGTTGGCCGACTTAAAAAAGACCGACTCGCTGCTATCGAAAAAGCCTGTCAGGCGGTAATTGATGGAAAATACCACGATCAATTCTTGGTAGATTTGTATCAAGGCGGTGCAGGAACATCGGCAAATATGAACGTGAATGAAGTTCTTGCTAATATCGCTTTAGAAATGAGCGGACACAAAAAAGGAGAATATCAGTTCATAGAACCTCATGACGACTTGAACATGGGACAATCTACAAATGATGTGTATCCAACTGCGATCAAAGTGGCATTATTGCTTCATAACGACAAACTTCTAAAAGAAGCCGAATTGCTTTCTCAATCCTTTCACAAAAAAGGAGATGAGTTCAAAGATGTCTTAAAAATGGGACGTACAGAAGGGCAAGATGCTGTACCAATGACCGTTGGACAAGAGTTTCATGCTTTTGGAAATCAGCTTGACGCCGAAATAGTCACGCTTCGCAAAGTCGAGGCGCTTTTATGCGAACAAAATATGGGCGCAACAGCCATAGGAACAGGAATTACAGCCTCCCCGGGTTATGCTGAAAAAGTAGCCACACATTTAGCTAAAATTACTGGAAAACCTATCGTATTGAGCAAAGATCTTATTGCGGCAACCACTAGCCAGCAAGGATTTGTGATGTATTCATCGGCGCTTAAAAGCATGGCGGTGGCCTTGGCAAAAATCAGCAGTGATTTAATTATTCTGGCTTCTGGACCTCGTACAGGAATTTTTGAAATCAATTTGCCGGCTTTGCAGCCTGGATCTTCAATTATGCCAGGAAAAGTGAATCCGGTAATGCCAGAGCTTATGAATCAGCTTTGCTTTAAAGTAATGGGAAATGATTTAACGGTTACGATTGCCGCTCAGTCTGGTTTACTGCAATTAAATGCATACGAACCAATTGAATCCATTGCAATGATGGAATCACAAGGATTGTTTTTTAAAGCAATGCCATTATTCAGAAAAAATTGTATTGATGGCATTACGGTGAATAAAAGTACTCTAGATCATTATATGGAAAGAAGTGTTGGTATTGTTACGGCTCTTAATCCTGTTTTGGGATATGAAAAAACAACCGAATTGGCAAAAGAAGCGCTTGCAACCAATAAAGGAATTCTGGAACTGATTCGTGAAAAGAAATTATTGACAGAAGACCAAATCAAAAAGCTTCTTGATCCGGCAAGTTTAACAGGTCAAAAATAACCCTCAACTTAAAAGTATATAATCATGAAACTAAATATAATATTTTCTAAGAAAGTCCTTTTACTGCTGTTGTTGGTGATAAACATCAACGTATTTGGGCAGGCAAAACCAAAAGTTCTTATTCTGGCAACGGGAGGAACAATTGCAGGTTCTGCAAAATCTGGAGTGCAGTCTGGATATACTTCGGGGCAAGTTACTATTGATGCAATGGTAAATGCCGTTCCAGATGCTATGAATTTGGCGGATATAAAAGGCGAGCAGATTTCGAATGTAGGATCTCAAGATATGTCTTTTGAAATTATGCTGAAAGTCGCAAACAGGATTAATGAACTAGCTTCAAGTAAAGATGTTGACGGTTTTGTGATTACTCATGGAACCGATACAATGGAAGAAACAGCTTATTTTTTAAATCTTGTTGTAAAAACTGATAAACCTGTAGTTCTCGTAGGTTCAATGCGTCCTTCAACAGCGATAAGTGCCGATGGACCTTTGAATTTATACAACGCAATTTCGGTTGCTGCTGATCCGAATGCGAAAGGTCATGGCGTACTTTTGGTAATGAACGACTGGATTCACTCTGCACAGTCATTGACAAAAGTGAGCACTACAGCAGTTCAAACTTTTATGTCCCCAATTCGCGGACTTATAGGAACAACTGCTTATGGCGTAAATGATTTCTACCATTATCCTGATCAAAAATTTGGAAAAACTTCAGAATTTGATGTAAAAGGCGTGACTGCCTTTCCGCGTGTTGACATTATTTATGCTGACGCCGATATGAAACCAGATTTGATCGACGCTTCAATCGAAAAAGGAGCAAAAGGAATTGTAATTGCAGGAGTTGGAAACGGAAATATGAATAAAGCATCGCTTGATGCCTGCGCCAGAGCCAGCAAAAAAGGAATCATCGTAGTGAGAAGTACACGTGTAGCAACAGGAATTGTTGGGCGCAACGTTGAGTGCAATGATGATGAATTAGGACTTATCGCATCATATGGATTAAATCCGCAAAAGTCAAGAATTCTTTTGACTGTGGCATTGCTTAAGCCAAGAAAACTGGACGAGCTTCAAAAAATATTCATGGATTATTAAAATTTTAGAAAAATAATAATTGGCGTTTGGTTTATTCTCCAACTAAAAGAGAATAAGCCAACTCTATTTATTTTGGCTCTAAATCTAGTTTCAAAATCTACTTATAACCCTCCTAAATTAAACAAGATGAAAACAAAATTTCAAGTATGCTTTGCTTTGAGTGTATTGTTGCTGTTAACGCCTTTTTTTGACGCAAAAGCGCAAAAAGAATTGCCTTATCAAGCGGCTATAGATCATGCTTACGAAAAATTCAAGAACCTTCAGGAAGGCAAAAATGCCGATTATATAAAAGAATTAGCCAATGTTGATCCCAATATATACGGCATCGCGATTGTAACTGCTGATGGAAAAGTATATACTAAAGGCGATTTAGAACAGCGTGTCTCCATTCAGTCAATTTCAAAAGTATTTACGCTGGCGCGTCTTATAGAAGAGCAAGGACCAAGAGCGGTGGCTGATAAAATTGGAGTAGATGCAACGGGTCTTCGTTTTAATTCGATTGTTGCCGTTGAACTTCAAAAAGGAAAAGAAATCAATCCGCTTGTAAATCCGGGAGCTATTGCAGCTGTGAGTTTGATAAAAGGAAATGATTCGGTGGCAAAATGGAAAAATATTGTCGATACACACAACGCTTTTGCAGGAACCAAATTAAAACTAAACATGCCGGTTTACATTAGCGAAGCGGGCGATAATTTGCGTAATCAGGCAATTGCGCACTTGTTGTTGGCTTATGGGCGCATGTATTTTGACCCAGTTCAGTCAACAGATGTTTACACAAAACAATGTGCTATAAATGTCAATGCAAAAGAACTTGCTGTTATGGCCTCAACTTTGGCAAACGGCGGTGTGAATCCAATTACGAAAGAAAAAGTAGTTTCGCCAGAAACGTGCGCTTTTACTATGGGAATTATGTCAACAGCAGGACTTTATGATGATTCTGGTCAATGGCTGTATGCAGTTGGCTTGCCAGCAAAAAGTGGTGTTGGTGGCGGAATTATAGCCGTTTGCCCAGGGAAATTTGGAATTGCCGTTATTTCACCGCCTTTAAACGCGGCCGGAAATAGTATCAAAGCGCAAAAAACAATTTTTGAAATTGTGAAAGAACTTGGCGTAAATCCATTTATGGTTGTTCCGAAAAAATAGACAGATCATAAATCCCAAAAGAAAAGAACATGCAATTAAAATCTAAAATGCATTTCGTCTTGTTTGCCATCTTTTTGCAGACCGTTTTTTTATTCGGGCAAA
The DNA here is from genome assembly GCF_007341385.1 of Flavobacterium daemonense. Lineage (GTDB taxonomy): Bacteria > Bacteroidota > Bacteroidia > Flavobacteriales > Flavobacteriaceae > Flavobacterium > Flavobacterium daemonense. Next base: position 89,671 of record NZ_VJYD01000001.1, read on the forward strand.
ATAATGCATCAAAAGGGAAATATCTGTTTAATGACAGCCATTTTCATTTGACAAATTATATTCAGGAAGGAATTTCGGCCAAAAAATTTCTGGAAATTATGGGAGACAAAGCAGGGCGATCTACTTTATTTGGTATTCCGCTGCAACAGCAATGGTCGTATCAAAATTCAGGAAATTACAGTCCGACTTACTATTTGCAGACTGATGCTCCTTTGTATTATTATTCTTTTACAGATGCCTTTATTGCCATGCAGTACAAAAGTCTGACAAAGGAACAACAAGCGCGTTTAGACCCAATGATTACCGGATTTAATCCCGCTGATATGTATGCGTACAAACATATAGAACGTGTTTTAAAAACGTTTCCAGGAGTTTTTACGGGCATAGGCGAGTTTTCTATTCATAAGGAATTTGTTTCGGCAAAAGTAGCCGGAGAAGTAGCCAGTTTGACGAATCCGGCATTAGACAGTATTCTGGATTTTGCAGGGAAAACGGGATTACTTGTTATTCTTCATAATGATATGGATATGCCGATGGCGAAACAAAAAGCAGATCCGGTTTATCTTAATGAAATGAAAGATTTGCTTAAACGCCATTCAAAAACTACAATCATCTGGGCGCATATTGGTCTTGGCCGAATTGTGCATCCTGTTGGCTCTGGTTCTGATACATCAACAGAAAGAGCGCCAAATCATACCGATATTGTAGAAGGGATTTTAGAAGATCCGGCTTTTTCAAACGTATATTTTGATATTTCTTGGGATGAAGTTGCTAAATATATTTTGGCTTCGCCCGAAATTACTCAAAAATGCGCTGCCTTGATGAATAAATATCCCGACCGATTTTTGTTTGGCACCGATGTCGTTGCACCGCCTGACCAGAAATTCTACATGGCTGTTTATGAAATGTATCAGCCTTTATGGAAGGAATTAAAACCGGAAACAAGCGAGAAAATAAGAATGCAGAATTACAACAGGCTTTTTGATGAAGCCCGAAAAAAAGTAAGAGCATGGGAAGCAATTAACGTCAAACAGTAATTTTTTAATGATTTGACAAATCTAAAAATCTAAAAAACACATATATGCGATTAAAATATATACCAATATTGCTTCTGTTATGCCATTTTACTTCTTGGTCGCAAATCAGCAATACTTTGCAGGACAGTACCGCTTTTAAATTAGAAGAAGGCGAGCACCGCGGTGGAAGCGGTTTCAAAATAGCCGAAGGAAAATATGGCTCCATGACGCTTTCATTTTATGTTTTGGCCCGATATTTAAATCAAATGGGAATTGACGATCATTACACCAATCATAAAGGTGAAACTTTTGATATTGACAGACGAAACGATCTGCAGTTTCAAAAGTCAAACCTTTATTTTAGAGGTTGGGTAGGTGATCCTAAATTAAGATATACGGTTTTCGTATGGACATCAAATGCCACCTTGGGTCAAGGTGCACAAGTTGTTGTTGCGGGTAATTTACAGTATAAGTTTAACAGGCATTTTGAACTCGGAATCGGGATTAACGGTCTGCCTTCTGTACGATCTATTTTGGGTCAATGGCCAGAGTGGCTTCGTTCTGATGCTCGACCAATTGCCGATGAATATTTTAGAGGATCTTTTACCACTGGTATTTATGCACAGGGTGAAATCACCGATAATATTTTCTATAAAACAATGCTCGGAAACAACTTGAGCCAGTTAGGTGTTGATGCCGGACAGCTTGATAATAAGTTTGATACTTGGAGTGGCGCGATCTGGTGGACAACCAATAATTTTGGAAGAATTCCGACCTACGGCGACTACGAAAAACATAAAAAGCCAGCAACCATTTTAGGTGGTGCTTATACACGAAGTACAGAAAACCGTCAATCACAGCCAGATAGTGATGCACCAGAAAACTCTCAAATCAGATTATCAGACGGTACTGGAATTTTTGCCGTAAATGCATTTGCGCCAAATACGCAGGTAATTGACGCCAAATACCAAATGACATCAATTAATACGGGTGTTAAATATAATGGTTACTCCTTTGACGCTGAGTTTTTTATGAGATGGCTTTCTGATTTTAAAACCGCTGGCGAAATTCCGGTGACAAACTTATTTGATTCGGGTTTTTCTCTTCAGGGTTCGGCCATGCTAGTGGACAAAAAATTGCAGCTTTACAGCACGTATGCGTATATAAACGGTGATTACGGAAAACCTTGGGAAGTAACCTGCGGGTTGAACTGGTTTCCGTTCAAAACTAAATTTTTCAGAATAAATCCAGAGGTAATGTATGAAAAACATTCGCCTGTGGGATATTTAAGCTACCCAACACAAGTGGGTTCAAATGGAATAATCGGTATGCTTAACATTGAGTTGAATTATTGATTATTAAAGGTTGAAAATAGTGGTTTCATGTTTTTTATAATTGGTTTAGTTAATGGATGGCGGATTAGGTTTTATTATATATGGGGTTTAATAAAACCTATGAAGCTATTTTAATCTGAATCTAAAATCAGTTTTATGTTCCATGCTTTTTTATTTGGATTATTAGCGACATCTTCCTTGATTTTGGGAGGTATCATTGCTATTAAATACAATTTAAGCAGCAGTCTCATCGGAAAAATTATGGGATTTGGAGCAGGAACGCTGATTTCGGCTATTTCTTATGAATTGGTTTTTGAAGCCGTAAAACTAGGAAGAGGCAGTTATTATCCAACGTATGGATTTTTTAGCGGCGCATTATTGTTTTATGGTGCTGATAGGCTTATTGGGCATTTTGGAGCAAAAAACCGTTTAAAACTCAGCGAAGCCAAAGAATCAAATCTGATTGTACCGATGGTTTTGGCTATAATACTCGACGGAATTCCAGAATCAATTATAATTGGATTGGGCTTTTTTAAACATCAAACGGGAAGTTTGGCTATGCTAGTGGCCGTTTTTATTTCGAATCTTCCCGAAGCAATTGCAGGTTCATCTGGAATGAAAAAAGGAAATTGGAGCAACCTGAAAATAATTTCGCTCTGGATATTTATCACGTTTTTATGTGCTTTGGCATCAATGGCGGGTTATTCCTTTTTTGGAGATGCTTCAAGCGAATGGCTTTCGTTTATTCAGGCTTTTGCAGGTGGCGCAATTTTGATGATGCTTGCCAATTCAATGATTCCAGAAGCTTATGAACATGGACATAAATCGGCTGGAGTTTATACCGTTGTTGGCTTTTTTGTTTCGGTTTGTGTGGTGGTTTACGAGAATATGGGATAGTGAATAATTGATAATTGACAATTGATAATTGATGGATAAGATGTTTTTTTTTAATCTTGATTTTCACACATAGCTATCTTTGTTAATGTAAGTAAAACGCCTTTTATCAGTTTACAAAACTATGTTTCTATGTGTTTAAAATAATTACTCACAATTAATGGGTTAACGTTTTTTAAATTTAAAAAGCTTCTCCAATTCTAAAATAAATTCCCCAATCTCCTTTCCCGACAGCGCCGTCAAGACCAACATTGAATTTTTCATTTTTAAATGCTCTGTATCGGTAACCTACACCAGCTCCTGGATATAATTTCCAGTCAAAGCTTGGAGTATCTGAGCCATAAATTGTTGCAACCCCGGCAAAACCTACAACACCCATTCTTTTTTGAAAATTATATCTGTATTCGCCTTGTATAGCCATCAATCCGTCGCCGCGATATTTTCCTTCAGAGTAGCCTCTGATGTCATTGCCACCAATAGTTACCTGTTGTTCAAAAGCAATATTTCCTAATCCGAATTTGCCTGCAAAACGTGCCGCAAGTACATCTTTTTTGTCACGCATTGGGTAATACGTATTGTATTCTGAAATGATTTTATTGGCATCAACAGCATTGCCAAACCATTCTGGATAACTGATCCATCTCGCTCTTATTTTATTGCCCGTTGTAGGATAATAGACCGCATCACGAGTATCGTATAGCATAATTAATTGAAGACCATTTGTATGTGTACTGGAAGCCGGCTGAACATCATCTTGATAAGTCGTATCATAATGCGCGTAGGAATAGCCAAGTCCGGTATAAAACGATTTGAATATTTTTCGGAGTCCGCTCACGCTGATCAGGGTTGTTTTGGTTCCGTAATCATAAAATTCGCCACTGTCAAAATCGTCCATAAAAAATTGGGCATTTTTATTTCCGGTCATTAAAAAAACCTGTGCACGCCATTTGTCTTCATCAAAGTGAAGTTTGTTGAACGAACAAATAAAATACGATTTGTTTGTCGTATAAATAGCACTCATGCCCGATAATGATTTTGGCGAAATCGTATCGTTTTTATCAGTTCTATACATCATCATTGGGATTGCTCCAAACATAAAATCCAATGTTCTGTTGTAGCTGATGTAAGGCATCACATTAAAATCATAGTTTTTTTTAGGCTTTGCCGATGCCGTACTGTCGGCTATTTGAGATTGTGCCAATGAACCGAAAGAAACGAATAACAGAAGCACTATTGTTGCGATTTTGTGCATGTAGATGGAGATAAAATTAGTAATCAAGATTGTTTGACATCTAATTTAAAACCAATTTATTTTTTACAGCATTGAAGCAGGGTTTAAAGTGTTTCATTTTATAAAATGAAACAAGTTATTACATTTTTCTTATTAGGAATTCTCTACATTTATTTAATAATAAGAAGAATCAAAAAGCTTCAAAGTTCATTTATATAGTTAAATACCAGTATTCTAATGTCAAGTTTAAATGCATAAAATTCGATGAATTATTGTCAGTTAAAAGATTTGAAAATAAAGTTTTTGGCTTTAATTTTCTGTTGCGTCAATTTAAGTTTTGGCCAACAGGATAGTCTTGGAACGGCAAAAATTATACGATTGGATGAGGCAATAACATTAGGAATCCAAAACAACCGCCAGCTTAAAATCGCCAATACCGATTTGGCCATTGCCAATGAAAATGTCGGTCAGGCAAAAATTGCAAAAATGCCTCGCATTGGCGTAAACGGAGGCTATACCTACATTGGCGATCCTAAAATTTATAAAGGATTTTATGAGAGCAATATTTCAGTCGATTATTATAATCATCAGGCTTTCGCGAATATCATTTCGTCGCTGCCCATTTACGCCGGAAGCGCCATCAACAAACGTATCGATCAGCAGGAATTGTTGAGCCAAATGCAGGAATCTGTTGTTAAAATGACCGAAGCCGATGTTAAAAACGCTATTACAGAACAATATTTTACACTCGAAAAATTATACCGCCAGATTGAAGTAACGAAACAAAACATCATCAATACAGATCTTCGAATCAGACAATTGCAATCGCGTGTCAACAATGGTCAAAATATAAAAAGTGATCTTTTAAGAACTGAATTGCAACAGTCAAACTTTAAAGTTTCTGTTTTTAGAAGTACCAATACTATTGAATTAATCAGCAATTATTTGGATATTTTAATTGGTTTTCCAACAAATACTATTCTGAAACCCGTTGTGACAGAAAGCATGCTTCCGACAGAAAATATTAATCTGCAGGAGAGTTTAGCAGAAGCTTTTCAGAACCGTCAAGAAATCAGAAGAGCCGAGACAAAAATCAAATTATCTGAATCGTCTTTGAGTTTGACTAAGAGCGGTTTTATGCCCAATATAAATGCGAATCTGATTTTAAATACCGAATATCCAGCGCAATGGCCGAATTATGTAAATATTCTGAATTACTGGGCTGCGGGCGTTTCATTAAATTGGGATGTTTCGAGTTTTTATAATCTAAAACACCGTATTTCTGGCGATAGGCTAGAAGTCGATAAAAGTAATATTGCGTTGCAGGTAACTAAAGATCAAATAAGTACAGAGGTGAAAAACGCTTATGTGCGATATGCTGAAAGCAAGGAAAACATAAAAACGTACAAGAAAGATGTTGAGCTCTCGATGAGCAATTACAAAATTGTAAAAAGCCGTTATGACAATGATTTTGCGCTTATCAGCGAAATCGTAGATGCCGAATTGCAGTTGAACAACTCTAGAATTTCATTGGTAAATGCCAATCTCGATTTGATTATTCAATATTATTCGCTGCAATATGCAATGGGAAAACTTTAATATAAAAGATTATGAGCGAAGCAAATACACAAAGCGAAACCATATACAAAGATAAAAGGAGAAATACGCTTCTGACTGTGCTGTCTTTTGTTTTTTTGATTGCCGGAGGAGTGTGGATTTTGAGTTTGTTTTTTGATTTCAGTACTTATGAAACGACGAATAATGCTCAGGTCGAAGCTTATATCAACAATGTTGCAGCAAGAGTAACCGGACATATTGACGAAATCAGGTTTGAGTCCAATCAATTTGTGCATAAAGGAGATACGCTCGTAATTCTTGATGATTTAGAATATGAAATAAAAGTAAAACAAGCGGAAGCAGATCTGGCTATAGCCGAAGGGAATCTTCATTCATTGGAACAAAATATTACGACCTCAGCATCGAATCAAGCATCAGGAAAAGAGAAATTGGCGGGCGATATGGCAAGTCTAGAAAAAGCCCAAAAAGATTATCAGCGCTTTAAAAATATGTACGCGGATTCTGCTGTAACGAGAAACCAATACGATCAAGTAATTTCAAAATTAAAATCGGAAGAAGCCTATGTAAAAGCCGGACAAAAAAGTCTGGAAGCAAGCATTTCGGTAACCAAACAAAGCAGTATCAATCTTGAAGCCGCCAGAGCAACCGTTGCCCGCAAAAGAGCTGATCTTGACGCTGCAAAACTGCAATTGTCATACACGGCGGTTATCGCGCCCGGCGATGGATATGTAGGCGAACGCAATTTGTCGATAGGAGAGTTAATCAATGCTAATCAAACCATTGCGTCAATTGTGCTGAATCAGAAATTATGGGTTTCGGCTAATTTCAAAGAAACTCAGATCGAAAAAATAAAACCCGGACAAGAAGTGACCATTACAATCGATGCGCTTGACGGAAAAGAATTCAAAGGAAAAGTAATTGGTTTTTCACCCGCAACAGGAGCCAAATTTTCGATGGTAGAACCTGATAATTCAACAGGAAATTTTGTAAAAATCACACAACGAATTCCGGTTCGAATAGAATTTGAAAACGCAGCAAAAGACTTGCAGGATGTAAGACCGGGAATGAATGTAACTGTCGATGTAAAAAAATAAAACATGATTGCAGGAAAAAAAGGAAGCATTTTTACTCTTTTAGGATTGTATATCCTAACGATTCCTTTTTTTAATGGGTTGAACGTCACGGCTTATGACAATTCGCAGATCATGGGACATTTTGGAGTTTCAACCACCGATTTTAGTTATGCGATTTATATTCCCATTTTTGTAATGCTAGCATTTATGCCTTTAGGATTAAAATTAGGAAAGCAAATCAAAATCAGGACGATGATTTTGTGCGCCAGTTTTTTGTCGATTCTTTTCAACACAGCCTTATTATTTGTTTCAACCATCGAATGGTTTGTTTTTTTTAGATCGCTTTTGGCTATCATTTCTGTCATTGGAATATTTGCCTCGATGGTGCCTATTTTATTAAAATACAATCCGGTTTTTAATATGGCGCTGCTGTACGGAATTCTTCAATTTATTCAGAAAGGTAGTCAGCATTTGTACCAATATTTAGGAGCACATTTTACGAGCCTTCACAATTGGACTTTTGGTATTTATTTTTTGAATGTCAACTTCTTGATAGGTATACTTTTGGCTTGGTTTTTTTACAAAGCCGATGTTGCGCCAATGAAACAAAAGTTTCAGTTTGACTGGAGAGGCTGGATCATCATGATTTTGTTTTTAACGATTATTCTTTTTTTATGTGCCGAAGGACAAACCCGAAATTGGTTGAGTGATCCAAAAATTGTGTTGGCAATCGGATTTTTATTTATTACTGCCGGAATCTATTTGCTTCACGTTCGTTTTACAGAAGAACCAATCATAAACCCAGATGTTTATAAACATAAAAATGTCGTTGTCGGCGCTTTTTTGATGTTTTATATCGGAATAATGAACGGAACAGGAAGTGTTATAACCGGTTATATGACCAATGTTTTAGGATTTGATCCTTTATTGAACGCATTGACCCATTTGGCAATATTATTTGGTTTGTGTTTGTCAATTCCGCTTTCGACTTATTTGTTGTACAAACGTATTTATCTAGCAACCATCTGGATTATTGGGTTTTCCTGTTACGGATTGTATCACATCATTCTCTTCTTTAGATTTTATCCCGGAATAGATTCTTCTGATTTTTTTGTACCGTTGGTTTTTAAAGGCATCGGAATGGGATTTCTTTTTCCAGTTTCCCTGCTTTACATTTCCGAAGGCGTTCCGCCGCAATTAAGCACTTCAAGAATGATGAGCGGTATTATTGCACAGGCAGTTTTTGCTTCAATATTAGGTGGTGCTATTTTAGGAACTTTTATTTCGAATATGAATGTGCAGCATAAAACCGGTTTGAGCCAGCAATTATCTGAAATCAATAAAATGGCGAAAAATCAATTAGAAAATTCCAAAAGGAACTTCAAATACATGGGTTTGTCCGATGCTGAGGCGCAGAAAAAAGCAGAAAAAAGTCTTTCGAACCAAACCTCGCAAGCTTCCATATTATTAGCTTATAAAGATGTTTATCTCGTCATGTCGGCGATTTGTTTTTTGCCCATTTTTATAATTCTGCTCTTTAAACTTTGGCGCAGACCAATAGGAAAAGTAGAAGTAGAGCCAATTCCAATTTAAAGTATCAACCCAAAAATAGCAGCAAAAATTATGATGTCACAAAGAAAAGAAAGGTTTTTATATGGCTTATGGCAAAAGGAAAGCGGGCTCGGCGGTATGCTGGTTTTGCTTTGCATTATGCATTTTATCGCCATTCCGTTTTTTGGGAGTTATCCGCGTTTTATGGTCGGACTCAATATTTTTTGGATGTTGTTTTTGTTTGCCGGAATTTTTTCGCTTTCAAAGCATAAAAAACAGGCGTTTATCATCTCCATTATTCCTATTTTGTTTGTCATTATTCAATGCATCGATTATTTCAATCGAAACATCATTATTTTATTTGCAGACCTCTTTTTGACGACCGCCGTCATGGTACTTTTAATAATTCTGGTTTTAAGAAAAGTACTAGAGCCAGGGCCTGTTACAACGTATCGCATTATAGGTTCGGTTGTAGTTTATATGTTATTGGTGCAGCTTTGGTGTACGCTGTATTTATTTCTTTTTAGGCATATTGAAGGTTCTTTCAACATCGCCGAATCTCAATTTTCAATCAACAGTGATCAGGCTAGTTTTATGTATTTCAGCTATATCAGTATAACTTCAACCGGTTTTGGAGAAATCGTGCCGTTGCATCCGTTGGCACGCTCGCTTGTCCAGCTTGAGGTTCTCGTTGGGGTTTTATATCCCGTAATCTTAATAGGAAGATTGGTTTCTGATGCCAATTTTTCTATCAAAAAACAAGAATAATTAAACCAATCATATCTAAATCAAAATAAACATGGAAACTACAAATTCAAATAAACGAAAAGAGCTTTTTGATACTATTTTACAATTATTTTTCATTTTCCTGATTGTTGGATTTTGTCTCAAATTACTGTTGCCTTTTTTTATGCCAATTCTTTGGGCAGTAATACTTTCTGTGGTATTTCTTCCTTTATTTGAGTTTCTGCAGAAAGTCTTAAAGGGACGAAAAACATTAGCGTCCGTGATTATAACTATTGTAATCATAGCAATTATGCTAGTGCCGCTGATTTACTTTTTAAAAGCAGCAACAGCTAATTTTCTAGAACTGAAAAGCAGTTTTGATGCCGGAACACTTAAAATAGCCCCTCCGGGACAATCGATAAAAGAGTGGCCAGTAATAGGCAAGCCTTTATATGAATTTTTGCTCACTATGTCAACCGATTTGGAAATGGGCGTAATCAAATATCAAGATCAGATAAAAGAGTTCTCGGCAACCATTATGGGAAGCATTTTAAGTTCTGGTGCTGCATTTCTGCAATTTATATTATCGGTAATTATTGCTGGTATTTTATTGGTAACGCCTGGGGCCAAAGTTTTTGCAATGAAATTTCTTAAAAAAATAGCCGGAAATGAAGCCGATGAAATCATGACTATTTCCGTTTCTACTATTTATCAAGTGGTAAAAGGAATATTAGGAGTTGCTGTTATTCAGACAATTATTCAAGCCATCGGATTGTTTTTAGCTGATATTCCATATGCGGGAATTTTGACTTTGATTTGTCTGATATTTTCCATTCTGCAAATTGGGCCAATTATTATTAATATCGGTGTTATCGTTTATTTATTTTCCACAGGCGATTCGGGTTATGCCATTGGCTGGACGATATTTTTCATCATCAGCGGACTTTCAGATAATGTGCTGAAACCACTTTTATTAGGGAAAGGTGCGCTCGTGCCCATGCTGGTCATTTTTCTCGGTGTGATTGGCGGTTTTATTATGTCTGGATTTATTGGCTTGTTCGTAGGACCAATTGTTTTTTCAATTGGCTATAAATTGTTCATTGCTTGGGTTAATGATCATCAAGAACCAGTTGTTGATCCTTTGGAAATTCCAGAACCTTTGGAATAAGTTTGTTTTGAGTTAATTATAGAATGAAAAAATCCCACTTTGTTATGAAGTGGGATTTTTTTTGGTCTAAATTATTTTTGAAAGAATTTTATTATAAATCAAGATATTTTTTACATACATTAGTACTCTGTAGTAATAATCTTATTTTTTTTAAATGTATAATGACGCAAATATGAATAATATGAAGATAAAATTTGATTCTAATTTTACTCTAGATTTTGGTGCTGCGAATCAAACAAGAGTTTACGGATTTCTATATGAGAATTTTCAAAATGATATTTTAAAAAATCAAGTGTTTTATGAGATTGAAGTAACCTTTAAAGATTTCAATGGTAATTATGTTTTTGAAATAAACAGAAGAGAAGTTCATATCAATAATAAAATTCCTGCTTCAAAAATAGAACAAATTGCAAACGTTGCGGGTCAAGCCATTTTTCCGATTAGAATAAAACTAAAAAGAGATGGTCAAATAGATGAAATTCTTAATCAAAATGAAATTGCAAAACGATGGTCAATTGAGCGCAAAAATATCTTCGAATATTATAAAGGATCAAATGCGGAAACAATAATTTCTAAAATTGACGACTTATTTTTAGATGAGTGTCGCTTAATGCAATCAATTAATCAAAATTGGTTTTTTCATCTTTTTTTCAAACCTCTTTATGTAAGTTATTCCGAAAAACTTCGCATTAAACATATTTGGAAATCACCAGTCTTTGGGAATCAATTTATTGAATATGGCGCCGTACAGACCGTACAAGAAAAATATTCTCATGATGATAAAATAAGCATCAACGTTGATGGAATTAGTATTGACGAAAGAACCATTGATGAAATACGATCGGGATATAACTTTTCAAAATCAAAATTTTCTGAATCAGAAGCAGCGTGCGTCGAGTCTAAATTCAATGTAGATTATAAATTATACACAGAAGATCGAAGTATTTTTTCGGTAAATGGAACTTTTGATACAAAAATAGATGAAAATACAAATCATAAAATTCAGGTTGAAATTTACCATTTAGCCGAGAGTTCTTCATACAGACCTTGGAGTGACGCCGGAATGAAAGAAAATGCTAGAATATTTCAAGCATGGCAAGAATCAATAGATGATGATATTATTGATTTTAGAAAACCCAAATGGCAAGTGCCAAATACACCAAAGCCAAAAATCCCAAAACCTCCTGGCGAAAGAATTGAGCTTTTTGTAGGCGTAGGGCCTACGGTAAAAACAGATTCTGGTTTTTGGCACTGGATAAAATCTATTTTCAAAAAAAAATAAATAAGTCATATTAAAAAATGGAATCATGAGCGAAAAACATTTTGTAGTTCAAGGAGCGGTTTGTCAGTGTCAATTTAGTGATGCGCCAGAAACAGATACTTTACTTGTAAAAACACATTCTAAACATTACGCTAACGACGGAGAGGGAAAGGAAAAACTTATTGCTACTGACAAAGAAATTGGCCAGACAATGAAGAAAAATACTTTTGGAAAATGTAAAAAACAGCCCGCAGGCACTGATTATCTGCCCTGTATGATTAACATAACCAAATGGTCTGGTGTGTATGATAAAGTGACCTATTCGAACAAAGGGAAAGCGCTACTTGAAGACAGTAAAGCGACTTGTAAAATGGGAACACCAGATTGTATATCAATTAAAAACCACGGGCAAACAGCCGAATTGACGGAGAAAAATATTAAAAACAGTTCGCCTGAAGTACTGGCTGAAATCATGCCGGGCATCAATTTTAGTGATTTAGAAGATGAAGCATTACTAATCAATAATACACAAAATGAGTAAGAAACTGCATATTGTACCTAAAGAGCCAGTGGCAGTAGGGCAAAAATGGAATGCACACACAGGGCATCTAGTACTTTCAAAAGCGGGAACATTTGATGTTTTAATTATAGAAATGGAAGGTTTTTTAGATAATCCGAAACATCCAAAACCGGAACCGTTTGAAAAGTTAAGCAAGGAAGATTTTCAAAAGTTGAGTTTTATAAAAAAATCAGTTTATGAAAGAGAACTCAAAATTTATGAGGAAAAACAAATGTATTATGAACACAGCCTGCAAAAAATTAGGGAAAGTGTCTGCTGGTGCTGGGAAAAAGTTGGCAAAGGCATGGAGGGAAGAAAAATTTCGCATAATAACTCGTTTTCAAAAGGGCTTCCATTTGATTTACGCAAACAAATAAAATTCCCAAAAATACTTGAGGGAGGTGCTCCAGCCTGGCTTGAAGTTTTTACAGAAAACGATCCAGCAACAGGACAATTACCTCACGGGATATTTGTAAGCGCAACAGGAACTCCAAAAGTTATTGCTGCAGAATGGCGTGATTATGCAGGAAAACTTATAACTGAGGAAATAGCATTTGGATCAACCGTTTACCTGCATATTTATACGGAGGCGTTGTATGGGCAAAACATAAAAGTCCAGCTTGCAGATGACGGCGTGATAACAGATACAAATCTTACGCCCACGCCAAGTGATAAAGATGGAAATCCTGTTCAAAGACTTGATCCTAACGCACTGACTACTTTTAGCCGGTCTGTCAACACTCATCAGTGGAATAAAATTACACAACCGCCAGATGGGACAATAACTAACTCGATGGTTATTGACAAAAGCAAAGAACAACTTTCGGTTACCAGTGTACAAAAATGTGTTTTTCCTGTTTTTATAGAACAGGCATGGCAGTTTCAGGCAAAAGGAAATTTTGATAGCGGAAAATCATTAAATATAAAGCCTATAGTATATCATGATAAAATAAAAAATCAAAAAATAGATTTAGATGATTGTGTACTCAAAGTTTCTCGAAACGGAATATTAATGCAAGGCGAATTAAAAGGCAATAATCCGTTAGTTCTTGGTGAAGCTGATAAAACCGGAGCACCAGAGGAGAAAAAGAAAATCGATTTTACGTTTGGGGTTTTTATTGATGGGACATTAAACAATATGTACAACACAATTGCAAGAAGAACTTGGGAAGAAGATCAAATTAAGAAAAAGCATTCTAAACTTTCTTATGAAGAACAGCAAAAACAAATAGAGAATCCCGAAGAACATTTAAAAGTAGCGGCATCAAGCCAAGATCAAATAGGAAAAGAAAAAGAAAGTAAATATAAATATTCAGACGACAATAGTTTTGAAAACGACTTAAGTAATCCTGCCATTATTTTTAAAAATTATTTAGACGATTCTACAAATAAATCACATCCTGTGTTTAAAATTTATACTGAAGGAATGGGAACAAATACTTTAAATGATGACGAGAAGAAAGCAGATACTGGAATTTTGCCTCTCGAGAATTATGAACAAGACGATATAATGGAAGGACCCGGATTCGGGCAAGGAAAAGCGGGAATACTAGATCGTGTAGAAAGGGCTGTAAAACTGATGGCTGATAAAATTATTGAAATTGGCGAAACTGAAGTGGGAACAATAACGGTCGATGTTTTTGGTTTTAGCCGTGGTGCCGCATCAGCCCGTGCTTTTGTTCATGAAATCACAAGACAATCTTATATGGCGACAGGAACAAATTATAAGGGAGAGAGGTACTATAAAGATGCAAACGGTCATGAAGTAAGCAGTAAATACAGTGATAAAAAATTGCCAAGTAACGGTAGATTAGGATACCACTTAACAGAAACAAAGAACCCAATAACTTTCGACCGGTTAATCATTCGTTTTGCAGGATTGTACGATACAGTACCACATCATGGTTTCGTGCAATGGAATGATGTTAAAGATTTAGGGCTTAATTCTATAAGTAAAGCCAAATTTACTGTACACATGGTAGCGGCAGATGAACATCGTGCCAATTTTGACTTAGTAGATATTTCTTGTATTACAGGAAAAAAAGGAGGAGGAAAAACGGATCGCGGTGTAGAACTTTATTTGCCGGGAGTACACTGCGATGTGGGAGGCAGTTATGTTGAGGGTAGAAGTGAGGTAAACGGTAGATTATTGGTCACGCAATCAATGTTTGGTGATGAACTTGAAAAAGAAAAGGAACATCTTATTACCGAAGGATGGTTTAAACCAAAAGAATTAACCATTCATTGGGACAATGCCCAGCGCACTATAATAAACGGTGTGGCGCGTGTATTATCGTCTAAGAGAGGATCTATAAGCAACCAGTATAGTTATATTCCGTTGCATTTGATGGTGAATTTTTGTTTGGATAAAGGTGTTATTATAAAAGAAAAATCGCTTAAAGAAATATATAATTTCAAAAACACCAAATTCTCCAATGCAGACTTTTTAGAAAAAATTAAAACCCGATTAGAGGATTATGCTTTTCGTGATGGTCAGCCTTTTGTGTATGAAATTGTCCCTATGCGTACTATAATCTATAGCACTGATGATCATACAGCCGTTGTTAAAGAAGAAGAAAAACGAAAAAACGAAGAAGACAGCTATAATGCGGTATTAAAAAAATTACGTCATGAATATCTGCACTGGAACGCCGTTTACGGAGAAGGAGTGGTAAATACTTTAGTACAGCCCAATAAACCCAATTTCGAAGATGGTAAGCGAAAAAGAAATATAAACGGATAATGCATGAAGATAATAAATCAATTACTAGGATTAGGGATAGTAGCGTTACTATCCTGCAACAATTCAAATAAAAAAAACATGGAAAACAAAGATAGTTTTAGCTGGGGGTCTACAATAACGGCACCTCATAAGTACCCTATTGAAATTTATAGAGGGTATTTATCTAATAATAAAGAAATGATTACTGCTTATATTAATACAGGAGCGAGTACAGGTGATTGGGGATTTGGCAATAATGCTTATGCAGGTGGGAAAACAATTCCAACAGATTTATCACTGACATGGATAAGTTATGCTGATAAAAAATTTTATAAAATAGAAGCAGAATTACCACATGATAAAATATTAGCCTTGTTTAAGAAAGGTTATGAGGGTAAAGATAAGTCTCATATCACTTATAATGATATTACAGTTGGGCTTGCTCCTGGAGGATTTGTGGTAGTATGGCTTACAGGTAAAAATCGCAGTATAGAAATAGCACATTTTCAAGCAGTAGAAACTTTTGTAAGCGCTAATGAATTTTACAGAAATCCTCATGAACGTACACAGCAAGAGTTTTTTGATGTTTTTTATGATAATGAAGTTCCAAAAGAAACTCAAGCATATATCAAAAAAAATGGAGTTCCTGTAAAGCTGTGGAAAGAGTTTAGAACCAAATACAATTACCGTTTTAATATTCATTTTTATAAATCAGACAAAGAAAGTGCTGATCGAGAATCAGAATATGTAAATGGCGAGAAAGAAATAATAAGAGTAGAAGATCTTAATGTTTTCCAAAATAAACCTTTACCATCTTATTGCAGGTTTTGGTTTAGCCAGTATAATGCAGAAGCAGAGTTTGATGGGGAAGAAGTGTTAAATGCCTTTAAAAAACTTACTGCTGCTCATCCTAATAAAAACATTGAAATAGAAGCAAAAGTTGCTTTTATGTACAAAACCACAACTTTTACAGTAAGATGCGAGGGAGAAGAAATTCCTTTACTGAAAACGGTTGTTAGAATGTGGAAGAATTAATGAAAAAGTATTTTAATATAATTATTTGTTGTTGGCTCTTTTTTATTTCCTGTAACCAAGAAAAAAATATGAGTACTAAAACTGATTTTGCATGGTCTGGAACAGTAACTTCTGTTGAAGATTACCCTATCGTAATTCATAAAGGTTATTTTGCAACAAAAGATAAATTTATAACAGCATTACATAGTTCAGGAACTGAAGATGATGGATGGGGATATGATGGAACAGATATTGGAGCTGGGGGTAACATCATACCAACAGTGTTGTCACTTACTTGGGTAAGTTATGCCGAAAAAAAGTTTTGGAATATCGAGGCAACGATAGATCAAACTACTCAAAATAAAATGCTGGAGTTGTTTCGAGAAGGCTTTTATAATTGGGATCGTGTAACAGAAAAAACTAAACACGAGACTTACAATCATATTACGATTGCTGTTGCTCCTGGCGGTGTTGTCGTGCTTTTTTTAACAGGAATTGCACATCGAGTAGAAGTGGCAAGATATCAAGCCAAAGAAACGTTTGTGGATGTAAATGCTTTTTATGATAATCCAGATGGAGATACTCAACAGGAATTTTATGATTGGTGGTATCAACATTCGGTTCCAAAATACCTTCAGGAAAAATTCGCAAAATCTGGAATTCCTTATGGCATTTGGGATATTTATCGAGAAAAGTACAAATGGCGTTTTCATCCTTTCTTTTATAAAGAAGATTCTTTTGTTGATTTATTTATCACTTATATAAATGGTGAAGAAGATTATTTTAATAATGAAGAATTAGATAAAAAGTTATTTAGTCATGTGGCACTTCCCCTTAATATTTCCTTTTATTTTAAAATTTATAATGGCGAAGCAAAATTTGATGAAGAAGAAATTGTAGCAGTTTTCAAAAAAATGAAAAAGAATCATCCTGATAAGAATATAGAGATAGAAATAAGACCTGCTTTTATGTACAAAACAACATCATTTACTGTAAAATGTGAAGGTGAAGAAATCCTTCTTGAAAAAACGGAAGTAAAAATGTATAAAAATTAATCATATGAAAAATATATTTAGAGAAATAATATTAACTCTGATTTATTATGTTCTTGTTTATATCCTGATGACTTTAGTATTTGATGCTTATCCTTCAAATGGAGGACCGAGTGAAGCTGTTTTTATATTGTTTGGATTTGTTTTACTAAATGTAATAATACTTATATATTATTTTGTAAAATTAGTAAAAGGTGATACATCAAAATTCGTATTGATCATAACTCATATAATTGCGATGAATATCTTATATAAATTATGGACATAAAAAATTAAAGTAAATATTTAGATTGTTTTGAAGAAAAGTTTTAGAGTTTACTAGAATGTAAAAAGTGTTTGACTCACTCCAAACAAAAAAAATCCCACTTTCATAAAAAGTGGGATTTTTTGTTTTCAATTACAATTTTTACTTATTCCTTATATAAAACAATAGTAGCTTTATAACCCGTTCCAACATTCCATTGGCTGGATTCAATCACAGTACCTTTATCGTCATAGACTTGGAATTCGGCAGTATTTGGCGAAGCTGAGCCTTCATTTAAAGCTTCAAAATCAATTTTGTTGATACCAGGAACCAATTCAATCTTAAAACCTTGGTATTCGCCTTTCATTGTAACTTCGGGCTCAATTACTTTATCGTTTACATATACTTTGATTTTATCGCCATCCACAAAAGCAGCGTCACGATAACGAATTGTTGAAGTAAATGTTGAGGTTTTAAAACTTCCCAAAAATTGATTTTGTCTGTAAAAAATGCCTTCTGTATTTGCCGGAGTTTTGTACAGATTAGTATTGCTGAACAATTCCTCAGGATTGATTTTTGAAGGATCTGGTTTTTCAACAGGCGCTGGCGGATTCACTTTTGGAGCTTCTTCTTTTGGCGGTACAACTTCTTTTGTTTTAGGAGTTTTCGCCGGAATTGGCTTGTATTTGTTATCCAGTTCTTTTTGCGCAAACCCTTCAATCGATGTCCCGATTGCAAGAAGTAAGAACAAAAACGTTATCCTATTTTTCAATTGTAATAAATGCATATATTCTTAAAATTAATTTGTTTATCTCTATATGTATAAACATTTAATTGTTGCATTTATTGCATTTACAACAAACTGAAAAAGATTTTACAAGTATTTTTTTGTTTCCAAAACCTACATTTTAGTAATAATAAATTCGCTTCGTCTGTTCATTTGATGTTGTGCTTCGGTACACGGAACGCCGTTTGAACAATCATTGATAAGCTGTGTTTCGCCATAACCAATAGCACTTTCAATACGTTCAGGAGCAATGCCTTGCGAAATAATGTAATCGCGTGTGGCTTTTGCTCTTCGGTCAGAAAGTTCGAGGTTGTATTGATCATTGGCACGAGAATCGGTGTGGGATTCAATTTTAATGACAACGCTAGGATATTGAGTCATTAAAAGGACCACTTTATTCAGCTCGATTGCGGCGTCATAGCGAACATCCGATTTATCGAGATCAAAAAATATAATTCCAATTTTGATTTTCAGCAAACCGTCTTTTCGTTCAATAAGAGCAGGATCAAGTCCAATAGGAACTTCGGTTATGCCCGAATTTTCAGGAGTAAGAATTGCTTTTGTACTGGTCGTAAAATTATCTTTTGCCGCTTCAATTGTATACGGCGTACGGCATTCAATGTTATCAGCAAATTCGAATTTTCCATCAATGCTGGAAACCGTTTCCTGCAGTTTTTGGTTATCACTATTTTTTAAAGTTACGATCGCTCCGGGAATATTTTTGTTCGAAATAGCATCAAAAACATAGCCGTTTATCGACTGAACGCAGCTTCTTTCAAAGGAATAAATATCGTCATCGCCTTTGCCTGTTTTTCTGTTTGAGCAAACAAAACCCTTATTGGTTTCTTCATTTACAATATAGCCAAAATCATCCATACTGCTGTTTAGCGGAGCACCGAGATTGACAGGTTCTTCAAAAACTTCATTGTTGAGTCGGCTTTCAAAAACATCAAGTCCGCCAAGACCTAAGAAACCATCAGAAGCAAAATAAAGGGCTTTATCGGTAATGAAAGGAAACATTTCGCGTCCGCTGGTATTTATTTTTTCTCCAAGATTTTTTGGATTCGAATATTGGTCATTTCCTAAAATATCAACCACAAAAATATCAGCAGAACCAATTGTGCCCGGCATATCAGAAACAAAATACAGTTTTTTTCCGTCTTTGCTCACCGTTGGCTGTCCAACGGAATAACTATCACTGTTAAAAGGCAATTCTTTTACATTTTCCCACTTCACAGATCCATTGCCATTTTCTACAGCAGTAGCCGAGTAAATTTTTAAATTATTAACGCCTTTGCTGTCTCTTTTTAGTTTTCCGTTGTAGTTGTTTCGGGTAAAATAAATGGTTTTTTCGTCAGGCGAAAATGCCACACAGGCTTCATGGTATTGCGTTGTGATTTCTTTTCCGAAACGTTCTTTAAAACTCACATTTGTCTGTTGCGGACTTATTTTTCCGAGCTGCATATTTAAATAAGGTTGATCATTCCATCCATATTTATTTGTTTTTAAATAGGAGGAATCAACTGTTGTGGAATACACCAAATCACCTTTGTAGAACATTGGTCCCATATCAGAGTAAGCCGAATTAATGTCGAGATTTTCAAGCAAAAACTGTGGTTTTAGCTTTTTGATGTCTTCGAGCGTTACAGTTTTAAGAGAGAAATTCTGACCTCTGGAATCGGATGTTTTTTGTTTTTCAGAAAAGTTTTTCATCCATTTTTTTGCCAATTCATAATTCTGAATTCCCTGCAAAGACTGCGCATATCGGAAATAATATTCGGCAGAAACTTCATTTGGATAATCAGACAGCAGTTTTTTGTAATATTTGCTGGCATTTTCCATTTGCGTATTGAAGTAATAAGCATCGCCGGCGCGCTGAAGCATTTCTTTAGAAACATCTCCGTCATTAATAGACATTTCATACGACTTTGCTGCATCTATATAATACATTTTATCAAAAAGAGCATCGGCCGTTTTGTTCTTCGTTTGCGAACAAACCAATTGAATGGCGAGCAAGACAAGTATAGTAATTCTTCTTTTCATAAAATACAGTATTAAAAGAATCGTGGAGATTTTAAACCTTTTTTGCGTGATACTAATTCAAATCGGAGCATGATTTCGTGCGTTCCGCTGTTATAATTCTGCAATGCGGTTGTGGTATAATCATAAGCGTAACCTACGGTGAACTGAGGTGCAATTTGCAATGCGGCCATAGCGCTCACAGAATCGGAAGTACGGTAGGAAACACCAAGCGTAATTACTTCACTAAACATAAAATTGGCTGAAAAATCTGCAATTAATGGCGCTCCAGATACATATTTAAGCAACATTGCCGGTTTGAATTTTGTATTTGGCGAAAGATCGAAAACAATACCTCCAATTAAGTACAAATGCATTCTTTCGTTTACAAGATCATCGGCGATGTCATCATAATTATAGCGTTCTCTGGTCAGAAAATTTGGAATTGATAATCCGATATAATCGCGTTCGCCATGCCAGTATAAACCAGCTCCAACTACGGGCACAAATTTATTGGTGATGTTGTCACGAAACTGTACATCAGGATCGCGGTGGCTTCCTTTTGTCCAGTCGATGTTTAAAACCCTTCCGCCGCCTTTTACACCAAAAGACAATTTATGGGTTTGTCCCGATTGAATGGTATAAGAGAAATTTCCATCAATATATTGTTCTTCAGAAGGACCGATCGATTCACTGACAACAGACAAACCAAGTCCGACATTTTTGGCAATTGGCGTGTCAAGCGAAAAAGACTGCGTAGTTGGCGCTCCGTCCAGACCGACCCATTGCGTTCTGTAGATTCCTCTTATGGCCAAATGTCCCAATGATCCTGCATAAGCCGAGTTTACCGTGAGTGTATTATACATATACTGCGTGTATTGCGGTTCCTGTTGTGCATAAGCACCAAAGACAGAAAGCGCTGAAATTATCGTAAAAATCTTTTTTATATACTTAATCATAGCCAATAATTTTGGTTATCCTAATTTTTTAAATAAACCCATCCAGAAGTTTTTTCAGAACCATCTCCAAGATCCAGAATGTAGAAATAGGTTCCTTCTGGAAGTGTTTTCGCAGATCCTTTTTCTTTACCGTCCCAAGTGTTGTCATATCCTTTTTTGAAGTAAACTATATTACCCCAACGATTAAATATGGATAGTTCATTATTTGGATACTGTGTAATACAATCGATATAGAAAGTATCGTTCTGACCATCATCATTTGGTGAAAATTCATTCCAGATTTTCAAACAACTCGGCTTAACAGTTGCACTGTCTTGATTGTTTGAAGGATTGGTATCAATTTGATCCATTGATGACAAGAAAGCAATGTTTAGATAATCGTTAACATCAACCACTTTTACTTTTAAAGTCAATGTTTGAATGCCTTTTGGCGCAACATTAGGAATTTTCCAAATTCCGGTTGATCCGTCATATGATCCAGCCGTTGCTGTGGCATTTTCTAATTGATATCCTTTTGGAAGAAGATCTTTTATCTCAACATTTGTTGCCGCTAGGTTTCCAAGGTTTTCGGCCGTAATAGTAAATACTACGCTGCTGTACATGGCAACATCTGTTTGGTCAACTTCTTTATTTATCGCAATATCCGTTGACGGAATGTTGATGAATTCTGAATCTTCGTCATCTTCGCTTTGATCGCCATTGTCATTATTTGGTTTACTGTCGGGATCAAATTGGTTCGAAGCTGTAACCTGCGCCATATTCACATAATCGGTATGTTCAAGTCCTTTAGGATTAGCAACTGTAACTTGATAAGTTAGCGTCACGCCACCAACAGGAACAGTAAGATTTGCCCATTTGATTGTATTATTGCTGAAAATTCCGCCGTTGCTGATGTTTGTAATATTGCGATAACCTAACGGAATTATATCATCAACATTAACTCCCGTTGCAACACTTGGACCTGCATTGTCGAGCTGTAACGTAAACGTTATCACTTCATTTACATTTGCATTTTTGTTGCTTACTGTTTTATCCAAACTTAAATCGGCAACCGCAACGTTGATATGAAGGCTCGCATAATCATCTTCGGTTACAACTCCATTATTAGGCGTTGAGTCTGGATCAGGCAAATTGCTGGCTATAATTTCAGTTGTATTCGTGTATTCATTCGCAGCTCCTGATGGCGGATTTACGGTTGTATAAATATCAAGCGATTCATCGTTGCCCGCAGTAACAATACCTACATTCCAAACACCAGTAATATAATTGTAAAGTCCGCTGGTAGGAGCGCTAGTTAAATATTTGAATCCCGGAGGAAGCAAATCTTTAACAGACACACCACTAGCATTTGCCGGCCCGTCATTTTTAACCGTAACGGTGAAAATAACAGTTGAACCTACATCATAAGTTGCATTAGCATTTAATGCCGTTTTAGTCAACGATAAGTCGGCCATTACAATTACTGGTGTAACCGAAATACTGTCATAATCATCCTCGGTCACAACTCCATTTCCTGGAGTACTGTCTGGATCATGCTGATCTGATGTCATGATTTCGGCAGTATTCAAGAATTCATTTGCCGTGCCAGTTGGCGCTTTTACAAAAGCATTAATCAATAACGTATGGCTGTTTCCTGGTAAAATTGGTCCCGGAGTCCATATTCCGGTTGCAGGATCGTAGCTTCCAGATGTTGAGTTGAAAAATGCATATTGATATCCAGAAGGCAGAACATCTTTAATGGTTACTCCAGTTGAAACACTTGGACCATCATTAGTTACCGTAATTGAAAACGCAATTGCAGAGCCAACAGCAGGAGTGAGGTTATTGCCCACGACATTTTTCTCTAAAGAAAGATCTGTTTCTGCTGGAACCGGAGTAATCAATACAGAATTCATATCATCTTCACCGGCAACATTATTGTTTGGTGTCGAATCTGGATCGGCTATATTTGATGAAAAGACCTCTGCAATATTATTGTAATTGCCAGTTATATTTACTTTGGCACCAATCAATAAAGATTCTGAAACTCCATTCGGAATTGTTCCAATGTCCCAAATTCCAGTCGTATTATGATATTGACCTTTAGTTGAGCTATAAACAACATATTCAAATCCGCTTGGAAGCAAATCTTTTACGCTTACTCCAGTCGCTGTTTGCGGACCGCTGTTTGTTACTATGATTTCAAAGGTAACAGTTGCGCCAAAAATCGGACTTAAATTTCCACCAATAACAGATTTAGTAAGCGATAAGTCGGCCATAGGAATAGTTGGGACAGTAGTCGCTGTTGCGTAATCATCTTCTGTCGTAATTCCATTGTTTGGCGTTGAATTTGGATCTGGCAGATTGCTCGCCGTTACTTCAGCAATATTAGTGTAATTGCCTGTAGCATTTACTGTTGCTGTTATTTGCAAAGTTTGAGAATCGCCATTTAGTAAAGAACCAATATTCCATCTTCCAGTTGTTCTGTTATATGTTCCTTTAGTAGCGCTGAAGCTGCCAAAAGTATATCCTGTCGGAAGCAAATCAGTAACGATTACGCCAGCCGTATTTTGAGGCCCGCTGTTTGTAATCACAACTTCAAAAGTAACTGTAGAACCAATTAGTGGTGTTGCATTATCTACCGTTTTAGTCAACGATAAATTAGCAGCCTGAGTGATAGGTACTGTCGTCGCAGTCGCATAATCATCTTCGGTTGTAACACCATTATTTGGCGCCGAATCAGGATCAGGAAGACCAGCCGCAGTAATTTCGGCTGCATTTACATAATTTCCTGTGAGATTAACGGTTGCGGCAATCTGTAAAGTTTCAGATTGTCCGTTAGTTAAGTTTCCAATCATCCATAATCCCGTTGTTGGATTATAAGTTCCTGTTGTTGCTGTAAATCCGTTGTAAGTGTATCCTGTCGGAAGCAAATCAGTAACTTGAACGCCTGTATTATCCTGCGGACCATTATTAGTAACTACAACTTGGAAAGTAACCTGAGCACCAACTAATGGAGTAGCATTGCTTACCGTTTTAGTCAATGATAAATCCGAACTTAGACTCGTTGGCGTTACAGTTGCAGTCGCATAATCGTCTTCCGTAGCAACGGCATTATTTGGTGTTGAATCTGGATCAGGAAGACCAGCTGCAGTTGCCTCAGCAATGTTTAGATAATTACCAGTTGGGTTTACAGTTCCTGTTATTTGCAAAGTTTCCGATTTCCCATTGATTAAATTTCCAATGTTCCATAATCCCGTTGTTGGATTATAAGTTCCTGTTGAAACTGTAAATCCGTTATAGGTGTATCCTGTCGGAAGCAAATCAGTCACTTGAACGCCTGTATTGTCTTGCGGACCATTATTAGTTGCCACAACTTCAAAAGTAACCTGAGCACCAACTAATGGCGTCGCATTATTTACTGTTTTAGTCAATGATAAATCTGAAGCCAAACTTGTTGGAGTCGTCGTTGCAGTCGCATAATCATCTTCCGTAGCAACGGCATTATTTGGCGTTGAATCTGGATCAGGAAGACCAGCTGCAGTTACCTCAGCAATGTTTAGATAATTACCAGTTGGGTTTACAGTTGCAGTAATTTGAAGCGTTTCAGTTTTTCCATTGGCTAAGTTTCCAATTACCCATAATCCCGTTGTTGTATCATAAGTTCCCGTTGTTGATGTAAATCCGTTAAAGGTGTATCCTGTCGGAAGCAAATCAGTAACTTGAACGCCCGTATTATCCTGCGGACCATTATTAGTCACCACAACTTGGAAAGTAACATGAGCCCCCACTAATGGAGTAGCATTATTCACTGTTTTAGTCAAAGATAAATCCGAAGCCAAGCTTATAGGCGTCGTGGTGGCTTCTGCATAATCATCTTCTGAATTTGGACCATTATTTGGAGTAGAGTCAAAATCATTTTCATCAGC
The DNA here is from genome assembly GCF_007341385.1 of Flavobacterium daemonense. Classification (GTDB taxonomy): domain Bacteria; phylum Bacteroidota; class Bacteroidia; order Flavobacteriales; family Flavobacteriaceae; genus Flavobacterium; species Flavobacterium daemonense. Next base: position 114,767 of record NZ_VJYD01000001.1, read on the forward strand.
TGCGGTGACTTCGGCACTATTTGTATAATTTCCAGTAGGATTAACTGTCGCTAAAATTTGCAAAGTTTCCGATTTTCCATTGACTATACTGCCAATATTCCATATTCCTGTAGTTGGATTATAAGTTCCATCTGATACCGTATAAGCATTAAATGTATAACCAGATGGTAATAAATCAGTTACTTGAACTCCGGTGTTATCAAGAGAACCATTGTTTGTCAATACAACTTCAAAAGTAACTATTGAACCTACTAATGGCGTTGTATTATTTACTTTTTTAGTCAATGATAAATCAGAATCAAAAAGAAGTCGTACTGCTACTACAGCATCTTTTGCATAATCATCTTCCGTTGTAACACCGTTATTTGGCGTTGAATCAGGGTCAGGAAGATCGGCGGCGGTAACTTCAGCAATATTAGTGTAGTCACCTCCGTCATTAATAATCGCTAAGACTTGTAAAGTCTCTGATTGGCCAGCTGGTAAATTCCCAATATTCCATAACCCTGTTGCTTGGTCATAAGTTCCTCTAGAATTTGTATAACTAGTGAAAGTATATCCAGAAGGAAGTAAATCTTTAACCTGAACACCAGTATTATTCTGCGGACCGTTATTAGTGATTACAATTTCAAAAGTAACAGGATCACCAATAACTTGGGTTGTGTTTTTAAATATTTTGGTTATCGATAAATCAGAACTTTGAGCCGTTGGAGTAACTGTAGCCGTAGCATAATCATCTTCGGTTGTAACACCATTATTTGGCGTAGAGTCAGGGTCATCAAAGTCTGCAGCCGTCACTTCAGCAACATTAACATAATTTCCAGTTCCATTTACAATTGCTGTTATTTGCAACGTTTCAGATTTGCCATTAGCAATGTCGCCAACAGTCCATATACCGGTTGCAGGTACATAAGTTCCTGTTGAAAGAGTATATCCTGAGAAAGTATAACCTGATGGAAGCAAATCGGTAACCTGAACATTTTTATTGTCATCTTTTCCGCCATTTGAAATCACAACTTCAAAAGTAACCTGAGAACCCACTAACGGAGTAGCATTATTTACTGTTTTAGTCAGAGATAAATCAGACACCGGAGGTGGAGGAGGCGTTTCTGCTCTAGTTCCTACTAATGCAGTTGCAAAATCATCTTCTAATATGGCTCCATTGTTTGGCGTTGAATCTGGATCAGGAAGATCTGCTGCAGTAACTTCGGCTCTATTAATAAAGTTTCCAATGGCATTGGCTATAGCCGAAATTTGCAAGCTTTCAGATTGTCCATTTCTTAAGTTTCCAATATTCCATAATCCAGTAGTTGCATTATAAGTTCCTGTTGAAACAGTGTATCTTGTAAAAGCAAAACCAGCAGGAAGCAAATCGGTTACTTGTACGCCAGTATTGTCCTGTGGACCACTATTGGTAACTATTAACTCAAATGTGATCTCTGTATTTACAATTGGATTAGAATCACTAACCGTTTTAGTCAATGACAAATCAGACTGAAGTGGAACAGGCGTAACAGTTGCCGATGCATAATCATCTTCTGTTGTGCTGCCGTTATTCGGAGTCGAATCTGGATCAGCAACACTGCTTGCGGTTACCTCAGCAAAATTAAGATAATCACCAGTCGGATTTACCGTTGCTGTGATCTGTAAAGTTTGAGAAGCGCCATTTGATAAATTTCCAATTGTCCATAATCCTGTTGCCGAATCGTAGCTTCCGGCTGTTGAACTGTAAGAAGCATAAGTATACCCGGTCGGAAGAAGATCTGTCACCGTTACACCACTAGTATCTTGAGGTCCAGCATTGCTTATCTGAACGCTGAAAATTACTTGCGAGCCTACGAGCGGAGTCGCATTGTTTACTGTTTTAGTTACAGATAAATCAGCTGATTGAGCAACAGGAACTGTTGATACAGTTGCATAATCATCTTCGGTGGTAACACCATTATTTGGAGTAGAATCAGAATCTGGCTGATCGCTGGCAGTTACTTCAGCAATGTTGGTATAATTGCCAGAAGCATTTACTGTTGCTCTAATTTGTATAGTAAACAGATCGTTTGCCTCCATTCTGTTTATATACCATTTCCCTAAAACAGGATCGTAAAGACCATCTGTTGCGCTATATGAAGAGTAGGTGTAACCAGATGGAAGTAAATCAGTAACTACTACGTTCTGTGTTTCAATTGGACCATCATTGTGTATTGCGATGGTAAAAGTGACTTGAGAGCCTACAACTGGTGTTGCATTATCGACAAGTTTAGTAATTGCTAAATCGGCTGTTAAATTAGGCGGAACAGGAACAGTCGTAGCTTCTGAATAATCATCCTCTGAAACATTTCCGTTTCCAGGCGTTGAATCGGGATCGAAGACATCACTAGATGTTATTTCGGCGCTATTTGTATAATTTCCTGTATTATTAACGGTAGCCGTAATCTGCAAGGATTCTACCTGATTGAGACCCATACTGCCTACATACCACAATCCAGTTAATTCATTATAAACTCCTGTTGTTGAGGTATAACTGTTGAAAGTATATCCAGACGGAAGCAAATCAGTAACGGTAACGCCTGTTGTATTTTGAGGTCCCTCGTTTGCGATCGCAATTTCAAATTTTACTTGTGTACCCATTATAGGGTTCGTATTATTTACTGTTTTAACCAAACTTAAATCAGCGGCTTGCTGTACAGGAACTGTGGTTGCCGTTGCATAATCATCTTCCGTAGCAATTCCGTTATTAGGAGTTGAATCAGGATCTGGGATATCGCTGCTGCTTACTTCGGCAACATTGGTATAATCTCCCGTCGGATTTACTTCTGCAATAATCTGCAAGGTTTCAGATTCGCTGCTTTGTAATATATCCAATGACCAAATACCTGTTGCGCTGTCATAAGTACCGCTGGTTGCATTGAAACTTCTAAAAGTATATCCAGAAGGAAGTAAATCGGTTACGGTTACATGCGCTGTATTTTGAGGTCCGCTGTTTGTTGTAATGATTTTAAAAGTTACCAAAGAACCCACTAATGGAGTCGCATTATCAACTGTTTTAGTCAATGACAAATCGGCTAGAGGAGAAATAGGGGTTGTTACCGCGTTATCTTCATCATCTTCGCTTTGGTCGCCGTCATCATTATTAGGAGCTGAATCAGGATCAGGAAGATCACTTGCTGTTACCTGTGCTGTATTAAGATAATTTCCTGTCGGAAGCACTTTGGCATCAAGAATCAATGATTCCGCTACTCCTACATCAACAGTTCCAACATTCCATACTCCGGTAGTTTCATTGTATAATCCCGCAGATGAACTGAAATTCACAAATTGATAACCCGATGGAAGCAGATCTGTCACTTGAACTCCTGTTGCATTATTTGGACCATCATTTTTGATAACAAGTTCAAAGGAAACTTGGCTTCCCACAACTGGACTCGTATTTCCTGCGACGACACTTTTAGTCAAAGACAAATCGGCTGTAGGGCCAATGAAAGTAAAAGGAGCATTCGATTCATCATCTTCACTTTGATCGCCATCATCATTGTTTGGCGTACTGTCAGGATCACGAAGATCACTGGCTGTAACTTGCGCAATATTCAAATAACCGCCTAACGGCGTTACGATTGCTTTAAAAGTTAAATTTAAAGTCGCTCCATTTGTTATGGTTAAATTTTGCCAAGTCAGATTAGCATTTGCAATATTATAAAAGCCTCCATTTGACACAGAGCCAGGAATCAAACTAAATCCAGGCGGAATAACATCTTGTACGCTAACTCCTGTTGAATTTCCGGGACCTTTATTAAGAACGGCAAGGGTGAAATTCACTTCATCTCCAGAAGCTCCTGTAGTTGGCGATACGGTTTTGGTTAATTCTAAATCGGCTGTTTTCAAAGTGATATTGGCACTTGCTTTATCATCTTCCGCTAATCCGTTGCCAGGCGTACTGTCTGGATCAAATTGATGCGAAGTTTGTACTTCGGCAGTATTTACATAATTCGCAGTGGTTGCTACATTTACTTTGGCAGTAATCTGCAAAGCAAGAGAGTTTCCGTTATTAAGATTGCCGATATTCCAAATACCAGTCGTATTATTATATTTTCCTCCGCCATTATCACTTACATATGTATAGCCGGGAGGCAAATGATCTGAAACTGTAACGCCAGTTGCATTATTTGGCCCACTGTTTGTAACTCTGATAGTGAAAATTACATTATCATTGATACTTACAGAAGTAGGGGAAACTGTTTTTTGAAGCGATAAATCGGCTGCATCAAGAATTACCGTAGCAGAATCTTGATCATCTTCAGAGGCAATCCCATTATTTGGTGCACTATCTGGGTCAAATTGATCAGAAGCAATAACTTCTGCAGAATTCACATAGGATCCTCCAGCTCGAATTGTAGCTTTAAAAGTCAGGTTCAAGATACTTCCACTCGGAATCGTAAGACCGGTCCAAGTAACAGTATTGTCTCCAACATTGTATTGTCCCGCAGAGTTTACAGATCCGGGTACAATTACAAATCCTTGCGGAATATAATCTCGTACGGCAACATTCGTCGCTGTAACAGTTCCGCCTTGAGAATTGTTATTATTGAAGACATTTATATTGAAGGTTACAACATCGCCAACACTTCCTGTAGTTGGTGTAACCGTTTTTGTCAATTCAAGATCGGCAACAGAAAGAATAGTAAGATTCATAGTATCTGTGGATGGTGCACAGTTTCCATTGTTGACATTCCATTGCAATGTATAAATTCCCGGTATGGTTCCGGTAACGGCAGTAGTTGGGCTCGAAGGATCTGTAAAACCTATCGTGCTAGGGCCCGAAACCTGAGTCCAAGAACCAGTACCAACAGTTGGCGCAACGGCATTTAAATTGATTGGCGTGAATTGTGGCACAATTTTATTTGGTCCCGCATCCGCTGTTGATGGATTTTGGTAGATGGTAACCAGAACTGTATCTTGTGAAGTACAGCCATTATTGCCAGGAGTCGTTGTTGTCCAACGAAATTCGTAAACGCCCGGAATAAGATTGAACATTAAAGAATTTCGAGTGTTTGGTGAGGCAATATTGGCAGTATTTGGTCCCGAAACCTGAGTCCATGTTCCTACTCCTGATGTAACTGGTACTGCATCCATTGTTGTACTTGTCACATTACACAATTCCTGATCTGGTCCTGCATTTGCAATAGAAGGAGGATCGGCATTAAATGTTATTGTAACAGTGTCTGATGATGGTTGACACAACGACGGATTTGTAAAAGGGCCATTCGTTACGGTCCATTGTAAAGTATAAGATCCTAAAACATTTATGTTAGATAATGTAGTAACCGGACTATTTGGATTGTCGATTACGGCACTTCCACCAGGTGGCTGCGATACAAATGTCCAAGTTCCAATACCAACTGTTGGCGGAACTGCGGCCGTTTTATACGTAGTCTGACAAGCAACAGTATCATCAGGCCCTGCATTTGCGGTACTTGGTGGCGCATTCATTTGAATACGAACAATATCCGACAGCGTTCGGCAATTATTGCTTTCAAACACCCATTCAAGAATATAAAGTCCGGGAACTGTCAAATTTGTAACCGTTGTCAATGGCGCCGATGGAGTAGTAATAACAGCGACACTTCCTGCGGGCTGATACACAAAGCGCCATTCAGCAGTTGTAACATCAGGAGGAGGAGTATTTCCGCTCATTGTCGTGGTTCCGCCAACGTCACTAATACATAAAGTTTGATCAGGTCCCGCATTTGGATCAATGCTTGCCCCGCTATAAATTGTAACATTTACATCATCTGATGTTCCAGGACAGGTGTTTCCACCTGAAGATGTTGCGGGAGTGGTAAAAGTGAAAACATAAGTATTTCCGGGCACGACCGTAGCATTTGCAATATAACTGTCTGCCGGCGATTGCGTAATGACTACATCATTGACATTGCCACTTGTGCTTTTAAGGGTCCAAGTTCCTTTTGAGTTTTCTCCTGCTTTAAGCTGTACGCTGGTAACGTCACAATTCGTTTGATCAGGACCAGCATCGGCCGCCGGATTTACAACTACTACCATATCATCAAAAGTGCCTTGGCACAAAAAGATGCTTTTTGCAGTGATTGTCCATCTAAAAGTATAAGTACCGGCAACAAGGCCCGTAATAAGCGTATTTGGATTAGAAGGATCAACAATCGTAGGCTGATTAGGAGCGCCAGTCAGTACAGACCATTGTCCGAGTTCAAAGAAGCTGTCATAGGTACTTCCGGCCATTGTAACTGTATTGTTGTTGCAAATATTTTGATCTGGTCCAGCCACTGCCTGATGAGGCGGAATTCCGATAGTTAAATTGATGTCATCAAATGCTTGACCGCAGACACTAGCATCTACCGTCCATCTAAAAATATAATATCCGCTATAATTAAAGGTAAAAACGGCGTGAGGATCGTGTATATCGCTTACAGTGTAATTTCCAACACCTGAAATTCTTGTCCAAGTTCCTACTGAACCTCCACTTTGCGTAGCAGCCATTGTAATTGTATTGCCGCAAATTTCTTGGTCGGGACCTGCATCTGCCACCGGAGGAGTTTCTGCCACCGTTACAGAAACACTGCTCTGACTCGGAATACAAGTTCGTATTCTGGCAATAATTGACCAAGTAAATACGTAGGTTCCGTTTCCGGGAACCGTAACCATTGTATTAGGGTCGTTTTCATCCGCGATCACAACTCCTGCAGACGGCACTACTGTCCATGTTCCTACATCTGTGATTCCGGGTGTATTACCGCTAAGGTTAAATGTGGTTGTACCCGAGGAATAACATGCATCGGGCCCTGCATCTGATTGCGTTGGAGCAAGAAGATTGCTGGTGTCTATGGTGACATTATCTGAAACAGCTCCACCACAAGAAGGGCCAGGATGTGTGTAGGTGACTGTCCATCGTAATTGATATGATGAATTTGTAGTCAAGAAACCAGTAGCAATGGCATTGGGATCATTGACATTTGAAAACACAACCGTATCAGGGCCCGAGACTTGGCTCCAAGTACCTATTTCGCCGGGATCTGGCTGGTTAGCCGAGAGCGGCACCTGAGAATTGGTACAAATTAATTGATCCGGTCCTGCATTTACATTCGTAATAGCACTATCAGAAACATAAACGGTAACAGTCGATACGGAAAATCCGCAGGTTGCTCCACCGCCCTTTGTAATATACTGAAATACATAAGTACCAGAAATAAGTCCGCTTACTTGTGTGTCAACAGCAAAATTATCGGCAATTACTGCTGTATTGGGCCCGCTGAGCTGACTCCAAAAATGCAAACCATCAGCTGTACTCACACCCGAAAGCATTGTTGAGGTATCACCGCAGGGCAAACTGACATCGGTTCCTGCGTTAGAAGGCGTCGGTTCACCGGAAACTAAAATATTTAAGGTATCAAAACCATAATCACATTCAACAGCTAATGATCCGGTTTGTCTTCTTATAAATTCTACCGTATAATCACCCGGTGCTGTAAGTGTCAAGGTCAAAGAATTGCCAACATCTTGCAAAGCTGTAGGGAATGGACCAAGCGGAGAAAGAGCAGGACCACTTACAATTCGGTATTGATTAGATCCTGTTCCTGTAACTGTCAGCGGAATTGTGAATACTGTTGCGTTACAGCTTCCCACAATATCATCGCCATTATTTGCTACTATGGTTCGGGTTGCGCCATTATATTGTACAATATAATCTTTAGTGAAAACGCAGCCCGTATTATTGTTGGTAAGCGTATAGCGGAAGCGGTATGGAGCTCCAGTTGAAGAAATACCAGTTACTAATGTTGTCGGGTTTGTTGGAGAATGGATAACAGCGCCCGCTCCGCCAGAAACTTGCGTCCAAAGAACTGTTTCACCTGCATATAAAGGCGTTTGTGCAACAAGAGTTACCTGATTTATGGTATTATCGCAAAAGAAAATATTTTCGTCTCCGCCCGGAAGTTGTGTTACATCCTGCGTTGCGGCTGGCACATTAATGACAACTAAATCATTGCCAGATGCGCAAGCACCAGTAACGGTCCATCTAAAAGTATACGTTCCTTGAACTAAATTAGAAATGCCTGTATTATTTGAATTGGGACTGGCAATTGTTGGTGTATTTGGCCCCGAAACAAATGTCCATGTTCCATTTTGACCATTAAGTCCGCAACCGCCATAGGTAGCGTTGAGGTTTGTTGATTGTGTAGTAGTATAACAATTGCTTAAAGTTTGGTCTGGACCAGCATTAACTGGTTTAACACCACCATAATTAGTAACTGTAATTTGAGAAGTTGTTCTACAACGTTGTCCCGGCGCAAATTCGGGACCTTCAATAACCCATTGCAGCGTTGTAACACCACAACTTGTGTCAGGTAAGGTAATTGTTGAGGTTGCCGAGTTTGGGAAATTGATGACTACTCCTGCATTATTTGCGCCCACTATTTCCCAATAACCATTTTCTCCAGTATTTTGAGGCGTGTTCCCAATAATTGCCAATGTACCGTTATTATTAGGACAGCTTGCAATATTTCCTCCTGCGTTGGCGATTGTTATAGGCTTAACATTGACCACTTTATCTTGATAGGACAAGATTCCATCAGTACAGGTGGCGCTGTATCTAAATGTATAAGTATTTCCACCGGTATACCCAGATATAGTAGTGCTAGGGCTTGTAGGAGAATTAATAACAACAGCAGGCCCTGAAATCTGTGTCCAATGCACAGTCCCTGTAATAGGAGAAGGAGTATTACCTGTCAAAACTAAAGCATCAGTTTCGCAAATTGTAACATTTAGCACTCCGGCATTTACAGTACAATTTTGGGCATTTAAGTTTACTGTACTTACGAGTATCAGAAGAATTGGCAAATACAGTTTTTTAAATAAATTGGTGACCGCAGAATAAAAATAAAATTGTGGCATAAGCAATCAGAATTTTAAAGGCGGCATAACGATATATGGCCACCTTAAATTATTAATTACGTTGTACGAATAAAATATTGAGCCGTATGATTTACAGCTTTGAGATTGAAATGTATTGGTGGGTATCCAAAGTTAAAAAAAGTAAAAGAGCAAACGGTCTCTTTTAATGTTTCAAATTATAAAATGAAACAATAAACTCGATGTTGCAACATGAAAAACGGCAATATTTTGCTCTTTTCTTAAATTTATGCATCCAATTGAGCTTTTTATTCAACAAAATCAGATGGCAGAAATATGCGTTCTGATTATGCTGAAATGTTAATTTTTTTATAAAAAAAGTCACTTAAAATTTAAAATTGAAAGAAAAAGCAACTGTTCAAATTTGATAGAAAAACATAAATAAAAGCAGTTTGAAGCAACGAATGTGAAGTGATTTTCCTTTAAGAAAAAAATAACAGCTGCAATTTCAATTCTAATGTTATTTTAATGTAGCACCAAAAATTTCGTCCTAACTTGCGCCCTAATAAATAGCAGAAAAATGTTGAGTAAAATTAAAAATAGTATTCTTTGCAAATGCGTTCACGCGTTGCTGATCGGCTATTTTTTAATGAATAGTGCAAACATTTCTGGAACACTTTCAAGAATCATAAACAACAATACAGAACAGTATTCTGTAAAAGGAATGACTTGCAATTTTTTGAAGAAAATATTCAAATGTGACAGAATTTCTGGGGAATTAGACGATTACGAAACCAAAGAAAACAAATCAACAAAACTAGGAAAAGGAATGCCTTTGTTTGAATATATTATTCCTTTTGATGCTGCAATTTCAAGCCTTTATTTTCAGGTAGATGCTAAGGGTAAAAAGTATCTAAATAATCCTATTTCTTCACTTGGATTTCACGGCAAAATTCATTTGCGCCCTCCACAAAATATTTCATAGACAGCATTTTTCTTTTTCTGAAGAAAATCACATACTAAAATCTATAGTATAGGTTTTTTCGTATGTAAACAATTATCTGTTAATGTAATATTTATAAATCATTTCATGACACCTTTAAAACGTTTTTACAATTTGCTCACGCTGGACAAGCGCGATGTCTATCAAATTATATTTTATGCGGCATTTGCCGGTTTAGTAAATCTTTCGCTTCCTTTAGGAATTCAAGCCATTATCAATTTTATTCAAAGCGGACAATTGAGTGTTTCTTGGATTGTATTGGTAATTCTGGTAACAATTGGAGTTGGTTTTGGTGGGGTTCTTACCATTTTGCAACTAAGAATTGTTGAGAATCTCCAACAGCGAATTTTTGTGCGTTCTTCGTTTGAATTCGCCTACAGAATGCCTTTAATCAAATTCAAAGAAATGTATTCAGAATACGCGCCCGAAAAAGCAAACCGTTTTTTCGATACGCTTATGGTTCAAAAAGGAACTGCAAAACTGCTTCTTGATTTTTGTACTGCTTTCTTGCAAGTAGGACTCGGAATCATATTATTAGTCTTGTATCATTCCTTTTTTATGGTAATTGGGCTTTTGTTCATGGTCATTTTATACATCATTTTTAAATTCTCCTATAAAGATGGTTTGGAAACGAGTCTTAACGAATCAAAATTCAAATATAAAGTAGCAGCTTGGCTTCAGGAAATAGCGCGAAATCGCGAAAGCTTTCGCAAAAAAAGCGGTTTTGAATATGCCTTGAAACGCAATGACGGCTATGTGACAAAATATGTTGATTACCGAGAAAAACACTTTCAGGTAATGAAAAAACAATACATTCAGCTTACTGTTTTTAAAGTAATTGTTACAGCTGCCTTATTGTCGATTGGTGGTTTTCTGGTAATTCACCATCAAATGAACATTGGGCAGTTTGTGGCAGCTGAGATTGTTATCGTTTTGCTAATCAATTCGGTAGAGAAAATCATTTTCGGATTAGAATCTTTTTATGATGTTTTGACTTCTGTAGAAAAAATTGGTCAAGTTACCGATATGGAAACGTCTTGTATTCCAGAAAAGTCTGCAATAAGTGAGGCCGGAATTACTATTGAAACCGAAAGTGTTGCCTACAATTATCCGGAACACAACAAAAAATCGCTTAAAAATATTAATCTGAAAATTAATCAAGGCGAAAAAATAATATTGCGAGGAACAAACGGTGCTGGAAAAAGTACATTGCTTCGAATGCTTGCTGGATTATTAGAACCAGAAAGCGGCGAAATGTATGTAACCGACAGTTTCATGAATCGTCTTGATGAAGACAGCTACAGAGCGCAGGCAGGAACTTATTTGCAAGGCGATACTCTTTTTGCAGGAACAATTCGAGAGAATATTCTTTTTGGAAATGAAGCACTTAACAACGACGATTTAAAATGGGCTTTAGACAGCGTGGGTCTTACGCCAGATATTAAAACGTTCCCAAATGGTCTAGATCATCAGGTTCATCCGGGCGGACATGAACTTTCGGCTTCTGATATTCAGAAGATTTTGCTAGCAAGAAGTATCGTTCATAAACCGAATATTTTATTTCTTGAAGATCCTGTTGATAAAATGGACGAACTGACTTCTGGAAAAATTGTTGATTTTCTACTTTCTGATGAAAATGACTGGACGGTAATCGTAACTTCTAAAAATGATATTTGGAAGAATAAATGCGGTCGTATGATCACCATCGACGACGGGAAAATTATTAACGACCTAAAGCTATAATCATGCTCAATATATCTAAAGATAATAACATACTTATAACTCCGGGAAAATACACGTCGATTACAAATGTGGCCCGAAGACCTCATTATAAATTTTTAAATAAAGTCATCATCGGATTTTTAGTGTTTGCTGTTGGATGCCTTTTTCTGCCATGGACGCAAAATATTTCTGGAAGCGGTGCTGTTACGACATTAAAACCGGACCAAAGACCACAAACTGTTCATAACGCCATTGCCGGAAGAATAGAAAAATGGTACGTGCAAGAAGGTGATTATGTCAAAAAAGGCGATACAATTGTTTTTATTTCTGAAGTAAAAGAGGATTATTTAGATCCAAATCTTGTTGGGAATACAAAACAACAAGTCGATGCTAAAAAAATGGCCGTCGAATCGTATGGCGACAAAGTAAATTCGCTTGAAGTTCAAGCAAAATCGCTTTCTACAGAAAGAGAATTAAAATTACAACAGGCGCAGAATAAAATAAGACAGTCACAGCTTAAAATCAAAAGTGACAGCATGGATTTAGAAGCTGTAAAAACGCAGTTGCGAATCGCTAAAACACAATTTGATCGTTCGACGGCTTTAAACAAAGAGGGCTTAAAACCAATGACTGATGTGGAGCAGAAAAGATTAAAACTTCAGGAATCTGAAGCATATATCATTACACAGCAAAACAAGCTTTTAAGCAGCAAAAACGAATTGATTAATGCAAAAGTAGAAATCAACCGAATCATCGCCGAATATTCAGAGAAGATTTCGAAATCAAACAGCGATAAATTCACCGCTTTGAGTACGCAATATGATACAGAAGCTCAGGTAAACAAGCTTCAAAATCAGTATGTAAATTACAGTCTGAGAAACGGTTTGTACTACATTACAGCACCACAAAGCGGATACGTAAACCGTGCTTTGTTGGCAGGTCTTGGAGAAACAATTAAAGAAGGAACTCCAATTGTGAGCATCATGCCGTCAAGTTATGACATTGCAGTTGAAACTTATGTTGATCCAATCGATCTTCCATTAGTGCATCGCGGTGCAAAAGTCCGCGTTTGGTTTGACGGTTGGCCCCGAATCGTATTTTCTGGATGGCCAGGATTATCTTATGGAACTTATGGTGGAAGAATCGTGGCAATCGAAAATTTCATTAGCTCCAATGGAAAATACCGAGTACTGATTTCGCCTGACGGAGAAGACAACAAATGGCCAAAAGAATTAAGTATTGGAGCAGGAGCACAGAGTATTGCTTTATTAGAAACCGTTTCTGTATGGTATGAAATATGGCGAAACCTGAATGGTTTTCCGCCAAATTATTATAAGGCAGATGAAAAAGAAGCAAAAAATGGAAAGGACAAAAAATAAATTGAAAAATGTTGTAATACTGTTTTCTTTCTTGTTTTTATTCGGGTTTTCGGTTTCGTACAGTCAGGATTTTCATAAAGAAGAATTGAGTTACAGCGAGTTTTTAGGATATGTAAAAAAGTATCATCCGTTGGTAAAACAAGCGAATCTTGAAATCAGCAATGCACAAGCTGCGCTGATGGTGGCGCGAGGCGGATTTGATCCAAAAATTGAAGTTGATTACAGTAAAAAAGAGTTTAAGGGAACCGAATATTATTCGCTTTTAAACAGCAGTTTTAAAATCCCGACTTGGTACGGAATCGAAATAAAAGCGGGTTTTGATGATACGGATGGACAATATTACAATCCGCAGAACAAAACTCCTGATGCAGGTTTGACTTCACTTGGCGTAAGCGTTGCTCTTGGACAAGGAATGTTTATTAATCAGCGAATGGCGGATGTTAGAGAAGGAAAATTGCAATTGAAATTAAGTGATGCACAACGAAAACTGAAAGCAATCGAGGTTTTATACAAAGCCAGCGAAGCGTATTTTGAATGGAGAAAAAGCTATAACGAAGCTGCACTTTATAATCGATATTTAGGTTTTGCAAGTACACGTTTTGCCGGTGTAAAAAAACTGATCGAATTGGGCGACGCTCCAGCAATTGACAGCGTGGAAGCTGGAATTACAGTCAGAAACAGACAGCTGAATGTTGAAAATGGAAATTTGAAATTGGCTAAAGCCAAATTGTATCTGTCCAATTATTTATGGATTGAGAATGTTCCGGTGGAATTAGACGAAATGGTAAAACCGGAAGAAAATCTGATTCAGACATTGGAACTAACTTTAAAAACAGATGCTATGATGGTCAATGTTGAAAGTTTAGAATCGCATCCAAAACTTCAAGCTTTGGAAACAAAAATGGATATGCTGGAAATAAACAGAAAATTGAAGGCAAATTCCTTGCTTCCTAAGTTGAATGTGGGTTACAATTATATTTCAGAACCTTCGTATTTCAGTTCTTTCAATGCTGATGATTATAAGTTTAACGTCGATTTCAGCATTCCGATTTTCTTGAGAAAAGAAAGAGGAAGCTTGAAAATAGCAAAATTTAAAATCCAGGATATAAAGTTTGATATTGAACAGCAAAAATTGGAACTTAAAAACAAAATTAAAGCACAACAGACAGAAATTGCGTCCTTGAAAAAGCAAAAAAATGTCATTGATAATTTGGTAAAAGATTATTTGACCATGCTGACATCAGAGGAAAAACTGTTTTCATTTGGCGAAAGCTCGATTTTCTTGATTAATTCCAGAGAAAATAATTTGGTTAGTGCAAAACTGTCACAAATCAGCATCGAAAATCAATTCTATATTTCAAATGCTGAATTGTATAAAATACTGGCGAATCCAGATTAAAAAAGTTTTTTTTGGTTGCTTAGTTGTTTGGTTATATTGAGGAAACAGCAGTAATTTATTTACTGCTGTTTTTGTTTTTTTATCCGTTGCGTGAAATTTAAACACATAGAAACATAGTTGCAGAATGCTTAAAAAAGGCGTTTCACTTCATCACAACAAACATAGTTGTCTATGTGTGAGAAACTTGTTTCTTTCCCAACTCTTTTTTTTTTAGATAAAGAAATGCTATGTTTCTATGTGTTTAAATTAATTTTTCACTTTTGAGAATGGCATACGGATCACACCGATTAAACGGATTTTATATAATATCAGTGAAAACCCGATTAACCCGCGTCATCTGTGTGCTTTATTCCGCTTAAGCCAATTTAAACACATAGAAACATAGTTCTGGAACGCTTAAAAAAGGTGTTTCACTTCATCATAACAAACATAGGTTTATTTGTTTCTCGCAGATTAGGCAGATGAGCAGATTTTTTATTTTTTATATCTCTTTTTTTTAAAGTTTCGTCTATGTGTTAGAAACTAGTTTCTTTCCCAACTCTTTTTTTTTTAGATAAAGAAATGCTATGTTTCTATGTGTTTAAATTAATTTAACCTTTGCCTATGTCACACAAATGGCACGGATGAAACGGATTCTATATAATATCAGTGAAAACCCGATTAACCCGCGTCATCAGTGTGCTTTATTATGCTTAAGCTAGAATTTATGCGGAATTTTGATCGAAATACAGTAACTTTATAGCCCTTACCATTAAGAAATGAGCATAGAAAACCCAGTTCCAGACAACGAATTTGAACGTTTAGCAGCCTTAAAACGTTATAACATATTAGACACACTTCCAGATCATGCTTTTGATGATGCAACAAAACTTGTTTCGTACATATGTGGTGTTCCAATTGCACATATTTCGTTTATTGACGAAAGCAGGCAATGGTTTAAATCTGAAATAGGAATAGGAGTTTCAGAAGTGCCGCGCGAAATCAGTTTTTGTAAATACACCATATTGGAATCAGAAATGGTCGAGATAAACGACACATTTTTGAATGAACGTTTAAAAGATGATCCAAATGTTACTGGCGGTTTCAAAGTACGATTTTACGCTGGAGTACCACTGACAACCCCAGACGGATTCAATATTGGAACTATCTGTGCGATAGACCACGTAACGAAAACACTTGATGAAAATCAGCGAAATGCGCTTTCGATTATTGCAAAGCACGTTATCAATCAATTAGAAATTCAGACAAAAAATATTGAGTTGGCAGCTCAGAAAAAAATCGCCGAAAGAGCCGTTTTTGCCAAAGACAGTTTTTTGGCCAATATGAGTCATGAAATCAGAACGCCATTAAATGCCATTATTGGTTTTACAGATCTTTTGGCACAAACTGAACTCGACGAAACACAACGCGATTATATTGACAGCGTGCAGATTGCGGGCGAAAACTTGCTTTTGATTGTCAACGATATTCTGGATTTGTCAAAAATCGAATCGGGAAATTTAGCTATTGATTCGGAGCCTTTTAATTTAAAAAAGACATTGAAACATGTTTATAATTTATTAAAAGTAAAAGTTCCGAAAGAGGTAGAATTTAATCTCTTTCTGGATGCAGATATGCCTGAAACTGTTGTAGGCGACCAAGTGCGATTAAATCAGATTTTGGTCAACTTGATAGGCAACGCATTGAAGTTCACGCACGATGGCGAAGTTACCGTTTCTGTCAAAAAAGTAGAGGAAACAGAGGATCATTATTCACTTCGATTTTCTGTAAAAGATACCGGAATTGGTATTCCGGAAGACAAACTCAAAACTATTTTTGAACGTTTTACACAAGCCGAAGAAAGTACAACTCGAAGATTTGGCGGCACCGGACTCGGATTAAATATCGTAAAACAGCTAGTTGAATTGCAAAATGCTCAAATTCAAGTAAAAAGCAAAGAGGGAAGAGGTTCAGAATTTTTCTTTATTTTAAATTATAAAAAAGCTTCGGCAATAGTTGCGCCTGTAAAACCTTTGTCAAAAAATGAACTTGGCAATCTAAAGATATTGCTTTGCGAAGACAATATTTTGAACCAAAAGTTAGTGCGAAGCGTAATTCAAAATTTTGGATTTGAATTGGATATTGCTGAAAATGGGGAAGAAGGAATTGAACTTTTATCTCAAAATAAATATGATTTGATTCTGATGGATTTGCAGATGCCAGTCAAAGATGGTTATCAGACAACGGAATATATCAGAAACGAAATGAATTTGAATATCCCAATTATTGCAATGACAGCACATTCGCTTGTTGGTGAGCAGGAACGCTGTTATAAAGTTGGGATGAACGCTTATGTGCCAAAACCGTTTAAACAGGCCGTACTTTTAAAAACAATAAAAACGGTAATGAGCCAAGATTTGGAACAGGAAAAAAAGCGAATTATTGATTTTTCTATTTTGGACGAAATGGCTTGCGATGATCCAAATTTCAGGAAAGAAATGATCAATCTGTTTATAGAAAAAATTCCGGCTCAAACAGAGCAATTGGCAGAAGCATTCAAAAACAACGAACACGATACGGTAAAAAAAATGGCGCATAACATGAAATCAAGTTTGGATATTTTCATGCTGAGCGATTTGACGAATTGTTTGTCGATTATTGAAGATGAAGCTGCAAGAGGTGAATTTACATCTGAAACGCCCGATAAGCTAAATATTTTAAAATGTGGGATCGAGGAGACCGTTAAAATCTTAAAGGAACTTTGATAAAAAAGAAATAAGCCTTAGCTTTACATATACGCCTATATAAATCGAATTTTGCCTCCAAATACAAGTACCAATGAGAATAGTTTTAGCCGAAGATAATGATATCCTACGCAAATCATTGTCTTTTTTTCTAGAGTCTAAAGGATTTACTGTTGACCAGTTTTCTGACGGAAAAGATGCGCTTGAAGCCATCGAAAAAAATAATTACGACCTAGTTTTAACCGATATAAATATGCCCGGCATCAGCGGAATGGAAATTACGCAACATGTCAGGGAAACCATCAATTCTGATGTTCCTATCATTATACTTACTTCTTCCGGCGTTGAGCAGACAGAGCTGGATTCTTTTGACATTGGTGCAAATGAATTTATTGCAAAACCAATAAGTCCCGCTGTTCTTTTAGTCCGAATTAATAAGCTGTTAAAAATCAAAGCTTAATGAAGTATTTATATTATTCAATTCTGATGCTTTTTGTTTCCGCCATTTCTTTTGGACAGGAAATAAATATTGACGCCGTTATGGCTCAAGCAAGGCAAGAAACCGAAAAAGGCAATTTTGATAAAGCTTTATCATTAATTGAGCCTTTGCGCGCAAAATTCCCTGAAAACGAAGATATTCAAGTTTTTGAAGGCCGAATTTACAGTTGGAAAAAAGAGTATCCCACGTCTATAAAAGTTTTATCGCCATTAGTCGATAAAACAAAGCCAAATCCGGATGCGCTTTTGGCAATTATCAATACGTATTTTTGGTCGGAACAATATGAGAAATGCATTTCGTACTGCGATAAATATTTAGCAATTGATTCAAAAGCAACAGAAGTTATAAAAATAAAAGCTTCTTGTTTAGAGAAACTTAATCGCGACCAAGAAGCTTTGGAAGTTATAGAAAAAGCGTCATTGGCAGACAACAGTACACAACCTTTTAGAAGCATTAGAACGCTTATTGGCAAAAAAGCTAAAAATGCCGTTTCGGTTTCTTATCTTAATATTTCGACTTCAAATCCTGGGCAATCACCTTTTCATTATGGTTATGTCGAATATTCGCATAAATTCAGCACTTCTGCAATTGTTGGTCGAGCCAATATCGGAAATGCGTACAATGATACAGAAGCGCTTTTTGAAACCGATTTTTATCAGACTTTCAAAAATAAAAGCTACTTGTACGCAAACGCGGGAGTTTCAACAGGCCAAACGGTTTTTCCTGTCGCAAAAACGGGTTTAGAATATTATTTTGCTCCGGTTAAAAAATTTGACTTTGCATTAGGAGTGAGATTTATGCATTTTGATTCTGATGATATCACATTGCTAACAGGGCAAGTAGCTTATAATTATGGCAATTATACATTTGCGTACCGACCTTATTATGACACCGGAAATGCCTTGTTTTCGCATGTTTTGAGTGTTCAAAAAATCAATGAAGAAAAAGAAAATTTGATCCGATTTGAACTTCAATATGGAACCGTTCCTTATTTATATCTCTACAATGGTTTTACACAGCCTTTAAAAGCGTATCGAGCAGGTTTGCAATATCAGCAGCGAATTGGCGAATCGTTTTTTGTACGACCTGTTTTTCTGTATGAATACGAAGAATATTTGCCAGATGAATACAGAAACCGATTCAATGTCCAGCTAATTGTAACAAAACGCTTTTAAGATGACAAAAGTTTGGGAACTTTATGAAAAAGGCGACTGGGTCGTTCCATTTCTGATTTTTTCGATCGGCTTGTTTGTCGTGGCTTCTTTTGTGCTGTATG
Source organism: Flavobacterium daemonense (assembly GCF_007341385.1). Classification (GTDB taxonomy): domain Bacteria; phylum Bacteroidota; class Bacteroidia; order Flavobacteriales; family Flavobacteriaceae; genus Flavobacterium; species Flavobacterium daemonense. Next base: position 133,636 of record NZ_VJYD01000001.1, read on the forward strand.
TGATTATCATTTGGAGCCGAAATAAAAAAATCAAAAGAGACAGACTTAAAGCAAAATACGGTTTGTTGATTGAAAAAATGATGTCCGCTGTGGTTTTTGAAAATGTTGTGTTCGCTACTATTGCGAAAGATAATGAAGCCAATTTTCTCTTTAAAAAAGCTTTTTTTAGAGAAACAGTAATGGAAACGCTTATCAATTTGCATAAAAATTACGATGGAATTTATGCGCAAAAACTAGAACAGTTTTATAAAGATTCAGGTTTGATAAACGATTCTTTCAAAAAACTGAAAAGTCTGAGATGGGAAATAAAATGCAAAGGAATTACAGAACTTTCAGAATTTAATATAAGCGAAGCATTCGAAAAAATCATCACATTTTCTAAAGCCAGAAAGAAAACATTGAAAATCACGGCCTTAAATGCCGCTATCAAACTTGCCGGAACAAAAGGCATTGTAAACCTTGCAGAACATCAAGATCCTATTGACGATTGGACGCAGGTAAATATTATCAGCGCTTTCAAAAAACATGAAATTGGCGATACAAAAGGTGTTGAGCTTTTATTGGAATCAAAAAATACGACCGTTGTTGCACTCGGACTGAAGCTTATTAAAGAACTCAAGTTGACGCAGAAAATTCCGTATGTAGAAAAGTTGGCAGATCGTGCTCCGAATACAGCAATTCAATACGAAGCGCAGAATGTAGTGAAAGCATTAACCGTTTAATTACAAGAAAAATGGATTTTTTAAACAACGAATTGACATGGTTTCTGGATTTGTATATTGTCCTGATTTTGGGCTATGCGATCTTGATCATGTCTTCGTATCTAATATTGGCCTATCTTTCTTCAAAAGCGCTTACAAGTTATCTCAAAAAAAATAGTTTTGTTGATTATGATGTGCTTCTTGCCAGTGAATTTGCTCCTAAACTTTCCTTGATCGCTCCGGCTTATAATGAAGGTTTTACCATTGAAGAAAATGTAAAATCGTTGCTTTCTTTGAATTACAATAATTATGAAGTTATTGTTGTAATTGATGGAAGCAAGGATAACTCAATGGAAATCCTGATTAAAAAATACGATCTTGTTTTGACGGAACTTGATTTTCATGAACAGATCGAAACCAAGAAATTAAAAGGAATTTATACCTCTAGAAACGCTGCTTTCAAAAAATTAATTGTTGCCGACAAGGAAAATGGAGGCAAAGCCGATGCTTTGAATGTCGGTCTGAATATTGCGCAAAATCCGTATGTGGTTTGTATTGATGTAGATTGTATTCTTGATAAAGATTCTCTTTTAAAACTGGCAAAACCATTTTTAGAATCGCATGGAAAACGAATAATTGCGACTGGAGGTGTGGTGAGAATTGCCAATCAGTGTGTTATTAAAAACGGACGTTTGGTCGAAGTCAATATTCCGGATAATATGATTGCAAGAATTCAGGTTTTGGAATATTTGCGTGCATTTTTGTTAGGAAGAATGGCGTGGGGGAGACTTGACGGACTTTTGCTCATTAGTGGTGCGTTTGGTGCTTTTGATAAAGAAATTGCACTGCTTGCCGGCGGTTACAGCACAAAAACGGTAGGCGAGGACATGGAACTTGTTGTGCGAATGCGCCGTTATATGCTAAAAAACAAACTGCCATATTCCGTAAGTTATATTCCGGATCCGCTTTGTTGGACAGAAGCGCCAGAAGATTTCAAAATTTTCAAAAAACAAAGAAGCCGTTGGATGAGAGGAACGATAGAAACACTGAGTTTTTATAAAGGAATGTTTCTTAACCCTAAATATAAATTGTTGGGAATGTTGAGTATTCCGTATTGGACGCTGTTTGAATTTCTAGCGCCAGGAATTGAATTTATCGGACTTGTAATTACGCTTGTATTTATAATTTTTGGTTTGCTGAACTGGCATTTTTTCCTTTTGTTGGTGCTTTTTGTATATACTTTTGCGGTTTTTTTCTCGGTTTTGGCGCTTTTCAGCGAAGAACGTACTTTTCACAAATACCCAAAACACGCCGATTTTTTCAAATTGCTTATTGCTGCCTTTATTGAACCGCTTTATTTTCACCCGTTAACGGTTTATTCGGCATTAGTGGGGTATAAAGAAAAAGTAATGGGAACCAAAGGCTGGGGCGATATGACCAGAAAAGGATTTACTAAGAAAGAATAAGTCTTGAAGTTCTTTTTTTGAGAAAGGGCTTTTAAAGATTAAGATAAGCCTTTGGGCACAATATTGTCATTTCGACGAAGGAGAAATCTCCGCAAGTAACTCCGCAACGAATGTCCAATCTTTGTCGAGCTTCTTGCGGAGATTTCTCCTTCGTCGAAATGACAAACCTTTGTGGTTTTGTATCTTAGGAAGAGATTTGTAGTCATAAAATTGTAAATCTTCCCTTAATCAATGATGATATTTCTAAGTGTTAAAATGAATTTTTGCTTAAATCAAATCGAGAAATTTAAGGCATAAATAAAACCGTTCCGCCATTTGCAGAGAGTTCCAGATTATAAGAACTATTTTCCAGTTTTCTAGTGCTGAATTTTGATTCCTGACCTTCGCCATCACTAATTATAGAAATATCTTTACCTTTCAGCATTGGTAAATTTACTGTAATATTTTTCGTTTTATTTTCACCATTAATCGCAGCAACATACCATTTTGTATTTTTTCTTCTAGCAATTACACAATATTTTCCTGGGTAGCCGTCAATAAAAAGTGTTTCATCCCAAACTGTTGGGACATTTTTTAAGTACTCAAATAAATAAGACGGTTTTTCGGTTAGGTTTTCCGGAGTTAATCCCCAATGTTGTACAGCAGAAAAGAAAACCACTGCCGTAGCCATTTCGAAAGCATCTGTTGTTTTTCTAAAATTTCCCTTGTTTGGTTCACGATTAAGGCGTTTGTTTAGAAAAACAGGTCCAAAATCCATTGAAGCCACCGCATTTCTTGTAAAAGGATAAATTGTTGCCGTTGAAGGATATCGGTCACAAAATGCTTGTTGAAAAACTAAATTTTCAGAAGCTAGAACTGCTTCACTAGTCATATAATTGGGATACATGCGTTCCCAGCCACGTGGAAGCGTAGTGCCATGAAAATTGATATTCAAACCAAATTCTGCCGCATCTGTAAGGATATCATGATAGAGTTTCATCGTTTCCTGTTTATCGCCGCCAAAGAAATCAATTTTCAAACCTTTTACCCCAATTTGCTGCAGCCATTGCATTTCTGCTCTTCTTGTTTCTTGGGTGTTCATTTTGTTTTTTGGCGTTTGCGGAGCGGTATTCCAGTTTCCATTAGAATTGTACCAAAGTAAAACGCTCACATTTTTCGTTTTGGCATAATCAACTAATTCGGCCATTTTTTCTTTTCCAATATTTACATCCCAAAGTGCATCAATTAAAATATATTCACATTTCATGTCAGATGCAAGATCAATAAACGTTTTTTGATCTTTATAGTTGCAACTTTCGTCCTGCCAAACAATCCAGCTCCAGCTTGCTCGGCCTGGATTGAATATTTTTGATGTTTTCACAAGCGGTTTTACCACATCTGTTGATGCCGTTGATTCGACAATTGGTTTTAGAGTTGTTCCTAATGTTATGGTTTTCCACGAAGTCTGCATTGGCAATATTCCAGATGCTGTTACGGATCCGTTATGATTGTTTTCGCCTTCTTGCGGAAAAGCAACAGTATAAATTCCGTCTGAACTTGCGTCGCTCAATCGAGTTCCCGGATAATTACCACTGATTCCAGTTTCAGAAATTAAAAGCCAGCCTTTATCTTCGACATGAAAAAGTGCCGGAAATGTATATCCTAACCCATATTGCGATTTTGTTGCTACAGGCGTTTCTCTAGTATATTCTTCTTCATAAGATGGTTTTGTTTTCTCCCAGCCACTTAGCGGAGGAGCTTGTGGTGTAATAAAAGCGGTCGATTTTAATGGAAGTTTAAAACCTGTAATTTCTTTTTCGATAATACAATTTCCAGTATTTTTTTTGCTTTTTGGAATCAGATAACTGAAAGTGATATCTGTATTCGTAATTCTGAAAATAATATGCAATGTGTCATTAGCAGCATTAGTAAAAACGCATTTTGTTTCATTGGCTTTGTAATTCACCGAACTCACTTTTGAACGCTCTAATTTGTACGATTCCTGAATTGTATTTTTTGTATTTCCAACTAATTTAAGTCCTTTTGTAAAATCTCCAACAGAACTTAATAATCCTAAAGGTGATTGGTCTAGAAATTTATTTTCTTTATAAAATACTTGGTAAAAAGCATTCCCATTTAAGACAGAAACTTCAAGTTTAATGTTTTTATCAGGACTTGATGCGATATTTTTTTGTGCGTGTAGCGAATTCGAAAAGATAAACAGAAGAAAACTAAGAAAGAAATATCTCATTTTTTGCGGTTTTTTGGTCGGTTAGTAAAGTTTGTGGTCAAAAAAACAGTAATAAGTGTAAAAATAACACTATTTTTGGAAAGAAAAATTTTGAAAAGAAAAGTATTTGTGAAGTTTCAAATATTTAGAATGGAAAAGGAGGGAAATAGAGGGATAAAAGCTTAAGACAAACTTTTTATTTTAATAAAATACATCTTTTTAGCGTATTTTTTAAATCTGTAATTGAGCTATTTACGTATATACTAGTGAGTTAGGTTTTCTTTTCGAAATTTAAAAAGATAAATATGATGATAAATTATATACCAGAAAACAGTTTACTACTAGAGATCATTTTAATATCCCTTATTTTTTTAGGATTTTCGGTCTGCTTATTTATTGTAAAAAGTAAAGTCTTAACTTTTAAGAAAGAAAAAATAACAGACGAAGAAAATGAGAAAATTGGCGATACGCCAATATCAAATTTGAGAAAATAAGTTATTGAGGAATAAAAATGTCAAAAGTTGCACCTTTCATAGGTTGCGCCGAAGCCATAATAATTCCGTTATGATTTTCCACTATTTTTTTGACAATGGCAAGCCCAATTCCGGTTCCGTCATAAATATCTCGTGTGTGCAGACGCTGAAAAACACCAAATATTTTTTCGCTGTGTTCAGGTTCAAAACCTATTCCGTTGTCCTGAAAACTAATATGGCAATACGTGTCTAGCGGCACTAATTTGTCATTATGCAAATCTTTTCCAGTCGCAATTCGGCTTTTGATTGTAATTTGAAGCGGCACTTCTTTTTGAGAAAACTTAAGCGAATTATTTATCAAATTTTCAAGCAGCTGAATAAACAAAAACGGAATAATATTGACTTTTCCATGTAAATCAGTTGTAATATTCGCATTTTTCTCCTTAATATTTTCCTTCAGCGCTTCTTTTACATTATCAACAATAATTTCTAAATCTGTATTTTCATAAATACGATCAATGATATTAGTTCGTGAAAAAGCCAAAAGATCATTAATCAATTCACGCATTCTATTTGTCGAATATAAAATTCGGTCAAATTTCAATCTTCCGTCGGGACTTAAATTCTCGTATTCTTTCGCAAGAATAATGTTCGAAAAAGTCTGAATTTTTCGCAGCGGTTCTTGAAGATCATGACTAGAAATGTGCGTAAAAGCATCAAGTTCTGTGTTTTTTCGTTTTAGTTCATTTGCATATTTTTCAATTGCAAGATATTGTGATGCCAAGTCTTCATTGGCTTTTGTAATCTTGGCGTTCAGCGCATTAGTTTCTTCTTCTTTAAGCTGCAGTTCTCGGTTCTTTTTATACAAATCAGTAAAAACCATCACTTTTGCTTTCAGAATTTCAGCAGATAAAGGCTTGATCATATAATCAACAGCACCAGACTGATAGCCTTTAAAAATATAGTCTGAAGTGCTCATATTTGCCGTCAGGAAAATAATTGGGACATGTTTGAGTTTTTCGCTTTGCCTAATCATTTCTGCAGTTTCAAATCCGTCCATAAGAGGCATCTGCACATCCATCAAGATGATAGCAAAATCCTGATTTTTCAGCAAAATTCGCAATGCATCTTTTCCGGAAGTCGCCTCGACAAACTGATAACCCAAATCAGCAAGAACAACCTGCAGCGAAAGCAGATTTTCCTTTTTATCATCCACTAATAATATTTTAACAGGAGCTTGTTCCATTTTGTTTTTTATTTAAAATATTATTTTAACCAAACCCTCATTAATGAAGATAATTGTTCAACATTGACAGGCTTCGTGATATAATCTGATGCGCCAGATTCTATGCATCTTTGTCTGTCGCCTTTCATGGCTTTTGCAGTAACGGCAATAATGGTCAAATCTTTATGTCTGGCGTTTTGTCTAATGATTTTCATGGTTTCGTAACCGTCCATTTCCGGCATCATGATATCCATCAAAACAATATCCATTTTCGTATTTTGATTTAGAATTTCGATAGCTTCATGACCGCTTTCGGCACTTATAACATCTAATCCAAAACGTTCCAGAGCTGTTGTCAGCGCAAATAAATTACGCACATCATCATCTACCAAAAGCACCTTTTTATTAATGAGTACATCTTCTTTCAAATAATAAGTTTCAATTCGTTTTCGCATGTTTTCCGGCAAATCCTTGTGTACGCGATGAAGGAAAAGTGCCGTTTGATCAACCAATTCGTCTATTGAACTCGAACTTTTTGTAATAATACTGTGTGCAAAACGACTGAGTCTGCTGCGTTGTTTTTTGTTTACATCGCCTGCAGAATGAATGATGATTGCAGTTTCTTGTCCGCTGATATTGTTTTCCAAATCACTGATCAAATCCAATCCGTCAGCATCTGGAAGCACTAAATCTAAGATAATACAATCAAATGATTTTTCTTCAATAAGTTTAACAGCGTCTTTTGCAGTCAGCGCTGTTGCTATCGAAATATCATCAGCTTTCACAGCCTCGACAATGCGTCTTAATTCTGCTGGATTATCGTCAACCACCAATAAATTTTTCTCTTTTTTGTTTTTGAAATCATGAATATCATTAAAAAGAGCCGTCAATACATCATTTTTGACTGGTTTTACTAGGAAGTTTCGAGCACCGCGTTTTAATCCTTTATTTCGTTCGTCTTCGCCCGAAATAATGTAAACAGGAATATGTCGAAGTGTAAAATCCGTTTTTAGTCGATCTAGAATTTTCCATCCGCTTGTATCTGGCATATTGAGATCCATTGTAATGGCATGAGGCTGAAACTGATTGATGTAGTCAATTACATCATTTCCTTTAGTCGTCACAACGGCTTTAATATCATGCTGATGCGCTTTTTCAAGTAATATTTTGGCAAAAGTCAAATTGTCTTCGGCAATCAACAGAATTTTGTCATCGGGTTTGATGATGGCTCGGTCGTCGCCAACTTCATCAGCAAAATACAAATTAATATCCGATTTATTGAAGCTTGACGATGGAAGCGATTTTAAACGGCTTTTTCCCGCATGAAGTACATTTGTTTCTTCATTGACGTTCATGTCTTCAATTTCGGCAATATGAACAAATTTCAAAGGTAAGAACAAGGTGAATTTACTTCCAATATTGGTATCACTTTCCAATTCGATGCTTCCGCCCAATAAATCTGAAAGTCCGCGGCTAATAGACAAGCCTAAACCAGTTCCGCCATATTTACGGCTTGTAGAACCTTCCGCCTGTTGGAAAGCTTCAAAAATGATGTTTTGTTTTTCTTTTGAAATCCCGATTCCAGTATCTGAAATTTCAAAAGCAACTACAGCTTCAGCATTTTCTAAGCTAACATTTTTAGTTTTCCAATTATTATCTGCTTTATAAATATTCAATTTTACAGAACCTTTTTCAGTGAATTTGAAGGAGTTGGATAAAAGATTTTTCAGAATTTGATTCAATCGTTGCGAATCGGTTTCCATTACTTCTGGAAGATTCGCATCCATAAAAATCTCAAAATTAAGATGTTTTGCCTGCGAAATAGGATTGAAGGTAGATTCGACAAATCGGCTGATTTCTTCAAAGCTAATTGGATTATAATCGACAGAAATATAGCCAGATTCAATTTTAGAAAGATCCAGAATGTCATTGATCAACTGAATTAAGTCATCACCGCAAGAATTGATTGTTTTGGCAAATTGAATTTGTTTTTCAGATAAATTTCCGTCGCGGTTGGCAATCAATTCGTTCGCTAGAATCTGTAAACTGTTCAGCGGTGTACGCAACTCATGCGACATATTCGCAAGGAATTCCGATTTGTATTTTGAAGTCAGCGTCAACTGATCGGCTTTTTCTTCCAACGCTTTTCGGGCAACCTCGACCTCTTGGTTTTTAAGTTCCACTTCTTCTTTTTGATTGGCCAATAAAATTGCTTTTTCTTCCAATTCTTCGTTCGTATTTTTTAGCACTTCTTGTTGACTTTTTAGCTCACTTGCCAGAGATTGTGACTGAACCAATAATTCCTCAGTTCTTGAATTCGATTCAATCGTATTCAATACAATTCCTATACTTTCTGTCAAACCTTCAAGGAAATCTAAATGCGTCTGATTAAAGGTGTCAAGAGAAGCCAATTCAATAACCGCTTTAAGTCGACCTTCAAAAAGAACCGGCAGAATAATAACATCTTTTGGTTTTGCGTCGCCTAGTCCTGAATTAATTCGGATATAATCTTTTGGAACATTGCTCAAAATAATTCGTTCTTTTTCAATAGCCACCTGACCAATAAGTCCTTCGCCCATTGCATATGACGTAATAGAATCTTTGCGTTTGATGTAAGCATAAGAAGCGATTAAATTCAGTTTTGAATCCATGAATTCTTCGCCTTCTTCCAAAATATAGAAAAGTCCGTGCTGTGCTGTAACCACCGTTGCAAGCTCCGAAAGGATTTTTTTAGTAACGGCATTCAGCTCTTTTTGACCTTGAAGCATCTGCGTAAATTTGGCTAAATTCGATTTCAGCCAGTCTTGTTCCTGATTACGTAGCGTTGTAGCTTTAAGATTTGAAATCATCTGGTTGATAGTATCTTTAAGCGCTTCAACTTCGCCTTTAGCTTCAACACCAATAGTTCGCGTTAAATCTCCCTGCGTTACAGCAGAAGCCACCTCAGAAATCGCACGAACCTGCGTAGTAAGATTCGCTGCCAATTGATTTACGTTTTCTGTTAAGTTTTTCCAGGTTCCCGATGCTCCCGGAACGTTCGCTTGTCCACCCAGTTTTCCTTCGGCACCTACTTCTCGGGCAACCGTTGTAACCTGATCAGAGAAAGTAGCCAGCGTGTCAATCATTTCATTGATAGTATCTGTAAGTTGTGCAACTTCACCTTTTGCATCAATAGAAAGTTTTTGTTTTAAGTTTCCTTTTGCAACCGATGTTACCACCTTTGCAATTCCACGAACCTGACCCGTCAAATTGGACGCCATTACGTTAACAGAATCCGTTAAATCTTTCCAAGTTCCCGCAACACCTTTCACTTCAGATTGTCCGCCAAGTTTTCCTTCGGTACCCACTTCACGCGCCACACGAGTAACCTCAGATGCAAACGAATTCAGCTGTTCCACCATGGTATTGAACGTATTTTTCAAATCAAGGATTTCACCTTTTACGTCAACGGTAATTTGTTTTGAAAGGTCGCCATTTGCCACGGCTTTGGTTACATCGGCAATATTACGAACCTGTCCGGTTAAGTTCGATGCCATTTGGTTCACCGAATCCGTTAAATCTTTCCAAGTTCCCGCAACACCCGGTACAAAGGCCTGACCGCCCAGTTTTCCGTCCGTTCCAACCTCACGCGCCACACGCGTAACCTCAGAGGCAAAAGCACGAAGCTGATCCACCATGGTATTTACGGTTTCTTTCAATTGCAGAATTTCCCCACGAACGTCAGCTGTAATTTTTTTCGACATATCTCCGTTGGCCACAGCAATTGTAACTTCGGCAATATTACGAACCTGAGTGGTCAAGTTACCCGCCATTTGATTCACCGAATCGGTCAAATCTTTCCAAGTTCCGGCAACTCCGGGCACATTGGCTTGACCTCCTAATTTTCCTTCGGTACCCACTTCACGCGCCACACGAGTCACCTCAGAGGCAAATTCACGAAGCTGATCCACCATTGTATTTAAAGTTTCTTTTAATTGCAGAATTTCCCCGCGAACGTCAACCGTAATTTTTCTGGACATATCTCCATTCGCCACGGCAATCGCCACATCGGCAATATTACGAACCTGCGCAGTAAGGTTTCCTGCCATTTGGTTCACGGAATCTGTTAAATCTTTCCAAGTTCCGGCGACTCCGGGAACATTCGCTTGTCCTCCCAATTTACCTTCAGTTCCTACTTCTCGCGAAACCCTCGTAACCTCCGAAGCAAAGCCTCGAAGCTGATCCACCATTGTATTGATGGTATTTTTTAACTCTAAAATTTCTCCTTTTACGTCAACGGTAATTTGGAGCGATAAATCGCCTTTTGCCACTGCGGTTGTAACTTCGGCGATATTACGAACTTGTCCTGTTAAGTTGGATGCCATTTGGTTTACCGAATCCGTTAAGTCTTTCCAAGTTCCGCCAACACCTTCAACCTGAGCCTGACCACCAAGTTTTCCTTCGGTACCAACCTCACGCGCCACACGAGTTACCTCAGAGGCAAAGGAATTCAGCTGACCCACCATTGTATTGATTGTGTTTTTCAGCTCTAAGATTTCTCCTTTGGTATCAACCGTAATCTGGCGTGATAAATCGCCTTTTGCTACGGCGGTTGTAACTTCGGCAATGTTACGAACCTGACCGGTTAAGTTAGATGCCATTTGGTTTACAGAATCCGTTAAATCTTTCCATGTTCCGCCGACACCTTTTACTTTGGCTTGACCGCCGAGTTTTCCTTCGGTTCCCACCTCAAGCGCCACACGCGTTACCTCAGAGGAGAAAGAGTTCAGCTGATCCACCATGGTATTGATGGTTTTTTTCAACTCTAAGATTTCTCCTTCGGCTACAGCCGTAATTTTTTTCGATAAATCTCCATTTGCTACCGCCGTTGTTACCTCGGCGATATTTCTAACTTGTCCGGTTAAGTTGGATGCCATTTGGTTCACCGAATCGGTTAAATCTTTCCATGTTCCACCAACACCTTTTACTTTGGCTTGACCACCGAGTTTTCCTTCAGAACCAACCTCACGCGCCACACGCGTTACCTCGGCACCAAAAGAGTTCAGCTGATCCACCATGGTATTGATGGTATTTTTTAATTCGAGGATTTCGCCCTCTACGTTTACAGTAATTTTTTTAGATAAATCTCCTTTTGCTACGGCTGTTGTAACCTCGGCAATATTACGAACCTGACCTGTTAAATTGGATGCCATTTGGTTTACCGAATCGGTCAAATCTTTCCAAACCCCTCCGACACCTCGAACGCGCGCTTGTCCTCCCAATTTTCCTTCAGAACCAACCTCACGCGCCACACGCGTAACCTCAGAAGAAAAGGAATTCAGCTGATCTACCATCGTGTTGATCGTGTCTTTCAACTCTAGAATTTCTCCTTTTACGTCAACCGTAATTTTTTTCGAAAGATCTCCTTTTGCCACGGCCGTTGTTACATCGGCAATATTTCGAACTTGTCCGGTAAGATTGGATGCCATTTGGTTCACCGAATCGGTTAAATCTTTCCAAGTTCCACCAACACCTTTTACTTGTGCTTGACCTCCTAATTTTCCTTCGGTACCAACCTCACGCGCCACACGTGTTACCTCCGAAGAAAACGAGTTCAGCTGATCCACCATGGTATTGATGGTATTTTTTAATTCCTGAATTTCTCCTTTTACGTCAACCGTAATTTTTTTCGATAAATCTCCTTTTGCAACAGCGGTTGTCACATCTGCAATATTTCTAACTTGCCCGGTAAGATTCGATGCCATTTTATTTACAGAGTCGGTCAAATCTTTCCAAACCCCGCCAACACCACGAACTTTTGCTTGACCGCCTAATTTTCCTTCGGTACCAACTTCACGCGCCACACGTGTAACTTCCATAGAAAAAAGGTTCAGCTGTTTTACCATTCCGTTTACCTCTTTTGCAATTCGGAGAAATTCCCCTTGAAGCGGATTTCCCTCAATAGACAAAGGCATTTCCTGCGACAAATTTCCTTTTGCCACCGATGTAATTACATGCGCAATTTCGATTGTTGGGTGAACCAAATCTGAAATCAAGGTGTTTACCGAATCAACACAGGAACTCCACGAACCACGTGCACCATCAAGCACAACGCGATTGGTTAGTTTTCCTTGTTTACCAATGTTTTTACCCACTTTCTGAAATTCAAAAACCATTCTTTCGTTCAAATCGATGATTTCATTCAAAGTGTCGCAAATAGCTCTTTTAGTTCCATCTTGATCGGTTGGAAAACGCTGTGAAAAATTTCCGTTTTTGACTTTCAGCAAAATCTTCAAAAATTCGGCATCGCTAAGAATTGATTCTTCAGATTTGTTTTTCTTGCTTTTGCGATCAGCAGTTTTTTCATCTGTAATAACGGGCATTGCAATCAGCACGTCATTTTTAGAGGTTTTATTTTTATTTGTCTTATTTTTCATAATCGGTGGCGTTATGGCAGGTTTAGTTTTTGGTGATTGGAGGTTAATTATTGATTGTTAATTGTGAATGTGGATTTGAGTTTTTGGTTTTTCATTAACAATTAACAATTAACAATTCATAATTAATAATTGTTTTAAACGTTTTCATTCAGCAAGATCTTTCTTAAATGAAATTGGACAAAAGCATCCATAGAGTCTGATCTTTTTGTGTTATCAGTATAATTGAGCGGTTTTATGATATATCCTGAAATCCCTAAATTTTCGGCTGTTTCTCGGTCACTGCTTTCAGACGAAGTAGTCATGATAAAAACTTTAAGGTCTTTTAATTTTTCGTCAGATCTCAGAATCTGCAAAAACTCTATTCCGTTCATTTTCGGCATATTAATATCAAGCAGAATAACATCTGGAACAAGCGGATTTTCCTTATTTCGCAACATCTGAAGCGCTTCAAGACCGTTATAAGCCGTGTGAAGATCATATTTGATTTCCAGCTTTTTTAGCGAGCGCTCAACCGAAATGGTGTCCAGTTCGTCATCTTCAATCAATAAAATATTAGGCTTTCTCATATTGTTTATTATTTCTCCAGGTAAAAGTAAATTTGGTTCCTTTGCCCAGTTTTGATTCGACATGAATGCTTTCTCCTTGGTCGTCAATTATTTTTTTAACAATGGCAAGTCCAACTCCGGTGCTTTCCATTTCGTTTTTCTCTCTGAGTGTCTGAAAAATTTCAAAAATTTTATGATGATATTCTTCATCAATTCCAATTCCGTTATCAGCAACTGTAAACTCATAAAAATTGAGCACTTTAGTGGCTTTTATTTCGATAAATGGATTTTCAGATTTTGAATATTTCACTGCATTACTGATTAAATTCGAAAAAACCTGTTCCAGTTTCAAACGTTCTGTAACAAGTTCCGGAAGATTGATAATTTCGAGTTTAAATTCTCTTGGAACGATCGATTGTGCGATTTCATGAACAAGTGCATTGGTATCCACTACTTCTGGAGGCGTTTTCCTGTTTATTCTTGCGTATTCTAAGAGACCATTAATTAAAGCTTCCATGCGCTGTGTTCGTTTCGGAATAATATTCAGATAATTTCGAAGTTCAGGGGAGATTTCGCTTGACAAATCTTCTTCAATCCAGCTGATTACATTGTAAATTCCTCTCAACGGCGCTTTTAAATCATGAGAAACCACGTAAGCAAACTTGTTGAGTTCTTCGTTTTTGTTTTCCAGTTCCTGAATATTTTTTTCCAGACGGCGTGACATGATATTCAGCGACGAGGCGAGCGCACTCAATTCGTCATTTTTATAATCTTGGACAATCGTAAAACGTCCTTTTGAAATCGTATCAGCCACACGAACCATCGAATTGATTCGTTTTGTGATCATCACCACGATATACGCCGTACTGCAGATTCCGATGAAAATCGTCAGCGACAAAAAAACTAGCGAATACGTTCTGGCTTTGCTCAAAGAATGCAACAGCATTTCAGAATGATGCGCTCTTGTTTTGTATTCGATTTTATCAAATGTTCTGAACTTTTTGGTGATCGAATCATTGATGTTTTTGCCAATATGCTTTTTGAGTTTGTTGTCTAAAAGATATTGATAGGTTTTAGGATTCTCTTTTCTTGCCCGAATCAATTCAGATGTATAAATAAGCCATTCGTTGTGAAGAATGCTTATCGAATCTAAAATAACCGACTGAATCTTGTTGCTGTCAATAAGCGTATGCTGTTCGACAATAAAACCAGGGACTTTCTCAATACCGCTGTAATAAGGTACGAGATAAGTTGAATCACTTGTTAGAAGATAACCGCGCACGGCACTCTGCATTTGTAAAATAGCTCTATGAGTTTTGTTTGAATTGCGGATTACAGCTTCTGATTTAGAAAGAAACTGCGAATTTTGATTGACTTTAAGAGACAGTCTGTAATTGGTATACGAATCTGCAGCAGAAAGCAAAATGATAAGTGTGAAGGCCAAAATTATTTGAGTAGATAATTTCATTGTCTTTCTGTTAAGAAAACTGCATTAAAAAATAAAGTAGCTGCAATAGGGCATATTTTACATTCTGAAAAACACATTATATGGTAAAATCACTTATTATTTTTTTTAGTTCGTTAAAATCACTTGGCTTCGAAATAAATTCTTGTGCACCATAACTTCTTGCTTTCAATTTTGTCTCTTCAAATTGCGAAGTCGAAAAAACAACAATCGGAATATCTCGAATGATTTTTTGCGCTTTAATCGCCGTCAAAAATTCAAAACCCGACATAACTGGCATGTTGAGATCAAGAAATATAATGTCAGGGTTTAATTCCTGACGGATTAATTTATCGAGCGCTTCAACCGAATTGTGCATTGCAGTATAGTCTGCAGTTGATACCGCTTGTAAAGCTTCCATGAAAAATTCGCAATCGTCTATATCGTCGTCAATTTGAAGTATATTTTTATAAATCATAAATGTTTTCTTAGTGTAATTAGAAGAATGATTATTCTTTTCGCTTTAATTCTGTAAGTTGTTTAGGCAATTCAAGCCGTTTTTTCAAGGTAAAATTCAGAGAAATTAATAATCAATCTTGGCGCTTAAAGTATTAGTCTGATGATGAAGAGCCTCTTTAGGGCCGTGAGTATAATCTTCATCATCACAGTGGGGCGCACTGCCGTAATTTATAAGAAAAACTAAAAATACAGCAACAAGTATTTTAGAGTAAAGGTGTTTCATAGAATTGATAATTTTTGGAATTAAATCAACTATGAAAGTATAAATAAGATTTTCCTTCGGTTTACATTATTTCAGATTAATGTTATATAATTAAAATGTTTTCCGTTTTTATTTTATCCATTTTGTTCGGTTTTGGAAAAAGAAATTTTTAATTTGAATGCAGAATTGCATTTTATCGAATTTCCGATTATTCACATCATTTCTATACGCCAACTGTGGTTTTTTGGGCAAAATGTCTATAATGTTGAATAATGTGTCCATTGTTTAAGCCATCAAGATATATACTTTTACCTCAAGTAAAAATCTAATGAGTCTGCAGGTTACAGACATATAAGTGGCATTAGATTTTTATCTAAAAGATTAGGTTTGTTTATTTATGGTTTTATTAAAACGGGAGATTAATAGTCTCCTGTTTTTTTATAAGTATCGATCTGAAATCTGTTTTTTTTTGTAACCTAAATTATAGTTGCTTTTTATAAACGTAAAAAATATTTATTAAATGTATTGCAATAGGAGAACTAATGGTTCAAAAGGTAAAAAGAAAATTGCTTTAGGTAGTTCTTTTTCTTATTTTTTTGTAGTCTTTTTTTTGGTTTTTAATGTATATTCCAAAAACGGAGAAAATACAAAAAGTTCGTTTGCTGTAATCGAAAAACTGATTGGCAATAGAGCGAATGATTTTGAGTTGGAAATCATAGAAAATAAAGAAATAGCTGATGCTGATTGGTTTGAAATTGAGACAACACCAAATGCAGTAAAGATCAAAGCAACATCGAATACTGTAATTTGTTACGCGGCTTATAATTTTCTTAGAGATATTGGTGCTGTATTAGTAAGTTGGGAAGGAAACAGAGTCAATTTGCCTAAAACGTGGCCAGCATATTCAAAAAAGGGAGCAACACCGTTTAAATACAGAGAATATTTAAATGCCTGTACTTTTGGCTATACAACTCCATGGTGGGACTGGGAGCGCTGGGAAAAGGAAATTGAATGGATGGCATTGCATGGTATTAATTTGCCAACTGCATTAGAAGGACAAGAGGCGGTTTGGCAACTGCTCTGGAAAGAATATGGTGTAACAGATGCGCAATTACAAGAACATTTTGCAGGTCCTGCATTTTTGCCTTGGCAGCGAATGGGAAATATTAATAGTCTAGATGGTCCGTTGCCACAAGAGTTTATAAATAAAAAGGAAGAAGTTCAAAAGAAAATTCTGCAAAAAATGAGAGCACTAGGCATGCATCCAGTAGTGCCGGCTTTTAGTGGGTATGTTCCGAAAGTATTTGCCGAAAAACATCCAGATTCAAAGATAAGTGAATTAAAATCTTGGTCGGGTGGCGGTTTTGAGAGTACTTACTTATTAGATTCAAAAGATCCTTTGTTTAAAGAAATCGGTAAACGTTTTATTGAGATTTATACGAAAGTATATGGTGAATCTGATTTTTATTTGGCAGATTCTTTTAACGAAATAGTGCCGCCAGTTTCAGAAGGACATAAAAATGAAGAGTTGGTTGACTATGGAAAAACCATTTTTGAAGCGATTAATGCTGCGGCTCCAAAAGCAAAATGGGTAATGCAGGGCTGGCTTTTTGGGGATAATAAAGAATTTTGGACGAAAGAAGCAACAAAAGCTTTTCTTAGCAAAGTTCCAAATGATAGAATGATCATTCAAGATTATGCAAATGATAGGTATAAAGTGTGGGAAAATCAGGAGGCATTTTATGGAAAACAATGGACATACGGATATGTTCATAATTATGGAGGATCTAATCCCGTTTATGGAGATTTCAATTTCTACAGAAATGAACTTCTAAGTTTGATGAAAAATACAAGCAGAGGCAATGTTGTAGGTTATGGAGCCATGCCTGAAGGTTTGAATACTACCTCTTCGGTTTACGAATATATTTATGACTTGCCATGGACGCTGGGAAAAGAATCGGTAAATGAATGGCTGGATCACTATCTGAAAGCCAGATATGGGAAAGAAAATTCTGCTGGAGTTCTCAAAGCATGGCAATTATTGGTAGAATCGGTTTATAGCACAAAATATTGGGAAACTCGCTGGTGGAATGAAAAAGCAGGAGCTTATTTATTTTTTAAAAGACCAACTTTAAAAATAACAGAATTCAAAGGAAATCCGGGAGACAAAGAAAAACTGAAGCAAGCTTTGGTTATTTTGAATAAAGAAGCTAAGAACTTTGACAAAAAGAACCTTTTTCAATATGATTTGATCGATGCCTCAAGACAGTATTACTCGCTTTGTATTGATGATATGCTAATGGAATGTGTAGCAGCTTATAATGCTAAAGACTTGAAAAAAGGAGATGAATTGTTTAAAAAGATAGAAAAACAAGCTTTAGAGATTGATAATATGATGAAAGGACAACCTTTAAATAATTTAAAAAATTGGCTGCAGTCGGCATGGAATTATGGAAGCTCAGAATCAGAATCAAAATTGTATCTAAAAAATGCCAAAACGATTATAACGCTTTGGGGAGGTGAGGGGCATTTGAATGATTATGCTTCAAGAGCATGGGGCGGTATGTATAAAGGATTTTATTGGCCACGATGGAAAATGTTTTTACAGGCTCAACGAGAATCAGTTGTCAGCAACAAACCATTTGATGAAATAAAAGTGGTTGAATCTATAAAAGAATGGGAAACAAAATGGTGTGAAAGCACAAATATGAATTAAATAGAAAATTAAAAGAATTGCGACGTCATGAGCCGGCAGGATTTAGGAAAATTATAAAAGAATTATGATTTATTTTATGAACAGATTTGAATTTTTAACGAATTTGTTACGAAGAAATAAGCGCTTAAAGTATTGATTTTGCTGGAATAATTAAAAATATCCATGTTTATGAATAATCTGTCCATTTATTAAACAAAGCAATAGCTCTATTTTCGCTTAACAATTATTTAACTAACTAACTTAAATATAATATGGAAAAACTTAAACTATTATTATTAGTGTTTTTTGCAAGCCTCTCATTTAATAGCTGGGCGCAAAAAGCAGATGTGTCCGGAGTAGTTTTGGACGACAAAGGCATGCCATTACCAGCGGCCAATGTAATTGAAAGTGGAACTAAAAATAGTGCCATGACAGATTTTGATGGGAGATTTAGACTAACAGTTTCAAATAAAAATGCTACCCTTTTTGTTTCATTTGTTGGTTTTGTAGATCAAAGCGTCAAACTTAATGGGCAATCTAATATTACAATTAAATTAGCATCAACAACTACAAACTTAGAACAAGTTGTTGTGGTAGGATACGGAAAAGGATCTCGTAAAAATTTAACAACAGCCGTTTCATCAGTAAAAGCAGACGATCTAAATAATGGTGTAATTGCTGATGTTGGTCAATTATTACAAGGTAAAGTTTCAGGTTTGAATGTTTCAACAAGTGGCGATCCTACGAAAGCTTCTTCTGTGGTTTTGCGTGGAGCCTCGACATTAAACAGTTCTCAAGGTCCATTTTACGTAGTTGACGGAATTCCGGGAGTAGATATTTCGATCATCGCTCCAGAAGATATTGTTACAATCGACGTATTGAAAGATGCTGCAGCTACAGCGATCTACGGTAACCGTGCTGCAAATGGTGTTATCATGGTAACAACAAAAAGAGGAAGCAAAGACAGATCTCAAGTTAGCTACAGCAATTATTTTGGTTTTGAAAAAGTATCAAATCAGCTTGATATGATGAATGCTAGTCAATTGAGAGATTTTTTAAGCAAAAACAAGCTAAGTTTTACTCCTGAAAATGATAAAGGGGCTAATACAGACTGGCAAGATGCAATCCTAAGACCAGGTTATACGCCTTCTACAAGTCAAAATCTTTCAATGAGTGGCGGAGGCGAGCATGGCAATTATTTTGCGAGCGTTAGTTACATCAATAAAGAAGGAGTTTTGCAAGGAAATGAGTTTTCTCGCTTGATTGCACACTTAGCAATAGAGCAAAACGTTTTTGATGATCACGTTAAATTTGGTTTGAATGTTACAAACTCAAATAGTAAATACAATAATGTTCCGCAACGAAATGTAGTGCTTCAACAATCGATTAACCATCTTCCGGTTTCTCCAGTTACAAATCCAGACGGGTCGTATTATGAAAACTTCATTCAAACTGGTTATTTTAATCCAGTTGCAATGATGAATCATGCCGATGATGATACTAAAACAAATAACTTCGTTGGTAGCTTGACTACAGAAGTAAAACTTCCTTGGGGACTAACTTATAACTTGAATTTGTCTTACCAGCAATTAAACTCATTGCATGGTGAATATTATGACAGTTATTATCAGCAATATAATAGTTCAAATTTCTACAATAACCCAGATCCACCATTGGTAAAAACATTAATGAATTTTGGTGTAAACGGATCAGCATTAAGAAACTCATATCAAACAAATAATACAATTCTTGAAACTTTCTTGAATTGGGATAAAACATTTGGAAACCATAAGCTTAAAGCAGTAATTGGTTATTCATGGCAAGAAGATGTTTTAGGAGATGGATTCCAGGCAACAAATACAAATTTCCCAGTAGATAATGTAAGTTATAACAACTTGGCGTTGGGTAATTATGCTGCCGTTTCTGGTTATAGAGTTGATTTTGGAGATAGTAGAGCTTATCAGAAAAAACGCTTGATTTCGTATTTCGGACGTTTGAATTACAATTTCAAGGATAAATATCTTTTACAAGGATCTATCAGAAGAGATGGTGGATCTGTATTTGGAGCAAATAATCAATGGGGTTATTTTCCTTCAGTTGGTGGAGCTTGGAGAATTGACAAAGAAGGTTTCATGGCTAACCAAGAAATCTTTACAGACTTAAAACTTCGTGCGAGCTGGGGACAAACAGGAAACTCTTCTGGATTTAATGCTTATACAGCACAATTTATTTCAGGAAGTTTAGGAACATTTTATTACAATGGACAACAAGTTGGTGCTTATGGACCAAACCAAGCTGCAAATCCAGATTTGAATTGGGAAAAAACTGCAACAGCAAATATTGGTCTTGATTTCACAGTTTTAAAAGGAAAACTATCAGGTTCTGTCGAAGTATATGACAAGAAAACTACTGATATGATTTACAACTATTCTGTAAATCCAGTACTTGTACCAGTAGGAACAATCGTTGCAAATGGCGGAAACATGTCAAACAAAGGTGTCGAGGTGACTTTGAATGCTAACGTGGTTAAAACTAAAAACTTCAGTTATGCTACGAGCTTGAATTTTTCACACAATAAAAACGAGATTACGAAATTGACAAATCCATATTTTATTGGAGGTGACTCGATAAGAAGAGTGCAACCTGATGGAGGCGGACAAACAGGAAGTACTTTACAGATTTTGAAAGAAGGAAAACCTCTTGGACAATTCTTTACACTTCAATATGCGGGAAAAAATGCAGCAGGTATTTCTCAGTATGTTGCTAAAGACGGCAGCTTGACAACTAATCCTCAAATTGGTGTAGATTATCATTATGCAGGAAGTGCACAACCTAAGTTCATGATGGGATGGAATAACAATTTTACATACAAAAAATTTGATTTGAATATTTTCTTCCGTGGTGTATTTGGCAACAAAATTTTCAATGCAACGCGCGCAGATTTATTTAGGCCGAGTACAGCAATGTCTAACAACATCCTTGTAGATGCAGCAAATGAATCGCCAAATGATATCAATGCCTATAAATATTCAACTCGCTTTATTGAAGATGGAAGCTACATTCGATTAGACAATATGACTTTGGGTTATGATTTTGGAAAAGTAGGTAGATACATTAAGAAAATCCGTCTTTATGAAACAGTAAATAACCTTTTTGTTATTACAAAATACAGCGGAATTGACCCTGAGGTAGAACAAGGAGGAACAGCTCCTGGTGTAGATTCAAATAACTTTTATCCAAAAACCACAACATTTTTGTTTGGTATGAACGTGGTATTTTAAAAATTAAATTGTAAAAACTATGAAAAATATATTTAAATATTTAGGACTTCCTTTGCTGATAGCTGGTGGTTTATTCGGTTCTTGCGACAATCTCGATGTGCCGATAACGACACAATTAACACCAGATGTATTTCCTCAGAATTCGGCACAGTATGTTCAGGCATCGGGTGCGGTTTATGCCGCTTTTCGTGGAGATTTTGCATTTTCTTGGTGGTGGTCACAATCATTAACTACAGATGAAGCCATTATGCCTGCAAGAGGTGGAAACTGGTTTGACAACAGAGCTTATGCTTGTCAGCACTATCACGATTGGACTGCAGATAATGGAGTTGGTCCTTGGGATTGGGCAGAAAAAGTTATTGGAACAAGTAATCAGACCATAGCAATTTTAGATAAGACAATGCCAACTGGTGCAGAAAAATCAACAATGATTTCTGAATTAAAAACCATGCGCGCTATTAGTTATTTCATGATGATGGATTCTTATGGAGGTGTGCCATTAGATACTGTTTATGGTGAATTTAACTCTAAAGCGAGAGCTAGCAGAGTTGAAGTTTTTAACTTCATTGAAAAAGAATTAAAAAACGCTATTCCTAATTTGAATCCTGCTTCTGGAATAACAACATACGGTCGACCAAATAAACAAACAGCAAATGCAATGCTAGCTAAATTGTATTTAAATGCTGAAGTTTATACAGGAACACAACGTTACAACGATTGTATTGCTGCGGCTGATGCTGTAATTAATTCAGGTTTGTATCTTATTGAACCAAGAGCAACTTATTTACAGATGTTTTATCCAAATAATGGACCGCAAATGAAAGAATTCATTTTTGCTGTTCCTTTTGATCCTTCAGCTACATCAGTAGGGTTTAATGGACAAATGTATCATTCACGTTATGATGTGCCACGTTCTGAAAGAGCAAAATTTGGTCTTCCATTTACACCTAGTGCGCCTAGAAGTACCCTTGCTTCATTTTATGCTTATTTTAATGATGCTAATGACATCCGTAATAAACAATGGTTGACTGGTTTGCAATACATGAACGATGGTGTTACTCCAGTAATGGTTACAACAACAAAGAAAGGTTATGACCAATTCTACACAGGTTCAGATGGTGGTGCAACTTATACGTATCAAGTAAACTTGACTCCAGATGTCGTTCTTCGTCAAAACCCTGCACTGTTTGATTGTGGAAATGATGAAATTGCATGGAATATGGGGTATAGAAACATAAAGTTTTATCCTGACAATACTTCAACAAGCCGTAACCAAAATAACGATGTTCCATTTTTACGTTATTCAGATGTTATCTTGATGAAAGCTGAAGCGATTCTTCGTGGAGGAAATGCCACTTTAGGACAAACTCCAATTTCATTGGTAAATATGGTTCGTTCTAATCGTTCAACATCTGCAGCATGGACAAGTGTAACATTAGATGATTTGTACAAAGAAAGAAGCCGTGAGTTTGCTTGGGAAGCATGGCATAGAAATGATATGATCCGCTTTGGCAAATATGAAGACCAATGGGGCTTCAAAACAAATGCAGATAAAACGCGTCGTATATTTCCAGTTCCGACTTACGCAAGGGCTTTAAACCCTAAGTTAGACCAGAATCCTGGATACTAAAACAAACAGGAATTTAAAAAAAGAATAGTTATAAAAAGGAGAGGAAGAGCAAAAATTCTTCTCCTTTTTTATTAAAGCATAAAATCGAAAGCTCAAAACCTTTTAGGACAATATAATGGAATTAAGCAAAATTTATAAAATTGGATATTTAGGATTAAGTTTATGTCTTAGTTTTTTAGTATCGTGCCAAAGCGAGAAAACAGCTTATCTCCAAAAAAATCAATTGGTAGATAAGGTGTATCCTTTGCTTGATACTCAAAATTCAAGATGGTTTTACTTTTCATCCGCAAGCCGTCCATTTGGTATGGTAAATTTAAGTCCTGATACAGAAATTAAAGGAGATTGGGGTGGAGGCTATAAATTTGATACTGATACAATAAAAGGATTCAGCCATGTTCATGAATGGCAGTTGTCAGGACTTTCAGTAATGCCAGTTGCGATTTCTAAAGAAAATAAAAAGAAAATTTTTACAGATTTTTATTCGGCATTTAGCCACGATACAGAAAAAATTACTCCAGGTTATCATTTGGTTATACTTGATCGATACCAAATCACTTCAGAACTTACAAGTACAAAAAGAGTTGGTTTTCATCGATATACTTTTCCTGCCAATGCTCAAAAAGCAATTCTTTTAAATCTGAATACGATTTTGGGACCTTGCGATAATACAGATGGCACACTGGAAAAAAATAATGATAATGAACTTTCGGGATCATTGGTTTTAAGCACTAATTTCAGACGTCCAAAACCAGTAACAGTATTCTTTAAAATTAAATTAAATGCGCCTATAGTTTCTATAGAGAAAGATTCTAAAACAGGAAATTACTTGGTCGACTTTGGTAATTTTGATAAAAAAGTACTAATGAAAGTAGGTATTTCTTATACTTCGGTTGAAAATGCCTCAATTAATATTCAAGAAGAATTGCCAAATTGGGATTTTGATAAAACAGTTGAAGCATCTCGTGAAGAATGGAATAACTTGCTTGGAAGAATTAAAATAGAAGGCGGTTCTGAAAATGATCAAAGACGATTTTATACTGATCTTTGGCATGCTTTGCAGGGAAGAAAAATGATAAGTGATGCAAATGGAGCCTATCCAGACAATACTGGCGAAAAATTCAGAATTGGACAATTGCCAATTGACGCCAAAGGAAAACCAAAATTCAATCAATACAATTCAGATTCATTTTGGGGCGCTCAATGGACAATTAATACACTTTGGGGACTTGCTTATCCTGAAATTATGGATGATTTTGTACATTCACTCATGCAATATTACAAAGATGGAGGAATGATTCCGCGTGGTCCAGCCGGAGGAAACGATACGTATGTAATGACAGGAGCTTCGACTACGCCATTTATTGTCACAGCAATTCAAAAAGGAATTGTAAAAGACGATTTAGAATCGATTTATATCGCTTTGAAGAAAAATCACATGCTGAATGGTATTATGGGAAAAGCTGGTTACGAACATAATACAAATAGCGGTGGCGGATTAAAATATTATTTGCAGAAAGGATATGTTCCTTATCCGCTTCCTGATGGGCAGTTTGGAAGCCATCAGGACGGTGCCAGTCAAACATTAGAATATGCGTATCAAGATTGGACTTTGGCTCAATTGGCAAAGAAATTAAATCATAATGAGGACTATAAATATTTTTTAACAAGATCTCAGAATTATAAGAATGTTTTTGATACATCATCTGGATGGATGCGTCCTAAAAATGTTGATGGAAAATGGCTTGCAAATTATGATCCCTATAAGTATGAAAATGGTTTTATAGAAGCAAATGGAGCACAAGCAACTTGGTTTGTACCGCATGATATTGATGGTTTGGTTAAATTGATGGGAGGAAAAGAAAAAGCAGTTGAAAAATTAAATGCACAATTTCAAACGGCTAAAAAACAGAAATTTACGTCTGGAACTTCGCATGATGCAGAATTACATCCTGAGTTTAGCCGAATTCCAATTAACTTTGGAAATCAGCCTTCGATACAGACTTCTTTTGTTTTTAATTTTATTGGAAGACCGGATTTAACACAATATTGGACGCGAGAGGTTGTAAAAGAAACTTTTAGCGGTTTGTCACCAAAAACGGGTTATAATGGCGATGAAGATCAAGGTTTAATGGGAAGTTTAAGCGTATTGCTTAAAATTGGCTTATTTCAGATGAATGGCGGAACAGATGAAAATCCTGCTTACCAAATAGGAAGTCCTATTTTTAATAAAGTATCAATTCAATTGAATCCAGATTATTACAAAGGCAAAGAGTTCGTAATTGAAGCCGTTAACAACAGTCCAGAAAATATTTATATAAGCCGAACAAAATTCAATAATAAACCTGTTGAGAATTTTACAATTTCTCATAATGATATTACAGGCGGAGGCGAATTAATTTTAGAAATGGCTAATAAGCCGTAATATTAAATTTTAAAATAAAACAACAATTAAAGTATAAAAGAAGCAGATGAAAAAATATACTAAGACTATACTTTTTTTAGGAATATCATCATTTTTTGCCATTACCGTTAATGCACAAAATCAAGTTCATACCAACGTAGATCCCATGATTGGATCAGAAGGCGTGGGCAGAGTTTTTGTTGGCCCATCTTGTCCTTACGGAATGGTAAAACCGAGTCCAGATTGTACGGTAAATTCAAACAGCGGCTGGCTTGCTTTGCCTAAAGAGGTTACAGGATTTAGCCAAGTGCATGTTAGCGGCACAGGCGGAGGGCCTAAATATGGGAATATCCAAATTATGCCCTTTTCAGGAACCTTGGACAAACTAGATCAAGCTTCGCATAGAGCTGAAGAAAATGTAAAGTTGGGATATTATGAAACTGTTTTCAAAGAAAATAATATCAAAACAGAAATAACAACAGCCGAAAAAGCATCGTTTTACCGAATTACTTATCCTAAAAATACATCTAAAGATTTAAAAATCGATCCAGGATTTTTCTTGGGAGAATCGCCTGAACCAGACGGAAGAGAAGCACAGCAATTTGTAGGTTCACAAATCGAAATTGTTTCAGATCACGAAGTTCGAGGTTACAGCAGAATTCGTGGCGGATGGAATAACGGGCGTGCTTATACGGTTTATTTTTGGGCTGTTTTTGATCAGCCTATTGCAAAATATGTTACTTGGAAAGATGGAAAATTTTATAGCGACAAATCTTCTCAATTTGATTCAGGAAAAAAGACTGCTGCATTGCTTTCTTTCGAAAAAGAAGGAAAACAGGAATTGAATGTAAAAATCGGAATCTCATTCTTGAGTGAATTAAAAGCAAGAAACAATATTGAAGTTGAAATTCCGCATTGGGATTTTAATGCGGTATTAACAAGTTTAGAGAATAAATGGGAACTTTTGTTAAGCCGAATTACGCTTTCGCCAGATACATCTGAAGCGTATAAAAAGATGTTTTACACCGGTTTATACCACACCATGCTCGCTCCAGTAAATAGAACGGGTGAAAATCCATTATGGACAAACGACGAGCCTTATTATGATGATTTTTATTGTATTTGGGATACTTTCAGAAGCTCAAGTCCGCTGATTTCATTAATTGATTCCAAGCGTCAGGTTGAAATTGTAAATGCGATATTGAACATTTATAAGCGTGAAGGTTATATGCCCGAAGGAAGAAGCGGAAATGACAACGGACGTACACAAGGCGGTTCAAATGCTGAGGTCGTTCTGGCAGATGCTTTTGTGAAAAATCTAAAAGGAATCGATTATGAATTGGCATTAAAAGCAATGCTGAAAGATGCGACAGTACCTCCTGGAGGAAATGAAGAGAAAGAAGGAAGAGGAGGATTGATGGAATATCTGCGTTTGGGTTACGTGCCTTATAACGTTCCCAGAGCTGGAAATATGACGATTGATTTTTCATACAACGATTATAATATTGCTACAGTTGCAAAAGGTTTGGGATATACTGATTTATACAATCAATACATGAAGCAAGCAGATAGTTGGCAAAATCTATGGCGTTCTGATTATGAAAACAATGGAGCAAAAGGATTTATTATGCCAAAAGACGCATCAGGAAAATGGCTGGACGATATTGTTTTTGGAGAATCTAAAATTCAAAAACCAACATTTAAATATACTCCCGTAATTATTGAGTCGCCTTGGTATGTTTGTCATTGGTGCGTGTTTTTCTACGAAGCAACTTCTTGGGAATATTCTTTTAGTATTCCTCATGATGTACCAGAACTTGTTCGTAAATCAGGAGGTGACGATGCTTTCAAAAAGCGACTGGATATCTTCTTCGATTCAAAATTATACAACGTTGCCAATGAACCTTCATTTTTGACACCTTGTTTGTATCATTGGATTGGAAAACCTTATTTGAGCAGTGACAGAATTCACGAAATCATTACAAGTAATTTCAATACTTCGCATGAAGGTTTACCTGGAAACGACGACTCGGGAGCAATGTCTTCGTGGCTTGCTTTTCATATGATGGGATTATATCCAAATGCTGGTCAGCCGTATTATTTGCTGAACGTGCCATTTATTAAAGAAACAATTATTAAGCTGGAAAATGGGAATCAATTTAAGATTACAGCTAAAAATATGAATGATAAAAATAAATACGTAAAGACAGCTTTTTTAAACGGAAAACCATACAACAAAGCATGGATTTCCCATGATGATATTATGAAAGGCGGGGAATTAAGTTATGAAATGGATTCAAAACCTTCAGCTTGGGGAACAACAATTTTACCACCAAAGAAATAAAAAACCTGTTGGTGAAATAAAAAAAAACATTTTAACACATAGAGACATAGATTTTTGTGTTGAAAAAAGAGCTTAAAAGAAACAAGTTTCCACACAGAGATAAACTATGTGCATTTGAATTAGTGAAACGCCTTTTTTAAGTTTTCAAAAAACTATGTTTCTATGTGTTAAAAATAATTATAGCCAAAGAAAAAATAAAATATTCAGCATATGAAAAATACAATTTTAACTCTATTTTTTTGTGTCGTTTTTCAGATAGGTTCAGCACAAAGTTTTGTTCCATCGATTAAAAATAAGACCGAACTAAACTATATATGCTTGCTTCATGGACAAACAAGAACCTTGACGCTGACTACAAAAATGACCGCTGATACCTTGGTTTTTAATTTGGAAACGAGAGGCGTAAAAAGCGATATAATTATAAGCCAAAAAGCATTAAAAAATGGAAATGCTTTAAGTTTTAATCAAGGCGAATTTTCGAGTGTTACGAGACTGAAAGCAAATGAAACATTTTTTATGATTTCTCAGTCGGCTTATCAGGATGTAGTAAAAAATAAAAAGTTTGTTTATAACAATACTACGTATGTTTTAGACGAAAACGAAAAAAGCAATGTTGTTCTAGAAGGAAAATCAGTTGACGCTTATCATGTTAAAGCTCAAATTGATGAAACTGAGATGTGGATTATTAAAAATCCAGAATTTCCTTTAATCTGTAAAGTAACCAAAAATCCACTAGGAATAAATTTTACACTTGTAAAAATTGTAGATAAGTAATTTATCAAAAAAAAGAACCAATTGACCACTGGTTTATACAATTTAGCAGACAACTATTAACTATCACTACCAAAATACGATTTTATGAAAAATCAAATGAGCCGTGGAGAATTTCTTAGGCTAGGAAGCCTTTCTTTGGCAGGAACTTTAGTAAGTGACTTAACTTTTGCCAATGATTTTTTTTCAAATAATAATGCCGAGAAAGAGGATGCTTTATTAATGCAAAAGCTCATTTCGAGCAATGACGACAGAGCTAAAATCATTTTAAATAAAGAACTGACAGAACCGGGAATCAGAATCAGTAATTTTCGCCCAATTGCTGGAGCCATAACCGTATTAGCAGCTTCGATATCCAATTCAAAATCCGAATATTATAAATCTGAAGCTGCAGCTCAGAAATTGAATCAGGCTGTAGATATTTTGCTGAAAGAGCAATACAGCGATGGCACGCTAGATGCAGGAGGAAACAGGCAGTCGCCCCCGGATACTGCTTTTATTTTAGAATATATTTGTCCAGCGGCAGTTTTGTTAAATGCTGACAAACAAAGTGATCTTGCCGAGATAAGAAATAAATTGAAAAAGTTTATTTTGAATGCTGGCGAGGCAATGATAACTGGCGGTGTTCATACGCCGAATCACAGATGGGTAATTTCTGCGGCTCTGGCAAATATAAATTCGCTTTATCCAGATTCAAGATATGTGGCAAGAATTGACCAATGGCTTGCAGAAGGAATTTATATGAATGAAGATGGTCATTATTCAGAACGAAGCGGGATCTATTCTGCCGTAATTGATAAAGCACTAATTACAATGGCGAGATTGTTGAATCGCCCGCAGTTACGAGACATCGTAAATAAAAATTTGACGACTTACTTTTATTACACCGAACCAAATGGCGATTTGGTAACAGTTGATTCAAAAAGACAGGATCAATTTATGAATACCAAAGTAAACAAATTTTATCTGCAATACAGATACATGGCAATTCACACCAAGAATCCGATGTTTGCATACATGGTTGAATTAATAGAAAACCTACCAGAATTTACTAATGAAAACCTTCTAGATTCGTTGGCTTTTTTTATGGAAAATAAAGAACTTCAAAGAGAGATTCCTATTGAAGGCAAAGTTACTAATGATTTCGAAAAGTTTTTCGCAATTTCAAATTTAGCAAGAATCAGACGCGGAAAAGCTTCGATGACATTATTTGGAGGAAACGACAAACCTTTGCAGATTGTTTCTGGTAGATCTTCAAATCCAAACTTTTTAATGTATAGAAGAGGTGATGCAATTTTAAAATATATGCGACTTTCTACTTCATTTTTTAGACTAGGATATTTTAGTAGTGACGGAATTGTAAAAGAAGGAAACAAATATATTTTGAAAGAAACCAAAGAAGGCGATTATTATCAGCCTCTTGCTCCAGAATTTCGAAAAGCTGATGGGGATTATAAATTATCACCTTCGCCAGATGGTCGTTTTTGGAATAAAA
Source organism: Flavobacterium daemonense (assembly GCF_007341385.1). Taxonomy (GTDB): domain Bacteria; phylum Bacteroidota; class Bacteroidia; order Flavobacteriales; family Flavobacteriaceae; genus Flavobacterium; species Flavobacterium daemonense. The sequence continues at coordinate 163,453 of NZ_VJYD01000001.1, forward strand.
TGGATTTTGATTCACGAGTTAAAAGCAATGTGAAATTGCAAACTACTACAATAGAGATCATTGAGAATAATGGAACTTTAGATTTGGATTTTAAAGTAGATGGTCCGCCAAATGTTGAAGTTACAATTGAAATGTGTTTTAATGAAAGAACTACAATTAAAGGAACAGAACAAGACGGAAAAAAGAATAATTTCCTAAAATCTGGATCAGGAGAAGCTACGGTTTCAGGAGATACAATACAATTTGGTTTAGGTAAATGTGAACATTACAATGTCGACAGTTTAGATAGCGAAGAATATACCTATCATCAAGGCAGTCTGCGTACTAGCGGAGAATATGTTTATATCACAGGATTTACGCCATTTTATCACAAAATGACTATTTCTTGAGAAATCGTTTGCGTAATAGTGAAAGTATTAAAATGTTAGTTTAAATTTACGAAAATTAAATTTAAAACTATAAATAATTGAAATTATGAAATTATCATTGATGACCGCCCTTATGTTTAGTTGTGTTTGTTTTTCGCAAAATAAAACCGACACAAGTTTGTATATGAAGTCGGATAAAATTACCTATTTGACTGATATCGGCTCAGAATCAGGTGATTTGTATCAAACAATTGGACATCATGGACCAGCAGTCGAAAATGAATGGATGGCTTTGAGAATCTATTTTAGTGATAAAGTAGCAATCGATGTTTATTCAAAAGCAAAGCCAGGTTTAGAATTGAAAGCGGCGCATTGGTATCCAACTCCAGAACAACAAAAAGAAGGTTGGGGAGCTGATTATTATAAAGTAGCGTCAACTGTAGGATTAGGAGGTGTAAAATTGTGGGATGGAGAAAAATTAGTTCCACTAAATCCGGTAACGAATCGTTTGGCGCGCGTTGGCAAAACAGACACGACTTCATGGATGGAAATGATTTCAAAAGGAGTTCCGTACAAAGGGAAAAAAGTAGATATTTTAGTTCGTGTAACCGTATTTTCAGGAAAAAGAGAAGCTAAAGTTGAAGCTGTTAGTTTGACAGGAGAAAAAGTACAATTTGCTACAGGAGTAAATTATTTCAAAGATTTTCAAACTAAAAAAGGAGCAAATTACATTGCTGTTTGGGGAAAACACCCTGAAGATGTTGCTGCTGAAGTTATTGAAATGGGAGCTGCAATTAAATATAATCCTAAAGATTATGAAAAAACAACAGATGATGGAACACAGTATCTTCTAATTTCTAAACCAACTAAAAATTTAGAAACCCAAATCATTTCTTCAAGTGCCAGAGAGCAAGAATTAAATACTTTGGATAAGCTGGAAGCCTACATAAAATAGTGTAGTGATGTTTCGTTGAGCATAATTCATCATTTCTCTAACACATAGAAACATACATTTGGTATAAAAAAGATGTTAAAAAGAAACTAGTTTCTAACACATAGCCAACTATGTTTGTTTTAAACAAGTGAAACGCCTTTTTTGAGCATCTTAAAGCTATGTTTCTATGTGTTTGAAAAAATTATAGCCAACGTAAAAAAGAATAAAATTGTATGTTTAGAATATCGGGTTTAATAGTGCTTTTGTTTGCCTTTTATGGATGTAAAATAAAACAGACGGAACGAGGAAAATCGCAACAAATTGCTTTTATTGCCGATGTTCATTTAGGTGATATTTATGCAAAATTTCAAGATAATAATTATCAAGGAATCAAGAACCCTAATACTGGCGAATATGCCAATATTAGAACAATGAATTCACAATTGCATTCGACCCGAATATTCAATGAAAACTATTTTGCCTTTATTGTGGCTCTCGACGATATTGCAAAAAGAGGCATTAAACAAGTGGCGCTTCCGGGCGATTTCAGCGATGACGGACAGCCTGTTCATATAAGAGGATTAAGGAAAATTCTTGATCAATACTCAAAAAAGTATGGAATATCGTTTTTTGTAACAACAGGAAATCATGACGCACCAAAACCGTTTGCTCAGGATGCGGTGAAAACCGATTTTTTAGGAAAAGAAGGTAATGAACAAATTATCAGCAGTTCTAAAAGTATTTTAAAAGCAAAAGAAAATCAGTTAGAACCTATTATTACAGCTGATATAAAAAACGGAGGCTATAAAGAAACTTTGACTGAGATGGCCAGTTTCGGATTTTTTCCAAAAAAAGACTATTTGTATTGGGAAACTCCTTTTTCAAGTTATTCCTATGACAATTATAGTTTTGATAAAGCAGTACAAGAATCGGCTTTGGAAAAACGAATTTATCCTGTAAAAGACACTAATTTATTTCTTCCAGATGCAAGTTATTTAGTCGAACCAACAAAAGGAATATGGCTTTTGGCAATTGATGCAAACGCTTATGTTCCAAATGAAAAGTTATCTGGTTTACCTAATAATCCGAATGATTTTTCAGGAGCTAGTATTGGTTATAACAACGTTCTTATTTATAAAAAACATTTGATCGAATGGGTAAAAAAAGTTTCGGCGGAAGCCAAACAAAAAGGAAAAATTCTGATTGCTTTTAGTCATTATCCAATGGTTGATTTTAACGATAATGCTTCAGCAGAAATGAAGCAGCTTTTTGGTTCTGATAAAATGCAATTATCAAGAGTTCCTTCAGAAGAAGTGGCTCAGGCATTTGCAGATGCAGGTATTCAGATTCACTTTGGTGGACACATGCATATCAACGATACAGGAGTAAAAACATCGGTAAACGGAAATACATTATTCAATATTCAAACGCCATCTTTGGCAGCTTACAAACCTGCATACAAGATACTTACCATACATTCAAATGTTGATTTTGAGATAGAAACTGTAGTAGTTGGTTCTGTTCCAAAATTTAATAGTTTATTCCCTTTTTATGAAGAGGAATATGCTCATTTACAGCATATAAAAAGCCCAGCTATTTGGAATAAAGATATTTTGAAAGCCAAAGATTATAAAGATTTTACAGAATGGCATTTAAAAGAATTAGTGCGTCTTCGGTTTTTACCAGAAGATTTTCCAGTCCCATTTTTAGCTTCGCTCGCAAATCTTTCAGGTAAAGATTTACTCGAAATCAATAAAAATATTTCAGAAATAGAAAAAGAATTGTCGGCCAGTAATTTAAAGCTTGAAAATTTTGAATCATGGAAAGGACTTGATATGATTTTCGATTTTTACAGATTAAAAAATGCCGATGAATTAGCAGTTCCTGAAATTGGTTCTGACAGATTGAAACAATACCAGATCGTTTGCGCACAACTTGAAAAATCTAGCGACGAAAAACTGATTTTATGGGCAAAAATATTTTTAAAAACAATGAACAGCCAGCCTTCAAATCATTTTAAAATCAACTTAAAAAACAATACTATTGAGCGTGTAAAACCTTAAACGAATCTTAAGATTTTATATGTTTAAAAATAATTAGCTTGCATATTTAATTCAGTATATGAAACAGAATTCCTTTATATTATTCTTTTGTTTGATTTTTATTTATAATTCTCATTCTCAGAATATTAAATTTGATCATTATAACGACAACAATGGATTGTCACACAATTCTGTGCGACATATTGTTCAGGATAAAAAGGGTTTTTTGTGGTTTGGAACTTTCTCCGGATTGAATCGTTTTGATGGCTATCAGTTTAAAAAATACATGAGCTCTTCACCAAGTGAGAATCGATTGCATAATGATGATATTACAGCTTTAGACCTTGATGAAGATTCAAACATTTTATGGATTGGAACCAGAAAAGGGCTGACACGTTATAAAATCGATACCAACGAATTTATAACGTTTTTGCCTCAAGCGAACAATCCAAAAAGTTTACCTGATGAAGAAATTAGAGCGGTTCATGTAGATAAATTCAAGAGAGTTTGGGTAGGTACCAAAACCAAAGGAGTTTATATCTTTTTTCAAAAAGAAAACCGTTTTGAAAAAGTAGCCATTCCGGGATTTCAATATGTAAATGAAATTTTTGAAGACAAAAATGGCGGAATTTGGGTTGGAAGTTATGAAACGGGATCTGTTGCAAAAATCTCTTTAGATGCTAAAGGCGAAATTGTTCGCATAAATAATTATGCCTTAACAGTTCCTAATTCAACTGAGAAAAATCCATACATCAATTTTATTTACGAAGATGCAAAGGCGGATATTTTTATAGGAACTCGTGAAGGTTTGTATAAGCTTGATAAAGCTGCTGATAAATTTGTCAATCTTTACATAGAAAATAAAGAAATCAGGAATAATTTAGGACCATATTTCTTGTCGGTTGCTAAAGCTCCGGACGGGAAATATTGGGTTGGAACACTGGGAGGTTTATTGGTTTGCAATCAGTTAGAAGATATTCAAAAAGGGAATTATAAATGGTATTATTCAATATTGTCTGATGATTCTTCGATAGTTGACAATTTGGTATCAGCATTATATTTTGATGCGTCAGGTGTTTTATGGATTGGAACTGAAGATGGCTTAGACAAATATGATCCTTACGAAAATCAGTTTATTCTCAATAAAGATATTTCTCATTATATTGGAAATCAGTCTCCTAGAATTAGAGGTTTTGCAAAAACGTATGATGAAAAAGTAATCGTAGAAACAAGACACGACGGGCTTTTTATATCTACTGCAAAAGGTTTTGCACCCTTGTACAACAACAAAAAAGACATGGTAAGTATTTATTCTGATGACGGAAAAATATTTTATTGTGGTCTGTGGAACGGAAATATTTTGGTTTATAATTATGTGACCAATTCATCAAAAGAAGTAAATGTCGGATTTAAAACGGCACCAGTTTTTGCTTTTAGCAATATTGGAAATCAATCGATTATGATTGGTTCTTTTGGAGAAGGAGCAGTGATTTTAAATACACAAACTTTGCAGGTTCAAACTGCTGCAGGCAAATTGCTTCCAGGATTTCAAATTAATGCCATAGAAAAAGACAAAAACAATAATGTCTGGATTGCAACTGAAACAGGTATAGGTAGATACAATACAAAAACAGGTAATATAAAAATTTATAAATCTTTATACGCTAAAGAAAAAGGCATACCGCATGATGATAATATTAGCGATATTTTAATTGATATAAAAGGAAGAATTTGGGCTTCAACACGCGTTGGGTTATGTCTTTATTCGCCTTCAAAAGATAATTTTATTCCGCTTACAAATCCCAAAGAATTATCAGGAAACTGGATAACAGATATGTTGTCAGACAGTAAAGGTAATTTGTGGCTCAATATAAACAACAATACGGTTGCAAGACTTAATTCAAATTTAAAAGACGTAAATGTTTATCATGTAAAAAGCGGCAACAGGCTAGATGTTTTTAGTTCCAGCAGCTTTTTTAATTTTAATAGTTCTAATATTTATTTGGGGACCAAAAACGGTATTATCTATTTTTCTTTGGATAAAATAATTAATAACAAATGGTCGCCATCTCCTTTTATTACCGAATTTAAAATTCAGAACGAAGAGATTGTTCCGGGTACAGAAATTAACGGACAAACTCCGCTTTCCTCTGATTTGAATTACAGCAAAAAGATCGAACTAAGTTATAAAAACCGTGATTTTTCGCTTCAATTTTCGACACCTTCTTTTACAAACGAAAAACTGAATAAGTTTGAATACATGCTGGAAGGTTTTGATAAGGAGTGGATTTCGACAAATAGCAGTTCGAGAACGGTTCAATACACTAATCTTTATCCGGGTAAATACACTTTTAAAATAAGATCAAGCAATAGTGACGGTCACTGGAGCAAAGTTGTTTCGTATGAAATTATAATTCAGCCTCCTTTTTGGCTTACGCCATTTGCATTGTTTCTGTTTCTAATACTTTTGTCTATTATTTTTTATTTTGTTCGAAAAGAAATTAGAAACCGTATTCGCTTGAAACAAGAATTATTGACGGAAAAAATCAAGCGTGAACAAGATATTAAGCTTAACAATGAAAAGCTTCGTTTTTTTACCAATATTTCTCATGAATTAAGAACGCCTTTGACCTTAATTTTAGGTCCTGCTAAACAATTACTGGAAGATGAAAATGCCAGTGATTATCAAAAAAGCCGATACAATTTGATTCACCAAAACGCGAGCCGAATGCTGAATCTGGTAAATCAGGTTTTAGATTTTAGACGTGCCCAAGCGGGGGAATTAAAACTTAAAGTTTCTGAAACAGATATTATTTCGTATTCGAAAAACATCTTTGAATCATTCAAAGAATTGGCTTACAATAAGAACATTACATTAAATTTTAATACCGAAAATGAAAATTTAGTAGGCTGGGTTGATAATGACAAGTATGATAAAATTTTGTACAATTTATTATCCAATGCTTTAAAATTTACAAATAAGTTTGGAAATGTAGATTTGTTCATTAGGCTTAAAGATGGAGAAGAAGGCAGGTTAGTAATTGAAGTAAGCGATGACGGAGTTGGAATTCCTTTAAAAAGTCAAGAGAAAATTTTCAAACGTTTTTATCAGGTTAAAGGAAATAAGAATCAAAATACAGGATCAGGAATTGGTTTATCATTAGTAAAATCTTTGGTATCGCTTCATAAGGGAACAATTAAATTGGAAAGTACAGAAGGAGAGGGAAGTACTTTTACTGTCGAGTTGCCAATCGATCGCAGTTTTTATAGTGATAAGGAAGCTTTTGAATTTGTTTTGAAAAATGATAATCAGAGCATGTCTATTCCGGAAAAAACGGTGAAAAAGATTATGCAAAATACGGAACTGAAACAAAAAATAGTCGTAGTTGAAGATAATACAGAACTAAGAAAATATTTAGTTGATTATTTATCTGATTATTACAAAGTTTATGAAGCCGAAAACGGAATGGAAGGTCTCAAACTATGCAGACAAATTAAACCAATTCTTTGTGTGGCCGATGTTATGATGCCAGTAATGGACGGACTAGAATTTTGTGAGGAATTAAAGAAAGATGAATTCATCAGTCATATTCCGGTTGTTTTATTGACCGCACTTTCTGAAAATGATGATAAAGTCCGCGGTTATGGCGTTGGTGCCGATGGTTATTTAGTAAAACCGTTTGAGCCTTCATTACTTAAAACTGTTGTCGAAAATATTATTAGAACAAGGCTTGAATTAAAAGAGAAATTCTCTGGCGATGTAGAAAGCAAGGTTGGTTTACTGACACATTCTCCTATCGATGAGGAATTTATGGAAAAAATAACAGCTTTGATAAATGATAATTTAAGCGAGGTTGAGTTATCTACCGAATTTCTTTGCGATAAATTAGGTGTAAGCTCGTCAAAACTCTACAGAAAAATTAAAGAGCTTACAGATTTGGCTCCAAATGAATTTATAAGAACAATCCGTTTGAAAAAAGCAGCACAGCTTTTGAAAACAAAAAGATACAATGTTTCTGAAGTTACAGAATTAGTTGGTTTTAATGATCCTCTCTATTTCAGCCGATGTTTTAAAAAGCAGTTTGGTTTCCCGCCAAGTAAGTTAACTACGGGTTGATTTTGTAATATGACTGCTCGCTCGGACAGATAAGACAAAGCACACAGATAAAACAGATAAAACGGATTTTTACCGATTTAATATAAAAATCCGTTTTATCGGTTTAAATCTGTATCATCCGTGTGTCATTTTCATAATTAATATAAGTGAAAGATGGTTGATTTTGTAATATGTTGTAAATCAGTAGATGTGGTAAAAATCCATCCATGTTTTTGACGAATTAGTCCATTTAATTCTCTAGTTGATAATATATTTTTGTGTAGTAATCTTTAAATAAAACAACATGAAAAAGATAATAGACACAGATAAGCCACTAAAGAATTTGGATGAATGGGAAGACGATTTGCTAATGCGTTACCCTGATCCAACTGAAAATATAAAAGAAAAAGAGGAGTTTAGAAACTACGTCGATTCAGAAAGAGTAGAAACCGTTAAAGAGTTTTACAGAATGAATCATACGTATCAAACATATGATTTTGTTTGCAGCAAAGAAGAAGAGTTTTTGCAGTTTAACAAAAAGAGTTTGTCAATTTGGGAAGCTGTTGAATTTTTAAATACACTTGTTGACGACAGCGATCCCGATATTGATTTAGATCAGACACAGCACCTTTTGCAAACTTCAGAAGCTATTAGAGCAGACGGCCATGAAGACTGGTTTGTTTTAACTGGTTTTTTACATGATCTTGGAAAAGTTTTATGTTTGTTTGGAGAGCCTCAATGGGCTGTTGTTGGAGATACTTTTCCTGTTGGTTGTGCTTATTCAGATAAAATTGTTTATCCGGAATTTTTTAAAGACAATCCAGATTATACAGACAGCAGGTTTAATACCAAATTAGGAATTTATACTGAAAATTGCGGTTTAGATAAAGTAAAAATGAGTTGGGGACATGATGAATATTTGTACCAAATCATGAAAGATTATTTGCCCGAACCTGCTTTATACATGATAAGATACCATTCGTTTTACTCGCAACACAAAGAAAATGCTTACGCACATTTGATGAATGAAAAAGATGTAGAAATGTTTGAATGGGTTAAAAAATTTAATCCATATGATTTATACACAAAAGCGCCTGTTAAGCCAGATGTTAAAGCTTTGCTTCCATACTACAAAGAATTAGTTGCTAAGTATTTGCCGGAAAAATTAAATTTTTAGAATAAAAATCACATTTTTTTAGATTAAGAGCTTCTTCCTGCAAGGTTTAAAAAACTTTGCAGGTGCAACTCTTTTTGGTTTCATATAAAAGAACAATAAATGAGAAAAATTAGAACTAGAATAATTTTATTTAGCCTTTTTGCTATTTGGAGTTCTATTGTTTTTGGACAAGAAAAAAACAATAGAAACGATTGGGAAAACCCTGAAATATTTCAGATAAACAGGGAACCGGCAAGAGCTTCATTTCTGCCATATGCAGATGAGGCGTCGGCTATAAAAGATATTTATACTAGTTCTCCTTGGTATTTTTCATTGAACGGAAATTGGAAATTTTCTTGGGCACCAACACCGGATGAGCGTCCAAAAGATTTTTACAAAACAGATTTTAATACCGTAAATTGGAAAGAAATTCAGGTGCCTTCTAATTGGGAATTAAATGGCTACGGGATTCCTATTTATACTAATATCATCTATCCATTTCCTAAAAATGCGCCCTTTATAGATCATAAAGATAATCCTGTTGGTTCCTATAAAAAAGACTTTATTTTGCCTGAAAATTGGAACAACAGACATGTGTTTTTGCATTTTGAAGCAGGAACATCGGCCATGTATATTTGGGTCAATGGAGAAAAAGTAGGCTATACTGAAAACACCAAAAGCCCCGCAGAATTTGATATTTCCAAATATGTCAAAGCAGGAAAAAATAATTTAGCTGTCGAAGTGTACAGGTGGAGTGATGGTTCGTATCTCGAAGATCAGGATTTCTGGAGAATTTCGGGTATTGATCGAAATGTTTATTTGTATAGTACTGATGCGATTCGTATTTCGGACTTTTTTGCAAAACCAGATTTAGATTCAAATTATAAAAATGGCAGTTTGAATGTAGATGTGAGTTTGAAAAACTTGTCTTCAAATTCGATAAGCAACCACAAGCTGGAAGCCAAATTAATCGATGCTTCTGGAAAAACCATTTTTACCAAAGATGTTACTGTAAAGTTTGATGCTAATAAAACAAACACAATCAGTTTCGCACAGAATGTCTCAAACCCCAAATTATGGAGCAGTGAAGCGCCAAATTTATACACATTGCTCCTTACTCTGAAAAATGAAAAAGGAAATATAATTGAATCTGTTTCTACCGAAATTGGTTTTAGAAAAGTAGAGTTGAAAAACGGTCAACTTCTGGTAAATGGTGTCAGAATAATGGTTCACGGAGTTAATATCCACGAGCATAATCCAGTGACCGGACATTATCAGACAGAAGATATGATGATGAAAGATATTAGGTTGATGAAACAGCTGAATATCAATTCAGTTCGTTGCAGTCATTATCCAAATAATATATTGTGGGTGAAATTGTGCAACAAATATGGAATTTTTCTCGTAGATGAAGCCAATATTGAAAGTCATGGTTATGGAGTTGAGCATAACGCCAATTTGAATAAAGCGGTACATCCCGGATATTTGCCAGAATGGAAAGCAGCGCATATGGACAGAATTATCAGTTTGGTCGAAAGAGACAAAAATCAACCTTCTGTGATTCTTTGGTCATTAGGAAATGAATGTTCAAATGGACCCGTTTTTCATGATGCTTATAAATGGATAAAAAACAGAGACAAAACGCGTCTTGTTCAGTTTGAACAGGCAAATGAAAATGAAAATACGGATATTATTTGCCCAATGTATCCCAAAATTGAGGAGATGAAGGAATATGCTTCGCGAAAAGAAGTTAGTCGTCCGTACATCATGTGTGAGTATTCACATGCAATGGGTAACAGTAGTGGGAATTTCCAAGAGTATTGGGATATCATTCGCGGAAGTAAAAATATGCAGGGCGGATTTATTTGGGATTGGGTTGATCAAGGATTTGAAGCTACTGATGCAGTTGGACGTAAGTACTGGGCTTATGGTGGTGATTTGGGGAGCCAAAATTATACAAACGATGAAAACTTTTGTCACAACGGATTGATTTGGCCAGACAGAACGCCACACCCAGGCGCATTTGAAGTAAAAAAAGTATATCAGGACATTTTATTCCAAGCTGTCGATGTTAAAAATGGAGTTATTCAGATTATAAACGATTTTGGTTTTACAAATTTGAATTCGTACAATTTCAAATATCAGGTATTAGAAAACGGAAAAGTGATCAAAGAAGGAGCAATTGCTGTTGATTTGGGTCCGAAATCTCAAAAACAGTTTAAAATTGATTTACCAAAATTGGAGCAAAAAGCGGGAGTAGAATATCTATTGAATGTTTTTGCTTATACCAAAACTGGTTCTGAAATAATGCCTCAAAATTTTGAAATCTCAAGAGAACAATTTGTTATTCAAAACGAAAATTATTTTGCTAAAAAAGAAGAAAGTGCTTCCTCAAAAGTTAAAGAAGAGAAAAATGAATTTGTTTTGAATGCTGGCGATGTTATAGTGAAAATTAGCAAAACGACAGGATTAATTACATACTACAGTTCAAAAGGAGCCGAATATTTTAAACAATATCCGGAGCCTAATTTTTGGAGGGCCCCAACGGATAATGATTTTGGGAATAAAATGCCTGAGCGCAACAATATATGGCGAACTGCTGGCAAAAATAGAACTTTGCAAAGTATTGAGGCTATTGAGGAAAACGGAAAAAGTTATGTTTTGGCTAAAATGAAGCTCAATGATATTTCTTCGGATTATTCAATTAAATATTCGCTAAGTAATGATGGCGCTTTAGAAGTGTTGCCTTCCTTCAAAAAAGGGAATAATGTATTACCAGATATGCCACGTTTCGGAATGATTTTTTCTCTTAAAAACAGCCAAGAAAATCTGGATTATTATGGACGCGGACCTTGGGAAAATTATCCCGACAGAAATACTTCATCAATAAAAGGGATTTATCAGAGTAAAGTAGCCGACCAATATGTGCCTTACACGCGACCTCAGGAAAACGGATATAAAACCGATATTCGCTGGTTTAAGCTTTCAGATAACAACGGAAAAGGGCTTGAAATAAAGGGAATACAGCCTATTTGTATGAGTGCTTTGAATAATTATCCAAGTGATTTTGATCCGGGCTTGTCCAAGAAAAATCAGCACATAAGTGATATTACACCACGAAATGAAGTTGTGGTATGTGTCGATCTAACTCAAAGAGGATTGGGCGGCGATAATAGCTGGGGCGAGTATCCACATGAACAATATCTATTAAAAGCAAGTGAATATAACTACGGTTTTGTTATAAAACCAATTAAATAATTAGTAGTGTTCAGTTTTTAGTGTTCAGTTCTTATAAGACTGAATACTAAAAACTGAATACTGAACACTAAAAAAACTGAATACAGAAAAACAAATGAGTGACAATACCAATAATGGAAGGTTAACTTCTTTAGATGCATTGAGAGGGTTCGTGATGTTTTGGATCATGAGCGGTGAACATATCATTCATGCTTTGGCTAAGGCAGCACCAATTCCTGTTTTTGTATGGATGTCGTCGCAATTGCATCATACAGAGTGGGATGGCATTACATTTTATGATATGATATTTCCAGTGTTTCTTTTTGTTGCTGGGGTTTCGATGCCATTTTCTTTTGAGAAGAAAGTGAAAGCAGCTGGAATAAATGTTCCAATGGAATTGCCATCAAAGGAAAAACAAAAAATATACGTTTCTATGTTAAAACGAACCTGTATTCTATTGGTTCTAGGATTTATAGTCAATGGATTATTGCGATTTGATGGATTCGATCAAACGCGTTTTGCAAGTGTATTGGGACGCATAGGACTGGCTTGGTTTTTTGCAGGCTTGATTTTTTTGAATTTTGATTTAGAAAAGCAAATATATTGGTTTATAGGTATTTTGGTTGGTTATTTTTTAGCAATGAAACTGATACCAGTTCCTGGTTTTGGAGCTGGTATCTTAACCAAAGAAGGTTCTCTAGAAGGTTACATTGATCGACTGTTTTTACCGGGACGATTGCATAGTCAAGTATACGATCCTGAGGGATTATTTTCGACTATACCAGCGATTGGAACAGCTTTACTCGGAATGTTTCTTGGAACTTTTTTAAAAGGAAAGAATGATTTTTCAGCAACTCAAAAAATATTGATGATGATTGCTTCGGCAATTATTTTGATAGTTATAGGGCTTCTGTGGGATTATAGTTTTCCAATTAATAAACATTTGTGGACAAGTTCATTTGTTTGTTTTGTGGGCGGATTTAGTATTTTATTTTTTGCTTTTTTTTACACTATAATTGATGTATTGCATTTTAATAAATGGGCATTTCCTTTAATCGTAATTGGCTCAAATTCGATTTTGATTTATATGGCCTCAGAAGGTTTAGTAGATTTCAAGTTTACAGCAAATTATTTGTTTGGAGGACTTATAAAATTCTCTTCAATAGATTGGCAACCTGTATTTACTACTATTTCAGTCACAGTTGTTCAGCTTGCTTTGCTTTATTTTTTATACAAAAAGAAATGGTTTCTAAAAGTCTAAAATGAACTGAATAAATTTTTAAAGATTAAAAAATTATGATGAATACAGTCTTTTAAAAAAAAGACAAAACTTTACTATACTAACCACAATCAACCACCAAAAGATGAATACATTAACAACTGCAGATTACATCGTTTTCCTCATATACTTTGTAATCGTTACTTCCTACGGCATCTATATTTACAGAAGCAAAAAAAATGCAGCAACAAGCTCAAATGATTATTTTTTAGCCGAAGGATCACTTACATGGTGGGCAATTGGAGCATCGTTAATTGCTTCTAATATTTCTGCAGAACATTTTATAGGCATGAGCGGATCAGGCTTTGCACTTGGTCTAGCAATTTCTTCTTATGAATGGATGTCGGCTGCTACATTAATTATCGTGGCTGTTTTTATTCTGCCCGTGTATCTTAAAAACAAGATATTTACTATGCCACAATTTTTGGCAAAAAGGTACAATGACACCGTAAGTACCATTATGGCGGTAATTTGGTTATTGATATATGTATTTGTAAATCTTACATCGATTATTTATTTAGGAGCTTTGGCCATTTCATCAATTGCACCGTTGAGTTTTGAATTTTGTATTATAGCGTTGAGCCTGTTCTCTGTCATAGTTACTTTAGGCGGAATGAAAGTTATTGGTTATACCGATATGTTTCAAGTTATAGTCTTGATATTAGGCGGTTTGGTGACAACTTATTTGGCTTTGACTTTGCTTTCAGAACAATTTGGTTTTGGCAAGGACATTCTAAAAGGATTGGCAATCATAAAAGACAAAGCGCCAGACCATTTGCAAATGATATTCAATAAATCGAATCCGCATTATGCTGAATTGCCTGGGACTTCGGTAATTATAGGAGGAATGCTAATCAATAATTTGGCATATTGGGGATGTAATCAGTACATTGTGCAAAGAGCATTGGGAGCCGACTTAAAAACGGCTCGTAAAGGAATTTTGTTTGCAGCCTTTTTAAAACTATTAGTTCCAGTTATTGCTGTTTTACCGGGAATTGCAATGTATGTAATGCATCAAAACGGAATGTTTCAGCATGAAATGCTTGATGCAACCGGAGTTTTAAAACCAGATCGTGCGTATCCAACATTAATGAATTTATTGCCTTCTGGATTAAAAGGAATTGCTTTAGCCGCTTTAACAGCAGCAATTGTGGCTTCTTTGGCTGGAAAAGCAAATAGTATTTCGACTATTTTTTCATTAGATATCTACAGAAAATATTTCAACAAAACTGCTTCTGAAAAAAAACTAGTACGTATTGGAAGAATCTGCGTAGTTGTCTGCATGTGTATTGCTGCTTTCGTAGCACCTGCTTTAAAATCATTAGATCAAGCTTATCAATTTATTCAAGAATATGTAGGTTTCTTTTCACCTGGTGTTCTTGCCGTATTTTTATTGGGAATGTTTTGGAAAAAGACTACTGCGACAGCAGGACTTGCCGGCGCATTGCTGACTGTGCCAATCGCTGCAGTTTTGAAATTTTTGCCAACTTTGACAAATGGGTCTTTTCCAGATTATCCATTTTTAGACAGAATGAGCATTACATTTATTGCTATTGTACTGATTATGGGAGCCATCAGTATTTTAAAACCAGAACCAATTTTAGAGCATGAAGCGCATAAAATTGAAGTTGATAAATCGATGTTTGGAGTATCTTCAGAGTTTGTTGTTGGATCATTTATCATTTGTGGAATCTTAATCGCATTGTACACTATTTTCTGGTAAACCTTTTTTGTAAAATTTCGATTTTATAAAAATTAAAAAATATTAAAATGATTAATAAAAGATTTTTAAAGAAAAGTTCTGCCATTTTGCTTTTTCTATTATGCTATAACATTGGAGTTTACGCAAAAGGAAAAGATTATTTGGTTACAGCTTATGGTGCTGTAGCCGATGGAAAAACATTAAATACAACAGCAATTCAAAAAGCAATTGATGTGGCGTTTAAAAATAAAGGTGGTAGAGTTATTTTTTCAAAAGGAAAATTTCTATCTGGAAGTATTGTATTAAAAGATAATGTTGAATTATTTTTTGAAGATGGTGCAGTACTTTTAGGAAGTATAGACCCAAACGATTACCCTAAATATGAAGGAATAAGAGCATTGGTTTTGGCTTATAATTCTAAAAATATTGCGATAACTGGAAAAGGAATTATTGATGGTCAAGGAAGAGAATTGGCATTAGCGGTCGACAGTTTACATCATTTTGGAATAAAAATCGATCCTAATTACAATTATAGAAGAATGCGTCCCTCAGATGGGAGAGGAAAATTAGTTTCTTTCGTAAAATGCGATTCAATAAAGATGACTGACATTACATTGAAAAATAGCTCAGGTTGGGTACAATGCTTTGAACAATCTAAAAATATTGTTGTTGATCGTATAAAAGTCGACAGCAGAGCGTATTGGAATAATGACGGAATCGATATAAACGGTTGCGAAAATGTAAGCGTAACGAATTGTGATGTAAACGCAGCAGACGACGGTATTTGTTTAAAATCAGATTCTCCGGGATTACAAAATAATAACATTTATATCGCAAATTGTACCGTGCGTTCAAGTGCAAGTGCAATTAAGTTTGGAACAGGTTCATATGGAAGCTTTAAAAATGTTACTATTGATAATATTCAGGTTTACGACACTTTCAGATCGGCAATCGCTATTGAATCTGTAGATGGTGCTGAAATTGAGAATGTTAAAGTATCAAACATAACTGCCGTAAATACAGGAAATGCAATTTTAATTCGCTTAGGACATCGAAATGGAGACAAACCGGGTTATATCAAAAATGTATCGATTAAAAATGTGAAAGCTCAAATTCCGTTTGGTCGTCCAGATATTGATTATGATTTGCGCGGACCAGAAGTTGATTATTTTCACAACCCTTTTCCGGCTGTGATTGCTGGAATTCCGGGATATTCTATTGAAAATGTAGTTTTAGAAAATATTGAAATTACGTATCCGGGACGAGCTTCAAAAGGAATGGCTTATTTGCCTTTGACCCGATTAAAAGATGTTCTTGAAAATGAGAAAGGATATCCTGAGTTTACCATGTTTGGAGAATTGCCTTCGTTTGGATTTTACGTTCGTCATATCAACGGAATTGAAATGAAAAATATCAAAGTAGTTCACGAAAAAGAAGATTTTCGTCCTGCATTTGTATTTGATGATGTAAAAGGACTTTCAATGGAAAAGATTGATGTTCCTTCTGATAAAATAAATCAAATTATTTTTAAAGATGTTCCGTCGAGCAAGCTGGATGCAAAGGCATTAAAGCGAAAAATTGAACCTGCGCAAAATACATTTGTATTGCCGGCTCATTAATCTAGATTGCAAGTTGACAGACTTTCGTGAAATATCGAAATTTTAAAAAGTTTTTAATTGGAAAAAAATGATAAAGAAATTTATAACCGCTATAGTTGTTTGTATTTCATTTACTATGAATGCGCAAAAAGTATATGATGTCAAAAAATTTGGAGCCAAAGGAGATGGCAAAACTAATGATGCAGCGGCGATTCAAAAAGCAATAGATGCTTGCAGCGCAACAGGAGGTCAAGTATTAATTCCTGCTCCGTTTACGTTTTTAGCAGGGCCTTTTAATGTAAAATCAAATGTGGATTTGCATATTGAAGGAGGCGCAAAGATTTTAGCAAGTCCAGACGAAAAATTATATACAGAAAGTGCTTTTCGCGAAAATAAAGGTGAAGGCACAGTTTGGATTGGAGGAAAGAATGTTGAGAATTTCACCATTAGCGGAAGCGGAAAAATTGACGGAAACGGAATTTCTTTCATGGGAGAAGAATTGCCAGATTCATATGTTTTGAAACCGTTTAATATTCTTGATCCAAGACCACACGTTTTGACTTTAATTGGAGGAAAAAATATCCGAATTAAAGACGTTCATATAGGAAATTCAGCCTATTGGACTGTTCATCTCGTAGGTTGCAATGATGTTGTTATTAGTGGGATTACTTTGCTGAACAGCTTAAAAGTTAGAAATAGTGACGGTATTGACATTGATCACTCAAAAAATGTTCGCATCAGTGATTGTTATATCGAAAGCGGTGATGATTGCATCTGCCTTAAAAACAGGAGAGAATTTGAGGAATTTGGTGCCTGCGAAAACATTACAGTAACAAATTGCACAATGACCAGCAGCAGTTGTGCGATCAAAATTGGATCTGAAAATATGGATGCAATCCGACAAGTAGTTTTCAATAATTGCATTATCAAAAACAGCAACCGTGGAGTCGGAATTCAAAATAGAGATGAAGGAACGGTGAGTGATGTGATTTTTTCTAATATTATTGTTGAAGGTCGTTTTACTACAGACACTTGGTGGGGAAAAGCAGAACCCATTTATGTAACAGCGTATAGTCGAGCAAGTGGCAATCATAAAGATGCAAACTGGCGTTTTCCTAAAGGAGCAACCGAAGGAAAAGTGGGCGCCATTAGTAATATTTATTTTACCAATATTCAATGTACTGGCGAGAATGGAGTTTATGTGAGCGGTGAAACTAGAGATAAAATAAAAAATATAGTTTTTGAAGGGGTGAATGTTTCGATTGATAAAACATCTAATTTTCCTGGAGGAATTTATGATCGCCGTCCGTCAAAAGTCGATGGTTTTGTTAAAGGAAGTACTTCAGGATTTTATTTTGATACAGCAGAAAATATTAAAGTTCAAAATTGCTTTGTGATTTGGGGAAACAATAAGCCGGATTATTTTAAATATGCAGTTGAAAGTAAAAATGTAACGGTTTTAAAAGTCAATAATTTAGACGGAGAAGCAGCTTTTCCAGATAAATATGAAGCGGTGAAAAAATAATATGATTAACCACAAGTTTTCGGATAGCCAGATAAATAAGAAGCAGTGAAAAAAAACAATAAACAGGGTAGGAAAGGATAGTTGGAATACAGGAAGTTTTTAAATTAGCAAATGAAGCATATTTCGACGCAACACATTTCAACGTAAAAAATAAATAATGAAGAACAACATAATTATAAAAATTATTATTGGCGGTTTGCTATTCAATAGCTTTTGTGGACATGCCCAAAAGACAGTTTTAGAAGTCGATGCCGCTAAAACCATTACCAAAATTAAGCCTACGATGTTCGGTCTGTTTTTTGAAGATATCAATTTTGCTGCTGATGGAGGTTTGTACGCCGAAATGATTAAAAACAGATCTTTTGAGTTTGACAAACCTTTGATGGGATGGGAGCAGCCGAATACAAAAAGATCTTCTTTAAATATGAATTCGGGGGTTGCTACGCCTATTAAAGTGTTGGAAAATAAAAACAATTCTAATTTTTGCCGAATCCTTGTAAACGATCCAAAAGGATATGAAATCATTAATGAAGGTTTTCGCGGAATGGGCGTCAAAAAAGATGCAAAATATAATCTTTCATTAAAAGCAGCCAACCATGAAGGTGGTATCAAAAAAATAATTATTCAGTTCATTGATAAAGACAAAAAGGTTATTGGCGAAACGAATATTATACCAACATCTAATGAATGGAAAAATTATTCGGCACAATTTACAGCAACTCAAACAGAAGTAAAAGCTAAACTAAGAATAACTTTTGAAGGAAGGGGAACTATTGATTTAGATATGATTTCAGTATTTCCAGAAGATACTTGGAAAAATAGAAAAAATGGTCTGAGAAAAGATATTGTACAACTTTTATACGATATGAAACCAGGATTTTTGCGCTTTCCGGGCGGTTGTATTGTTGAAGGAAGAACCTTAGCAGATCGTTATCAATGGAAAAAATCAGTAGGGGAAGTTGAGAATAGAAGAACAATGATTAACCGCTGGAATATGGAATTCAGCCATAAACAAACACCAGATTATTTTCAAAGCTTCGGACTTGGTTTTTATGAATATTTTCAGCTTTCAGAAGACATTGGCGCGACACCTTTGCCTATTTTAAGTTGCGGAATGGCGTGTCAGTATAATTCAGGAGAGTTAGCTTCAATGGAAGAATTAGATCCTTATGTGCAAGATGCGTTAGATTTAATTGAATTTGCAAATGGTTCTGTGAATACAGTTTGGGGAAAATTACGCTCAGATATGGGACATCCTAAACCATTTAACTTAAAGTTTATTGGTGTTGGAAATGAGCAATGGGGACCTGCTTATATTGAAAGGTTTGTAGTTTTTGAAAAAGCCATTAAAGTTAAATATCCAAATATTACGATTGTTTCAGGCAGCGGACCATCGCCAAATGGAGAGTTTTTTGAATTCGGAATGCAGGAACTAAAAAAATTAAATGCAGAATTGATTGATGAGCATTATTATGAAAGTCCAAAATGGTTTAGAGAAAATGCAACCCGTTACGATAAATACGATCGAAAAGGGCCTAAAATATTTGCCGGAGAATATGCAGCACAAAGTGTTTCAGGGGCTAATCCTAATAACAGAAACAATTGGGAATGTGCATTTTCTGAAGCTGCTTTTATGACGGGATTGGAAAGAAATGCCGAAGTAGTGAATATGACTTCATACGCTCCATTAATGGCTCACGAAGAAGCTTGGCAATGGACGCCGGATATGATTTGGTTTAATAATTTAACCGCATTTGGTTCTGCTAATTATTATGTACAGCAATTATTTTCAACAAATAAAGGAACCGATTTATTAGCTATTACAAAAGATGGAAAAGCAGTAACCGGTGAAAACAATTTATATGCATCTGCAGTAAAAGATGTCGATAAGAAAGAAGTAATTATAAAACTGGTAAATACATCAGCAGAAAAGCAAGAAGTTGAAGTTCTTTTGAAAGGCGAAAAATTAGCTTCAAAAGGTTCAATAATAACACTTTCAAGTCCGAATTCGCAAGATGAAAATACCTTTAGTGAACCTAAAAAAATAAGTCCAAAAGAAACAGAATATAAATTGAAAGGCGATAAAGCAATAGTAAATCTTCAGGCTTTTTCTGTAACAGTTTTGAAATTGAAGTTGGTTAATTAAAAGTAATAATAGTTTCAAGTTTTGTAGTGATTTTGTTTTTCTGTATTTTTCTATTAAGTTTATAATCAGATTGTTTTGAATGAATGTTCAAATAAAATGATTAAAAAAGAATGGGAAAATTTAATAGCTAGAAAATGAGAAAACTATTATTGATTGTTTTTTTTGCCACTATTTTAGGAAGCACAGCACAAAATTCTGCTTTAATAAAAAGGCTCGATGGAAGTACAATTTCTGCCGACAGCTTGACCAGAAAAATTGAATTATTAATGAAAAACGGCGATGTTAAAGGCTTAGGCATCGCCGTTTTTAATTCGAAGAAACCAGTTTACCTCAAAACTTTTGGTTACAGCGATGTCGAAAATAAAAAAGAACTGCAAATTACTACCAACATGTACGGCGCATCATTCAGCAAGGCTGTTTTTGCCGTTTTGGTTTTAAAACTTATTGAAGAAGGCGTTTTAGAATTGGATAGACCACTTCAAAGTTATCTTCCAAAACCAATTTATGAATATGAACATAAAGTCTGGCATGAAGATTACAAAGATTTGAAAGACAATCCGCAATACACAAAAATAACAGCCAGAATGTGCCTTGATCATACAACGGGATTCCCAAATTGGCGCTGGTTTGAACCCGATGAAAAACTCCGAATAAAATTTGAACCCGGAACCAGATACAGTTATTCTGGCGAAGGCTTGACGTATCTTCAAGTCGTAATAGAGAAAATTACAGGAAAGCCTTTAGAACAATTAGCTCAAGAAAAAATATTCAAACCGCTTGGCATGACTTCTTCAAGTTACAAATGGCAGCCACAATTTGAAAAAGATTACGCTTACGGCTACGATCCTGCGGGAAAGAGACAGGAAAAAGACAAAGACAATGCACCAAGAGGAGCTGGAACACTAGAAACTACGGTTGAAGATTACAGCAAGTTTATTGCTGCGATTTTGAATAAAAAGATTCTGAAACTAAAATCATATAAAGAAATGTTCAGTCCACAGATTCGTATTCGGTCCAAAAATCAATTTGGACCCGGAGCTTTAGAAGACGGAAACTGGAACGATGGAATCGAACTTTCGTACGGCTTAGGCTGGGGAGTATTAAAATCACCCTACGGAATTGCCGCTTTTAAAGAAGGACAGGGCTCTGGTTTTCAAAATTACAGTATAGTTTATCCAGACAAAGGCACGGCAATGTTGATAATGTCAAACAGCCATAATGCAGGAAGTATTATTAAATATTTGTTAGAAATTGGAATTGCAGATGTGTACACGCCGTGGGAGTGGGATCAATATATTCCGTATGATGTTAAAAACTAATCTTAATCATTAAACAGAAACACTATGCCTTGGAATCCTGAAGTATATAATAAATTTAAAGACATACGATTTAAGCCATTCGTTGATTTGATGGAATTTATAAAACCAATTAAATCTGGAAATGCTATTGATTTGGGCTGTGGAACAGGGGAGCAGTCTATTTTTTTAGCCGAAAAATTGAAGAAAGTAAATATTTTAGGCGTTGATTCTTCGGAAGAAATGCTGGAGAAATCAAAAGCTTTTGAAAGCAGTAATCTTCATTTTGAAAAAGCATCGATTGAAGAGATTGCCGGTTCTAATAAAAAATGGGATTTGGTTTTTAGCAATGCCGCATTGCAATGGTCGGACAATCATGATGTTTTATTTCCGAAATTGATTCATTCGCTAAATTCTGGTGGACAATTTGCTGTTCAAATGCCGGTTCAGAATCAAAATAAGCTCAACAAACTTTTGTATGAAACTGCAGATCAAGAACCTTTTAAAAGCTATTTGAAAGGCTGGAACAGAGATTCTCCAGTTTTGAACATGGATCAATATGCGCAAATCATGTTTGATGGCAATCTTGAAGGCATCCAAATTATGACAAAAGTATATCCCATAATAGCACAAGATCATGATGCGCTTTACGATTTTATTTCGGGTTCGGCATTGATTCCTTATATGGAGCTTTTGCAAGAAGATCAAAAGCAGTTTTTTGCCAATGAATTTAAAGAAAAAATAGCAGCCAATTTTGCGAAATTGCCTGCTATTTATGCTTTTAAAAGGATTTTTCTGTATGGTGTTAAAGCTTAAAATTATAATTTAGCCAACTCATCCATAGTGTAAAATTTGAGACCCTTGTTTTTGGCATATTTACAAAGATCTTCTAAAGCAGAAAGCGGGGTTTCTAGCTTTTCGTCGGCGTTTGAAACGGTTTTATGTCCATAAAAAATCACTATTTTGTTATGTGCTTTTGCATAATCCATTAGACTTTTATAGTAAGGAATATTAAACTGTTTGTAGTCGTCGTCAATTCCCAAGCCATATACGACTCTGCTGTCATCATAGTAGCAAAATTGTGATTCTGGCCTAATTTCCTCATAAGTTGTACCTCTTATGATGTCAAAATGTTTGAGTAATTCGGTATCCAATGCCGCATCTCGCGCGCCGTCAGGATAAGCAAAAGTATGTATATCGAATCCATCTTTTTTCATAGCAGCTTTCAAAGGCAAAATATCATCATTAATGTATTTTTCGATGCCAAATTCCTTTGAATATTTTAGCGCATTTAGATGATTATAACCGTGACCGGCAATTTCATGTCCTCGGTCTTGTAAATAATGAAGTTTCGATTTTTTTTCTTTATCCAAACTGGCATACCAGCAAACAAAAAAAGTTCCTTTCCAGTTGTAAGGATGCAATAATTGATCAGCTTCATACCAATCATCGATATAATCATCATCAAAAGTAAAAAGGACTCCGGGTGGATATGATTTTTTTAGTGGTTTTGGTGCAGAAGATTTTTCTTCTGAATACATTTTAAAGAATAAAACAAAAACGGCAATAGCTATACAAAGAGTTAGTGCTATTTTTTTAGAAAATAAGTGCTTCATAAAAAGGAAGTTCGATTAGTTTTTAACTGTAATTTGCTGTTTTTTTTCCTCTTCATCTTCTTTTGTTTGGTGCGATATAAAGGTAATTTTTAAAAGTTAAATTTATAAGTTTTCAATTTTCTTTTTTAAGAAATGAACAAATTTTTTATAATTCTTAATAAATTTTTAAAAGTAAATTAGACAGTGAATTGTTTTTTTTTAGTTTTGTAAACTCAATACTATTTTCAAAGATTTATTGGGTACAAATATAAAATCCTAAGGCATGAAATCGTATACGTCAATATTTTTATTTTTAGTGTTTGTCTGTTCAAATTCTTATGCGCAGCTTAGTTCAGATAAAATATTCGAAAGTTTTAAGCAAGGAGAACGCACAAACTGCTCATCTATTGCTTTTATTAAAGCTTCTTTAAATATTTATGGTCTAGACAACCTTTTTGTGACCGAAAAAATTGATGACAATCTGCAGAAAATAACATTAAAAAACAACGAATCTTTTAATCTGAATAATGAAGAAATTAGCAAAGCAAAAATCTCTGCCGATTTTGTTTGCATTAAAGACAATTGCGAAAACGAAAAAATCATTGAATACGCAATATTGACTTATGCTGTAATGGCAAAATACAAGCAGATTATTGATAAAGAAGATACATTTGATAAAGCGTTGGAAGATTTAGAAAGCGGTGAAGTTTATACACCAACGATTTACAAATATTTAGGTTTTCAAAAAGGCAAGCAAATCGAGAAATTAAAACGAGAATCTGGAAGTGAATTTTGCGGAGTTGTAGCATGGTCAACGGCGCATGCAGTATTTGTTTGCGAAGATTATATGGATTATTACGGCAACAAAAAAAGCATCTGGATAAAATACCCAGGCCGTTTTAGAATCATTAAATCGTAATCATTCAATTGATCATTTTGAGTAAAATGTAATATTTTACTTACATAAAAAATAAAAAGAAAAAAATATTGCAAAAAAGAAATTAATACAGTTGCAATTTAAGTTAAATTATATATTTTTGTTTCCATCCAACTAACCAAATCTACTAACAAATGAAGAGCAAGATTTTCTTACTAAGTTTCCTTTGCTTCATGGCAACTGTAGCTGTATCAGCACAGGCTAAAAATGCTCCAAGAAGTATTATCAGTACAACAGCGTTAATCCGTAAATACCACGATCAAAAAGAATTGAGCGGTATGCAAAAAGGAGAGCTTTTAGAATTGTACATCGAGCGTATTAAAGTATTAGTAAAAACATTGCCTTACATTGCTTTGGTTACAAAACCAGGAGTTACGATGGCAGATTTAGGTATTCCAGACGATAGTGAGCATAAAAAAGTATTAGATGCTCAAGCAGAAGGCACAACTACATTCTTAGATACTACAGTAGATTTCCAAAGAAAAATGATGCCTTACTCTGATAAAGGAAACCTTATTGCAGCAATTTTATTCTACGAAAGCACATTAAAATCTTTACACGAGTTCAATGACTTAAACGAAATGTAAGATTTAAAAAACACAATAAAAGAAACTCCAAAGTCATTTGATTTTGGAGTTTTTTGTTTGTTATAGCCCTAGAGCGTTGCCTTTCAGTAAATTAATGCTGACAGTCGCAGTATCGGCATCTGGAAATCTTCTAAAAAAGGATTTGTTTGGAAATAATCCGGCTTCGGCAGCAATTTTATTGAAAACATCAATTTCGACAATATATTGATCTGAAAAACCATGCGTTGCATCATAAGCAGTTGCGGGCGTTTTTCCGATGTTGCTAGCCGTTAGTTTTGGATTTATCGTATGCAGTTCAATCAACAGAAGACCAAATTTACGCACATAAGGCGACCATTTCTGCAAATGTTCTAATAGATTATCTTCCACTAAATTATTGCTGATTCTTCTTCCTCTAAAGACAAATGCGCCAGTAGAACTACTGATTCGGTTTATATCGATATGTTTTGGTTCTTCCCAAATTCGGTTGTGGTCTAAAAAAGTTCGAACGTTCAGCAAATCTCTGAGATCAATATTATAATTTTCTTTTAAGTCTTCAGAAAGCAGATCAGGACGACCAATATCGCCCCAAATTACTTTTGCCCAAATATCAGCTTTAATAAGATTAGCTCGAGTTACTTTCAAAGCCGCTTGATTATAATCGGCTCCAACTAAAAACAATGGATATTTATCGAGCATTTTGCCTCTTAAAGTTTGTCTGTCTATCACTTCAAAAATATGCTGCAGAAACGCGCCATTTCCACAGCCCATGTCTAATATTCCTTTTGGCTGTTCTTCAATTGGGAGATTAAAAAGCTTGACGATAATCTCATCTACAATTTTAAAATAGGTATCGTGAGCGCCGCCACTTCCCCAAACATTCATTTCGCGATCAACATGAATTTCGTTTTCGCTCTCATGGCTCCACAGAATATTTGGATTGCCAAAAATGAGTTCTTCAACTTTCGCAAATGTGGGCAAATAAGATACTGTAACGCCATAAGCGCTGGCTCTTTTAGCAAAAAACAATCCGATTTCTGTAAATTGATAATTCCCTTTTTTTTCTGTAAACCAACCAAGATGGACAAAAAAGTCTAATATTTTTTTGAAATTTTCAGGTGATTTATGAAACTCTTCTGGCTTAAAAGAGGTTTCCATGAAATATTTATGAAACATTCCCTTCATTGCTAAACGGACAATTGTGGGTCCAATTAAATAACCTTCAATATGTTTTAAAATCTGTTCTTGAATGGAATTTCGTAGAACATCATCAGAGGGTTGGATTCCGTAATTATTCTTGTATTTTTCAAAAATCAAATCGAGTTTTTCAAAAGGCGCATCTTCAAAAAGACGTGGATGAAAATGAGCGGAAAACTGAAGCAAATCGACAACATCCTCATAAAGATAAAAGAGTGAAAAGGCGATCTCGGTTTTTTCATTCACAGAAATCGTAATGATTTGTACATCATTATCAACTTCATAATCTAAAAATCCCTGTGATGCTAGAATCCTTAAACCCACATTCAAATAACCTTCATTTGCTTTAAAAACCACTATAAGTTCTGTAAGCTGTGTTTGCTTTTTCTTCAGAATAAACTCCAAAACAGCTTTGTTTTTCAATGCAATTGCGACGGGAGCAACCGCCAGTCCGTCGAGATGTCTGAATATGGAGCTTCGGAGTTGTGATGTATCGGTCATAGTAAAAGAATGAAGTTCGTTAAAAACTGTTTTTTAACTTGGGGCACTTTTGCTTTAAAGCTTTTATTATTTCTTTGTTTTTTTGACAGAAAGCCGTTTTGTTAATCTGCTCCGCCATCAACGCTGTCAAAAGTTTCTCTTTCTTTTGGACGAATACTGTATTTTACTGAAAACACGGGACCGTAATAAACATCAAATTGGGTTCCGTTGGTACGAAGCTGCATCTGACCAATTATACCGGCCAAGAAGTGGATATTCGGCGTAATTCCGGCACTATAATACGCTGACATTCTGAAAATATCAAAATGTTCTTCCGCATAATCTTTAGAAGCAAATTTCAGCATCAGCTCAGCATAATAACCAATATTTGGTGCTCGTGACAAAGGCTTTCCGTTTCCGTCTAAATAATGGTTAACACCAAATCTTGCACGCAGTCTGGGAACCGTTTGATGAGTTCCATTTCTGTCATCAAAAAACTTAGTTTCAAAACGCACTTGCTCAAAAATAGTTCCTTTGGGCATTTCCTGCGAAAAAGTTCCCATAACAATCAATCTTTGCTCAAGGGTTTCATAATTTCCGGCTTCTTCAACAGCATACTTTTGATTGTGCGCATAACCCAACCATAATTTTACGCTCTTAAAACCCGAATATTTCAGCCAAGGCCTAACAACCACGCGCTGCGTAAAAGCAAAAGGATTACTAGTTTCATAAGAGCCTTGCGTTACTAGTTGAAAATCGGCTTGACCGCTCAAATGCCATTTATCATACAAAGGAAATTCGACATCTCCTTCTGCAATAGATGCCGGAATAAAACCGATTGAATAGGGAGCATCCTGAGCATGTATAAATTGCAAGGTTAATATACTTAAAAATAGAAAAAATCTTTTTTTGTTTAGAGGCATATAATTTCAGATTAAAATGATTATTGTTATAATAAAAAATGAAGATTTACTTTGAAAATCAGACACATAAAGCAATTATTTATAAATTGTTAGGTGTAAAGATTTAGAGACTAATTTCGTTAATTTCTGCTATAATTAGATTTAAAACTTCGTTTCATATTATAACATGAAACAAAATTGAAGTGCATGGTGGCGTTTAAATTTATTCGGGGGTAATAACTTTGATATTCGTTTGAAATTTAACCATCTAAAACCACTTTGTATGAAAAAACTAGTTTATCTCTTTTTTCTGCTTACTGCTTTAGTAGGCTGTAAAAAAGAAACAGAAGGCACGAAAAATACTAATAGTGAGACTTCTTCGACGTCAGACTATGAATTTGTTGGAGGTTACCCTACAGAAGCAACAATCAAAAAAGCTTATGATGATGCCGACTTAACCCGCGCAATTCAAGCGTATAAGTTTTTCTATCCAACGGTTTCAGGAGAAGGATTGGTTAAAGGCAATGATAGCATAAAAATTGTTCCAAATAAATCATTCGGGACTTTAGATACTAAACCGGGACAAATTGGATTTACATTAAATTCGGACACACCTTACGGACCAATTCCGATAGATTTATCGACAGGTCCAATGATTATTGATATTCCAAAAGGCCCACTTATTGTGGTTGCAATGGATGTAAATCAGCGTTGGGTTGCTGACATGGGAATTCCGGGACCTGATGCCGGAAATGGAGGAAAACATCTTCTTCTTCCGCCAAATTATAAAGGTTCAGTGCCTGCTTCGGGTTATCATGTTTGGAAATCTTCTTCCAACAATTTAACAGTCGGCATACGTTCGCTTCCTGTGGCTGGTGACGTTAAAGCGGCGATGGAACGAATTAAAACCGTAAAAGTATATCCGTTAAATAAGCCAGCTGACTGGCTAGAACCAACTTGGCTGGAACTTACAGATAAACCGCAAAATACAACTCCGGTGGCTTGGGAAACCAATATAAAATATTGGGAAAGTCTAAACGATGTAATTCAGAGAGAACCGGCGTATGAAGGATATCGAAATTATTATGGAGAACTCGCTGTTTTAGGTATTAAAAAAGGACAACCATTTAAACCTGATGAAAGATTAAAAGCAATCCTTGAAAAAGCAGCTAAAATAGCCAATGCTCAAATGCGAGTTCAATCGTTTGCTGACCGCCGTCCGGACCGCGTTGTTTGGAAAGATCGTCAGTGGGAATGGGTAGGATTACGATTTGAAGATGGCGATTTCAATACGCCAAATTATGTTGATTTGGATGCGCGCGAAACATGGTTTTATCAGGCGATTGGCGCATCTCCTTCAATGTTTAGAAGAAAAGAAGGAGGGGGATCTTTGTACTGGCTCGGACTTAAAGACAATACAGGCAAGTATGTTGATGGAGGTAAAACGTATAAATTAACAATACCTACGCCAGTTCCTGCAAAGCTTTTTTGGTCCATTACCATTTATGATGCGCAAACTAGAAGTCAGGTTATTACTGATCAAAATAAAGCAGCACTTCGTTCTTTGTTTGAATTAAAAGATAAAATAGGAGGGCAGAGTGTAGACTTATATTTTGGGCCAAAAGCACCAGAAGGAAAAGAAGGACAGTGGATCAAAACTGTGTCTAACAGAGGATGGTTCGCTTACATTCGTATTTATGGTCCAGAAGCTGGCGCATTTAACGGAAGCTGGAAACCAGGAGATTTTGAAGAAGTTAATTAGTAACTCAAACTTAAAATTTAATCTTCAATGGACATCATTTGTAAAATGCAAAATATAAGTTTTGCGACGATTAATTTTTTAAACAAAATAAATTATAGTACTAATAATTAAATTTTAAAGCAATGAAGAAAAATACCTTACAATTAGTTTTTGCATGCTTGCTCTGTTTGGCGTTTGCCAGCTTTGTCAATGCACAGACAAAGAAAAAGCCAAACATCATAATGGTTATTTCTGATGATACTGGCTGGGGAGATTTAGGTGTGTACGGAGGAGGAGAAGGAAGAGGAATGCCGACACCAAATTTAGATAAAATGGCTAAAGAAGGAATGCAGTTTTGGAATTTCTACGGTCAGCCGAGTTGTACGCCTGGTAGAGCAGCAATGATTACAGGACGTATTCCTAACCGAAGCGGTATGACAACAGTAGCGTTTCAAGGTCAAGGAGGCGGACTTCCAGCACCAGAATGGACATTAGCCTCTGTATTAAAGAAAGCCAATTACAAAACGTATTTTTCAGGAAAATGGCACTTAGGTGAAGCAGATTATGCGATGCCGACAGCACATGGTTTTGATATTATGCAAAATGTAGTTTTGTATCACTTAAATGCTTATACGTATGCTTTTCCGTCATGGAATCCTGATATGACTCCAGAAATGCTTGCTTTCTTTAAAAAAGTAACAACAGGAATTCTTGAAGGTGAAGCAGGAGGAAAAGTTCGTGAAATATCTAAGGTAACTGAAGATAATATTGCAGAATTAGATATGATGATGACCGAAAATGTATTGAAGCAATTAGATACCTATGCAAAAGCCAAAGATCCGTTTTTTATGTGTGTGAATTTTGCTAAAAACCACCAGCCAAATTTACCTTCAAAACAATTTAAAGGAAAATCTCCAGGGGCAAGTAAATATGCAGACTGCGTTATGGAGATGGATTACAATGTTGGACGCGTAATGGATGAAATTAAAAAACTTGGAATTGCGGATAACACAATTGTAATTTACACAGTTGACAATGGCGCTTGGCAAGACGTTCATCCAGATGCAGGTTATACGCCATTTAGAGGTTCTAAAGGAACCGACAGAGAGGGAGGAAGCCGTGTGCCAGCAATCGCTTGGTGGCCAAGACAAATTGAAGCAGGAAGCCAAAATCACGACATTGTTGGCGGACTTGATTTAATGGCAACTTTTGCAGGTCTTGCTGGTGTTGAATTGCCTAAAAACGACCGAGAAGGTAAACCAATGGTTTTTGACAGTTATGATATGGCAAATGTTTTGTTCAAAAAAGGAAAACCGCTTCGTGACGCTTGGTACTACTTTACAGAATCAGAATTGTCTCCGGGTGCAGTTCGCGTGAGCCATTTTAAAGCAGTTTATAATACTAGAGGTGATAATGGAGCACAAGCGGGAAGCGATGCGCCAGGACAACAGCTTGGATGGAGAGGCGATGAGACTTATGTAGCGACAGTTCCTGCAATTTATGATTTGTGGCAGGATCCTCAAGAACGTTATGACTTGTTCATGAATAGCTTTACAGAAAAAACATGGACTCTTCCTATTTTCAATAAAGCAATTCAGGATTTGATGAAGACATATGTTCAATATCCGCCAAGACCATTGCAAGGAGAAGTTTATTTGGGTAATGAAACCATATCAAGGTTCAGAACTATTCAGGAAGCACAAAAAATGCTGGAATCAAAGGGTATGAAATTACCTGAGGATGTGAAATATTAGTAAAAAAGGATTGATTTACAAAAGGGCGAAACGTAATTTTCGCCCTTTTTTTTGTTGCCTCAAAAAATACAATTTATCCTCAAAAAGTTCAAATCAATATTATATCTTTATCGACAAGTATGGATAAATTTATAGAGATTTTTGGCGCAATTTTCGGCTTTTTGGCCGTTTATTTTACAATCAGACAAAACATTTGGTGTTGGTTTTTTGGTTTAATTCAGGTGATGTTGTATTGCTTTGTCTTTTATACCTCAAAATTATATTCTGATATGATTTTGCATATTATTTACATATTTCTTCAGGTATTTGGTTGGTACAGTTGGAAATACGGCGGTGCTAATCAGAGTACATTACAAATAACCCTCTTGACCAGAAAAATATTTTGGATTGGCTTGACGGTTGTTGGATCAATACTAGTGGGCTATTTTATGGACACAAGAACTGATGCGGCTTGCCCTTACATCGATGCTTTTATAATGGTTGCGAGCTTGGTTGCTCAATATTTAATGATTATAAAAGTGTTGGAATCTTGGTTCTTTTGGATCATAGTCGATGTTGTAGCAATTGGCATCTATAGCTATAAAGAGTTGTATTTCACTTCAGTATTATATGTGCTTTTTTTGATCATGGCAATAGTTGGTTACTTGGAATGGAAAAAAGCATACAATCAAGAATTTATTTATGAGCGTTAAACCCACACTCGGACTCACATTAGGAAAATTTGCGCCCTTTCATAAAGGCCACCAATTGTTAATAGAAACTGCTATGAACGAAGTGGACGAAGTGATCGTTTTGGTTTATGATGATCCGATTATTAATATTCCTTTATCCGTGCGAGCGGGCTGGATCCGAGAAATTTATCCAAAAATTACTGTTATAGAAGGTACAAATTCACCAAACGATAGCGGTTATACAGCCGAGATAATGAAAATTCAGGAAAATTATGTTCTGAAAATTCTGGATGGCCGTGTAGTTTCTCATTTTTATTCCAGCGAACCTTACGGCGAACACATGAGTATTGCCTTAAAAGCATTGAACAGACAGGTTGATATTAGCCGACATCAGATTCCAATATCGGCGACGAAAATCAGAAATGATTCTTTTAAAAATAAAGAGTTTTTACATCCAAAAGTGTATAAAGATTTGATTACGAAAGTGGTTTTGCTTGGTGCGCCATCAACAGGAAAAACGACTTTGGCAGAAAAACTAGCGATTCATTTTGACACACAATGGATGCCGGAATACGGAAGAGAATATTGGGAGAAGCACCAAGTCAATAAAAGGCTGACTTTAGAAGATCTTTTGAAAATTGCTGAAGGTCATATTGAAAGAGAAGATGCTCTTGTGTTAAAGTCAAACCAAATTTTATTCTCTGATACCAATGCCATTACGACGTATTTGTTTTCATTAGATTATCATGGAAAAGCGCTGCCAGCTTTGGAAAATTTAGCCAAAACAGCCGAAAACAGACACGATATTATTTTTGTTTGTGATACCGATATTCCTTACGACGATACTTGGGACCGATCTGGCGATGTGAAAAGAAAAGAATTTCAAGAAAGAATAATTGACGATTTAAACGCAAGAAATCTTAAATATCATATGCTTCGAGGCACTATTGAAGAAAGAATTGAACAAGTGTCAAAAGTATTATTTGCTAAAGAAAATGATAAATTTAATCTAACATAGAAACCAAATATAACCATGTCTGACTTAATAAATAAAACCATGGGATTTTTCAAGAAAGTCCCAGAATCGCCTACAAATCCTCAAGAAACTCATAAAACAACTAAATTTCAGATTGAAGATCTTTACTCAAGCGATACAGATCAAAATGACTTGAAAGATGCTGTGACATTGGATGAAAAATTGCGTCAAGCGTATTTTTGGATCACAAATACAGCCGTTATTAGTCCGTATTATGATATCGAATTCAATGATGGCGACCCTAAAAAGTTTTTATTTGGAGACAGCAAAGTGCCCGTTTACTTGCCAACAGATCAAAGTTATTCGAGTTTTGTTTTGATGCCTTTACTGAATCTCGCATCATTAGGAAAATGTCTTATTGTTGGTGGCCCAGGCCGCGGAAAAACAGCAACTTCCGTATTGATGGGATTGTTGGCGGGTTATGAGAAAAAGGATGTAATGCGTGCCATTCAGCACGGTCAGCCACAAATGACGATTTCAGATTTGTTGGGTCATCCATTGCCTTCAGACATGGTAAAAGCTGAGAAAACTTCAGACATCAGAATTGCTTGGCGAAAATGGCTCGGAATGCGAGTGAAAATCATTGATGAATACAACCGAATTCCAACCAGAACTCAGTCGGCTTTATTAACCGTTTTAGCAGATAATTACGCTGAAATCTTCGATCAGATTTATGAATGTCCGGAAGGCGCATGGTATTTGACTGCCAATGATGATGCGGGTGGGGGTACATACCAAGTGATTGAAGCCTTAAAAGACAGAATCGATATTGTCATTAGAGCGATGCATTTTAACACCAGATTTATTGACGATTTATTGCAGCGTATCGAACTCAACTTTAAACCTGAATCGATAATTCCGGAAGAAATTATTTTTACTGAAGAGGAGCTAAATACAATAAACAAACAAATTAGAGGTATAAAAATCGAACCCGAATTGCGCAAACGCATCGAGTTTTTTTGCCGTCAGTTTGAGTTTTTTGAACCTGCATCGAACCGATTGGAGTATATGACAAAAGACACGGCAAAATTGTCGGGAATTGATATGCGTTCACTTTTCAGAAAAGAGACAGGAAAAGATCCAGTCAAAGATTTAGGTTCGCAGGCAAAAAACGGTTTATCAGTTAGAAAAATAATGACTTTACTGATGTTCTCTAAGGCGATGGCTTATTTTAGAGGCAATAAAAGAGTAGAATTAGAAGACGTGAGACAAGTTTTGCCATTTGTTTTACACGATAGTTTAACACCGCATTTAGAATCTCCATTTTTCGATCAAACTGGGAACGAAGTGTATCGAGTTGACCGAATTGTGTGGCTTCGCGAATTGTTTGATTTGTCTTGTGATGAATATGTGAGCCAAGATTTAGACCGAAATGATCCGGTAGATAATTTTGAAGCCGAATTTAAAAAAGGACTCGAAAACATCTCTTCAAAAGAAATTGACAACCGACTTTTAAATATCGAAAAGCAGCTTCAGCTATGGTCGCAGGAGAAAAAACTTTATGGCTACAGAGCAGATGATATTTTGAAATTGAAATATTTGCATCAACGTTATACTAACTACAAAAGATGGTTGCAATGGAAAAAATAACTTTTGAGCCACTCATTGCAGCATTAAGCGATCATAGTGCATTGTACAATCAATGGTACAATGAAAGTGAAATAAAATTTGGCAGTTTGGATGCGCACGTTATCGCCAATTGGATGGTCGAAGTCATTGAACCGATCGTTAAAGCCGTTGTTGCCGAAAATACGGCTCCAGAAAAAATTCATGAAGTTGTAAAAGCACTTTACTTGGAATCATTGAAACTAATTGGAAGTGGTATGGCAATTCGGTATAAAGACGAATATAAAGAAGCTTGGTTATTATTGTCCAAAATACCAAATCTTGCTTTAAAATTTCCACTAAAAACCATTTCATTGCTCCATGATGTACTTTTGAATCTTGAAGTTTATGCTCCAGATAAAACTTTGCAATGGTGCAAACTTGTTGAAGTTAGCAGCGCTGAGATCAAAACAATTGAAGATTTTAAAATAGTTGGACGTATTTATGCGTGGAAATGTGGTTTGGCGCATTTAAGAGTTCGTTTGAAAGCAGATTTTGAAACGCTTTCCGAAAATCTGCAGCAAACAATTATAAAAGCCATCGGTAATCCTGTAAAATCAAATCAGTTATTTGAAAATCCATGGGCAAATAATAGTACTAAATTTGAAGGCGTTCAAGGTGGTTTCAAAGGAATGACTGGTTTTTTTGAAGAACCGCCAGTACTAGCACAAATTGGAGAATATATATTTGCAACCGATTCAAATAGTAGTTATGCATTATTTGCAGATCAATTTGGCAAGGTCTTAATTCCTGCTAATACTGTTGATACAGTAGATATTACGTCAAATTCTAAGCGAATTACAAACGTAGAAAAATGGCTCGGAAAAGAAGCCAATGAAATCGATACAACGGCAATTTCATCTGTTGTTGCAACACAAGATACGTTGGTTTTTACTTTGCAGAATTCCTATTTTATATATTTATACAGCCTTGGAAATGAATAATCAAGCCAAAATAGAAGAAACGCTCGCACTATGGAAATCACATTGGCAACAGGCAAAGTTGGAGTGGAATCCTATGTTGCGTTTGCAAGAACCTATTTGGTGTTTATCAAACGAAGACGCTTATAAAGAAGGACTTACAGGCAGTTTTGCAATGATTCGGTTAACCGATCATCGCATCGTGATTAATTTAGAAGAAATTGTAGAACGCAATATTATTGATTATCCACTTGAAGTGCTGGCGCATGAAATTGGACATCATATTTTTACGCCTGCCAATTTATATGACAATGCAGTTTTGTTAAACAGAATTCGTTTTGGTTTGCCCGGAATTGAAGATCGGGCGCCAATGGTTGCTAATTTATACGCTGATTTTTTAATAAATGATAAATTACAGCGCATCAATAAATTAAGAATGTCAGAGGTTTATCAAGCGATTAATTCAGAAGATAGTTTTTCTGAGTTTTGGACGTTGATGATGCGAACTTACGAATACTTATGGCGATTGAATAGGGGAGAATTGGCAACAAAATCATCTCTTCATAGCAAAAAAATAGATTCTGATGCTTCGTTATTAGCCTCTTTGATAAGAAGTTATTCTAAAAATTGGATTCATGGCGGTGGCCGTTTTGCTGTAATGGTATATCCTTATTTGATGGATGACAAAAAATTTCAAGATGCACGCAAAAAGATTTTAGTGCTATTGGACGCCGAAGATGCTGGAAAAGGAGCAATGGATATTTCTGGTATGACCAAACTCGATTTAGAAGGTTATGACGAAATTATTGATATGCGAAAAGAAGCTATTGATTCGAAAGAAGAAAATGGCGATAAAAGTAAAAAGGAAAGTTTAGGTTTTGAAAAGAATGATTTTGGCGGACACGGACCAAGAGAAGGCTATATGGGGCCGGGAAATTACATTGATTTGATGCAGCAAGCTAATCCAAATGCTGATGAACAACGTTTGATCAATACTTATTACAAAGAAATTGCTTTGCCGTATTTAATTGATTTTCCGGTAGAAATTTCTGAAAATGTATCTTTCGATTTACCGGAAGGACTAGAAACTTGGGATATTGGCGATGCTATCGAAGAAGTCGATTGGCTTCAATCTGCCATTTTATCGCCAGAACTTATTCCGGGATTAACGACTCAAAAGAGAACGTTTGGTTCAGATTCAGATAATTCTATTTCGAAAAAACCGCTAAATGTTTACCTCGGTATCGATTGTTCAGGTTCGATGGGAAATCCAAGACACAACTTTTCATGGCCAATTTTGGCAGCCACAATTATAGGATTATCTGCTTTGCGTGCAGGAGCCTCTGTTATGGGATGTCTTTCTGGCGAGCCTGGAAGTTATTTGGAAACAGATGGTTTTATTACAGATGAAACCGATTTGCTGACTACCTTGACTTCCTATTTAGGAACTGGTTACGCCTACGGAATTGAACGATTGCGAAAGCCTTTCGAAACAAAACCAGATAAAAAGTCACATATTGTCATTGTTACAGATAATGATATTTTCAGCATGTTGGCCGCTGATACAGGAACAAAACAATCCAATTGGGAACTAGCTGAAATTGCATTAAAAAATGCTGGCGGACACGGAACAATGGTCTTGCATTCTCCACCTGATTATAATAAGGATTTGGTACTTAGGTTGGTAAAAATGGGATGGAATGTTTACTATGTTACAAACGAGGCCGAACTTTTGAAGTTTGCGGCAGAATTTTCACAACAAAATTATGCTTATGTCTAAATATGATGTTTTTGAACTGGTTGCGCATTTAAGGAAATGCCCAGATTCTTATTTAAAACCTTCTGATTTTTTTGCCGAAGACGGGCTAAATTCCCTTGCTTTGATTGCTGATACATACAGGATTATAAGTAATAATTTTTTGAAAAAGGATTTTAAAAATCCAACAAATTTCGACTTAAAACTAATTGACGATAATCATTGGCGCGCCATTCATATTTCGACTTGGCTGTTATGCCATACTGATTTTAAAAATAATCCTCAAATAGAAAACAAATTGCAAAAATTTTGGTTTGAGGAACTGCTTACGACAACAGTTTACGTAAAATACAATGATTGGATTTCTGACGACGAACGTGCCGAGGAAATGGTGCGATTGCTTTTATATTGCTGTGAAGTCATGCCTTTCGGCGAAAGCCATAACGAAGCCGCCGATAAATTAGCATCAATAAACAGCGCAGAAAGATATAAAGTTTTAAAAGAATCCTACGAAGCGCACGAACGAATAATGAACATTAAAAGAGAAATGGCTGAAAAAGCAGCACGTGAAGCCGCAAATGTGTATGGACGCGAATAATGGCCCACAAATAGCATTGACCGACAAGGAACGTTTTCCTTTGCTTGATGATTTAAGTTTTTTAAATGAACTTAGACAAGATGCTTTTGCGCCAAAATTTAATTTTAAAAGTGGTGACCGGTTAAATGCAGAACAGCTTTTAAGAGTTAACTCGTATAAAAATAAATATTACGATAAAAAAGTATTTTGGAACGAAGGGCAAGTTCCAACTTGGTTAGAAACTTACTTTAAATGGTGTATTCAAACAGTGCCTTTTTATCAGAATAAAGGAAATGACTTCGATTCTTTTTTAACGATTTCTCGCGAAGATATTCGGAAATTTCCTTATTTGTTTGTTTCGAATGAGGCTAATTTAAAGGAACTTTTGGTTTATCATACTTCTGGTTCAACTGGCTCAAAATTAGACGTACTTTTTGATTCGGTTTCGCAGGCAAGTTGGTTGCCACAAATAGAATCGGTTCTTGCGGAGTTTAATATTT
The DNA here is from genome assembly GCF_007341385.1 of Flavobacterium daemonense. Classification (GTDB taxonomy): domain Bacteria; phylum Bacteroidota; class Bacteroidia; order Flavobacteriales; family Flavobacteriaceae; genus Flavobacterium; species Flavobacterium daemonense. Next base: position 201,068 of record NZ_VJYD01000001.1, read on the forward strand.
CTATAACCAAAAGCAATAAATCAGCCGCAATTGCTTTGATTTGTGCGCAGGAAAAAACGTTGACATACGCTTCATTATCAACATATTTAGAGGGCGCTGGAGTTTTAAAAATAAATTTGAATCCAACTGAGTGGAACCATCCTGACGATGCTAAAAAATACCTCGAAAAATACAATCCAGAAATATTGACAGGCGACCCAATTGCATTTTTGGCTTTGTTAGATCTAAAACCGCAATTAGCTCCAAAAGCACTTGTATCTTCAGCAATGAAGTTGACAAAAGGCGCGAAAAACAAATTGGAAGCGTATTTTAAATGCCCTGTTATTGATCTTTATTCAATGACAGAATGCAGAAATATTGCTTATGCGACTGAAAACGGACATAAAGTAATTCGTCCCGATTTGTACTTGGAAATTTTTGATGAACATACAGATGTCAAACTTCCTTATGGCGAAAGAGGCGAACTCGTTGTGACCGGAGGAAGCAATCCGTTTATTCCTTTAATTCGGTATCGAACGGGTGATTTTTGCAGTTTGAAAATTGAAGATGGTGTTCCGTTTTTGGTTGATTTAGAAGCTCGAAATCCAATAGTTTTTGTGACAAAATCAGATTTGAAAATTAATAATATTGATATTTCGAATCGTTTGTCTGAGTTTCCGTTGGCTGGTTTCAAAATGCATCAAAGAAAAGATAAATCAATTGAGTTTGTTGGCTATTCGAATGAAATCACATCGAAAGAAATTGTCGATGCATTGAGTGTAATTTTTAAAAACGACATTGAAATTGAGGCAGAAATTCAAAAGATAGGTCAAGATAATTCGGTAGAAAAAACGAAGTATTCTTCAGATTTTATTTAGATATTTTTTATCTCTTTTCCAACCTTTTCAAAGTTTAAAGCATCTATAGTTATAGGAATAATTGCCAAAGAATAGCCAAAATAGATATAATCCAGAAACAAATGAAACACGCCAAACCACTTTTTATAATTTTTACATTTCTATTTTTTACTAATTTCTTACTTGCGCAAACGGAAGAAGGATATACTAAAATTCCCGATTCAAATTTTGAACAATGGCTGATTGACAACAAATACGACTCGGGCAAAATAGATGGTAAAGTACTTACAACTAATATTGTACATATAAAGACAATGGATATTTCAAAGCAAAAGATAGCAAGTTTGTCAGGAATTCAAGATTTTTTAGCATTGACAAATTTATATTGTGATGAAAACAAGTTGAAAAAAATTGATGTAAGCAAAAATGTAAACTTGGAATATTTGAATTGTTCAAATAACAAGTTAAAAATTTTGAAATTAAAAGAGAATAAGGCTTTATCTATTTTGCAATGCTACAATAATAAAATATCCAACTTAGATTTGACGGCAAATACGAATTTAATTCAGTTGAATTGTTTCGAAAACAAATTAGAAAAACTTGATTTAAGTAAAAATCAAAATATGCAAATGTTGCAATGCAGTAATAATTTTTTGAACGATTTGAATGTAGCTCAAAGTTCTGAATTAGAATATTTAGAATGCGATCAGAATCAATTTGCTTCTTTGGATATAACTAAAAATCTAAAACTGACTACGCTAAAATGTTCGAAGAACAATTTAAGAACTTTGAACATTAGCCAAAATAAGGTTTTGACATCTGTAGAATGTTCTGAAAATCAGTTGACACATATTTCTTTTTCAAAAAACGGTGCTTTAAAGTATTTAAATTGCGCTCACAATCAATTTACGGTTTTGAATGTGAGTGAAATCAAAGACTTAAAAGAATTGTCATGTGATTATAATTTTTTGGAAAAATTAGATTTCTCAAATAATACAGAATTGAAAGGATTTGATTGTTCTTATAATAAATTGAAATCCCTAAATATTAAAAATTGCACGAAACTGAGTTATTTTTATGCTGATGAAAACTCGGATTTAAATTGCATCAATGCTGATTTTGATGGAAAAACGCGTCCAGAAAGCGGTTTGGTAGATTTTTCTAAATGCAGGATTTTATGCGTCAATTAAATCCAGAAAACGAAGATCTTTTTACTATCATTCTAAATACTGCCATGAATTTATGTTAAATTCGGGCAGTATTTTTTTTGTACGCGTTATAAGTGTTTATTTTGCATATTTTTGGATAAAATCTTAAGAATTTTCAAACATAATGACACGATTACTCTCTTTTTTCTTCGTTTTTTCATCTTTTCTTCTTCATTCGCAAACATCAACAAAAGAAATGATTGATCGTTTAAATACGATTGACAACCATGAACAGAAAGTTGAATTATGTCTTAAAATTGCTGAAAAACTACAACATTCAGATTGGGAAAGAGCGATAAAATATGTTGAATCGGCAGAGACAGAAGCAAAGAAAACTGAAAATCCAGATCTTGCTTTGGCCAAAGTCTATGTCGCCACAGCCGATTTATACAATTCAAAAGATGTTATAGATGTTACGCTTCAATATTATCTAAAAGCGTATGAAATTTATAAAAGCAATAAGAATATTCCAGAAGCTTCTAAAGTTGAAAATAATTTGGCCATTATTTATGCAAAAAGCAATAACGAAGAAAAAGCGTTGCAATATTTTTTACATGTTTATCACTACCAAAAGTCTAAAAATGAACCTGACAAGCTTGTAAAAATATTAAACAACATTGGTACAACGTATTTGGGCAAAAGCTTGGACTCGTCGTTGTATTATTATCACAAAGCCGATGCAATTGCTTCATCATTAAAGGATAATTCACTTAAAACTTATGTTTACACCAATTTAGCACGTGCATATGGTATCAAAAAAGACAATAAAAAGGCCGATTTTTATTTTGAAAAAGCACTTTCGTTTGTAAATTCTCCAATTGATAATTCATTAAAAACCTTTGTTTATGAATCGTTGTCGGATTACAGCTTAGGGCAAAACAAATTCGATCAAGCAATTGCAAATGCCAAGCAAGCTTTAGAATTATCAAAAGAAAACGAATTTGGTTTTTCGGCGCTTCGGTTAAATAAAATTTTATATCATGCGTATTTGAGTAAAGAAGATTATAAAAATGCGGTTCATTATTTTCAGAAATACAACGAAATCAGCGACAGCATCAATATTGAACAGAAAGCTGTAAATCTTGAACGAATTCGTCTGGAACAAGATTATAAAGTGCGAACGCAGATTCAGGAACTTGTTGAAGAGAAAACAAGATTTAAATATTATGTTATTGGCTTGATATTGGTTATCGGTATTTTGACTTTGATTATTTTATTGATCCGTTATCGAAATAAAAACATCAAGAATCAGCTTGAAAAAGAAAAATTAAAGGCCAAAGAGCAAGAATTGAAGCAAAGCCTAGAATCCAAAAATATGGTTTTGATCGGAAAGGCAATGTCTGAAATTCATCGAACCGATAACATCAACGAAATCTTGACCGATCTTAAAAAGATAAAACTCAAAACGGCCAACAAAGAAATGCAGCAGGCAATTGATATTGTTTTGAAGCGATTGGAAAAAGATTTAAATACCGATATCTGGAAAGAATTTGAATTGAGTTTTGAACAGGTTCATAAATCGTTCTTTGATAAACTTACTGTTGATTATCCTTCACTAACTCCAAAAGACCGCAGATTATGTGCTCTTTTGTATCTTGATTTAACTACAAAAGAGATTTCTCAAATTACTGGACAATCGTTTAAATCAATCGAAAATGCACGAACAAGGCTTCGTAAAAAGTTCGATTTAACGAACGAAAAAGTAAATCTTTCTACTTATTTGAACACTTTCAAAGGTGATTCAATGTAAAATTATTATTAAGCTAATGTTTTGATTTAGTTAATGTTGTATTTAAAAGAGTGTTTTTTTGGCAGCACTTTTTTACCGCCGAGTGTTTTTGCAATAGTCCTTTTTTTTATTGGCGCCTGCTTCGCCTTCTATATTTACCAAAAAAATATCAGAAGTTAATTTTAAATGAATGCGAAGAAAAAGAATGTACCTCTCAAAAGTTTAGAAGAACTTTTAGAGGAAACTCAAACAAAAAAAAGCGCGCTCTTAAAAATTCTACAAAAAATTACGAAACCAGATTCTAAAGATCAACCGCCCAATTGATTTAGAAGAAGCTTTTTTATGCTTTTGTACGAAGAACTAAAGTGCACTCTTATTAACAATGCAACCTTAATACTAATTTAAATTTTTAAAAATGAACCAAACCTACTTTAAGTCCAGGTATTTGTTTCTTTTGCTGAGTTTCTTAGTCTGTTCCTTCGGAATGGCTCAGTCTCCGCTGAAAAAAACAAATCAGGCTAATGTTCAAACGGCAATTCAAATGCCAGGCACAATTGCCACAAAGGATCAAGTTTCTAAAAAAACGACTGATCCAAATGCTATTCCGGAAACGGATGCCGACAATCCCTTTCTTCAAAAAGAACAGGATATAAATGGCACAAAACTTTCGCAGGAAGAAAGCGCGGCAGTGACCAGACAAGCGCAGGAAAGTCAAAAACTTTTTGGGCAAAACGCAAGTTCTTCAACAAATAAAAGAATTGTTCAGGACAGTACAAAGGTTAAAACGTTTGCAAAAACAGGAAATTTAACCTCAAAAAATGTCTTTGAAGTTAAAAAAGAAGCTTTTGGATTGGCTAGTTCAGACAAAATGCAATTAAAATCTTTTTCAGATAAGCATGGCCGAACTTTGGCTACTTATCAGCAATTGCACAATTCTATTCCGGTTGAAGGATCAATTTACAAGGTTAGAGAAAACAAAACTAAGATTGATGCTTTTGGTGAAATCAGAAAAAAATTACCAGAAAGCGGCAGCTACAAAATGAATGCTTCGCAAGGTCTTGAAAGTGCTCTTAGAACTGTAAATGCTAAAGAATATGTTTGGCAAAGCAAAAAAATGAGTGCTTTGGTAAACAAAAATATTAGCAAAAAACCTGAAGGCGAATTGGTTTATGTTGGACCAGATTTTTCTTCTCAATTGAAAGAATATCATTTAGCTTGGAAATATGATATTTACGCTACAAATCCGCAATCGAGCCAAACTATTTATGTTGATGCAAATACTGGTAAAACAATTTTAAAAATTGATTTAAGCAGAGATCTTCGTTCGGCTGCTGATGCTGACGGAAGACCAGCTATTGGTAAAGGAAAAGCAAGATTTGCTGGAGATGTAACTTTTGGAACCACTCAATATGCAGATGGTTATAGATTGGAAAGCTTGGTAGGAAAATACAAAGTGCCAATGTATACTTTAAATATGAATCATGCCGAGCATGCATCTGACGATGTGCTTACAGAATATATCGATGAAGATAACAACTGGAATGATTTGTATAATAAAGACCATGATGAAGCTGCAATTGATATTCATTGGGGAATGCAAACAACCTTGAACTATTATGAAGAAAAATTTGATCGTAATAGTGTTGATGACAAAGGAATGACCATTTTTGCACTGGCACACTTAGGAACTAATGTTGAAAATGCTTCTTGGACAGGAGGATGGGCGCAATTTGGAGATGGTATTGACCAGCCTTTTGTAAGTTTGGGAATTACTGGACACGAAATGACGCATGCTATAACACAGTTTTCTGCTGGATTGATTTATCAGGGAGAATCTGGAGCAATGAATGAATCTTTCAGTGATATTTTTGGAATTTCTATTGAGCTTTATGCTGGAAAAGATTCAAAAAGTGACATTTGGATGTTAGGTGACGAATTATACAAACACGGAAGTTTAAGAAGTATGGCCGACCCAAAAGCGGCTGGCCAGCCTGATACTTACGGAGGAGAATATTGGGCAGATCCAGCAGCTAGTTCTGACAATGGTGGTGTGCACCAAAACAGCGGAATTACCAATTACTGGTATTATCTTTTAGTTGAAGGCGGAAAAGGGGTAAATGACCTTAATAATAGTTATGATATTAAAGGTATTGGTTTAGAAAAAGCGGAGAAAATCGCTTATGTAACGCTTACAGAGTATTTATCGCCTTCTTCAAATTTTAGAGATATGCGTAACGCCTCTTTAATGGCAACAGAAGATTTATACGGTCTTGGATCTGAAGAATACAAACAAGTTACAAATGCTTGGTATGCAATTGGTGTTGGTGCCCCTTATTCAGATAAACAGTTGTCAATTGTTTCGGTACAAAATCCGTCTTTGCCATGTGGGCAATTGAAAGGTGACGAACCTTTTTATATAACTTTTGAAAATACAGGATCTACTCCAATTAAAGCATATGAAGTTTTAAATTACAAATTGAGAGCAATGGCAAGTGCTTTAGGCCGACTTATTGTTTTCTATTCTAATGATGGTAAAATTTATTTCCCTAAAGATTTAGCTCCTGGCGAAAAAGTGACTTTAGAGCTTAGAGACAAAATACCATATCAGACAGGAGGACCTACAAATTACATAGAAGTAAAATTAGATCTTAATCCAATTACTGATTTTGGTCAAAAAGATGGTTATACTTTTACTTCACAAATCGTTGTTCCTGTAGCTCAAAAAGATTTTGATATTAAAGTAACAAATCTTGAAATTCCAGATTATAATGGAGGAGTACAGCCTGCAAACCATACTTTAGCAATTTCGCTTTATAATTTAGGTTGTCAGGATATTCCAGCAGGAACTAAATTAAAAATTGGATATGCTGATACAACACTAGGAAGCGTTACAGTTTGGAAAGATATTATTTTAGAAACTGCTTTTAAAGGAAAATCAGAAATCAAAATTCCTTTTGACGGAACCATCGATTTATCTGGGCTAGGTTTGCATACCTACGAAGCTTATGTAACATACGACAAAGATCCTGTTACAACAAACAACAGTATTTTGAACGCTGCTTACAGTGGTGTTATAACGCAATTTCCATATGTTCAAGGTTTTGAAAGAACGCCGGGAGGATGGAATACAAAATCGTTAAACACAACAAATCAAAAGTTTATATTTCAAAATTATCCTGCAGCATTTAGAACTGTTAAATCGCAATATATGTGGGGAATGGTAGATTTTAAATCAAATGATAGACCGGCTCTTAATTCAGATTTTGTATTAGAATCGCCAATCTTTGACTTTACAAATGTTGTTTCTCCTTATGCTGAATTCGATTTATATTATTTATTCCACAAAGGATATGACGGACTTATAGTTGAATATTCTGAGGATAAAGGTAAAAACTGGAAAAAAGTTGAAGACGTAAATTATCCTGAAACAGTACATGCTAGTGATTTGTTTGACGGAGGTTGGTTTACAGGAGTAAATACGGTTCTTAAAAAAGATCCTTATCAAATACGCTTAAATGCTCTTGCAGGAAAAAAAGTAGCACTTCGTTTTCATGTTAAAACAGATGATTATAATGATGGTTTCTTAGGAGGATTTTTAGACAACATTCTTGTGGGTGATGCTCCTTATGATTTAGAAATACTTGCTGCAAAATTAGATGCTGGCAAATGTACAATTGACAACACTAATACTACGGTGACTGCTAAAATTACCAATAATTTTGCAACAACAAGCCAAGTAGTAAATGTTACTACTAAAGTTTTAGATGCGGCAAAAAATGTGGTTTTTTCTCAAGTAGAGAAAAGAACTTTGGCTTTTGCTAAATTCAAAGACACCATTTCAATCAGTGTTCCAAATATCAATTTAAAAACTGCAGGAGAGCATACTGTAACAGTTTCAGTTTTCCCAGAAGATATGTTGCAAGATGTTAAGCTGGCCAATAATTCTTATGTATTTACATACGACAATTGGAACAATGAAGATATGAAAGTAGCTGTACTTCCATACAAAATGGATTTTGAAGATGCGTCTAAATACAAAGGCTGGAGAACTTCAGAAAATAGAGGTTCAGCAGGCTGGAAACAAGGACTGAATACGGATTTAGGTTCACCTGGTTGGCCAATCCTTACAGATCATACCAAATTTATGGCGAGTAATGATGATAAATGTAACTGTGACGAAGCAAACGATATGCTAGTTTCGCCAGTATTTGATTTGACAAATTATAAAGAAGCACATTTATCATTTGAAGGTCTTGGTGATAGTCAACATCTTTCTGACGGCTATGTAAAAGTAAGTACAGATGGAGGTGAGACGTGGAAAGAAGTATTCCACATGCCATATTATGGATCTTGGTGGGAATATGGTGTAGATTTAACAGAATATGCCGGAAAATCGTGTGTAATGATAGCATTCGTACACAATGATAATGGATTATTTGCGAACGGTTTCGCAGTAGATAATATCGAAATTAAAGGAGCTAAATCGAATTTGAGACCTTCTAATTTAGTTGTTCCAGAAACGGTTTATGAGGATGTACCTTCGCACGAGTTTAATGTAAACTTTAGAAATTCAGCTTACACGGCATTAGATAAATTTACAATTGAATATCAGATTTCTCAAAACGGAACTGCAGTTGGAAGTCCTATTTTAATTGAAAAAACAGGAGAAATATTAGTAGGACAAACTATTACATATAAAATCGATAATTTACCACAGTTGGCTGTAGGTAAATATGATATTGCGGTAAAAGCCTATACCGCTACTGAACCAAAAGATCAGGCTCAGGTTATAAAAGGATCTTTTGAAGTTATTGCAAAAGCACCAGATTTTAGTGTAGAAACTTTCTCAACTATTCCAAGTGGTTCATTATTTGGTCAAAAAGGTTTTGTTTCTAGTTTAAGTGATGATAATTATCCTTGGAGAGTTGTAGCTACTGCGGACAACGTTAACTTGACACTTCCTAAAAAAGACCATACAGGTGGAACTAATCCGAATATGCTTTATAGCCAGTTAGAGAATTTATCTTACTATAGCGAGTTAGTTTCTCCAATGTATAAATTGGGAGATAATGCAAGTGCTCTTGAATTTTACTACGCTATGCAAAGTAATGTTAATGACATTTTCCTTGTAGATATTAAAACTGTTGGAGGTGCTTGGACAGAATTATGGAGAGCAAACAAAGAAGGTTCTTTTGTTGATACGGAGTGGAAGAAAGTCGATTTGAATATTATGAAATACAAAGGTAAATCAGTAATGTTCCGTTTCAGACACTCTAAAGCAGCAGGATACTCTTATATGGTTATGGATGATTTAAAAATCTATAATGAAGCCGTTACAGATATCTCTATGCAAATTTTGTCACCAAAAGATGTTTGCGGAAGCGAAGAATACAAAGTAAGATTGACTAATGAAGGTCAAATTGCTATTAAAGAAAATTCTATTCAGGTAAATGTAGAGTATCAAAATACTTCAGAGAAAATCTCAGAAGCGGTTGCTGCAGGAATTCCTGTAGGCGAAAGTATCGAATATACTTTTAAAACAACACCTAAATTAGTTGATGGAGATTCTCACGTATTTAATTTTAGTGCAATTGTAGAAAATGACATCATTACTCAAAATAATACAATCGAAGATTACACGTATCAAGGAGTATCTGGAGATTTCAAATTATTTGACAATACATCAATTCACGGTTATGCAGGCAAAAGCGTTTATCTTAATGCTCAATCTAATTTGTTAAGCAAAGAAGTTGATGCAGACTCATTTATCTGGAATACTGGTGAAACTACAAATGCTATCGTAGTAACGAAACCTGGAGATTATATTGTAACAGCGGTTTTGAAAAATGGCTGTTCAATTACAGGGAAAGTAAAAGTAACATTTGATACTTTCAATTCTGAATTAGTAAGTGGTAATGTTTGTGGACCAGAAGTAGTTTTGAATCCAGGAAATTATGCTACATACGAATGGTTTGACGGATCGACAAATCCGACTTTCACAGCAACAGAAAGTGGTGAATATTATGTAACCGTTTATAACGAAGACGGATTGGGTAAAATTTTCAATACAAGTATTACAGTTCTTGAAAACAATAAACCATCGATTGGAGTTTTAGATGACAAGAAAATTGTAGCTTCAGATGATGCGACAGCATATCAATGGTATTTGAACGGTAAACCGATTCCAAATGCGACAGAAAAAGCAGTTGCAACAATCTGGGAAGGTACGTATAGCCTAAGAGCAACAAATAGCAACGGATGTGATAGCATGTCTGATGAATACGAGTCAAAAGGTTTGATTATTGGAAAATTGACAAATGCTTTCAGAGTTTTCCCGAATCCAGCAGTTGACAATGTAAATATTTTCTTGGCAGATAAAGTAGAAGGCCAAACTGAACTTAAGATCTACTCAATGAACGGAAATGCAATTTGGAGCAAAACATACAGCAGTTTACCTTCAAATATAAGTGTAAGCGAATTAACAACAGGAGTTTACATTTTAGATTGTACGGTTCAAGGTAAAAAGTATTCAGCTAAGATTATCAAGAACTAATAGAAATTAGAGATAGAATTGGTGGCTTTTATTTTGAGAGTCACCATTCTTAAAACAATAAAAATTATGAAAAAATCCATGCTCGTTTTATGTACACTTTTTATGTGTGCAGCAGTTACAGCCCAAACCGAAAAGGTAAAGCTGGGAGTAAAAGCAGGTTTAAATATTTCCAATCTTACTTTTGATGAAAACGCAGTGAATTCATCAAGCAGAACTGGCTTTGCAGCTGGTTTGATGGCCGAAATTCCTTTAGCGAAAAACTTTGCAATCCAGCCGGAGTTATTATACAGTCAGCAAGGAATGAAGTTTTCGTATTCAGATCCAGATGTTACAAATTCAGATTACAAAAGCACAGTTAAACTAAACTATTTAAACATTCCTGTAATGTTGAAATATTATGTCGCAAAAGGATTCAGTCTTCAGGCAGGACCTCAAATTGGGATACTTTTAAAAGCCAATAATGAATATCAGGATAATTTTTTAGGTTACGAAAACCGCGAAACGCTTAACTTATCTGATTATTCGACTGGTATTGATACCGCAGTAAATTTCGGATTAGGTTATCAATTTCAGAATAAATTTTATGCAGATGCCAGATATACGATTTCGTATTCAAACGTTTTTAAAGACGCAATTTCAAGCGGCAATTATGTTATAAACAGCGATATGAAGAATAGAGTTTTTCAAGTAACATTAGGTTATTTTTTTAATTAGAGTTAGTATATTTCATATCTTTCTAAAACCACTCTTAACGGAGTGGTTTTTTATTATTTGGCAAGTCAATAAAAGATTTTACGAGCTTTCAAAAATGAAGTTCGGTTTACTATAAAGCCAAATGATACAAAAATTTGTTTCAAATTATAATTTGCAACATCTTTTAAAAAATAAAGTAAACTCATGTTTGTAAATTAGTGCTCACCGCTAAATTTATACATATGAAATCGTTTACTAGCCCAAAATTCCTATTGATTTTGGCAGTGTTTTTTTTCAGCTGCAATCAATCAAAACAAACTGATACGGTAACAGAAACAAATACTTCGGGAGATTTAGACCGAACAATATTGCCAATTCCAGAGCCACCTTTTGGCGGTAAAATTGGAAAAACGTACAAAGAATCTAAAGAAGAATGGCCAAAATTGGTTACGCCTCCGCAAGGTGCGCCAAATGTCATCATTATTATGCTCGATGATGTTGGTTTTGGGCAAGTAAGCACTTTTGGAGGACCTGTTCCAACACCTGAATTGGACAAACTTGCCGCAAATGGATTAAAATACAATCGTTTTCATACGACTGCAATTTGTGGTCCTTCGCGAGCAGCTTTGTTAACTGGAAGAAACCATCACAATGCTGGTTCAGGCTTTTTGGCAGAATGGGCGACAGGATATCCGAGTTACAATTGTATGATTCCGAAAAGTACAGCAACTTCTGGCAGAATTTTGAAAGGCAACGGATACAGCACAAGCTGGTTTGGTAAAAATCACAATACACCAGACTGGGAAAGTAGTGTTGCTGGACCATTTGACCGCTGGCCGACAGGTTTAGGCTTCGATTATTTTTATGGATTTATTGGCGGTGAAACACATCAATACTATCCTGTTCTTTTTGAAAACACGAAAGCAGTAGAACCAGATAAATCGCCAGAACAAGGTTATCATTTTATGACCGATATGACGGATAGAGCTATTAATTGGCTGCAATACAGCAAATCTGTCGCGCCTCAAAAACCAGTTATGATGTATTTTGCACCTGGAGCTGCGCACGCTCCGCATCATGCACCAAAAGAATGGCGTGATAAATTCAAAGGACAATTTGATAAAGGTTGGGATGTTGTGAGACAAGAAACCTATGAGCGTCAGTTGAAAATGGGAATTATTCCTCCGGGAACAAAATTAACTCCAAGACCTGACTGGGTTACGCCTTGGGACAAACTTTCGGCAGATCAGAAAAAACTTTTTGCACGTTTGATGGAAAATTATGCAGGATATCTTTCGTTTGCAGATCATGAAACAGGACGACTTTTAGATGCGATCAGTAAACTCCCAGATGCTGACAATACGCTGATATTTTATATTGTTGGAGATAATGGGGCAAGTTCAGAAGGAGGAATGGAAGGAACAGTCAACGAGATAAAAGCATTGAGCGGTATTTCAACTCCATTGGCAGATAATTTAAAACATCTTGATGAAATTGGCGGTCCAAATACCGAACCACATTATCCTGTAGGATGGGCATGGGCAGGAAATGCTCCTTTTCAATGGGTAAAACAAGTAGCTTCTCACTTTGGCGGAAGCCGAAACCCAATGGTTGTGAGCTGGCCAAAAGTGATAAAAGACAAAGGCGGTATGCGAAGTCAGTTTATTCATTTGATTGATGTACTTCCTACTGTTTTAGATGCTTCTCATCTTCCGGCTCCAAAAACGGTTGATGGCGTTGAACAAAAACCAATGGACGGCGTTTCGTTCTTGTCCACTTTTACAGATAAAAATGCTAAACCTGTTAGAACCAGACAATATTTTGAGATATTTAGTAATAGGGCTATTTATGATAATGGCTGGGTTGCAGCTGCACAGCATACTTACCCGTGGAGACAGGATTTTGCGCCTGGAAACTGGGATAAAGACAAATGGGAACTTTATAATATCGATGAAGATTATAGTGAATCAGTGGATTTGGCTAAAAAATATCCTGAAAAATTAGAAGAACTGAAAGCCATTTTTGATGAAGAAGCCAAAAAATATAATGTTTATCCGTTAGACGATAGAGGTACAGGACGATTGATTTCACCAAAACCTACGCCGTCAGATCCTAAACGCAAACATTTCACTTTTTATGCTGGAGCAATACGATTGGCTGAAACAGCTTCGCCAAATACTAAAAATAAATCGCACAGCATTACGGCTGAAATTGAGCTGAAATCAAAATCAGACAGCGGAATTATTGTCGCTTCGGGTGGAAGTTCAGCAGGATTTGCATTGTATGTGCAAAACGGAAAATTGGTGTATCACTATAATTATTTTGATGATGCGCGTTATGTGATTACTTCAAAAGAAGCGCTTCCGATTGGAAAAAGCACCGTACGATTTGATTTTGCTTATGATGGCGGCGGAACCGGAAAAGGCGGAACAGGAAAACTTTTCATTAATGATAAATTAGTCGGTGAAGGACGAATTGACAAAACAGTAGCAGCCCGTTTTGGAATTGATACTTTCGGAATTGGCGAAGATTCGGGTTCACCAGTCGCAAAATCCTATAAACCTCCATTCAAGTTTACGGGAATAATTGACAAAGTCGATATTGACTTGAAGTAATTGTGAATGGTGAATGGTGAATTGTTAATTGTGAATTGTGAATTGTGAAATGTGAATTATCAATTATCAATTATCAATTATCCATTATCCATTATCCATTATCAATTAACCATTATAAAATCTGAATTTTAGTTTTAAATAAATAATTATGAAAAAGTACTTTGTTTTATTAGCCGTTTTAGCTTTTGTTGCTGAAATTAATGCGCAGCAAACTTATTTTAATCCAACAGTTAGGGTGAAAGAATATTTGGAACCTGCAATTCCGCATCCGGATCAGGATAAAGAAATGAAAGATAAAATGAGCAAGCTGAAAAAGAAACCTAATATTTTGATCATCCTAATTGATGATATGGGATATGGAGATATTGGTGTTTATGGTGGAGGTGTTGCGATTGGTGCGCCAACTCCTAATATTGACAAAGTATCGCACGAAGGATTACAGCTTACATCGACGTACGCACAGCCAACTTGTACGCCAAGCCGCGCTGCAATTATGACGGGGAGAATTCCAGCAAGATCCGGATTGACAAGGCCAACTTTAACAGGTGAAAATCCTAAAGTAAATCCGTGGGCTTCTGAAAATACTACGGCCAAAATACTTTCACAAAATGGTTACAAAACCGCTATTTCAGGAAAATGGCATTTGGGCGAAAGCAAAGGAAGTCTTCCTAACGATGTGGGTTACGACGAATGGCTTGGTTTTGGTTCGGTTCAATCAGAATATGCGCAGTTTGTCAACGAATGGATTTACCCTGATTTGATCAACAAGCCAGAACGTTTGGCAGCGATGAAAAAATTGGTTGATCAGAATATCTTAACAGGTAAAAAAGGTGGTGAAAACAAAATTGTGCAACCAATTTCAAATATCGAAGAATTGTCTAAAGTTGATCAAGTTTTTGCTAATTACAGTGAAGATTTCATCAGACGTTCGGTTAAAGAAGACAAACCTTTTTATTTGATTCATTCTTTTTCTAAAGTGCACAATGACAATTACGTGTCTGAAGGTTACAAAGGAAAAAGCCCAGCTGCTTTCCCTTACAAAGATGCTGTAGTTGAAGTTGATGATATCGTTGGCCGACTAATGAAACTTTTACAAGATTTAAAAATAGATGAAAACACATTAGTTTTCATTACTTCAGACAATGGACCAAACGAAGATGTTTGGCCAGATAGTGGTTACACACCATTTAGAGGAGGAAAAGGAACAACTTGGGAAGGCGGTGTAAGAGTACCAGGAATTGCGTACTGGAAAGGCATGATTGCACCGGGACGCATCAGCGATGGATTATTTGATATTTGCGATATGTTTAATACTTCTCTTTCAGCAGCAGGGGTTTTAGATAAAATTCCTTCTACCAATTATATTGATGGAGTAGATCAGTTATCATTTTTTTTGTCAGATAAAGGGGTGTCGAATCGAAACGCCGTTTTTATGTATTCTGAAACCAAATTCATGGCGGTGAGATGGCAGGAATACAAGGTGCATATGAATGTTTTCAATACATCGGCAGAGCGAAGAAATCTGGATCAATCTACAATTCAAAGCATCGGTATGAGTCCGTGGGTTTACAATCTATATACAGATCCAAAAGAACAAGTGAGTTCAGGACACCGTTTCTTCGAATGGGGAATTCCGGGTGTAATGGGACTTATTTCGGCACATTTGGCAACGTATCAAAAATATCCAATGAAAGACATCGGTTTGAAGAAACCGGGCGCTGAATAAAATATTTTCAGAAATTAATAAAAACAGAAACTCCTCAATTTTGAGGAGTTTTTTGTTTTTAGAAACAGGAATTTTGCAAACCATTCAAATGATTAAATATCAAATCTACTGGGAATTTTGTAACATCCGACTGAAATTAAATACTTCTGACGATCAGCTCATTTGTACCTTTAATTGAACATAAAAACTATTATAAAATCAAAAAATACGTTATGGCAGAAATTAAGATTGAGAAGAGAAAGCCTATATGGCCGTGGATTATAGCACTGCTGATCATTGGAGGAATAATCTATTATATTTATTGTGTAGACCACGATGTTAAAGGTGAAAGAAATGTAGAAATCCAAGATACTACAGCAGTAGATAATACAGTAGATACAACTGCGGTAAATACAGTTGATACTACAACCGTGAAATAAAGAACAAGTTTTAGAAAATTCGAAAACTATTAAAAACGAAATTATGGAAAAGAATCGAAATTTATATAAATTGGACGAACTATCAGATTATAAAATTGCATCAAATTACTCAGATGTAAGAGGTTGGAAAATAGTTGATTCCGATAACCGAACTATTGGCACGATTGATAATCTGTGGGTAAATAAAGACATGAAGCGCGTTGTTTATTTGGATGTAAAAGTTGCCAAAGAATTACTTGAAGACAATCACAAGGAATTGCATGATGTTATCGAAAATGATAATGGAAAAGAATATATTTATAAAGAAGGAGACAGTCATATTATTATACCAATTGGGTCTGTAAGCATTAATAAAGACACTAAAATTGTAATGGCAAACAGTATTGGCTACGATACTTTTAGAAATACAAGCAGGTACCATAGACAGCACCAGTTTGACAGAGATTATGAGCGAAAAGTCATGAAATCGTATTATCCTGAAAATGATCCTGATTCCACTTATTACAGCGACGATGACACTTTTTATGACCGCAGAGAATTTGACGACAGGTAATAATTTTATCAAAATTTCTTCGTAAATTTTCTTCGTAAATTGTTTAATTAATTTTTGGAGATAATTATGGAAACACAAATTATTGAACTGGAGAAAAAATATTGGCAAGCAATGCAGAATCATGATTATGAAACCGTTAAAAAGCTTACTTTTTTTCCCTGCATGATTGCCGGCAAAAGCGGGTTGCAAAGCGTAGACGAATCTATGTTTAAAAAGATGTTTGACTCTGTTGAAAGCGGCAAAATAAAAGTATTGAATATTTCTGATGTGGATGAAAAGCCAATTAGTGAAAATACCACAGTACTTGGATATTTGATAACATTAGAAATGGCCGACGACAAACAAAATTCGCCAATGAAATGTGTGTGTACTTCTACTTGGATTAAAAAAAATAATAATTGGGTTTGTGCACTGCATACAGAAACAGAATTGTCTCAGTAATAAAACAGTGAAGATTAAAAAAGCTCTAATTGATATGAATTAGAGCTTTTTTATTTTTAAATAATACTTATATTTTCCAATTAACCTTTGTTAAAACCTATTGTATCTCTATACAATTGAGGCGAAATATCGGTTTTGCCTTTAAATACTCGGCTGAAATAATATTCATCATCATACCCAAGTTCGTAGGCAATCTCTTTTACGGTTTTGTCTGTTAGATACAATTCTCTTTTGGCTTCAACAATGATTCTTTCTGTTATTAAATCAGAAAGTGTCATATTGAAATGATTTTTTGCTGTTCTTGCAAGCACAACCGATGTTACATGCAGTATTTCAGCATAATCGCTTGCAGAATGTTTGGTTCGGAAATTATCTTCAATTGCATTTCGTAAGTTTTGTACAATGAAAAGCTGTTTGTCATTTGCCTTTATTTCCTTGATTGATTGCTGTTCCAATTTTATTCGCGTAGCAAGAACTAAGAATATTTTAAGATACGAAACAAGAACTTCATCTTTTCGCAGCGCTTCCATTTTTAGCTCATTGACAATTTCTCTGATGATATTCATTAGCGTTTGTTTATTATTTTGATCCAAATAAATAAACGGCTGTTGATAGACATTATTGAACAAGATTCCGTTTGCGGCAATTTCTTTATGATGTCTGTAAATGCAGAAAAACTCGTGGTGAAACTGAATAGAAATACCCGTTATAGGTTGTTCTGAAGCCAGCATAAAAGGTTGATACGGATAAAAAGCAAACAAAGTATTTTCTTTGAAAGCATATTCGGAAAGATCCACTTTGGCTATTCCTTCGCCCGAAGTAATCAAGATTAAAGTAAAATAATTATTTCGTTGAATATGATCAAAATAACTTGTATTGTCAAATTCAAAAACTTTAAATGACAAGTTTCCATTTTGTTGATTAACAAGCGTATGTACAGATTGTGATAACATCGATATTATGATTTGCCTAATAATTCTAAAAATTGTGCATTAAGTTTCTGGCAATCGGCTTCACATACATTGCCGATAATTGTTGGTTTATTTCCCCATTTAGGAACATCTTCAGCACTAAGAATTTTATAATTTGAAGTAAAACCGCCAACATTAGGAACTGCAATCCCAAAAATGATTTCAGCTATTTTGTGATGCCGAATCATATACGAACACATAATGCACGGTTCATGAGTTGTGTACATTTTTGCGAGATGCAATTTATCTGAAAACCCATTTTTTACGGCATCTCTTACAGCTAATATTTCTGCATGATTCGTAATATCTCCAGTTGATTTTCCAGATTCAATTCCCGTACCGATTATCTTTCCATCAATCACAATCAGCGCACCTACAGGTGGATTTCCGGCTTTAAGAGCAGTTTTGGCAAGCTCTAAACATTGATGCATATAATGTTGAAATTCTTCTTGCATAATGAATTAAATTTGAATTTATGAAAATATCCATTTCCTGCTAAATTACTCAAAAAGCAGCTGTTTTCGATAACTGTTTATCGTGCTAAAAATTCGATAACATTTAAAAAACTGCCCTCGTATAAAATAGAGAGCAGTTTTTAGTTTTGGTTTAGAAAATCAAAATATCGTAACCTTCTTTTTTTAGGTTGACAAAACTCGGAAGTCCTGGAGTTCCTGGCACTTCGTTGTCATTTAATAATTCATAACCAGAAACTTCAGTGCCAAATACAGCAACACAGCCTTTAGAAAGTCCGTGAACATGATCTTTTACTTCTTTATAAAGAGCATTTACGGGATGCTCTGGTTTTTCAAGCTGTTCTGGCCATCTTATGCCTGTGCCTTGAAAAATAATTTTCACATCTTCACCTTCGTGCTTGAATTCATATGCCGATGCTAAAGCATTGAATACACGTCCTAGCGCTTCTTCTGAACCCGCTTTTGGATCAGAAAGAATAATAATAACTGTTTTTTTCATTTGAATAAATTTTTAATAACATCGCAAAGATCTGACAGCGATATCGGCTAGAGAATGGAGGAAATTTACTTTATAATGGAGAATTTTTTGCGTCTAAATTCAGGTTCAAAACCTCCATTATAAAGTAAAAATCATCCATTTTTCACAAGAGTAGTTCGTGGCAACTTTGCATCAGATAAAATTGATTTAAGTAGAACATTAAAAAATAAACAAAATGGCAGTTTCTGATTTATTCAAACCGCTTACCTTGCTGCATGGTCCAGCAATGAGAAACCGTTTTATGCTTGCGCCTTTGACGAGCCAACAAAGTGATTTTGATGGTACAGCATCTGAATATGATCAATATTGGATGAAACAACTTGCGCAGGGCGGTTACGGATTAATTCAAACCAGTGCCGCAACGGTAGAAGCAGGAGGTATCGCGTTTGAACGCCAACTAGGAATTCACAGCGACGATCATTTATCGGGTCTAACTGAAATGGCTTCGGTAATTCGTAAAGGTGGCGCGTTATCGGCAGTACAATTGTATCATGCAGGACATCGGGCAAAACCATCAATAGGAGGAATCCCGGCACCGGCTTCAAGCAAAACTTTGGAAGGAATAAAAGCAATTACAACGGAAGAAGTAGAGAGAATTCGGGACAATTTTATAGCTGCCGCAAAAAGAGCACAATTAGCAGGATTTGACGGAATCTCAGTTCACGGAGCTTTTGGATGGATTCTTTCCGAATTTATGTCACCAAATTTGAACGATCGCACAGATAAATATGGAGGAAGTCTTGAAAATCGAGCTCGTTTTACGATTGAAGTTATTGAAGGAATTCGCAAAGCTTGTGGTCATAATTTCCAGATTGGCTGGAGATTATCGATTGAACGCTACGGACTTCTTCTGGAAGAATTACGAGAAGTGACAGCCGATATTTTCGATCGAGAATTGATTGATTATTTGGATTTAGCACTTTGGGATTCGACACAAATTGTTCGTGAGGGAACTTTTAAAGGAAA
This sequence comes from Flavobacterium daemonense, assembly GCF_007341385.1. Taxonomy (GTDB): domain Bacteria; phylum Bacteroidota; class Bacteroidia; order Flavobacteriales; family Flavobacteriaceae; genus Flavobacterium; species Flavobacterium daemonense. The sequence goes on from NZ_VJYD01000001.1 coordinate 220,789, forward strand.
AACCATGCTCAGCGTTTTTACAGAACTTCCGCGAAAAGGTGTTCGTTTAGGCGCAGCAGGAAAAATAATGAGTGCCCAACGTGCCGGAGAACTTCTTGATGAAGGCTGTGATTTTGTACTTATTGCTCGAGCGGCAATTTTGCAGCGTGATTTTCCGCTTCAGGTAAAAGCAAATCCAATGTACGATAGTCCGCAATTGCCTGTCGTGGCTGACTATCTTCGTCAAGGCGGACTCAGCGAACGTTTCATTGAAACCATGCGTGGTTGGCAGACTTTCGTAAAAGCCGGTTCGCTGTAGATAATTATACAAAAAGATTCCTGAAAAATAGTTTCAGGAATCTTTTTTTATGAAAAGGATGCTAAGCCTATTTTGATAAAATGTCTTTTAAAAGCTTGGTCAATTCTGCTGGTCTAGAGATAAACGGGCTATGTCCAGAATCGATTGTGTACGTATTTGTAATGCCTGCTGCTTTTGCCATTTCTTGCTGAAAATTGTACGTAATCGTGTGATCTTCTATTGTGAAGATGTAGTATTTTTTGCCTCCCAAATTATAATCTTCTGTTTTGTAGTTCAATGGAGTTCCAAGTGGAATTGTTGGCTCGGCTTTGTAACGTGCCACAAGAAATTGTTTTTGAGCAACTGTAGCATCTTGAGAAAATATTTTTGGAAGATTAACTTCTGGATTTACGATTCCTGCCAAAGTCTGATCCTCAGATAATTGTAAAGATGCCGGCAAAAGTGATGCTTTATCCATTTGAGAATAATCCAAAACGCTTTTTCCGCTTTGTGGAATAAAGCCAGCCACATAAACCAACTTTTTGATTTTTTGAGGAACCTCAGCAGCAGTTTGAGTAATTACAGCGCCGCCTAAACTATGTCCAATTAAAATTACCGGTTCATTATAAGAATCGATTGCTTTTTTAACCTCATCAACATACGCTTTAAAAGAAACTTGATAAGCGGGAGTTGCATCCTCTCCATGTCCAGGCAATTTGACAACAGAAACCGTATAGCCCGCAGCTTTTAAATCGGCTTCGGTTTGATCCCAAACGTAAGATGCTTGCCATGCGCCGTGTACGAGTACGACAGGAGATTTTTTTGCAGAAACAACTGTATTTTCGTCGTTTGAACATGACGCAGTTGAAATGGTTGTAAACAATAGCAAGAATAGTTTTGAAATTGTTTTTAAAGAGTTTTGCGAATTAATTTTTGATTTTTTCATTGTTTTTAAAATTTATTATTTGTGTTGTTTTTTATAAAAATTGGACGTCTTTTTCAATTTATGGAAGAACATCAAAACCATTTAAAACTGTAGCAAGAAGTGTATAAGCGCCAACTAAAAAGATGAGTTCGGCGAGAGTCTCTTGCCCTAAAATTTCCTTTGCAAGATTGTAAGAAGCGTCAGGAACAATTCGTCCTTTTGCTAGAATAGAAGCGATTTCATAAGCTATGGCTTCTTCCTGATTTAATTCAACAGGACGAAATCCGGCTGCGAGTGACGCCACCGCGGTTGCAGAAAAGCCAAAATGTTTTGCCATAATTTCGTGTGCATAAAGTTCGAAACGCGCACCAAATGCTGTACCAACAGTGAGAATCGCAACTTCGCGGACTTTTTTAGGAAGCGTAGCATAATTATCCAATGAGCGTACAAAACTCAAAGCCGGAATTCCAAATTGAGGAAAAGCAAGCATCGGCGGAAAAGGTCCTGTCAAAGCACCTTCGTTATTCGTCATTACAACTGGGCCTTGGCTGTTTGTAATCAGTTTAAAAACTTCATCATGAACATATCGAACTTCGTCGTTCATTGTTTCTGGGTTTATCGGATTTACTCGCATTACAATTGTTTTTAAGATTTAGCGAAGATTTTCTTCAAATTCTCCATCAATTAAAACAAAGACAACACGACATACTTTTCCAGATTTATTGCTCCAAGCATGATTTGTTCCTCTTTGCACGATAATGTCGCCGGCTTTTGCAGTCGTTTCGCCTTCGTCAACGATCAAGGTCAATTCGCCATCGAGAACAATTCCGTAATCAATTGTTTCGGTTTTATGCATTAAAGGATGTGGTGCATTTCCGCCAGCTTTTGAAGCATGCTCGCCGCTCATGGTTTTAAAATGTTCAAAAGCCTGTTCTTTGGTAAGATTTCGAATTTCATCACTTTCTGGCGGAAAATCAATAACTCGTATTCTTGTTCCGTGTTTTGGAGGTCCCAGAATAAGTCCGTTTTCTTCTGGATCTTGAGAAATGCTGCCTATTAAAGCAGGAGTTTGTTTTGTGTTCCAAACCTCATGGAATTTGGCTCCGTTTGGCCCGCCTACCATATAAGTTCTTGCTGGAATTTCGTCTGAAACAATAATGGCTTTGCCTTCTGGATTATGTCCTGTCACAATTCGTCTAAATGTTGTAGTAGTTTCCATGATTTCTTAGTTTTTGATTTTATTTTTCCCGAATACAAATACACCTAAATAGTGAAAAAGAACTCCAATTGCCCAAGCTGCTGTAGACCATATTGGCCAAGGATAAGTTGTGTCTGTCAAATACCAAATAATAAAGATTACTGGTGTAGCTAGTAAAAAGACAAGAAGGTGAATTTTGAATCCTAATTCTGAATTTTTGTGTGCTTTTCTGTCGATGTTGAATCTAGTTTTCATGATTAAGTTTTTTAATTATTAGTAATAGTTTTTTAAAAGAAATGTTTTTAATTGTTTGATTATCAATTTATTTACATGACAAAGGTAGAGTCGTTATGTCGATAACATCATTGACTTTGGTTAAGAAAGAATTTTGTATTTAGCAGAATAAAATCTAATTTTAGGGAAGTTATTTTCTCTTAATGTATTGCTATGGACGCTATTAAAAATGTCATAACCTCATTTGTTCCCATGTCTGATGAAGAGTATAATTCGATGCTTCCAATTATCGAAAGAAGGGAAGTGCCAAAGGATACTGATTTACTTCAGCAGGGCGAAATCTGCCGACATATTTATTTTATCGAAAGTGGTTTTTTTAGAATGTTTTATGTAGATTATAAAGGAAACGAGATCAATTGCAGATTTGCGAAACCAAATGATTTTTTGGTTGATTTCGCTAGTTTTATTACGCAAAGAACAGCTCAATATTATTGCAGAGCGATGGAAGACTCGCAAGTAATTGCTTTAGAATATGAAAAAGTCGAAAGTTTGTACAATAGCTCGGCTAATTGGTCAAAATTTGGACGATTAATAGCTGAATCTGCTTACCTGATTATTATCGAAAGAGAAGAAATGCTGCATTTTCAAACTCCCGAAGAACGATATAAAACTATATTAAAAAAAGAACCTCATCTTTTTCAGATGGTATCGCAGAATCAGCTTTCATCGTATATTGGCATTAAACCAGAATCCTTAAGCAGACTTCGCAAAAGAATGATTGGCAAGTAAACGATTTTTTTTTTTTAGCGGAAAACAAAATTGCATTCCGCTATTTGCAGATTGTAAATGAAGAAATTATTTTTTTGCCAACCAGCTTTCAACTGCTTTTGAAAAATCGGCAACATCAATAGGGTGTCGGCTTGTAATAATATTTGCATCTACTACAACTGGCTGATCAGAAACGATTCCGCCTGCATTTTTAAGATCGCTCTGAATGTTCCAGTATCCAGTAAGTTTTCTTCCTTTCAGAATTTCGGCAGAAGCCAATACAACCGGCGCATGACAAATAGCAGCAATCAATTTTCCAGATTTATTAAAATCCTTAATGAATTTTATAACATCTTTGTCATAACGAAGATTATCTGGATTCCAAGCACCTCCCGGAATAAACACAGCATCATAATCGCTCACTTTGATCTGATCTGCTGTTTTATCAAATTTGATCCACCCAACAGGTTGCAAATATTGAATTGCCATAATATGCGTCTGCGCCATTTCGGGACTGCTCAAGCCATATCGCGCCGGAGCAGGGTTGTATTTTGGAGCGACAATATCAACCTGAGCGCCCAGTTCTCTAAAATACCAAACAGGTCCAGTTAACTCTATTTCTTCAAAACCGTCGGCGGCAAGAACTGCGATTTTTTTGCCTTTCAAAACGGTTTTGTCTTTTACAGGAGTAAAAAAGAAGTCTCTTAAGGCTTCATTTCCAGGAGCATTCAATAATTGTGAAACGGGCATTACGGAAACATGGGAAGGCGTTGCCAATTGGTTCATTACATCAAGCTGATGATCTTTAACCTGTGCATTTAATGCTGTTGTGCCGATGACACCTGCTGCGATAATTTGTTTTAAATTTTTCATGATTTCTAAGTTTTAAAATATTTATAATTGTTTTTTAGGAATGAAATCCCGTGGATTATTCTCTTGTAAGTGGTGCGAATTCAATTAGGTTATGAATTCCGTTTTGAAAAGGCGGTTTCTTTATGTTAGTTTCTAGATATTCGATTACTGGTTGAATAGGAGGAAAATTGAGATGATAGTGAAAAGCTTCTTGGCTTCTGAATTTTTCATAGGTTACAAACTGTGTTCCATCTCCTTCAATTTCAGAAAGCTGATAAGTTACCACGCCAGGTTCGTTTCGAAATTGAGGCATTGCAATATCATACGTGTCTTTAAAATTTTGTTCGGTACCTTTTTTTCCGTCCACAAAAAGCATTATAACCAGCTGATTATCTTCTTTTTTAGAGGTTTTTCGCCATTGTTCTTTCGTTAAAGGTTCAAGATCATTGACGTAATAGATTTTCGGAACTATTTTTAATTTTTCAGTTAAAGATTGCAGTGCTTTTGCTTCTTTACTTTTACTGAAGCTTTCCAATTGTTTTTTTCCATTCCATCGTTCAATCAGCCAGAGAATATTGTTTTTGTCTTGTTCAAAAAAAGCTTCTGCCATAATATTTTCTTTTGATGAAAGTGAAGCCGTAACATATTCTGTCATTGCTTTTCGAAACTGTGAAACATATTGTTCTTCTACTTCATATTTCGTCAGTTTAGACGTTGTTTCGCTTAAAACTTCTGTTTTTATTCTGATGGAATTTTGAGCTTTTACATTGCCTGTTATAAGTGTAAAAGCGGACACGGCTATTGCGAGTCCTGTTTTAGAAATTGATTTATACGCTGTTGTTTTCATAATTTTCTTTTTAATTATTTGAATGTGTTAGACTGTTAGCATTTTGAAAAAGCTAATAATTTAGATGATTTTACGAGGCAAAATTAGGTTGGCAATTCCTGAGGAATCATTGACTTGGGTTAAGAAAGATTTTTTCCTGTTTTGAAGTGAAGAAATAGAATGTTGCAGAAAAATTTTAAAATTTCGAGTTTAGATTTTTGAGTTTTCGGCATCAATAATCGATTTTAGATCATGATAGATATTGTCGCTGTTTTCGAAAATGCTTTTAATAATACCGTTTTTGTCAATCACAAAACTTGTCGGAAAATAGAAAATCTTATACTTGTTGTTTATTTCTCCTGCATTTGGTAATTGAGTGTAATTAAAATCATGTTTTTTTAGAAAAGCTTCTACATGTAGTGCTGTGTTGTACGTAAGTCCAAGAAAAACTACCTCTTTATTTTTATATTCGTCTACTAATTTATTGAGTTCCGGAATTTCCTTTATACATGGAGCGCAAGACGTAAACCAGAAATTTAGTACCACCGTTTTTCCGCGAAGTTCTTTTAAAGACCAAATTTTGCCTTCAAGATCTTTGAGTTCAAATTCGGGAGCAGGATTGTTAAGCATTTCTGCTAATGCTTTTTTGCTTTTAATTTCGTTATCGCTAAATTCAGATGTTTTTTTTACAAGATGCATTATACCGTTTTTATCATCTTCTTCACTATGTCTAAATAAGATCTGATTTTTGCCCCAAGCATTTTCAAGACTGTCAAGATTTTTAAGAGTTTCGCCATTTGGCAAAACAAATCGAATTGTGTTTTGGGCTTTCATGCTGATAAAAAGAAAACAGGAGGCCACACAGATTGAAATTTTTCTATTGTTCATTGTTTCAGTTGTTTAAGTTGTACATGTCAAAAGTATATTTAAACTTTTTCGTATAGGTTAAAGCCCTCTTAACCAATGTTAACTAGTGTTAACTGAGTTATTCGATTATCAAAATGAGATATATTTGTATATTATAATTTGTTATGAAAAATCAGTTTAAAATTATTTTGATTACCTCTATCACTGTTTGCAGTATTTTGCTTTTTCAACTTTTTTGGGTGTACAGAACCTATGAAGAAAGTCGGGAGAATTTTCAAGGGAAAGTAAAAAACGCATTACAGCGAAGCGTCGATTTGTTCTTTCTGGAAAAAGTTAGAACTCCTATGAGTTTATCTAATGAAAGCCCTTATTTGTCGATAGTAAGCGAGGTTACCGATGAAAAGAAAGAAAAATTAAACTTACAAGGAGATTTTTCGAAATCGGGAGGGCCAATCAAAATCGGAATGCAACCTTTAAAAATTGATACAGCAAATTTAGAAAGCGTACGTCTTTTTTTGGTAAAACTAATTGCTTCGTCAAATAAGCAAAATGTTGATTTGAGGATGGTTAATGAAGATTTCAGAAAAGAACTCAACAAACAAGGAATTTTTATTGACTATAAATTGGCAGTGAAAAAAAAGGCAGTTCCTGATTGTAAAGAAGTTGTGAGCGTTCCGCTAGGCACAAACAACAAAAACTGGGTAATTGAAGCGCAGCTTTTTAAAACAGGAAAATTTCTGCTTTCAAAAAACATCATTCCGGTTTCGATATCAATAATTTTGGTAATTCTGACAGGTGGAAGTCTTTGGTATCTTGGTTTGATCATTTACAGACAGAAACAGCTGGATTATAAAAAGAACAATTTTATAAGCAACATTACACACGAATTGCGAACGCCAATATCAATTTTGAAATCAACAAATGAGGCTTTATTGCAATTTGGAGAAGTTTCTAATCCAGAGAAAACAAAACGTTATTTAGAAATTAATGCCGATGTTTTAAATAAACTCGATTATAACATAGATCGCCTTTTGGACATAACAAGATACGAATTAGGAGTAAAATACGTAAATTTAACCGATGTAAATATTAACGAATTAGTAAGAAGTATAGTTGACAAATTTCAGGTAAATGATCACAATCAGATTTCAGTTTTTATTCAATTAGAAAATGAAATCATTCGCACAGACAAAGATATGATTGACGGGATATTGACAAATCTTATCGATAATGGCCTAAAGTACAGTTCTAATTCTGCTGAACTTATAGTGAAAGTCTTCAGTACATCAAAATATTGGCAGTTGGAAGTTCAGGATAATGGAAGCGGTATAAGCGAGGAGAACCTTCCATTGATTTTTGACAAATTCTACCGAATTACATCTGGAGATTTGCACGATGTAAAAGGTTATGGAATAGGATTGAGTTATGTAAAAGAACTAGTTAGTTTGCTTTCGGGCGACATAATCGTAAACAGTAATCTAGGATCAGGTACAACCTTTATTATTAAATTTCCGTTATGAGTGATATAATTCATGTTTTATTGGTAGAAGATGAAGAAGTACTTTCAACTATCATAAAAGAGACTCTTGAATTGAGAGGGTTTAGTTTTACAATTGCCAAAAATGGAGTGGAAGGCTGGGAACAATTTCAGAAGAAAAAACCAGATATATGCGTAATTGATATCATGATGCCCAGAAAAGATGGATATTCACTTGTAGAAGATATTCGCATAATAGATCACTTGACTCCAATAATTTTTCTTACTGCAAAAAATGAAATCACCGATGTTTTAAAAGGACTAAAAATTGGTGCCGATGATTATATGAAAAAGCCTTTTAGCATGGAAGAGCTGATCTTGCGCATACAGAAACTCGTAAGACGAACGTATAACTATTCTGATGATGAGACTTCTGCAACATCTGATAAAAATATCAAAGTTGGAAATTTTCAGTTCAATCTTCATAGGCTGGAATTAACGATTGAAGGGAAATCGGTCAATCTTTCGCAGCGTGAATCTGAATTGTTGGATTTGCTCGTTCAAAATAAAAATCAATTATTAGATCGAAATAAAGCTTTGTTGCTGCTTTGGGGCGATAGCAATCCGTTTACGGCGCGAAGCATGGATGTTTATATTACACGTCTCCGTAAATATTTGAGCGCTGATCCAGCTGTAGAAATCCTGAGCGTCAGAAATAAAGGATTTAAGTTAATTGATTGAAAGATTTGATGCAATTCATTCTATGTAATAGCAGCAGAATTAGGGTTTAAAGAAGAATAAAAGCTCAGTTCGCTTACTAAACAACAAAAAATAGTGTTAAATTTCTGTTATCAACAAATTTGGAAAAGAAAAGTCAAGATTTGTGCTACTCAATTGTGTTACAACCCCACTAATTTTGCGAGTATACAAGGAACAATTCTCTAATAATTGAAATCTTCTCGATGAAGTTAGCTTATATTTTATTCTTACAAATTTGCCTACTAACTATTTCCAATAGTTATAGTAATGGCATTGTAAATAAAATAAATAATCATACAGCAACTGAATCAGTAATTGAAACGCTAACTCCGAATAAGACCTTTATTAATAAAGCACTTTCTGATCCCGATGAGTTAAAATTTGTTTTATTAGAGAATACTTTTGAAACGGAAAAATGCAACAGCTCTTTACCTGTTTCTCCGCTTAATTTAAATTTCAAGGATTTAAAGGACTACAGTTTTGTTTATGTAGAAAATATAAAATTGAACAGTCAAGGACTATGGGAACGAAACACAGTTCCTTTTAGAAACATGTCACGAAATATCCTATTCCATAGTCTTAAAATCCACATTTAATTCTTTCTCTTACTAGTTGCTCAATTGAAATTCAGCACGTTATGTTCATGGTGAAAATCTATATTTTATCATGAGTGAAAAAGCATGCCAGTATTTTAATGTAAAAATGAAAAGACACTTAATCCTATAAGCAGTCATTGCATTTTGCAATAGATAAGAGTACATATATTCTCCTATAAAAAAATACCACAAAATTTACCCAAATAGAATCCTATTTGGAATGGGCAATTATTGCCTTGACTTTCATTCATTTTTATCCCTTAAAATAAATCATTATTGATCAAAGAGATCAGTTATGCGGATCTCTATATTTTAAACATAACCTAAAAAAATTATTATGCATTTAACACCAAGAGAAGTCGAGAAGCTAATGCTGCATATAGCTGGAGAATTGGCTCAAAAAAGAAAAGCCCGTGGCTTAAAATTAAATTATCCTGAAACTATTGCTCTTATTAGCAGTGAACTGATGGAACGTGCGCGAGACGGCAAGACTGTAGCCGAATTAATGCAATATGGCGCAACACTGCTTCGTAAAGAAGATGTGATGGAAGGAGTTGCGGAAATGATTCATGACATACAGATTGAAGCTACATTTCCCGATGGAACTAAATTAGTAACAGTGCACAATCCTGTGCGATAACCCTAAAAAAAAACAGCAATGATTCCGGGAGAAATTATATTAAAAAACAGCCCTATTATTTGTAATGATAGCCGTAAAACGTTAACGATAAAAGTTACAAATACAGGAGACAGACCAATTCAAGTAGGTTCACATTTTCATTTTTTTGAAGTGAACAGAATGATGTCTTTTGACAGAGAAAAAGCATTCGGAATGCGATTAAATATTATTGCCAGTACAGCAGTGAGATTTGAGCCAGGAGAAGAGAAAGAAGTTGAATTGACTGAATTTGGGGGAAACCAGCGTCTTTTTGGACACAACAATTTAGTAGATGGAGACTTATCTCCGCATAATAAAGCTGTTGCATTAGAACGTTTAGAGGAAGGAAAATTTAAAAATGTGAAATCATGAGTTTAGAAGTAACTAGAAAAAATTATACAAGTATTTTTGGTCCAACTGTAGGTGATCAAATACGTTTAGGAGATACAAATCTTATTATCGAAATTGAAAAAGATTTTTCTTCTTATGGAGATGAAGCAAAATTTGGAGGAGGAAAAACCGTGAGAGACGGAATGTGCCAGTCTTCAACTGCTTTACGTGATGAAGGTGTTCTTGATTTTGTAATTACTGGTGCTACAGTTATTGACCACTGGGGAATTGTAAAAGGAGATATTGGTATTAAAGATGGAAAAATTGTTGGCGTTGGTAGAGCTGGAAACCCAGATACTATGGACAATATCACTCCCGGTATGATTATCGGAGCTTCAACAGAAGTTCATGGTGGACATGGATATATTGTTACCGCTGGAGGAATTGATACGCACATTCACTTTATCAGTCCTACTCAAATCGAAACTGCTTTGTACAGTGGTATTACAACTATGATTGGTGGTGGAACTGGCCCTGCTGACGGTACAAATGCTACAACTGTTACACCAGGAAAACACAACATTAAAAGAATGTTGCAGGCTGCAGAAGCATTTCCTGTAAATGTTGGTTTCTTCGGAAAAGGAAATGTGGCTACAGAAGCTCCAATTGAAGAACAAATTGAAGCTGGAGCATTAGGAGTAAAAATCCACGAAGATTGGGGAGCAACTCCTGCCGTGATAGATGCTTCTCTAAAAGCAGCAGACAAATATGATGTGCAAGTAGCAATTCATACTGACACGCTTAACGAAGCAGGATTTCTTGAAGATACTATGAATGCTATCGCAGGACGTGTTATTCATACTTTCCACACTGAGGGAGCAGGTGGAGGTCACGCACCAGATATTATCAAGGCAGCAATGTATCCAAATGTATTGCCAGCATCTACAAATCCAACTAGACCTTACACAACAAATACGATTGATGAACATTTAGATATGTTAATGGTTTGTCATCACTTAAGCCCAAAAATCCCAGAAGATGTAGCTTTTGCTGATTCACGTATTCGTCCAGAAACTATTGCGGCAGAAGATGTGCTTCAAGATATGGGAGTATTCAGTATCATGAGTTCCGATTCGCAGGCTATGGGACGTGTTGGAGAGGTAATTACTCGTACTTGGCAAACGGCAGATAAGATGAAAATTCAAAAAGGGTTTTTAGCTGAAGATGCAGCAAACAAAAACGACAACTTTCGTGCAAAAAGATATGTTTCTAAATACACAATCAACCCTGCGATTGCCCACGGAATTTCTAATCACGTTGGATCTATAGAACCAGGAAAGATTGCAGATTTGGTAATTTGGAAACCGGCATTATTTGGAGTTAAGCCAGAAATTATCGTAAAAGGTGGTTTTATTGCCGCAAGCAAAATGGGGGATGCTAATGCTTCTATTCCAACACCACAACCTATTATTATGCGTAATATGTTTGGAGCTTATGGTAAAGCATTAACTAAAACGGTGTTCACCTTTGTTTCTCAGGCAGGTATCGATAATAATATTGCCGAAGAATATGGTTTGGAAAAGAAATTACTAGCAGTTTCAAATTGCAGAAACATTGGCAAGGCTGATATGATTCATAACAACGCAACTCCAGAGATCATGGTAAATGCTGAAAACTATACCGTAACAATCAATGGAGAAAAAATCACTTGTGAACCGTTGGATAAACTTCCGTTAGCACAACTATACTATTTGTTTTAATTAATAATTATTTTACTTCTTACTGCGACAATTTATGTTGTCGCAGTAAGATTAGAAACAAAAATCAAAAGAATTTTATGAAAAATTGGAAAATAAATTTGGGTTTAATTCTTCTTCTAATATGTGCCAGTTTTACAACGGTTCATGCGCAGAAAGGATCTTTAATGCTTTATGGTTCTTTAACTTATAAAGACAATAATAATACGGGTAGCAGTTTTGGCGCGAACCCTGTTGGAGTAGGGTATTTTTTTAATGATCATGTTGTTGCGGGGATGAATTTTGCTTTTGATCAAGAGAAAAACGCAGCAGGAAATCTTACTGATTCTAAACATGAAATTGGTCCTTTTTACAGTGATTCTTGGAGTATCGGAGATCACTTTGCCATCATCGCTCAGGCTGACGCGCATTATGTATGGGGAAATACGCTTATGAATACTCCAGGATCTTATAGCTACAACGGTTATCTGGGAAGAATCTACCCAATTGTTGCCGTATTTCTTGGTCATGGCTGGGCGCTAAAAGCTAAATTCTGTGAATTATCTTATGAAAACACAACAGGAAATGACGCAAATAAAACGAGTAACCGAACATTTGTTGCAGGAATAAATGGCTCAACATTAGGGCTTGGCGTTTCAAAGAATATCTCTTTTAAAAGAATGAAATAATGATTGTACAAGGGATAATAGGCAATACAAAAACGCAATCTATTGAAGGACTTGAGGTCGATCTGCTGGAAATTGAGTGGTTTGAAACTACTAAGAGAATTCAGCGCAAGCGAACAAATTCAGGGATGGAAATTGCGATTAAATTTATTCAAGAAGGACAGCGATTGAATCAAGATGATATTCTGTATCAGGATGATAAAAAAGCTGTTATCGTGAATATCAAACCGTGTGAAGCAATCGTAATGACACCGTCTTCTCTATTAGAAATGGGTACGATATGCTACGAAATTGGAAACAAACATCTTCCATTATTTATTCAGAATGATCAGATTATGATGCCTTTTGAAATACCAATGTTTAGATGGTTAGAAGCGAGTGGTTACAAACCAGAAAAACAAGAGATAAAACTCTTGCATTTGCTAAAATCGAATGTAGCGCCTCACGGTCATGGAAATTCGTCTCTTTTTACAAAAATCCTAAATATGGCTTCTTCAAATGACTAATATAGAAAATACTTATTTAGGAAGTCTTCTTCATTTGGCAGATCCTACTTTGCCAATTGGAGGATACACACACTCTAACGGATTGGAGACTTATGTTCAGGATGAGGCAGTAAATTCTGTGGCTTCGGCAAAGGAGTTTGTATCAAACATGTTAATGTATAACATTAAATACAATGACGCATCTTTCTTGAAATTAGCTTATGAAGCGGCTGCAAATAATGATTTGAAAACCATCATAAAACTAGATCAAGAATGTAGCGCTTTAAAAAGTCCGCGTGAAATACGTGAGGCAAGTCAGAAGTTGGGAATTCGACTAATTAAGATTTTCCGAAGACAAAAAGCCTTTGACCTTATTGACGGTTATGAACATGCAATAGCAACTAAAGAAGCTACTGCCCACTATTGTATCGCTTTTGGATTGTATGCTCAGTTATTGGAAATTCCGCTTGACGAAGCTTTATTCGCATTCTATTACAATACAGCTATCGGAATGATTACCAATTCGGTAAAGCTTGTACCTCTAGGACAATTAGATGGACAAGATGTTTTATTCGAATTACAACCGCTGATTAAAAAATTAGCAAAAGAAACACTAACAATTGACAGAGAGCTTGTTGGTCTTTGCAGCATCGCGTTTGATATTCGCTGTATGCAGCACGAGAGACTTTATTCAAGATTATACATGTCTTAAAAAAAAATAAAAAATGGAAACTAGAAAATATGTAAAAGTAGGAGTGGCAGGACCTGTTGGATCAGGAAAAACTGCATTGTTGGAACGTTTAAGCCGAAAAATGCTAAACGACTATAATTTAGGAGTAATTACAAATGACATCTATACTAAAGAAGATGCAGAATTTATGGTAAAAAATAGTCTTTTGCCAAAAGAAAAAATCATTGGAGTAGAAACGGGAGGTTGTCCGCACACTGCAATTCGTGAAGATGCGAGTATGAATTTAGAAGCGGTAGATGAATTGGTTTCGCGCTTTCCGGATATCGAATTAATTCTAATTGAAAGTGGTGGAGATAACCTTTCTGCAACTTTTTCACCAGACTTGGCCGATGTGACGATTTTCGTAATTGATGTGGCCGAAGGAGAAAAAATTCCTCGTAAAGGTGGACCAGGTATTACAAGATCTGATTTGCTTTTGATTAATAAAATTGACTTGGCGCCGTATGTAGGAGCTAGTTTAGAAGTAATGGAGAACGATGCACGTAGAATGAGAAAAGGCGCGCCATTTGTATTCTCAAACCTTAGATCTACAGAAGGAATTGATGAAGTTATTGGCTGGATCAAGAAATATGCATTACTAGAAGATATTGAAGAACCAAATTTAGTTCGTTAATCAAATGGTAAGTACCCTAAAAATAGAAATAGAAGAAAGGGATGGGGAATCATTTTTAAGAGATGCGTACGTAAACCAGCCCTTTAGGATTATGCCTGTTGGGCAGTATAAATCTGATGGAGCTTCTTATTTGATGATCATGAGTTCATCACCTGGAATTTTAAGCGGTGACGTATATGATATTCAGGTGAATGTAAAAGAAAATGCTCGTTTGCAATTGCAGTCACAGTCCTATCAGCGATTGTTTAATATGGAGGGTAGTGCATCGCAAATCATGAATATCAAAATGGAAAAAGGAACTTCTTTCTCTTATGTTCCTCATCCTGTGGTGCCTCATGAAGATTCTACATTTAAAAGTCATAACAAGATTCAGCTTGAAGATGATTGTGATTTAACGATAAGTGAAATTATTACTTGTGGACGCAAACATCATGGAGAAACTTTTAAATATAGTCATTTTCAGAACCTTACGGAGGTTTACCATCATGACAGGCTTATCTTAAAGGACAATGTTTTGTTGAGACCTGATATTATGCCCTTGGCTGCAATGGGTTTGCTGGAAGGTTTTACCCATCAAGGAACCTTTGTATATCTCAATACAAAAAATGATGATTTGGAAGATAGTATCGAATATTTTTTTAAAGAATTGGAAGGACTGGAAAATGTATCATTCGGAATCAGTAAACTAGAAGCAAATGGTTTTGTGATTAGAATTCTTGGAAATGGAGGAGAGCAAATATTTGATTTTTTCAGAAAAGTGCAGGATGTGCTTTGGGAAGAAAAAGCAGTAATACAAATTTAAGCAGATTATGGATTCAAATTTAATAGCATTATCGATTACAGCGATCAGTATCAGCTTTTTTCACACTGCTTCGGGGCCTGATCATTATCTGCCATTTATTGTTTTATCTAGATCACGAAAGTGGAGCATCTCTAAAACAATAATGCTTACAATCGTTTGTGGTTTAGGACATATTCTGAGTTCGGTAGTTTTAGGGTTTATTGGAGTTTTCTTAGGTTGGCAAGTCAATAAAATAACATTTTTTCAAGATTTTAGGGGCAATGTTGCAAGCTGGGCACTGTTGTTATTTGGTGCAATTTACCTTGTTTATGGGCTTTGGGCTGCATACAAGAACAAAGCGCACAAACACTTTGACGTAATGGGCGAAGATGTATTTGTGTATTCGCATAAACATGGAGAAGTGGTTATGTCAACAAATCGAGTTAAAGTAACGCCTTTGGTTTTATTTGCCATTTTTGTGATGGGACCAAGCGAACCTCTAATTCCTTTGTTATTCTATTCTGGGTTGAAGCGTTCTGTTGGCGAAATTTCTACAATCGTTAGTGTTTTTACGCTTAGTACAGTTTTGACGATGCTTGGAATGGTGCTTTTAGGAGTATATGGATATTCTTTTTTCAAAACAGAAAAGCTCGAACGTTATACACCGGCAATTAGCGGGGCAGTAGTTTTGGCATGTGGTATCGGGATGGTTTTTTTAGGCTGGTAATTCAAATAATTTTTATTTCTAGAAGTATATATAAATGAAAAAAATAAAATCAATAGTAGAAGCAGTGCTTAAGGGCATTGGACAAATCATGCTTCAAGAAAGCGCTTGGACAGGATTATTATTTTTAATTGCAATATCATATGATTCGCTGCTTATGGGCGTTGGCACCTTGTTGAGTGCTATAATTGGTACTGCAACAGCAAGAATTTGCGGTTTCAGTAACGAGAATATAAAAGCAGGTTTGTACGGATTTAATGCAACGTTAGTAGGAGTGGGGTTGGTTTTCTTCTTTGAAGCTAGTCCGCTAATATGGTTTTTGATCGTTTTAGGATCTGTAATTAGTACATTGCTCATGGAATTTTCCATTCGCAAAAAAATACCTTTTTTCACTTTTCCTTTTATTGTAATTACAGTAGTTGCTGTTTTGATGATTCAGCATTTTGGATTAGCTGCAGCAAGAACACCAATTGCAAATAGCGAGATGGGCGAATTAGAGGTTTTTGCAGTAGCGGCGCATGCTTACAGCGAAGTAATTTTTCAAGGAACTATTGCCGCGGGTCTATTGTTTTTCGTAGGAGTTTTTCTGAATAACCCTACAGCGGCATTATACGGATTTGTAGCAGCAGTGATTGCGGGGGCAATTGCAGGTTTTTACGAAGATTCTGTAAAACTAATAGAAGATGGGATGTTTAGTTTCAACGCTGTTTTATGCGGAATTGCCTGCAGCGGTGTAAAACCCAGAGATGGATTATATGTATTGCTATCCGTTGTGATAGCAACCTACTTCGATATTTTTATGATGCATCATGGATGGATTACACTTACGTTTCCATTTGTTTTCTCTATGTGGGTAATCGTTTCCCTAAAAAAAGTAGTGAGCCATTTTGAAAGTAAAAATCAAAAACAAGAGCCATCAATTGTAAAATAAAATAAAGCGTAATGAGAAACAAACTTTTTACAGCAATTGTAATAGTATTGTTGACAATACAAAATGGTTTCGCTCAAAAGACAAATAAACCAGAAGTAAATAAATCAGAAGCAGATACAATGCATCTGAGCAAAATAGTTATCAGCAATATCGACTTCAGAAAACAAATAATGAAAGTTGATTTAAAAATGGCGCCTGTAAATTCTGCACAGGATTTATTGCGAAAAGTCCCGGGACTTTTTATCGCCCAACATGCTGGCGGAGGCAAGGCAGAACAAATATTTTTGCGAGGTTTTGATAATGATCATGGAACCGACATTAGCGTTATGGCTGACGGAATCCCAGTAAATATAGTCTCGCATGCACATGGACAAGGATATGCCGATTTGCATTTTCTGATTCCAGAAACGATTAAAGATATCGATTTTGGAAAAGGATCTTATTATGCCGATAAAGGCGATTTTAATACCTCGGGTTATGTAAATTTTAGCACATTTGACAAATTAGAGAATAACCTTTTTAAGATAGAAGGTGGTTCGTTCAATACCATGCGAGCAGTTACGATGCTTAATCTTTTAAATAAAACCATGAAAGATAAGAGTTTTTACGTAGCTGGTGAATTCAATTATACCGACGGGCCGTTTGATGTAAAGCAGGATTTTAAACGCATTAATTTTTTGACGAAGTACAGCCAATGGATTGATGAAAAACATTATTTCTCTATTCTGGGATCTACCTTTAGTTCGGACTGGAATGCCTCGGGACAAATTCCGGAAAGAGCAGTAGAAGAAGGAATTATAAGCAGGTGGGGATCAATAGACCCAACGGAGGGCGGGAGAACATCAAGGACAAATTTGGCATTAAATTATAAGTATTTAGCGAGTGAGAATGAAGAGTTTTCTAGTAATTTATTTTATTCGAAATATGACTTTAACCTCTTTTCAAACTTTACTTTTTTTCTAAAGGATCCCGTTTATGGAGATGAAATTCAACAAACTGACAATCGCTCTATTTATGGATTAGAAAATAAGTATGTCCGAAGATTTGCATTTGAAAATAGCAATATGACTTGGACTTCTGGAGTAGGTTTTCGTTTTGATGATATCAAGGATTTGCAGTTAAATCATGTTTTTCAGCGTGATTTATTGTTAGACAGACTGTCTGATGCATCTGCTTCTGAAATCAATGTTCACGGCTATACTTCAATCGATTATAGAGTGGAGAAATGGATTATAAATCCGTCAGCGAGATTGGATTATTTTACTTTCAGTCTTCATGATCGACTTGCTAGTTTACCGGCTGCAAAAGAGGCTTCGGCAGCAAGAGTGAGTCCGAAATTGAATATTTCCTATACACAAAACCAAAATGTGCAATGGTATATTAAATCTGGTTTTGGATTTCACTCCAATGATGTAAGAGTTGTCGTGGCGCAAGATGGAAAAGAAATTCTGCCTTATTCTTTTGGAAGTGATCTTGGTGTTATCCTTCGACCAACCGCTAACATGATTATTCAGCCTGCAATATGGCATATGTATCTGCAGCAAGAATTTGTATATGTTGGAGATGAAGCTGTTATAGAACCATCAGGAAAAACACGTCGTTTGGGATTCGATCTTAGTTTGAGATACCAACCATTTCCTTGGCTGTATCTTGACGGAGATCTTAATTATGCTCATGCCCGTTTTATTGATGAGCCAAAGGGGGAAGATTATATTCCATTAGTTCCAACGCTTACAAGTACAGGAGGCGTGGCGGTAAAACTTCGGTCAGGTTTCTCGGCAAATCTAAGATACCGCTATATGGATTCGCGACCTGCTATCGAAGATAATTCGGTAAGAACACGAGGCTATTTTGTTAACGATCTTGTGTTGGCGTATGGCAAAAAAAGTTGGGAGTTAAATCTGCAGTTTCAAAACATCTTTAACACCAAATGGAATGAAGCACAATTCGAAACAGAAACCAGACTCAGAAATGAGACAAATTCGGTATCAGAATTATGTTTTACTCCGGGAACACCTTTCGCTGTAAAAGCAGGAATAAGCTACAAAATTTAAACTTGATAAAAAATGAAAAAAGTGTCTACAAAAAACAAATTGCGATTGGCAGTGGTCATTTTTGTGGTCACATTTAGTAATTCATACGCACAGTTGAGCCCTCCGGGTTTAGGAGAGGGAAAAAACGCAGCTTGGTTTGCCTTTGGAGTCAGGCAATCTTTAGATTCACTTAAACAAAAAGAATCGACCACTTACGTAGGATATGGATTAAAGAGTAGTCCAGACGAAAACAATCCGTTTTCAAAAATGGCTATTCTGGTAATCAATGAAGAAATTTCAAATCGGTTCAAAAAGAATTGGGAATACTCTTATGCATTGAGCTACAGACGAGCAAATAATTATGATTCTGATGCGCCTTATGCGGAATTAAACCCTGCAATTGAACAGGAATTCAGATTATACGGACGCTATTCTTATATCACAGAAGGCAACGGACTGAAATGGAAAAATACGATTAGACAAGAGTTTAGAAAATTTTTTAATCCAGATTTCAGTAATGCCGAGGAGAATTTTCAGTTGCGTACAAGGTTTAAAACACAACTGAGCCTGGATTTAGGAAGCAGTAAAACGCATCATTTTATAGGCGGAGCAGAGGCGCTTTTTGCTATTAGCAAAGAAAATGAGCCAGAAAATGAGTGGTCAAAGTTTGCTTATAAAGAAAGCAGGTTTACGCTTTACTATTCAATTAGTCCGCATGAAATTCCATTTATTTTCGACGTTGGCTACATGTATAACCTTATCGGAAAAGGAGCAGCTATTTCAGACGTGAATTATTTGGCCTTGGATGTAATTTGGAAAAATCCTTTCGGGGCATGATAAACTAATAGAAAGACTTAGTGCTTAACACATTTTGTAAAATTATTTTAAACACATAGAAACATAGTTTTTGTAAACTCAAAAAAAGGCGTTTCACTAATTTCAATGCACATAGAGCTATGTGTTAAAGCTTGCTTTTTCTGTGAACTTAAAAGAAGGAGTAAAAAGCTAATTATTAATGTGTTAAAATTAAAGTTTATTCAATCTCACTCAACTCGTTAATCCATAAAAAAGTAATAATTAAAACAGAAAAACAAACAAATTATGAGCGAAATCAAAAAGAATTCGAGAAACACGGAAAATGCGCCAAAAAGCCCGTTTTCAACCCAAACTGTAGCATTTTCCCATTACAATAATATTTCGGCGCAATTGCCTATCGATCCAAAAACGGGAGAAATTGTTGGCAATACCGTTAAAGAACAAGCAAAACAATGTTTGACAAATATTCAAGCAATTGTTGAAAGCATTGGACATGTTATGGATGATGCCGTAAAATTGACTGTATTCGTTAAGAATATTTCTGACATTGAAGCAATTGAAGAAGTGTATAAAACATTCTTCAAAAAAGAGCTTCCAACACGTACAACAGTTGCTGTAGCAGCTTTGCCACTTGAAGGCGCTTTGATTCAAATAGATGCTCTTATTTCAAATGGCGAAGGAACGACGCCGCAAAAAGCATTAGATCTTGTTAAAGTAACTAGAAACACAGAGAAAGCGCCAAAAAGTGTAAACGCACAAACTGTAGCATTTTCTCATTACAACAATATTTCGGCTCAATTGCCTATCGATCCTCAGTCGGGTAAGATAGTTGCAGGCGGTGCGGCTGAACAGACAGAACAATGCTTAAAAAACATCCAAGCAATTTTAGAAAGCATCGGACATGTTATGAATGATGTGGTTAAAACCAATATTTTTCTTAAAAACCTTTCAGATGCAGAAACTGTAAATGGCGTTTTAGCAAAATTCTTCCCAAACTATGTTCCTGCTAGAACAATTATTAACGCAGCAGCTTTGCCAATAGACGCTTTGGTTCAGATTGATGTAGCGGTATCACACGGTGACGGAACACCTCCGCAACTTGCAGAAGATGCACGCTTTCTGGTAATTGAAGCAAATAATACAGAAAATGCACCAAAAGTTCCGTATTCGCATACTGTGGCTTATTCACATTACAATCACATTTCGGGACAATTGCCGCTTATTCCAGAAACCAATCAGATAGTTGGCGGTGGTGTTAAGGAACAAGCAGAACAATGTTTAAACAATATTAGAGCAATTTTAGAAAGCATCGATCACAAAATGGATGACGTTGTAAAAATTAATATCCAGCTTAAAAATATTGAAGATCTTAATGCCGTAAACGAAATCTATAATTTGTTTTTTAATGGCGATTTGCCTGCAAGAACAGTAATTGGAGTTTCGGCAATTCCTATGGATGCTTTAATTCAAATTGACGCTGTGGTTTCGAATAGTGAAGGTACGCCAGCTTAACTAATCGATAAAAGTCTAGCTTTTAAAGAAGAGTTTTTTTAGAAAAAAAACGCTTATAACGGATGTTTAAAATCCTGTTGTAAGCGTTTTCGTTTTTAAGTAAAAAAGGATTTATTAAATATCCGTTCTTATCCGCGTTTTCGCAAAGCGAATCTGTTTTATCCGTGTACTCAGGCAAAAGTATTTATTTAAAATAATGCATTAAGAACTATGTGTTAAAGCTTGCTTTTTCTTTTAATCTTCAATACAAGCAATAAAACCTATGTTTCTATGTGTTTGGATCTATTTTTTAATGTTTTAAAAACTGTGTACGATACTCAGAAGGAGATTCTCCCGTCACTTTTTTAAACATGCGCGAAAAATAAGAAGGAGATTGAAAATGCAATTCAAATGCTATTTCTGCTATTTCTTTTGAGTTATCTTGTAACAGAATTTGGCTGTGCTGAATGGTAATTTCGTTTATCCATTGTTTTGGCGCTTTTCCGGTGGTTTCTTTAACGCATTTGTTCAAATAATTATCTGATATTTTCAATAGATTAGAATAATAATCTATGTTTTTATGCTGA
Organism: Flavobacterium daemonense; assembly: GCF_007341385.1. Taxonomy (GTDB): domain Bacteria; phylum Bacteroidota; class Bacteroidia; order Flavobacteriales; family Flavobacteriaceae; genus Flavobacterium; species Flavobacterium daemonense. The sequence goes on from NZ_VJYD01000001.1 coordinate 242,190, forward strand.
ATGTGGTTTTTCTGTACCAATTCTCTAAACTGAAAAGAAATAAAACTTGCACGACTAAGCGATTTGTTATTAGTATTTTCCGTTCGTATAATTTTTAATAACGCAGACTGAAGAAGTGATGTTGTAATAGCATCAATATGTTCGGTTTGATTTAATTCTTCTTCAAGTAATTCAAATAAACGAGTAAGCCAATTGATTTTGTTAGGGTTTAAAATGGAGAACGGCGAAGCATAAAAGAAATTTAAATCACTCGTTGTCAATGAAATTTCTGTAATAACCTCATTTTCATAGATAACAAAAAAACCTTCAACATCGTCTGACAATTCTAATGTTGCCGTAAAATTCCCTTGTTTAATACTAAGCGCTTGATTCGCATTAATTTCAAAAACAGATGTTTCTAGTTGTTGTTTTACAAATCCTTTAGTTACAAAAATCAAAAAGTTAAAAGTCGTTTGATAGGGATTAACGGGAATTACAATCTTCTTTAAATAATTTTCAATTCGGTACAGCTGAACGTTAGAATTATTAAAAAGATTATGAGCGGATATATCGGGAAGAAAGAACTTCTTATATTCATAATTACTAAGTAATTTGGGGTTATTTTTCATATAAACCTGATTTTATAATAAAGCTTCGAATGTTAACTATGAAACAATCTCAGCAGTAAAAAATGGAATACTAAGTTAAGCAATTTTTTATTGGTTTTTCTATTTAATTTGTTCGAATTTGTATCTGTAAACCTTTGAATTTACTGAGTTTTTTAACTTATCTTCGTATGTATGAGAATTTCCAAATATAGGCTCTATTTTGAGTTTGATTTGTTTTTCGAAGACATAAAAAACTTCATTTTTGCAATATTTAAATCAAAATAAATTGTACCTTTTACAGTGCTTTTAATTAAAATAAGACAATTATGATAAAGTCTATAAATCCTTATAATCAGGAAACGGTATATGAATGTGTTGAAATGCAGAGTCAAAAGATTAAGAATGTGATTGAAACTGCAGATCTACAATATAAAGTATGGAAAGAGATTCCATTTTCGGAACGTTCAATATTAATGAAAAATGCTGGTCAGGAATTAAGAAAAAACGCCCGCGAATATGCTGAGATTATTACTCAGGAAATGGGAAAACCAATCACACAGTCATTGGCAGAAATAGAAAAATGTGCCGCTTTATGTGATTATTACGCTACACATGCGCCTGAAATGCTTTCAGATAAAATAATTGAAACAGAAGCATACAAAAGTTATGTTAGTTACGAACCAATAGGAGTTGTTTTAGCGATCATGCCTTGGAATTACCCATTTTGGCAAGTTATGCGTTTTGCTGTTCCAGCGCTCATGGCGGGAAATGTCGGAATACTTAAACATGCCAGTAATGTGATGAAATGCGCCACAAGTATTGAAAAAGTATTTGAAAGAGCAGGATTTCCTAAAGGTTGTTTTACGAATCTGCCTATTGGAAGTAAAAAGGTAGAAGAAATTATTAAAAATCCCAAAGTGAAAGCGGTAACCCTTACCGGAAGTGAAGCTGCAGGAAGAGCTGTAGCGGCTGTTGCTGGAAGCGAAATTAAAAAAACAGTACTCGAATTAGGAGGGAGCAACGCTTTGGTTGTTTTTGCCGATTGTAATCTCGAGCAAACAGTAAAAACTTGTGTGCAAGCACGTTTTCAGAATGCGGGGCAGAGTTGTATTGCTGGAAAACGCCTGTTGGTGGAATCATCGATTGCAGAAAAATTTACAAAATCCTTTCTTGAAGGTGTCAAAAGTCTTCGTCAAGGAGATCCATTAAATGATGAAACTACAATTGGAACTATGGCTCGAATTGATCTTGCCGAAGAACTCGAAAAACAGCTTCAACAAACAATAGAAAAGGGAGCAGTAGTCTTGCTTGGAGGCCACAGAAATAAAGCGTATTTTGAGCCTACCGTTGTAGGTAATGTTACGCCAGATATGTCTATTTTTACAGAAGAAATTTTTGGTCCCGTAATCGGAATTACGACTTTTAAGGATGAAGAAGAAGCGGTTCAGCTGTCAAATAGCAGTGCATTTGGACTTGGAGTTACGATCTTTACAGAAGACTTTGAAAAAGCTGTCCGATTAGTGCCAAAATTTGACGAAGGAGCAGTGTTTGTAAACGAACTCGTAAAAAGTGATCAGAGATTGCCTTTTGGTGGCACTAAAAATTCTGGATACGGACGCGAACTTTCGCAAGATGGTATTCAAGAATTTGTAAACAAGAAAACGGTTTACATCAATAAATATAAAAATTAAAAAAATAGATTTCTCTACATCATAATTATGAATAATACGTTTTCTGACAACGACCAAATTGGAGTGGTTTCTGCTTTCTCGGACTTGGTAAATACCGATTTCAAAGGAGAAATGAATGCATTATGCTGGTACAGAAATTTGGATGGTGATTTTGCTGAAATTACAGCCAAGTTGTCTTTAAAAGAAAATATAACCGAAGTTTTTCCCGAAGATTTACGAGCACTTCAATTATCAGAAAAAGGAAATTCAGCAAGAGAAATAATCTTAAATGATCTGAAATTATTAACTGATTTTGGTGCTTCGCCTTCACTTAATTTGCTAAAATGTTATGAACGTGATGATGAATTTGATTTCATATCTACGGATGTCTATTCGTTTCACGTCGATCGTTCTCCCATTGCAACCGATACTTTTTTGTGCACGTATCACGGAGCTGCGAGTGATATAATTTCGAATTCGCAGGCAGAGCAAAAAATCTTAATTCCAGAAATTCGAGCAAAGCTAAAAAAACTCCATGACGGAACAGACGAAGAATTCGAAGATTTTTTAAAAGAAAATTACTTTGATCTGCATTATCAGGTACACGAAGATGCAAAACCAATTAATTTAGGATTAGGGCATATCTGGCGACTGGCCGTAGATCATCCAAAACAACAAGTTTTACCGTGCATTCATAGAGCGCCAATAGAAAACGATGGCGAATATAGATTGTTGCTGATTTGTTAGATTTATTAAATTCCTTTATTAGCTGCAGATTTTATTAATTTAATTCCTGTATGAATGAATTGATCCTCATTAAAATTTGATGTTGTTTGCTTGACAAAATGATCAATTTTCAAACCGTTTCTTTGCACCTGGGTTCCGTCAGGGTAAAATCCTCCCATGCAAGTAAATTGAAATTCTTCGCCATCAGGCAGTTTGAAAATGGCAACATTGACAGGTGCACCAGAAGTTGTTTTGCCAACAGTTATGCAATTAGGAGCTGCCTGAATAGCCATTCCAATATACTCAGCCCTGCTTTGGGTACCGCCATATACTAAAAGAATAATTTTTTTATTGTAGTATTTTGAATTTTTGTGACCCGCTTTAAAAGGATCTACGATAGCACTAATAGCAGGTTTGTCAAAGTGTGACAACGAAGGTCTTTGCTTTAACGGAAAAAGAATTTTAATAAATTCTTTTCGGTCAGGATAGATGTAATTTGCAATTTCCTCGCCGGAAATATTTTTGGGATAATTTCTTAAATCTAAAATAATCCCATCTGTGTTGGAAAATGCTTCAAATGCTTTTTTTGTATCCTCTTTCGAAATTGTACTCAGATTTATGTATCCAATTTTATCTTCGATAATTTCCCATTCTTTTTTATAGGAAAAAAATGGAAGCCGAGACTGTTCTTCGTCTTTTGGGAAAGTCTTATAAAGATGAATGTATTTTGTAGCAACAACATCTTTTCTTTTTATTTTGACTTTAAGACTGTCTTCCTTATTCATCAACAAAAACCAAGTCAAGCGCTCTAAATGACGCTCATTTGAAGACGAAATCAGTGATCCAATCTTTTGCTTGCGGAATGATTTAATGTCCATGTCATTGATTTCAACAATCAAATCGCCTAATTTCAAATTGTCTTTTTCTGCCAATTTATTAAACATTCCCGAAACGACTAAAGTGTCATTAACATTCGTTGTGGTGATTGGTGCCTTGAATTTAAAAAGTGAATCTAATACTGTTTTTGAGAAAAAATACGAATGTGAGTCGTTGAGCGATGCAATGGAATGCATTTTTGCCAACTCATATTCTAATTGAGAAGTGCTTTTTGAAAACTCATCGATAAAACTTTCAAGCTGACTATACCAGTTTTTATCCATCAAGTATTTATTTACATCATGATATTGGATCACATTCCAAAAACTAAATAATTCTAATAATCGATGGCTTTTTGTTTTATAGTCAAATCCTTTAAAACCTTTCTCATTATCAAAAGTAGGAATGCCGCCTTTTGATGTGTAGTAAAAACCAATATTTGTATTGTTTTCTAATTTTTTTAATTTGGAAAAAAGTGCTGTGTTGCCAGAATAGTTTTCTATCCACTTATAGTCATAATTTTTCGTAAACAAATTATCGGTATTGGTGTCGGTTTTTATTTTGCTTTCCGGAATTGACGTGATAAAATTCAATAGAAATACATCAAGATTTGTTTGCGTAGTTACGCTTTCAAGTTTGTCAAAATTTTCAATAAATATTTCATCCCAATTGTATTTTCCATTACTTACTTCATAATGTTGGTATTTCATCAATCCCCAAACCAAGCCAAATTGTTTGTATTTTTCGGTAGCACTAATTTTTTCTTGAGAAAACATTTGTACAATGAAACAAAAGCAAAGCGTAATGGCGAAAATATTTTTTTTAATCATAGATGTTTTTGTTGCTTAATTATCAATAAAATCAGCTTGTTATTACTATTGCAAAGTAGCTTAATAACAAATAGGGAAGGGAGTACTAAAGTACATTTTTGCGTAGTTAAAAGTCCTGTTTTTGTATAAGCCTAATTTTTAGATGATATAACTTAAGGATAACATCGAAATTTTAAGCTGTTGCAAGTGTTTTTCCTACAATTAAATGCGTATATTTGATGTATGAACAAACAAGCGTCTTTTTCGGTTTGCGGAGAGTCATTAGAGGCTCCAATGCACATTTGTGGTTTTTTTGATTCCAAAGAACAGCAATATGAGGTAATCATCCCTTATATTATGGAAGGTCTGGAGGGGAATGATAAAGTCATTAATATTCTTGAAGGAGACCGTCATGGTGAGCATTGCCGCTGTCTGGCAGATAATGGTGTCTCAATTACTGCAAAATTAGCTAGCGGTCAATTAGAAGTTCTGGCTTCTGAAAACAGCTATATAAAAGATGGCAATTTTGCAGCAGAAAAAATGTACAATATGCTCGAAAAGACGCTGATGTCTTCTGAAAGAGCGGGTTACGAAAGCGTAAGAGCTTGTGGCGACATGGTTTGGGCGTTAAAGAATCTTCCGGGTACAGATGAACTTCTAGAATATGAGGCGAGTTTGAATCTGCTTACACCAAAATATTCCTGCTCATTAATTTGTATGTACGATATCAATAGTTTCAGCGCAAGCACGCTTACCGATATTCTGCTGACACATCCGTACGTAATCAAGGACGGAAAAATTACTAAAAACCCTCATTATGTTGAGCCTTTGACGTTTCTTGCAAACCTTGCAGATTCTCGTTCAAATGGGATGATATCTTAAGCAGTTATTATTTTCTAGTGTTTTTTGGTGGCGTTGTATCTACGCCAGTATTATTTCGTTAGTTGTCAAAATTCTTCTTCGTTTGGTGCACCAATATTATGATTCATTTTCTGTCCCATAGTATTTGTTATGTAACCTGCAACGTTTTCTTCTTTTCGTAGCCCGTTTACAGAATAGTTAAGATGTATTGAGCAGTCGCCCGTAATGTCAATCCAAACGGTTTCACTTTCGCCTTTTTCCAATTTGTCAATATGTCTGTTGCCACAACCCACAATATTTATATTCGTCACAGTTGTTTGTGTTGAATTTGTGAATGTTATTCTCATGGTATTGAGCAGTATAATTGTGATCCAACAATAAATTAGCATAACGGGAATATTCAGCAACATTAGTCCGCAAGTCTTTAATAATTTGTTTCTATTGTCAATATCTTTCTTTGCTTTTAATGCTATTGAGATTAGTATTCCTATGTTTATTAATCCTGTCAAGGCAATAAAACCGTAGCCTACAAAAAGTAATTCAAACGAAGAAGTCAAAAAGTAAATCCCAAAAATGCCTGTACCAAACAAAAACGAAATTAATGCTGTTTGTTGTCCTAGTTTTATGTGTTGGTTTGTTGTCATGGGCTTATTGCTAATGTTGGAATAAACACAAATTTATTAGATGCAAAACCAACTTCAAATTAAAGCTAAAAACTAAATTTCTTGTAGAGCGTGTTATCTGATTTGCTTTTATATGATTTTGGTGTTAAATTCTGTGTAAGAGTTGGTTTTCATAATATCAATTTTGAAATCTCCGTTTTGATCTTTCATAATTATAACACTATCAAAACCTAATTTGTCAAGTTTTTCTATTGTCGCCAATTCGCCTTCTGCAAGTTGCAAAACTCTGCGTAATAACCAATCAGACAAGGCTTTATTTGGATTAGTCATCAAGGCTTTTGAATTTTCTTGGCAAACTTTTGCAGAAAATATTTCTCCCGTTGGAATTTGTAAGTTAAAATCTTGGTCACGCTTTGGAAAGAAATTTGGATATTTTCTGTGCAATTCTGAAGGAATTGGAATATAAATTTCTCCAAAATCTCTTTTTCTTCCATTGGCATTCCATTGATTTAGACCGCTTCTTTCAAAAATAAACTTTTCTCCTTTCTGAATTCCATAAAGAGGCAAAATCACATAATTTTCGCCCTTAACAAGTTTGTCAGTTGCAGTTTTTAAATTCTTATTCTCCTCAAATAATTCAAGAAGCAAAGAATAAGGGTCTTCAATTATATCAATTGGTAAGCGAAAAGCATTTTGAGGAATTATAAACTTTCTAAAAAGTGTGCTTTTTGAATGATTGAAAGTATATAAATTATTTCCGTCTTCAAATTGCAAACTTGCTTTATTATCTTTAACCGAATGAATATTATCAATATCTATAATGTTGTAATCTGTTTCATAAAGTAATAATTCCTTCTCTTTTCGAGCAACAATGTGATAAAGTGAATCTTGAATATTGTAAACACGATTTGCTAAATTTATTCTATCGTTTCTGAACTCTCCAAGTTTTAAGGCTAATTCTTTGCCTTTAAAATCGCGTAAAGTTTTTGATAATGAATTAAATTCTGCGACTTTTTCTGTACTGGAATTACCGTTGCAAACAAAAGTTTTCAAACCAACACCAACTGAATTATAATTTGCGTCAAAAGCCGTATCTGAACGTGACAAATTACCTGCATCAAAACTTCTACAAAATATATTTTCGGCAACACGATAATTTATAAAAGGAATCGCACTTTCACTGAATAAACCCGAAAGTTTTGAAGCTGCTGAAAGCAGTTTTAAATAATTTCCGTTTTTTTCAATGTCTATTTCTGCGAACGATTTCATAAAACTCTTATGATTTCGGTGCTAATTCTCTCAATTAATGTTGTAGTAACAGAATTTCCTGCTTGCATATAAAGTTTACTATTTGCCAAGTTTGGCAAAATGTAATTTTCGGGATAACCTTGAAATAAAAAACATTCTTTTGGTGTTAATTTTCTAATTCCAAAATCGTCTTTTATAAGCGGTACATTATGTCCACCTGTTCCCATATTTGCCGTTAAAGTTGGACAAACATTATTTTTATTTTCCCTTGCGTAAACTCTACGCCATTGATAAACTGTGTCTTTTGAAGTCATCGCTTTTTCAAGCTCTGGATAATATGCGTGGTCTTCTTTGTAATATAAATTATCTGCTTGTTTTCCTTTTTCTAAAATATCGTGAATAGTTTTTGTTAATTTAATTTCCGAAGGAAATTGGAAATTAGCAAAATTTTCAACTTGATTAGGGTCAAACGCGACTATAAAAATTCTTTCTCGATTTTGCGGAATATTTGAGTGTGTCATTGAGTTCAAAATTTTTGTAAAAACTTTATAGCCCAATTTATCTTCTAAAACTGAAATTATAGTTTTAAATGTATTTCCATTATCGTGCGAAACTAAATTTTTTACATTTTCTAAAAACACCACTTTTGGTCTATGTTTTACAACGATTTGCTCAATGTCAAAAAATAAAGTTCCTCTTGTATCAGCGAAACCTTTTCGGTTTCCTGCAATCGAAAATGCTTGACAAGGAAAACCAGCGCATAATATATCAAATTCCTGTGGGATATAATTTTTAACACGTTCTTTTGTAATATCTCCAAATGGAACTTCTCCGAAGTTTTTTCTATAAGTTTTTTGTGCACTTGTTTCCCATTCGCTCGTAAAAACACATTTTCCACCAACGTTTTGCATTGCCAATCTGAAACCGCCAATTCCTGCAAAAAGGTCAATAAATTTAAAAGTATAATTTTCGGGTGTTGGAAAAGGAACATTTTCAACTTCAAAAAGTAATTGTTGTAAAGCATCTTCAGCAACAATATTTACTTGTTCTTCGACTTGTTTGTATTCAATAAAATTGTCTAAAACTTTTACGGCGTCTTTTTTATAATGTTTTGAAACTCCGTTTCTGTAATTGTGTAAATAATGTGTAATCAGTGCTTTATCATAAGGTTCGACAAGTCTTATTTGATAGTTTTTACTATCAAATTCCTCAATACTTACTTTTTGCTTAACTGCTATCATTTACTTTTTTATCGTTTACGCAAAACTACAATTTAATTTTTAAAATTCGGAATTTAATGTTTCTCGTTTCACGATTACATTCTGGTGAAGTAGCATATCAGGTAACGTTTCATTATTACATCGAGTTTGGGACTAAATTAAGCCCATTCTTCGGATTTGCCAAATCTTCCCAAGTGCAAAACCATTTTTCCATTATGTCTATTGTTTGAATCCGTTGTAGTAGCTGTTATGTGCTGTATTTATTTTAGGTCTTGATTCCACTTAATTAGTTTTCCATCTGTTTTTATTTTCTTTAACAGTTTGGATTCATTTTCCATTAATTCAATTATAATAGATTAATTTGGCTGCTTTTTTTTCGTTTTCTATACTGAAACTATAAAAAGCGACAAACATTCCTGTTTCTGGATCCGTTTCCATATTCAGTAAGACATCTGGATGATTTTTTTGGAGATAATAATTTATAAAGACTTCCCAATCATAACCGTTCATAAGTGCTACATTTGGAAATAATCTTATTATAAATTTACCAAAACTGTTACTTACGGTTTTCTTAATTTTTTTCCCCATTTCCATAACTATGTCTTGTTCAATAAAGAAACATATAGAAATGCATTTAGGATTCTCGGTTATAATTTTTTTTGCGTAGTCAGCCATTAATCTAAAATTCTATCTTTATTTTGATTTTGATTTATCCCGATTCTTCTGAATATGGACCATAACGTTCTCGCGCTTTGTCGCGTTTGGGAATTAGGAGAAAATTAATTCATGTCAAACGTAAATCTTCTTGTTTACGGTAATTCCACTAAAGCCCAAATGCGGGAAACGTGTGTTGGTGCCAGTTTATTTATTGTAAAGGTTTAAAGTCATTTCACTGTTTACTATGATACCTCTATAATTGGCTGGTTTCCATTTCGCTTTTTTGACAAAGCTAGTTGCTTCTTTTTCGAAGTATTTAGCAAAATCTTTATTTTTTGAAATGCTAAAATCGCTTTCGGCTTTTAAATTTCCCACACTTCCATCTTTATAGATTACGAAAAAAACTTCAGTATTTGCCTTTTCCTTTTTCGCTTGCCTTTTACTCATTTTGGGATAATTTAATCCATCAATAAAATCATTTTCAGGTTTTTCTAAAAACTCTTCATATGTTTTAGCAGTTATGTATCTCGAAGTTGTTTCACATTCCGAAAAATCAAAAATTAAATTTGGATTATTTTTCACAAATTGTTGATCCGCAACGTTTCGTAAGGAGTCGATGAATTTATCACCAAATTTCTTTTCAATTTCTAAGTTCATGCGCTCAGCATAACAATACCGCCTAAATCCTTTTGGTGGATGTGCACAAGAAATTAAAATTGAATCTAAACCTATTGAAAATTTGGATAATAATTCTTTCATTTCTTTATTGCTAAAATCATAGATTCCGAAACCATAAAGTAAAGTGTAAGTTAATTTCCCTTTTTTGATATCATTCTTTGCACGCTTTTCTTGAAAAAGGACAAACAGTATCTACAACTTTAATTCGTTTTGATTTGGTTTTATAAAATTGCTCTTCATTATAAACCACAACAGAATCATTACTACTATGTGCACTTTTTAACTCCTGCTTTTTATTACAAGAAATTAAAAATGTAAAAAGGACTAAAGTTAAAATCCAATGTTTCATATTATGGTTTCTGTTTTTGAGATAATTGCCACAAACGTTCCGCTACTACAGCGGGTTTGGGACTAAGTTAAACTCATTCTTCGGATTTGCCAAATCATTCCAAATACAAAACCATCTCTCCATTAAGCCTATTGCCCAAATCCGTTGTAGTAGCTGTTATGGGCAGTATTTTTAAGTCATATTAATTGGAATCAAGCAAACTAAATTTTCACCAACGGCTCTAAATACTCCAACAAATTTCAATTGAGATTCCCCTATAGTTTTTATTGAAAATCTGATAGGATATCCGGGCATAGTTGCTCTTGAAATATAAAAATAAAATCCATTACATTTATAATTATCGCTAACATCGATTCCATTGATAAAAGTTTCTCCTGTCGGATATAATATTTCTGACGTTATAGTTTTGACTTCAACTTCACTTTGTGAATTTTCTACTAAGATGATATATTTTGACATTGGTTCAACATAACTTTCAGCGCGTATTTCTAAGGTAATTTCTTTGTCAGGTTTTATCAAAGTAACATATCCTCTGACATTCTCATAAGTTTGCTCATTTTTGTCAAATGTACTTTTGTTATTTGCAACGTCAACTATCTGACGAAGACCATAATCCAGACCTTTGCCATAAATATCAATGTATAATGTCTGTAGCAAAATGGCTGGCATTAAGCAATCATCTAATTTTACTGGAATTAGTTTGACCTTATTTTGAGTAGCTTTATAAAGTGCGTTTTGCCATTCCAATTTAACCATATTACTAGCCAAACTGTTTTTAGAAACAAAAAAGAAAAAGTACTCACAATTCTCTAAACCTTCATTCATTTTGTCAATTATTCCTTCTCCAGGTTGCATCGACCAACTGTCATAAAAAACATTTTGCATTCCGTAAACTTTAGACAATGTAATTGCTATTGGTTCAACAATTGGTTTGTCTTTATAATTGTGACTTAAAAATATCATGAATATTTATGCTTAGTTGTTTAATATTGCTCATAACTTATTTATATGTATCACAAAATCTTACAAATCCATCAAGATTTAGGTAGATACATGTAATAACCATTATAAATATTTATTCCCAAATATAGAATATTTCCAATATAAATCATTGAATAAGCGTATTATTTGTTGGGTAATTTTCCTATTTATATTAGTGTATATTTAGTTTGTCTTAAAGCTATTATGTATCAATAATTTTGAATAAGAGAAATCGATATAATTAAGGATTTCGGAAACAATCTCAAAAAAATGTTGTGCTATTTTGCAACTAATTAGTTGTAAGTTAGTAGTGGCTGTGACTAAAAGAAAATATATGTTCAGCAAAGATAAAATCTAGGTTAGTTTTGTTTACGGTACAATAATCGGACAAATTCAAAACAAAAAAAAAACTCTAAATCTTTTATTTAGAGTTTTTAAGTGACCTCGACTGGATTCAAACCAGTAACCTTCTGAGCCGTAATCAGATGCGCTATTCAGTTGCGCCACGAGGCCTTTTTGTTATCAACTAACTAATTTTTTGTAGCTTTGTTGATTGCTTATTGCGGGTGCAAAGATAGACATAAATGTGAGATATACAAACATAAAATACGATAAAAATAAAAAAAAATGAAGATAGAAAATTATATACGTGATATTCAAGGATTTCCAAAAGAAGGAATTTTGTTCAAAGATATTACGCCACTCTTAAATGACCCAATTGCACGACAAGAATGCCTTTCGGTTCTAGTAAATTCTTTGAAAGACAAGAAAATTGACAAGGTTGTTGGCGCAGAAAGCCGTGGTTTTTTCTTCGGAATTTTATTGGCGCAGGAATTAAATGCTGGTTTTATTCCGGTACGTAAACCTAAAAAACTGCCGTATGAAACGATTTCAGCTTCTTACGAACTTGAATATGGCACCGACAGTTTAGAAATGCATACGGATGCGATTAAAAAAGGAGATCGTGTTTTAATTCACGACGATGTTTTGGCAACTGGCGGAACCGCAAAAGCAGTTTGCGAATTGGTAGAAAGTCTAGGTGGCGAAATTATGCAATGCAATTTCTTGATGGAATTATCTTTTTTGAACGGCAGAGAAAAAATAAAACAATACCCGATATTTTCTGCAATCACTTATTAATTTTTAAGATCGAAAATTTTATTTAAACACATAGAAACATAGATTTTATTGTTAACGGAAGAGGGTAAAAAGAAACTAGTTTCTAACACATAGCTAACTATGTTTGTTTTAATAAGTGAAACGCCTTTTGCAGGCATTTAAAAACTATGTTTCTATGTGTTTAATGATTTAAATTAAACAATTAAACAGTTAACCAGTTAAACGATTAAACAGATCAACGATCAAACGGTTAACCAATCACACCAAAACAATCTTGTGTTTTATAGCGTACAAAACCAAGCCAATTCGGGTTTTGATTTCTAGTTTGTCAAATAAACATTCTCGGTAGCCGTCTATGGTTTTTGGACTTAAACACATTTCCGAGGCGATTTCTTTATACGTTTTTTCGGTACAGGCATGTTTTATAAAAACGATTTCTTTTTCCTTTAAATTGATTTTTTTAGAATCGTTGTTTGCTTTTTTCACCAGCATTCCCGAAACTAATTCGGTGAAATAAAATCCTTTTTCAATTACTGAGATTATCGCTTCTTTGAAAATTTCTGGCGAAGTATCTTTTAGCAGATAACCTTTTGCACCGTTTGTAATCATTTTGATGATAATTTCTTCGTCATCATTTACAGAGAGTGCAATTACTTTTAAGTCGGGTCTGTTTTCCTTGATCCATTTCATTGTGCTTACGCCGTCTAAAACAGGCATGTTGACATCTAATAAAATCAAATCGATATTGTCTTCCGGATGATCTTGTAAATGCGTGACAAACAATTTGCCATTTTCAAATCGGTTTATGACTTCAAAATCTTTAAAGCTATTGATCAAAAGTTCCAAAGACTGCGAAAAAAGCTGATGATCATCAACAATAATTATTCGGTTTTTAGTGTTCGGTTTCATTGGTTGCGGTTAATGGGTATTCTAAAGTTACAGTGGTTCCTGATGAATTTGATTCCATAATTAAATGAGCGCCAATTAATTTGGCTCTTAATTTCATGTTGTTTAAACCTATTCCAGAGTTTATTTGATTGGTATCATAACCAATTCCGAAATCTTTCATTTCCAATCGAAAAACGGTATTTATGGTGCTAATATTTACTTCAAATAAATCACTGTGCGAATGTTTTAAGCTGTTGTGGAGCGCTTCCTGAAAAATTCGGTAAATAAACAAATCATGTTCTTGATTGATCTTCGGAATTTCTCCCGTAAGATGGTATTGATACTGAATATTTTTCAGCTTTTTTATACGCTCTAAATCTTGTTTTATGGCTTCGATGAAGTTGCTCTGCAGTAAATTGTCTTTATTGATGATTCGAGATAAAATTCGTATTTCATCAAGCGATTTGGCGAGTATTTCTTTAAGGTCTTGGAGTTCACTGGCTTTAATAGGTTTTCCGGCGTTCAAATAAATATTGAGCTGCATAATGCCTACCGAAATGATTTGGCCTATATTATCATGAAGTTCTTTGCTTATTTCGCTGAGTGTCTGGTCTTTGATTTCGATTCTGGTTTTAATCAATTCCGATTGAAAATAGAGTTCTGATTCCATTTTTTCAACCAGATATGTATTTTTCTTTTTCAGGAAATAAAAGAATATGACAAGCAAAATGATCAGTAAAGTTAAAAAAACAATACCTAATGAAATGACTAATAATTGTATTTCTTTTCGCTCCATAAGAATCCAATGATGTAGCAGCTTTGCGCCAAAAGATTTAAAATAAATACTACCAAACTAAAAACCGATTCATCGTGTTTGATTAAAAACCAATTTAAAGCTAGCATAAAGGGCAAAAACGGTACATGAAAAACTAAAATTCCGAGTATGTACCAAAAAAATACCGACTTTTTAAAATTCAATATTTTGTCTGAATTAAAAATTTCTACCAAGTAAAAGCAGGATAAAATCATCACTAAAATAACACCGATAGCAAAACTATACGTGTAAGAATGATTGACGTTGTCCTTAAAATAGAGAATATTCAGAAAAAACGAGGCTATAAAAATCAGCAAACTTAAAGATGCCATTATTCTATAATTCGTTTTAGTCAACAGACTCCGCAAGAGCAATATATAGGCAGAAAAACTGACCAGCATATAAAAATTAAAAACATAATAATTGAGCAAGCCGGTCCACTCGGTGAAATAATAACCTACTTTTTCTATAATGACAGAAAACCAGATTAAAATTACGAGTGATTTGGCTTTATATCCCGGAAGTTTGTGCCATGAAATCAAGCCAATAATTCCAGAAAACAAAGCCAAATAAAAAATATAAAATCGTAAAAATTCGAACATGATTTTTTAGTTAATAGTCCAATGCAGGCGGTCTTCCAATACTTCCATAATTCATTGGTTCAATGCTAGATATATCAGGATTTCCATCACTCATCAAGGCAAAAGTCTGAATTTCTCCCGCTTTAGGTGTTTTGATTTTTTTACCGGTTGCGGTCAAAAATACTGTCATCAAACCGGCTTTTTCGGCATATTTTGTTTCTTCGGGATATACTCCAAAATAAATTCGGATTCCGTTTACATCATAACCTGTTTTTTCTCCTTTAGACTTTATATAATGAATATAATTTTCGAGTTCATTAATAGAAAACCAAGCAGCATTGGCATCTTCTTTTTTAATGTATTTCGCAATAATGCTGGCTCTGTACTTCATAAAATTCGTGTGCAATTCCTTGGCGAACTTTTTAGTAATCAGTTGTGTTGGTCTTTCAGGTTGTCTTTCCATGATTATTAAGAGTTTAATGGGTTAATTGTTTGATAAATAGTGTTTTGATAAAAACATTGGGAACAAAAATATTTTAAACGTCAAAAATCGGCAAGGGGAAATGTACCCTTTTTCTTAGGGTAAATTTATTTAAAAAATTGGGTTAAAGTGCTGTTTTGTAGTAATTTATAAAAAATCAATTTTACATCGTTCCTTTTTGTGCACAAAATGGATAGGCGAAATCTGAAAAGCCTATAAAAGAGTAAGAAGTAATAGTAATACTAAAAATTATGAGTTTATATCACGAAGTTTTTCAGGGAGAATCATTCAGCGAAGACAATTATTTTGAAGCTGTACGATACGTTTTAGGACCAGAATATTCAAATTTAAGCGAAAGCGAACTGGAAGATGTCCTATTATCAAGAGTAGATCAAATGTCTGAAAGTGAAGCAGAAGGATTTTGGTCAAGTTTAGGAAATGTTGCCAGCAGTATTGGTTCTGGCGTTTTGCGCGGTGTTTCGGCCGTTGCTCCAATTGTAGGAACAGCAGTTGGAACCTATTTTGGCGCACCTCAAATTGGTGGAGCAGTTGGCGGGTTAGTTAGTAATCTAGCAGGAGCGGGAAGTACGGCACTCGATAATAGCCGTCAACCGCAACGCAGACCAGCGCCACCACAGCAATACAGACCAGCACCGCAACAACCACCACGCCGACCATCACAACCATCGCAATTTAGACAAGCTTTGGGAGATACTGGCCGTTATTTAGCAAATGCCGGCAGAGCTGCAATCCCCGCAATTCAGCAATATGTGCAAGATAATCCGGTTCAGTTGCGTCCGCAGGCTGCGCAGGATATTGGCAGAGTGCAGGGATTGTACAATCAATTAGGAGGCATTATCAACAATCCTCAGTTTCAGGCTGGTCAGGCGCAGCAGAGTTTGGGCACTGCAAGTCCAAATGCTCCTATCGAAAGCCATTCTTTTGCTGAACTGATTGAAAATGTCAATTA
This sequence comes from Flavobacterium daemonense, assembly GCF_007341385.1. GTDB lineage: Bacteria > Bacteroidota > Bacteroidia > Flavobacteriales > Flavobacteriaceae > Flavobacterium > Flavobacterium daemonense. Next base: position 258,328 of record NZ_VJYD01000001.1, read on the forward strand.
CCTAACGGAGAATATTTTATATGAGTATTACAACGGAGGATTGATTCCAACTGAGGACTACTACATTGATCAATACGGCCAATTTGTTGGCGCAAATACTCCTAACCGAATCAATAGACTTGAAAATTCTATTGCAAGTTTATAAAACCTAAATGTTATACCAATGGATGCTTATTTAGAATATTTGAAAGAACATAATCCTGAAATGGCTAAATATTTTGAGCTTATGCAGCCCATGATGGAAAAAAAAGAACCTGAAGAGGAAAAAGAAATCCCAAAAGTTGATCCAGAACTTGAAGAGAGAGTCAAGAAACTTAAAAAAATCAACCATAAACTTTTTACTATAATCGAAGGACTGAAATTTCAGCTGGAATTTGAATTAAATCAAAATGATGATTTAGCAAAAGCTATTGGCGCATGCACCGAATGTTTTGGCGAAAATCCTGATTGCGCCGAATGTTTCGGAACTGGAAAACCAGGTACCACCGTTCCTGATTTTATTCTTTTCAACAAATATATTCAGCCAGCCATCCAGAAATATAACAAACATTATTTCAACAAAAATTAACCATTAAAAATTAAAATTATGAGCTATTTTGAAAGTTATTTAGACGAAGATTTATTGAATGAAGATTATTTCAACGAAGATCTTTTGAGTGAAGATTTATTAGAAAGTTATGACGAAAGTTATGATGAAGCTGCAAAACGCAGAAGACCTTCAACACGAAGCATTAGACCAAATGTGAGTTCGGCTGTAAAACAAAGATCAAATTTTGGACAAGCACTGAGCGGAAGAGCTAATGATTATGCTACTAAAAGCGAACTAAAAAAATCATTAGATGCTATTTCTAATCAGGTTAATGAGCTTAAAAAGACATTATTAGCAACAAATAAAGCATTAGTTGCTTTAGATCAAAAACATACTGAGTTTGCAAAAATAGACGCCCGAAAAGGCGACAACCAAACAAAGGTTTTAAAAAACATGCAAATGATGAGTATGATGGGATCGCTGCTTAATCAACCAAAATTAGTGACAGAAAACCTTCAGCTTGTTGGCTCTGGAACCGATACCAAAATTATCGCCAAGGACGGCAAAAACCCAATCTACATTGATCAAACGATGTCATTGCTTTTGCCAATGATGACTACGATGGGCGATTCTGGTTCTGGAAAATCAGACAATTCAAACATGATGCTGCCGTTAGTTTTGATTTTATCACAACAAAATCAGGGCAATACAACAAATAGCAACAACACTATTTTGCCTATTGCATTAATGATGATGATGAATAAATAAATCATAGAAAGGGCAGTTGAACCTCAATTGCCCTTTAATTTCTATTAACCTTAAAATTATGAAATGATGAATCCATTTAATTTATTAATCAATTATGTGATTGCCAACAGCAGAGCGAGTTTTTATAATGTTTCTGGAAATCAGGAAATAACTAATACGGCACTTTTGGCGGGCGTAGTTTCAGAAAATCCGCTCGTTAATTACTTGATTATTGAAAACAAAGCCAAAATAGAGGGTGATAAGTTTAATGTTTCTGAAGTGCCAGCTACAACTGCAAGTGCTCCAGGTTTGCCAGCGCCGAGCACAGCTCCTATTGTAAATCCGCCAACAAGCACTGAAACGCCGGTACAAACTAGCGGAACCGCTCCTGCAGATATTGTGACTTTGCAGAATGTGAGAAATGAAATTTCAATAAGCAACAACCTTTTAAAAGAAGAAATCGCTAAAATAACGGCAAGCAACAACGCCGAATTAACCAAAGCTTTAGCAGAAAAATTCGAAGTTAAAATTGCTTTACTAGAAAAAAATACTGCTGCTCTAAATGATGCTATTCTAGAAATTAAAAATAGAATTGAGGCAATTTCTAAAAGTATTTCATTTCCAGATAGTGTTTTGAGTCAAAAAGCACCAGCTAAAAACGAAAAGAAATAAAAACGCAATCTGCTGGCTTTGAATTAATATTTAAAATGCAAAATTATGGATCCGAGACTTAAAATCATATTGTATGGCAATCCAGATGAAGAGTTGTCGCTGTTGATGCGTTTGAGAAAGGAAAAAGAATATCCTGATCATTGTAAGATTATTTCAGAATTTGGAAATGTTGTAAGCATCAGGACATTGCGCAGATTTTTATGTTCTATTTATGAGGATCAGCGCGTAATAAGCTTAAAAGCACCAACAGTTGTTCCTGCAAATGATAACGTCGAACTTGCTCCTGAAAGCGAAATTTTGGATAAGAAAAATGAAGTTTTAGATGAGACTGTTTCAAATGTTGTCTTCGGAATTATTGATTTTGGTTTTGATTTTACGCACCCCGATTTTATAAGCAACGGAAAAACACGTTTTGAGAAAATTTGGGTACAGTCCGATCGCTATGACGGCAATAAATACGGCTACGGAAGAATCATTACAAAAGCGCAGATAAATGAGGCGTTGTTAGATGATTTTCCGTTTAAAAAACTTGGCTATCATCCCGGAAAGTCAGATTTGTTTGGCAATGGAACACACGGAACGCATGTTCTCGGAATTGCCTGCGGAAACGGCGCTGTTGCGCCCAAAAGTTTTGCCCCAAATGTGCCAATAATAGCAGTCGATATGGGAACTAATTTGGTCAACGGATCTAATTTATCCTTGGGCGATTCAGTAAAAGGAGCCGAAGGTTTGTGTTTGATTACAAATGAAGCAGGGGAGCGGCCTTTGGTAATCAATATGAGTTTGGGTGGTCATGGCGACGCACATATGGGGCGAACTTTGTTTGAGCAAATCATTGATCATATTGTTACCACGCGCAAAGGAACTGCAATTGTGCAAAGTACCGGAAATTACCATCAAGCAAATGTTCATACTTATGGAGATATTAAGTCAGATCAGCGAATTAAGATTCCGTGGATGTTTAAAAAGAACGATCGAACTCCCAACGAGATGGAAATTTGGTATCATGGCGACGATATTTTAAGTGTGGATATTTATGATGATAATGGAAAAAAACTGCTTTCGTCAACTCCTTTTAAAGATGAATTGATTTTAAAGGACAATGACGAAGTCGGGATTTGTCTTCATCGAAGCAATGAACCCAATACAGGAAAAAATCAGATCAACATTTTGGTCAATGGCAAATTGAATTCAAAATTTTGGACAATAGAATTGATTGGTCGAGTTGTAAAAAATGGGCGTTATCATTGTTATATAGAACGCGATGACGGCGGACAATCGATATTCTTGCCAGCAATTGCTAATAAAACCCACACTACAAATTCGATTTGTAATTCAAAATACAGCATCGTGGTTGGTGCATATAATCAAAATGATGATACAAAACCTATCTTGTCGTTCAGCAGTTCTGGACCAACTGCAGACGGACGCATGAAACCTGAAGTTGTTGCGCCAGGCTTTAAAATAAAATCATCCTGTTCGTCTTCAAGCAGAGAAAACAGAGCATCAAACAAGCTGACCTCTAAAAGCGGAAGTAGTATGGCAGCGCCTTATGTAGCTTCTTTAGTAATGAAAATTCTGGAGAAAGAGCCTGACCTTGATATCTTTTCAATACGAAAAAAACTATTCAAGGCCTGTGATACTGCTGCTTTTAAAGAAAATAATTTTGAGGTTTTTAGAGCCGGACATGGTTATATCAATCCCAATAAAATAACATAAATCTGGAATACTATGGAAAATTTAGTTTCGAATTCCCCAGTTATAAATCAAAATCCGTCTGTTGGGAATTTGCTTATCAACAGTGTAGGATTAAATGCAGCAAACAATCGATCTGACGTGTTGCAAATACAAAATTACTTGAAGGCAGTAGGTTATCCCGTGACGACCAGCGGAAGTATTTCAAATAATCATACGGATAGCACCATTATTTCTATTCTGAATTTTCAGGCCAATAATAACATTCAGGTAACCGGAATGATAACTCCCGGCGACCTTACGTTTAATGCCTTGAGACAACTGAATAGTGTAAATACTTCGCTGGTTGAATCGGAGGATGAATCACTGCATCAGCCCTTTTTGACCAACTCTTTTTTGTTTAGAAGAAATGCCGGAAATGCAAATACGCTCAACGTTATCTTTGAAGGTGATTCATGGCTGGATTATCCTGTTCCGACCATTTTGGATTTGTATGATACGATTACCGACCGAAATCAAAGATTGAATTTAAATTGCTTGCATCTCGCTAAATTTGGAGAAACAACTTCGCAAATGTATGCCGACAGAACGCACTTTGTTCAGTATGTAAGCGGTTATCGCATTGACCGAATTTATTTTAGTGGAGGCGGAAACGATGTTTTTCCACAACTTGGCAGAATATTAAATGCCGGTGTAACTTCTTTCGATCCAAGTTTCTTTACAGATCAAGCAAAATTGACGGAACTCAGAAGTTTGTCTGGTGATCCGTTGTATCAAAAATGCATTTTGTATAAAAGATATTTAAATACCACTACTTTTGATAGCGCACTTTTTAATACTGCAAATTTAAGTTCGATTTTCAGCACAATTATGCGAAATTATCTTGGTTTTGGAAGCATCATAAATGCATACGCAACGCCAAATACTATATTCTACATGCATACTTACGATTATCCGTTATTCAAACTCGGCGTAAGACCTTCAATTGTTGGCGTAGATTTGCCTCTCGGACCTTGGATAAAACCAGTTTTTGATCGTTTAGGAATTGCCGATGAGATCTTGAAATCGTTTATCATCATCCGATTATTGGATCGATTTTACGCGCTTTTATGCCAAATCAAAAATCATTTTGCCTATTACGGCTATCGTTTCCAAAGTCGTATTATTGATTATCGAGGTTTGCTGAATGCATCAGAATTTTGGAGAGATGAAATTCATCCAAACTCAGCAGGAGCGAGGAGATTATCAACACGAGTTACATTCTAAAAACAAACAAACCCCAACTTCAAAAAGTTGGGGTTTGCGTTTTTTTTTTTTAATACTATTTTATCTCAATGTTGCTCCAAGCTCAGTTTCAAAAGTCTGTTGTAACTTAGACATAATTTTGTCAATTTGAGCATCTGTAAGTGTTTTTGTGCTGTCTTGAATAGTAAAACTCAAAGCATATGATTTTTTTCCTGCAGGAAGTTTTTCTCCTTCGTAAACATCAAACAAATTCACATCTTTTAAAAGTGATTTTTCTGTTTGTTTTGCCAAATTAAAAATGCTTTCATAAGTCGTGCTTTGATCAATCAATAAAGCTAAATCTCTACGAACCTCAGGATATTTTGGAATTTCAGTATATTTAATTTTTCCAGTGATGATTTTCAATACTAAATCCCAGTTGAAGTCAGCATAATAAACATCTTGTTTGATTCCGAAATGTTTCAAAATTGATTTTTTTACTACACCCATTTCTACTAAAGTATCATTGTTGTAGCAAATTGCAGTTCCTTCTGAAAAAATATCAGATCGAACTGGTGCATTCGAAATTTTATCAATTCCTAAACGCGCCAACACTCCTTTTACATAACCTTTTAATAAAAAGAAATCAGTGCTTTTTTGAGGATTTGTCCAGCTTTCTTTATTTCTGTTTCCAGAAATCAGCAAAGTTAAATGTTTGTGCTCCTCGTGTCCAGTTAGATATTTATGATAGGTTTTTCCGAATTCAAATAATTTTAAATCGGCATTTTTTCTGTTGATATTATATGAAATAGCTTCAAGTCCAGAAAACAATAACGATTGACGCATAGTCGATAAATCACTGCTTAAAGGGTTCAGCATCGTTACATTATGTTCTTCTTTTAACGAAGTCGAAAGTTTTGCGTAAGCGGCAGTTGTCAAAGAGTTTGCCATCATTTCATGGAAACCTTGAGAATTTAGCTGTGAAGCAATTACGTTTTGTACTTTATAATCTTCGGTTCTTGGTGAATTTGCTACAGTTGCATTGAATTTTTTAGAAAAATTAATGTTGTTGTAACCATAAACACGTAAAATCTCTTCAATTACGTCAATTTCGCGCTGAACATCAACACGATATGCAGGAATTGTCAGTCCTAAACCAGAATCAGAAACGCTGTTTACTTTGATATCTAAGGATACTAAAATCTTTTTGATTGTATCTTTCGGAATTTCCTGTCCAATGATTTTGTAAACATGGCTGAAATTCAATAAAACAGAGAAATCTTCTACTTTTTTAGGATAAACCTCCACAACATCAGAAGTGATTTTTCCGCCAGCAACTTCCTGAATCAAAAGTGCTGCACGTTTCAAAGCATATTCAGTAATTGTTGGGTCAATTCCTCTTTCAAATCTAAAAGAAGCATCTGTATTTAATTGGTGTCTTTTTGCCGTTTTACGAATACTAACCGCATCAAAATAAGCACTTTCTAAAAAGATAGAAGTTGTTCCATCTGTAACACCTGATTTTTTTCCACCAAAAACACCCGCAATACATAACGGTCCTTTCTCATCGCAGATCATTAAATCTTCTTTGTGCAATGTTCTTTCAACATCATCTAAAGTGACAAATTTTGTTCCTTCTGGAAGTGTTTTTACAATTACTTTTCCGTTGATTTTTGCAGCATCAAACGCGTGCAAAGGCTGTCCTAATTCATGCAGAACATAATTAGTAACATCGACAATATTATTTTTTGGAGTTAATCCAATTGCTTTTAATCGATCTTGAAGCCAAGCAGGAGAGTCCTGAACCGTAATTCCAGAAATAGTCACACCACAATATCTTGGCGCTAAATGAGAATCTTCAACATTTACGTCAATTTTCAACGTACGCATGTCAACTCTAAAATTACTTACAGATGGTGTAATCAATTCTACGTTTACACCACGTTGCAACATTCCGGCTCTCAAATCACGTGCAGTTCCAAAATGACTCATAGCATCGGCACGGTTTGGAGTTAATCCAATCTCGAAAACTTCATCATTTACAATTTTAAAAACTTCAGCAGCTGGAGTTCCAGGCACTAAGTTTTCATCAAGAATCATAATTCCTTCATGACTTGTTCCCAAACCTAATTCATCTTCGGCACAAATCATTCCGTGGCTTTCCTGTCCGCGAATTTTTCCTTTTTTAATGGTAAATTCAGCTCCATCTTTGTCATACAAAACCGTTCCAATAGTAGCAACAGGAACTTTTTGTCCAGCTGCTACATTTGCCGCGCCGCACACAATTTGTACAGGAGCTTCTTGTCCAATATTTACAGTTGTAACTTTTAGTCTGTCTGCGTCTGGATGTTTTTCGCAGGTAAGCACATGACCAACAACAACGCCTTCCAATCCACCTTTTATAGATTGGTATTTTTCAACCACTTCAACTTCCAGACCTAAATCTGTAAGTAATTCTGAAGTTTGTTCTGAAGTCCAGTCTGTTTTAATAAATTGTTTTAACCAGTTGTAAGATATTTTCATGTTAGCTTAATTATTCTTGTATGAGGATACAAATATAAGGATTGCGTGTTGTAGTAAGAAAAAAAATATTTGCTTTTTTGCCTGAAAAATGACCGTTTATCGGAATTTTTAAGCAATGAGCAGAATAACGAGTTTGAAGTGATGCTTTTGTATGTTTTAGGAAAGATTTTTAAATCAATTCTTCAACATGTTTTTTGATGTTTTCAGATATTTTTTTGATCGGTAAATCATTTTCATCATCACCAAAAGGATCTTCAATTTCTTCAGCAATTAATTCTAAGCTAGCCAAAACATAAAAGACAAAAACAACGACAGGAGCAGTATAATATCCTAAACTCAAAGAATAGCCAAAAGGCAAAGTCATAATATAAATAAAGATGAATTTTTTGATAAAAGCACTGTAAGAGTAGGGAATAGGCGTGTTTTTTATTCGTTCACAAGCACCGCAAATATCTGTAAAAGCAACTAATTCGGCATTTAAAATAATGAGATGATCTCCAGTTATTTTTTTTGAATCATACAAAGTACTTATTTTATGATACATCATTTGTTTTACCTGATTAGGCTTGTGTTTATGAAGATCAAGTTCTAATTCAACATCATCAAAAAGCATTTGTGCAGTTTCTGAGTTGTTTAGATGTTTGTGCAAAATAGAGGCATAAGCGGGTATAAATTTCCTAAAAAACTTTCGGTCATTCTCATCTTTTAAAATGGCCGAAAGTTTTATAGCAAAGTTACGACTGTTATTTACAAGAGAGCCCCAAAGTTTCCGGGCTTCCCACCAGCGGTCGTAAGCTGTATTAGTTCTAAAAACCAGTAAAAGAGAAATCACGAAACCTAAAATCCCGTGCATAATCGGAATGTTGGTTAAGTAATGGTTTTCATCAATTCCGAAATAAATAATTTCTACATAGCCAACTATTACAGAATATACACCTATAACACACATTACAGGTACTAACTGCAATGAAGTATCAGATTTTACAAAGCGAAATATAAAAGTAAACCACTCCTTAGTGTTGTATGATTTCATTTAAAAACTAAATTTTTAATCAAATTTAGTTTAAAATTTAATATTACCAGCTAATTCTCTTAACGCAATTTCAGATAATTTTGCTTGATATTGAGCATTGATATAACGCGCCTTAGCATTTACATAATTCAATTGCGCTGTTCTGAAATCAAGCGTCGTAATGGTTCCGATTCTGAATTTATCTAATGTAATATCTAAGTTTTGCTTTGCAATTGTAACGTTATCTTCTTCTAAATCAATTAATCCTAAGTTAGTTTGATAAGTTTGAAATGCCGTGCTTAACTGTGTATCTAAAATCATATTTTGCTGATCAATAGCAATTTGTGAGTTTTCGATTTCCATTTGCGCCACTTTCTCATTTCTATGTTGATTCAAACCGTCGAATATATTCAGTCTTGCATTGAAACCATAATTAAAACCTTTTGAAGATGATTGGCTCGTAAAACCTAAACTTGACTGATTTTCAGAAAAATTATAACCAGAAGTTAAGTTCACAACCGGATAACGATCTGCTTTTATTTGCTTTAATTGCAATTCAGCAATTCGTTTATTGATGATTTGTGCTTCGACAGCAGGATTTTGTTTATGTGCCAATTCTGTTAATTGGTCTAAATTCATTGCGTTGTCAACTGTAACCAAATCAGTTACTGTGAAATCAATTTTTGGATCGCGAGCTAAATATTGATTCAACAAAATTTTTGCATTTGCGTACGATTCTTTTTGGCGAAGCAAAGCCACTTGGTCAGAATTTAAGTCAACCTGCGCATTTAAAACTTCTAATTTTGATGCTTTTCCAATGCTGAAACGGTTTTGTGCTAATGTCAATCGTTGTTTAGAAATTACGATTGTAGTGTCTAAAGCCGCTAGTTGATGCTGTTGCTGCACAAGATCATAATAACCTTGATTAACCTGCACGATTTTGATTAAAACGGTTCTTCTTAATTCTGAATCACCTAACTTTTGAAGTTCTTTTAACTGATCTAAACGAGCAAACATTTTCATTCCGTCAAAAACTGTCCAGTTTAAACCAACGCCATAGGCTAAAGTATTGTTTTTTGCATTGTTTAACGAAGTTGATGTTCCGTCCTGACGCGTTTGAGATGAATTTGTAACGCTGTTGTTGTCATTCACTGTTGCGGCAACCGTTGGAAGTATTCCTGCGTTTCCAACCGTAACATTTGTTTCGCTTATTTTCGAATTATTCTTTGCAATTCTAATTTCAAAGTTGTTTACTAAAGCGATTCTTGTAGCATCTTCAATCGTCAAAACTCCTTGTGCGTTTGTTTTTGCAACGCAAATAAGAAGGATGAATAAAGTGCTGTATATATTTTTAATGTTCATATTTATATTCTTTTACTGCAAAATCATGAATTTTACACAAGGCAAAATTCATGATTTTTTAGCTTCTATTTTATACTTTCTTTTTCGTATTCGTCAATATGATCAAACTCTGGATAATGTTTTCTTTGTTTTGACCACATTGAGTAAATAGCAGGAATTACAAAAAGAGTCAAAGCAAGAGAGAAAATCGTTCCTCCAACAATAACAACTCCCATTCCGATACGGCTTGTTGAAGCTGCTCCAAGTGAAAGCGCAATTGGCAATGCACCTAATGCAATCGCTAAACTGGTCATTAAAATTGGACGCAAACGCGCTTCTGAAGCTTCTAGAATAGCTTCTAATTTTGGTTTTCCTTGTTCGCGCAGCTGATTGGCAAATTCAACAATCAAAATACCATTTTTGGTTACTAATCCAATAAGCATGATTGTTCCAATCTGGCTGAAAATATTCCAAGTTTGATTGAAAAGCCATAATGAAAATAAGGCTCCGGCAACCGCCATTGGTACAGTTAAAATAATAATAAATGGATCAACAAAACTTTCAAATTGTGCTGCCAGAATTAAGAATATCAAAAGCAATGCAAGTCCGAAGGCAAAAGAAGTATTTGAACTACTTTCAACGAAATCTCGAGATTCTCCACTTAAATCGGTTGTGAAACTTTCGTCTAAAACTTTCGCTTTGATTCGGTCCATTTCCTCAATACCCTCGCTGATACTTTTTCCTGGTGCCAAACCTGCAGAAACTGTAGCCGACATATAACGGTTATTGTGGTACAATTGTGGCGGATTACTTTGTTCTTCAACATTTACCACGTTATCCATCTGGATTAATTCGCCTTTATTGTTTTTTACAAACATAGACGTTAAATCCAATGGTTTTGAACGGTCTTTTTGATCAAATTGTCCAATTACCTGATATTGTTTTCCGTTTTTAATGAAATAACCAAAACGTTGTCCACTCAAAGAAAGTTGTAAAGTTTGTGCGATATCCAAGATTGAAATTCCTAAACTTTCTGCTTTTTCACGATCGATACTAACATTGATTTCAGGTTTATTGAATTTCAAATTCACATCAGTTGTAGAGAAAACGTCGCTTTTGCCAACTTCTTCCATGAAAAGCGGAATTTTGGCTCTTAATTTTTCAAAAGTCGGAGCTTGAATAATATACTGAATCGGCAAACCTCCACGTCTGTTAACGGCAATTGTAGGTTGTTGCGTTACAGCGGTTTTGGCACTTGGATATTGTTTTGTCCATTTGGTCAATTTATCGGCAATTTCTTTTTGAGATGCTTTTCTTTCCTCGACATCTTTCAAAGTAAGCCTAATCATTCCAGAGTTTACTGCATTTGAACTGAATCCAGGCGAAGTGATAACCAAGCTCACTTTTTTTTCTGGAATCGAGTCGTCAATTACTTTTGAAATTTCCTGCATAAAACGATCTGTATATTCATATGAAGATCCTTCGGGAGTCGTCATACGAAGCGTTACAGCACCACGATCATCATAAGGGGCAGTTTCTTTTGGAAGAATGGTGAAGAACAAATAGATCAATCCGAAACAAGCAATTAAAATTGGAAAACTGATCCATTTTTTATGCATGAATTTCTCTAAAGCTTCCGCATAAGTGCTGTTCATTTTTTCAAAAAACGGCTCGGTTTTTTCGTAAAATTTAGATTTTTTCTGTTCGCCGCCTTTCATCAAATAGGCATTCAACATTGGCGTTAAAGTCAATGATACAAAGGCAGAAATTAATACCGCTGCACCAATTACAACACCAAATTCCCTAAAGAGTCGGCCAACGAAACCTTCCAAGAAAATTACTGGTAAAAATACCGCCGCTAAAGTTACTGAAATCGAAATTACTGCATAGAAAATCTCGTTTGAACCTTTGATTGCGGCTTCAATTGGCGACATTCCTTCTTCAACTTTCTTAAAGATATTTTCGGTTACAACAATTCCGTCATCCACTACCAGACCGGTCGCCAAAACGATTGCTAATAATGTCAATACGTTGATTGAGAATCCGAAAAGCCACATAATGAAGAATGTTGCAATCAATGAAACCGGAATATCAATTAAAGGTCTAAACGCAATCGCCCAGTCTCTAAAGAACAAATAAATAATAATAATAACCAGAATGATAGAAATTCCCAGTGTTTCAGCAACTTCCATTACAGATTTCTTTACGAAAATAGTATTGTCAAGTGCAATATTCAGTTTGATGTCTTTTGGAAGATCTTTTTTTAATGCTTCATATTTCTTGTAAAATTCTTTTGAAATATCAAGATAATTAGCTCCAGGCATTGGTACAATTGCCAAACCAATCATTGGAAGTCCAGACTGGCTTAATTTTGTCTCTAAATTTTCAGGCCCTAATGTTGCAAGGCCAACATCGCTGAAACGAACAATTTTATCTCCGTCAGTACGAATAATAATATTGTTGAATTCTTCCGGTTTGGATAAATTTCCAACAGTTTTTACAGTAAGTTCAGTATTATTACCAGTCAGTTTTCCTGATGGGAGCTCAACATTTTGAGCATTTAAAGCGGTACGAACTTCTGCTACTGTACAACCGTAGGCAGCAAGTTTTGCAGGGTCAATCCATAAACGCATTGCATAACGTTTTTGCCCCCAAATTTGAACACCGCTGACCCCCGGAATCGTCTCTAAACGTTGTGAGATTACGTTTTCGGCATAATCACTTAATTCAAGATTGTTTCGCGTATCACTTTGAACGGTCATTGAAATAATAGCATCACTATCAGCATCGGCTTTTGATACTACTGGCGGTGCATCAATGTCCTGAGGCAAACTTCTGATGGCTTGAGAAACTTTGTCACGAACATCATTCGCAGCTTCTTCCAAGTCTTTATCTAAATTGAACTCTATTGTAATATTACTGCTTCCTTGGTTACTTGATGAAGTAATATTTCTGATTCCGTCAATAGCATTTACTGCTTTTTCAAGAGGTTCTGTAATTTGTGATTCAATAATATCAGAATTGGCTCCGGTATAATTTGTTCGGATTGAAACTTGTGCCGGGTCAATTGAAGGAAATTCTCGAACACCCAAAAACGTGTAACCAATTAAACCGAATAAAATAATCAAAAGATTCAGTACAATCGTTAAAACGGGTCTTCTTATACTTGTGGTTGATAAACTCATGTGTAATTTTTGATTTTAGATTTAAGATTTCAGATTTATCGCTAAATCTTGCTTATTGTTAAATCTATATTTAAGTCTTGCGACTTTTGACTTTTGGCTTTATGACTTTGCTATTTTTGCACTTTAACTTTTATTGGCGCATCATTTTTTAATGACATAACACCGCTTGTTACAAGAGTATCTCCCGCTTTTAATCCCGATAAAATTAAAATTGAAGCGTCTGTACGAGTTGTTGCTTCAACCATAACTTCTTTGGCTTTGCCCATATCCGAAATAAAAACCTTTTTTCCGTCTTGTACAGGAACAATAGATTCAGACGGAACAACAATCGCATCTTTGATAATATTTAGCGGCAGTTTTACATCAGCAAAAGTTCCTGGTAAAAGTTTTCCATCGCTGTTGTCTGCAAGTGCTCTAATTTGAAGTGTTCGTGTTGCAACGGCAACTTCAGGTTCAATGGCGTATATTTTAGCTTTGTACACTTTGTTTGAACCAGAAACCGTAAAATCAATGGTTGATCCGCTGTTTACTTGTGTGGCATATTTTTCAGGAATTGAGAAAGTGATTTTCAGTTTGCCTGTGTTTACCAATTTTGCAACCAAAATAGTTGGCGTAATATAAGTTCCTGGAGAAATAGAGCGCAAACCAATTTTTCCTGAAAAAGGAGCTTTTACAGATGTTTTTGAAATTTGTGCTTTTATTAATTGTGTTTGTGCTTTTGCAGAAGCATAATCGGCATTAGCAACATCAAATTCTTCTTGGCTGATCGCTTCTTTTTGAAGCAGCAATTTTGCTCTTCTCTCATTTTCTCCAGCCAAACCTTCTTTTGTTTGTGCCTGACGCAGCTGTGCTCTTAATTCAATATCATTTACCTTGAAAAGTACTTGGCCTTTATTTACGTAGCTTCCTTCGTTAAAATAAATACCTTCAACAATTCCTGAAACTTCACTTCTAATTTCAATCTGTTCATTAGCTTCAATTGAACCTGATAAAGATAAATTGTTATCAAAAACAGCTGTTTTTACAACGATACCTGTAACAGTAATTGGTTTGTCTTTGTCGCCAGACTTTTTAGAATCGTCGTTTTTACTTTTGTTTGATACTACTCGGTAAGCAATAAATCCCCCAAGCACGATAACTAGAAGGGCATAAATTAGATTTTTTACTTTCATAAAATTGAGGTAAATGTATTTTTTGGTGTTTTTTCAGTAAGCCTACAAATTTAACTTTTTGATACGAATACGAAAGAGATGCCTCTTAATTTAACATTTGTATGTACAAGCTTTTGCATTGCTTAATATTTAGACTGTTTTCGTTTACAATGGTTTAATGTTGAAGCGTAAAAAATCTTTATCCGATTCTTAATCGTTTTATTGTCAATTACTTCCTCGATTTGATTTTGTTTGAATAAAAATATTTATAGGTTTTTATTTGTTAAAAGCGTAAAAATACGTATAATTATTTTAAGAAAAAGATTACATGTGTTTTTTTTACATGTATTTTATCTGATTTATTTTGTGCTTTATCGATTTTATTTGTAACATTGATAGAGTTAAACAAAACAGTATGGTTTTGAAAGAATTTGCGCTGTTTTTTCTGTAGTCGGTCGTGATAAATGTAGGTTTTTTATTTGTTTAGGGTTAAATTTTTTGTTTTATAAAATTTTAAAATTAACAACTGTTCATATTTTTAAATCAAAATCTATTTATTTATGAAGAAAAAATTACTTCTTGGACTGTGGTTTTCTTTGCTTCTCGCCGCTATTTCGGTTTTGTTTTGGAAAAACGAATTTAAATACAGTCTTCCAACACCTATTCCAAAAGATTACGTGGCTGTAGCCATGGGCAGTAAAATTGACTTAAAATGCTGCACAATGGATAGAAAGCCCATTTTTCTTCATTTTTTTAATCCTGAATGTCCCTGTTCCCGTTTTAATGTTCCTCATGTTACGGAATTAATAAAGAAATATGGCGATCGTGTAAACTTTAAAATCGTTGTCATCAACAATGAAAAAAGCGTGACAATCGAGGAAATCCAGAAAAAATTTGATGCTAAAATTCCGGTTTATTTCGACCAGCAAATTGCAAAAAGTGTTGGTGTTTTCTCTACACCGCAAGCCGTTTTGATTGATGGTTCTCAAAAGCTTTATTTTAGAGGCAATTATAATAAAACCAGATACTGTACCGATGCTTCAACGAATTATGCACAACAAGCGATAGAATCTTTATTAAGTCATACAAATGCCCCTTCATTTGATGCGTTGGCTCTAAGGGCCTATGGATGTTCATTACCAAAATGCACTAAATAAATCTAACACCTTAATTACTAATTTATGAAAACAAAAGCTAGTTTGAATGAGCAGGATTACCTGCATAGTTTCATGTCAACAATGACAGAAAAATCGGATACGATTATCAATTACGTTCTTGCCGTTTATTTTCTTCTCGGAATTGCATTGTCTTTTAAATATGATACTTGGGAAATTGGTGCGGGAGTTGGGACATTGAATTTACTGGCGTATTATTCGGCTAAATTTTTCCTTAAAAATTCTAAATTTTATCAATATGTACTTTCTGTTGTATTGGCAATTTTTATGGCGCAATATATTTATCAGATGCACGGTCTGTTTGAAATGCACTTTACAGTATTTGTAGCAAGTACAATTTTAATTATCTATCAAAACTGGAAATTACAAATTCCACTAACGCTTTTGGTTATCTTGCATCATGGAGCATTGGCTTATCTTCAAAATTATGTTTACAATGATGCAAATGGCTTGCAGGTTTATTTTTCGCAGGTGAATTTTGATATGGAAACTTTTTTGGTACACGTTGTTTTGGCAGGCGCCGTTTTCTTTATGAACGGGTATTGGGCTTATTATTTTAAAGCGCACAGCCAGAATCATATTTCTAAAATCTCTGACGAGTATGAATTGGAAAACATCAAATTAGCTTCGGCAAAATTCAGCTCAATGTCGGCTACAAAAGAGTACAATGACTTTATTCATAAAACAACTTTGGACTTAAAAATGCCGGTTAGTTCCGTTTTAAAATTGATTGATGTTTCAAAAGGGCATACAGATAATGATCAACTTTTAAGTTATTTGGATATGATGAGAGAAAGTGCCAAAAAAATTGATGATTTAGTGAATGATATTCATTTTAAATCGGTTAGCGGAAAAACTTCGTCACACTAAAAACAAAATTTAATCAAACAATATTTTATCAATTTTAATAGTATACGCAGCAACGTCAATACATGTTAATTTTTAAATGCAGAAATTTATGGATAACAGAATTACCCGCCCAAATCCATCAGACAGAGAAGTTGATTGGAACAAGAACAAAGTATTACTCAGTAAAACAGATACAAAAGGAACTATCTTATATGCAAATGAAGATTTCATCGATGTATCTGGTTATGACGAATTTGAACTCATTGGGCAGCCGCACAACATAGTACGGCATCCTGATATGCCCAAAGTGATTTTTAAATTTCTATGGGATAGCATCAAAGCGAGTAAAAACATTCATGCCATCATCAAAAACATGTCGAAAACCGGCAGATATTATTGGGTAATTACTGATTTTAAAATTATAGCCGACTCAAATGGAGAAATTGTTGGTTATTTTGGAACACGAAAATCTGTTCCTGAGGATATTATAGTCAAGTTTATTGAACCTTTGTATAAAAAACTTTTGCATATTGAAGAAGCGAGCGGCATGCCAGCTTCTGAAGAATATTTGCTTGGTTTTTTAGAAGAGCGTAAAAAAACATATATGGAATATATCGATCATCTTATCGCAACTGGAAAAGATGATAAGCACAAAGTAAGCAAAGGCTTGTTCAGCGGACTTTTTGAAAAGAAGGAAGCTCCTAAAAAATAAAAATAAATTTGAAAAAAACTTTGCTGTATCAACTAATATTCAACCCTAAATTTGTCCCCCAACAAATCTAATCACCTAGAAATTAAAATTGATGCAGTGGAGTTTTTTTTTTTTTTTTAAAGTTGCTAAGGTTCTAAGGTACTAAGATGCTAAGTTTTTTTTGAAACCTGAAACCTGAAACCTGAAACTTGAAACTTGAAACTTGAAACCTCAGTACCTTAGAACCTTAGTATCTTAGAACCTTAGTATCTTAGCATCTTAGACTAAGAAATATAATTCCAAATATTCTTTTTCTTGGTAAGCTCAATAAAAACTGCTTTCAAGATCGCGTGTTCTGGTTTTTGAAGTGCGCTGTCTTCTTTTAAAATTTTCATGGCATAATTTCTTGCTAGCGACAAAATTTCTCTATCTTTCACAATATCAGCGATTTGTAGGTTCAAAACACCACTTTGTTGCGTTCCCATCAAATCTCCTGGACCACGAAGTTTTAGGTCCACTTCGGCAATTTCAAAACCGTCATTCGTGCCAACCATTGTTTCCATTCTTGTTTTGCTGTCAGAACTCAGTTTGTGGCCCGTCATCAAAATGCAATAACTTTGTTCGGCACCACGACCAACGCGCCCGCGCAATTGGTGAAGTTGCGATAATCCAAATCGTTCAGCACTTTCAATAATCATAACGCTGGCATTTGGCACATTTACACCAACTTCAATTACTGTTGTAGCCACCATAATATTAGTTTTGCCTTCAGAAAAACGTTTCATTTCAGCATCTTTATCGGCTGGTTTCATTTTTCCGTGCAAAATAGAAATCGAATATTGTGGAAGTGGAAAATCTCTCGAAATACTTTCATATCCATCCATCAAATCTTTATAATCCATTTTTTCAGATTCCTGAATCAAAGGATAAACGATATAAATTTGCCTTCCCAAAGCAATTTCATCACGAAGAAATTTCCAGACTTTCAATCGGTTTGTATCGTAGCGATGAACCGTTTGAATTGGTTTTCTTCCTGGAGGTAATTCGTCAATTACTGAAATATCCAAATCTCCATATAAACTCATCGCTAAAGTTCTCGGAATAGGAGTTGCCGTCATCACCAAAACGTGTGGCGGAATATCATTTTTCTTCCACAATTTAGATCTCTGCTCAACGCCAAAACGGTGTTGTTCGTCAATGACAGCCAAACCTAAATTTTTAAATTGGACTTTATCTTCTAATAAAGCATGCGTTCCAATTATAATTTGCAGATTTCCATTTTCGAGTTCTTCGTGAATAATTTTTCGTTCCGATGTTTTAGTTGATCCGGTTAAAATTCGGATATTGATATTGAGTGTATTTGCAAAAGCAGATAATCCAATAAAATGCTGATTGGCCAAAATCTCCGTCGGTGCCATCAAACATGCTTGAAAACCATTGTCAATCGCCAAAAGCATACTCATAAAAGCCACAATCGTTTTTCCAGAACCAACATCACCTTGAAGCAAGCGGTTCATTTGGGCGTTGCTTCCCATATCGGTACGAATTTCTTTGATCACTCTTTTTTGGGCGCCGGTCAAATCAAAAGGCAAATGATTTTTATAAAATTCATTGAAAAGTTCTCCAACTTTAGTAAACGGATGCCCTTTTATTTTGTGTTTCCGAATTAGATTTTTAGTAATTAATTGCAGCTGAATAAAAAACAATTCCTCAAATTTTAATCGGAATTGGGCTTTCGCCAAAATTTCAGTGCTTTTTGGAAAATGAATATTGAATAACGCCGCTCTTTTCGGAATCAGCTTTAATTCTTCAATTAAATAAGAAGGAAAAGTTTCAGTAAATAAAGCCTGAGTTTCAATAAACAATTGTTCCATTAGTTTATTGATCGTTCTATTTGAAATACCGCGATTTGCCAACGTTTCTGTTGAAGGATAAACGGGTTGCATGGCAGAGCGCAGACTTCGTTCATGTTCGCTCAATAATTCAATTTCTGGATGCGCCATACTGAATTGGCTTCCATATAAAGAGCATTTTCCAAAAATTACAAGCGGTTCGTTCAGTTTTAGACTTTCCCGAATCCATTTGTGGCCTTGAAACCAATTCAGATCAATCTGTCCTGTATCATCAACAAAACTCGCAACCAATCGTTTTTTGTTTTTAGCAAATTCGACGGTTTTGATATTGATGATTTTTCCAATAATCTGAACTTCTGTTCCCGTATTCTGCAGTTCATTAATCTTATAATATCGCGTTCTGTCAATATATCTATTCGGAAAAAAGTTAACCAAATCTCCATATTTATGAATACCCAATTCCTTGCGAAGCAACTGGCCACGACTCGGGCCAACACCTTTTAAGTATTCAATTGGAGTTTCAAGAAGATTGTTGGACATTGAAGAATTTTAGATTATTGATTTTAGATTTTAGAAAATAGAGCTAAGAAGAAAGAATAAAGACAATTTTTTCGTCCATATTCTTTCTTCTTTATTCTAATTTCTTTGGAAAAGCGAAGATAGATTTTAATTAGGAAATTTGAAAATTGATTCATTTGAAATCAAACTTATAATAATATCTTTGAAGTATAAATTTCAAAAACATGAAAACTCATTTAGCACTTTTGCGCGGCATCAACGTTTCTGGACACAATATGATGAAAATGGAGGCGTTGAAAACAATGCTTGAAAACTTAGGATTTCAAAATATCCGCACCTATTTACAATCCGGAAATGTTTTTGTTGATAGCGAAGAAGAAGCTTCGAAGGTTGGTTTTATGATCAAACAGGAAATTTTTAAGGTTTTCGGGCATGAAGTTCCTGTTATTGTAATTGATAAAGAAGATTTGGAATTGTGTTTTAAAAACAGTCCCTATCTTAAAGATAAAGATTTAGATACAAAAAAGTTGTATGTTGCTTTTGTTTCAACTGTCTTAAAAAAAGAAAATATAAACGATCTAAAAATCAGTCAGTTTAAACCGGATGAAGCTAGTATCGACGGCAACAGAATTTTTATAAAATATGCTGTTGGAGCAGGAAAAACAAGATTTGATCAAAAATATATCTAGAAAAAATTGAATGTAACAGCAACAATTCGAAATTGGAATACGGTTACGAATTTGTTGGCTATGTATTCAGAATAAAAAAAATAGCCACGAATTATACAAATTTACACAAATCAATTCGTGAAAATCCGTGTAATACGTGGCAAACTTTTTTATATTATTTAGAAATCAAATCACAATACCAAAACCCATAATCAAAAGCAGTTTCGTTGTTTGTATCGCAAGCCGAGTTTGAAGAATCTTCTGTTTTAGGTTTTTCGTATTTGCGATAAACAATTTCTCCAATTTCAAAATTTATTGGTTCAGAGAAAATGGGGCCATCAAAAGCAAAAGTGTGAAATTCGCCGTTTTCTCCGCAGACATCGACATTCTCTGGTAAATCATTTATAAAATCCTGATCGATAATTCGCCCAACGAAACTTTTGTCTAAATAGCGTTCGTTAACACAAACCACAATAGTTTTAAATCCAAGGGAAATAAATTCCTGAATTAAATCATGAGATGGGATTTTCCAAATGGGGAAAACACCTTCAAAAACCAATTTTGCCAATTGATCTTCACGGTATTTTCGTAAATCTTCGAGAAAAATATCACCAAAAACCGAATGCGAAATACCTTCTTTTTTTAATTCAATTAAAGCTTCCGACATTACATTTTCGTATACTTCCATTGTTGGCATTTCTGGAATTTCAAGAATTTTTAATGGTATTCCAATGCTTTTTGCTTGCACCTCAAGTAATTCAACACGAACGCCATGCATTGAAATGCGTTGAAATTTTTGATTTACGCTCGTTAACAAACATTCGATTTTATACGCAGGATTTTGGAGAATTTTATATAAAGCAAGAGCAGAATCTTTTCCGCTGCTCCAGTTGAATAAGGCTTTTTTGGATGTCGACACGATTTATTGTTTTTGTTTGGTAAACTTACAAATTTCATTTTATTTGTTGATGAAAGGTTTGTAACTTTAGATTTTACACGCCAAAATATGTCATTATATAAAGATAAGTTCAAAATCGATTCAGCGAGATTGAAAAATTGGGATTACTCAAGTGAAGCCGTTTATTTTATAACTATCGTTACAAAAGGTCGCGAATATTTTTTTGGATCGATTGAAGACGGTAAAATGACATTGAATGAAAACGGAATTATCGTTGAGAATGAGCTTTTGAAATCTATAAAAATTCGTAAAAATTGGTTTTTTCATAATTGGATTGTTATGCCAAATCATATTCATTTGTTAATTGAAATTCAAAAGCAGATTTTAAACACAAATGAATTACCAAAAACAGACGATATTCTCAACACAACGAACATCGTAGAGGCGCACAGCAGTGCGTCTCCACCCAGCATATCCACAACGAAATTCACCAAATCTTTGTCGACAAACGTTGCGGAGACGCACTGCTGTGCGCCTCTACGATACAATAGAGACGAGAAACAATCGTTGTCGAAATTATCAAACGAATCAAATTTATCTCGAAAACCCAATTCTATTTCGTCTTTTGTTGCTATTTTTAAATCGGTTACAACAACAAAAATTAGCGGTTATAAATTTGTTTGGCAGGCTAATTACCACGATCATATTGTTAGAAATTACAAACGGTTTGAAATAATTTACGATCATCAAAAACAATCCACAATCTTGGGAAACAGATTCATTAAAATAAAACTTCAATGAAATACATTTTTTTTCTTCTAATTACTTCTTTCGCATTTGCACAACAAACTCAATTTGTTGATTTCAAAATAGTTTCAGGGCAATTGACCTTAAATGCCAAAGAAAAATCGGTTTCAGGTTCGGTCGATTATCAATTTGAGGTTTTAAAACCAATCGATACCATAAAAATTGATGCAAAAAACATGGAGTTTTCCAAAGTCCAAATCAATAATAAAGACGCTGTTTTTGTTAATTCGGGCAAGCAATTGCAACTTATTGGAAACTTTCAAAAAGGAGAAAATCATCTGACTTTTGATTATACTGCAAAACCAAAACAGGCTTTGTATTTTGTTGATATTGAAAACAAAGAAGTTCAAATCTGGACACAAGGGCAGGGAAGATATACCAGTAATTGGTTTCCCAGTTTTGACGACGTAAAAGAAAAAGTGATTTTTAATTTAGGAATATCTTATGATGCCGGTTATCAAGTTATTTCGAATGGAATTTTAAAAGAAAAAACACAAAACGGCAATTCATTTCATTGGCAATATAAAATGGAAAAGCCAATGAGTTCTTATGTTTTGATGCTTGCTGTTGGGAAATTTGATCAAAAAGGATTGAAATCTAAATCGAATGTTCAGCTTGAATATTATTTAGAGAATAAAGACGCTTCTCGTTTTGAACCGACATTTCGTTATTCAAAACGCATTTTTGATTTTTTGGAAAAAGAAATCGGCGTTTCATATCCTTGGGGAGTTTATAGAGAAATTCCGGTTCGGGATTTTTTATATGCCGGAATGGAAAATACAACTTCGACGCTTTTTGCGACTCGATATGTGGTGGATTCTATTGGATTTACTGATAGAAACTACACCAATGTCGATGCACATGAATTAGCTCATCATTGGTTTGGAAATTTAATAACAGCCGAAAGCAGTAAACATCATTGGCTGCAGGAAGGTTTTGCCACTTATTATGCAGCTCTTGCGGAGCGCGATATTTTTGGCGATGATTATTTTTATTCAAAGCTTTATGATACTGCACAGCAGATAAAATTCGCCTCCAGAACCGATTCTATTCCGGTTTTGAATCCAAAGGCGAGTTCGCTTACTTTTTATGAAAAAGGAGCGTGGGCTTTATTTGTTTTGCACGAATCTATTGGAGATAAGGCGTTTAAAAAAGCAATAAAAAGCTATCTGAAAAAATACGCTTATCAAACCGTAAATACAGAAGATTTCTTTAACGAAATCAGAAAAGTATCTGATTTTGATTTGGATAAATTCCAAAAGACTTGGCTAGAATCAACAGCTTTTGATACGCCGACAGCAAATGCTTTGTTAAGTAAAAACAAGGCAATTCAAGTGAGATTGGAAGTTGATAAACTCAAGAAAACATCTTTGGCAGATAAAAGGGATTTCTTTATGAAAACTTTAAATTCTGATGTTTATCAAACGGTCAAAGAAGCGATTGTTGATCAATTAGAAAATGAAAAGTACGAAGCGAAAAAAGATTTATTGCTTTTAGCGATGAAAACAAATAATATTGAGATTCGCCAAACTGTGGCAGAAACGTTAAACAAAATTCCAGAAGATTTTAGAACTGAATATGAAACCTTGCTCGATGATAAATCTTATCAAACGCAAGAAATTGCTTTGTACTGGCTTTGGAGAAATTTTCCAGATCATCGAAGTCAATATTTAGAAAAATCAAAAAACTGGATTGGTTTCAACGACTATAATCTTCGTACTTTATGGCTTTCGCTAGCATTATCAACGCCAAATTACGCTGACAATCCAGATGAACTTGTTGCCGAATTAATTGCTTTTTCATCTACAAAATATGAAGCGCCAACAAGACAAAATGCGCTTGAAAAATTAATTGCTTTCAAAATTATCAACGATCAGGTTTTGAGTAATTTAGTTTCTGCAACAACGCATCATATGTGGCAATTTTCAAAATTTGGTAGAGATACAATCAGAATGTTATTAAAAAATCCTGAAATGCGTGCTTCGTTTGAAAGAATTTTGCCTAATTTGACCCCCGATGAACAGTTTCAATTGAATCGTTTGCTGAAAGAATAAAAACAGAGGCAAGAGACAAGAACCAAGAAACGGAAAGCGATTTTTAAAGATTTAGATATTAACTCTTTCTTCTTGCTTCTTGGCTCTATTCTCTAAAAAAAAATAAACCTACAATACCATCTATGAGAGCATTAGTTATTTCTGGCGGCGGAAGTAAAGGCGCCTTTGCCGGCGGAGTTGCGCAGTATTTAATCGAAGAAAAAAATCATGAATACGATTTGTTTTTAGGCACTTCAACAGGAAGTTTGTTGATTCCTCATTTGGCTCTGGGGCATATCAAAAAAATTCACTCGGTTTATACTAATGTCACTATGGGAAGTATTTTTAATATTTGCCCGTTTGTGGTTAAAAATAAAGAAGGCGTTGATATCGTGACAATTAATCACTTGAATGTTTTGCGTCAATTTTTTAAAGGAAAGAGAACTTTTGGCGAGAGCAAAGGATTGAGAAAATACATTCGAAATAATTTTTCGTTATCGGATTTTAATAAACTTAAAAAATTAAAAACGGACGTTATAGTTACGGTTACCAATTTCACAAAAAACGAATCAGAATACAAATCGGTTAAAGATTGTACGTATGAGGAGTTTGTAGAATGGTCTTGGATTTCTAGTAATTATGTTCCGTTTATGAGTTTGGTTGAGAAAAATAATTATGAATATGGCGATGGCGGATTTTCTAGTTTAGTACCAATTCGGGAAGCAATTAATCGTGGCGCCACAGAAATTGATGTGATTATATTAGAAACCGAAGTAAATATGGATAAAACAGTTATTGGTAAAAATCCGTTTTCACTAATGATTGATTTGTTCCGAATTGCTTTAGATCAAGTAGAAAAACATGATATTGCTATAGGAAAACTTATGGCAAACAATAAGAATGTAAAACTTAACTTATATTACACGCCAACAAAACTTACTGATAATGCTTTGATTTTTAATAAAGAAGTAATGAAAGAATGGTGGGAACAAGGTTTTGAATACGCTCAGAATAAGTCTGAAGTTATGAGTGATAATAGGTAATTTTAGATTGTTGATTTTAGATTTTAGATTGCTAGTGAAAGAATCTAAAATCTAAATTCTAAAATTTTTTTACCAAAGCTCTGCAACTTCGTTTTTAATATATCCCAAAGCAGCATTGCTAGGCGATTGCTTTTCTAATAAATCATTTAAAATAACTTCACGAAGTTTATCCGCATTTTCAACTTTATCGCTCATCGCAGCTTTGCGAATTAATTGGATTGTAGCATTTTTTGCCGTTGTGATAATTGTCCAACATTCATCAGACATGTAAATTTGCTGTGTTAAATTATGCTCAAATTCTTGTTCAATTTGGTCAATTACGTAGTTTTCGTAATCATGTTTATTTTGAGAAATAGGAGCAATTCGAATTAATAACTTAGTCAAATTGATACGCTCCAAAAACAACGTCATGCGCTCATAAGCTTGTAGTCGAATTGGCAATGATTGCTTTTGGTAATCTCTATTCAATAAAAAAGCACGCTTTTTATCATTGTTTTTAATATGCAGTTCAAAAAAACTGTAGGCAACAAATCCTGTTACAATTGCAGGTAATGTATAACTGGCTAATTCTATAATTCTTGTAAAATCCATTTGGGTTAAATTTTTTAGCAAAAATATACTTTTTGATGAGAAATCCATTTTAAATTTTTGGTAATAAACAAAACGGAAAACTTATTTTTGCAACTGGTTTTCAAAATCTGAACAAAACTACTTTTAATGGATTCATACATAATTATTCTTCTTTGTTTAGCCGCTTTTGCGGCCGGATTTATTGACGCAATTGTTGGTGGTGGAGGATTAATTCAAACTCCTATGGGATTGATTTTATTGCCAAATTTACCGGTTTCAACTGTAATTGGGTCTTTAAAAATTCCGGCTTTCACGGGAACAGCTTTTGCAGCTTTTCAGTATTTAAAGAAAGTTGTTATTCAGTGGAAATTGTTGATCATTATGATGTGTCTGGCGGTCCCGTCGGCTTTTTTGGGTTCTACTGTTTTGACAATGGTTAGCAACGATTTCATGAAACCGCTTTTGCTTGTGGTTTTGTCATTGCTGTTTATTTATACATATGCAAAAAAGAATTTTGGTCAACATGTTGTCAAAGATCATTCTCAAACAACTCAAATTATTTATGCAGTCGTAATCAGTATGATTGTTGGTTTTTATGACGGATTTATTGGTCCAGGAACAGGAAGTTTTTTTGTAGTTGCTTTTATCGCGCTTTTAGGTTTCGATTTTTTGCACGCTTCGGCGAATGCTAAAATGGTAAACTTGGCGACAAATTTTGGTTCGATTTGCTTGTTTATGATTAAAGGAAAAATCATTTGGGCAATTGCAATTCCGATGGCAATAAGCAACGGACTTGGAGGTTGGCTTGGTGCAAAACTGGCAATTAATAAAGGAAATGGATTTATTAGGATCTTCTTTTTGGTTGTTGTTGTGGGAACTTTGATTCGATTTGCTTATGATGTGTTTTTTAAATAAGGTGCTATCCCGAACCTTCGGGACTGAGATGCTGAGATGCTAAGGTTTTTCTCTTCTGATTCAAAAAGTATAAATCTTACCATCTCAGAACCTTAGTCACTTAGAATCTCAAAAAAAATTGTTTGAATCTAGCCCCGATTGAGGCGATATCCTCGTAATGAAATGGAGAGATAAAGCCGAAAGCGGGAAACCATGTTTATAAAATGCCTATTCTTTGGCTTCAAAAAAGAAAAAAACTTAGCATCTCAGAACCTCAGAATCTTAGTAGCTTTTTCAATCATTAATTCTTATTTTTGCCTAAAAGGAGATAAATTACATGCAGAAATATATTGACCAGCTCAACGAAGCGCAGAGAGCGCCTGTTTTAAAGAAAGACGGGCCAATGATTATTATTGCTGGTGCAGGTTCGGGGAAAACTCGTGTTTTAACAATTAGAATTGCTTATTTGATGGCTCAAGGAGTTGACGCCTTCAATATTTTGTCGCTGACTTTTACCAATAAAGCAGCGCGTGAAATGAAGCACAGGATTTCGGATATTGTGGGAGCATCTGAAGCTAAAAACCTTTGGATGGGAACTTTTCACTCGATTTTTGCACGTATTCTGCGTGCAGAATCAGATCACTTGGGATATCCTTCCAATTTTACCATTTATGATTCTCAAGATTCTGCTAGATTGATTTCTTCGATTATAAAAGAAATGCAATTAGATCGCGACATTTATAAACCAAAACAGATTTTAGGACGTATATCTAGTTATAAAAACAGCTTGATTACGGTAAAAGCGTATTTTAATAATCCAGAATTGGTTGAAGCCGATGCAATGGCAAAAAGACCAAGATTGGGAGAAATTTATCAGCAATATGTAGAGCGCTGTTTCAAGGCAGGCGCAATGGATTTTGATGATTTATTATTGAAAACCAATGAGTTGCTGACTCGATTTCCAGAAGTTTTGGCGAAATATCAAGATCGTTTCCGATATATTTTGGTTGATGAGTACCAAGATACCAATCACTCTCAGTATTTGATTGTTAGAGCTTTGTCAGACAGATTTCAAAATATTTGTGTAGTTGGAGATGATGCGCAAAGTATTTATGCTTTCCGTGGCGCGAATATCAATAATATTTTGAATTTCCAGAAGGATTATGAAGGCGTGGTAATGTTTCGTTTGGAGCAGAATTATCGCTCGACGCGAAATATTGTGGAAGCCGCAAATACGGTGATGGAACATAACAAAACCAAGCTGGATAAAGTGGTTTGGACTGCAAATGAATTTGGGCCAAGAATTAAAGTCCACAGGAGTTTGACCGATGCTGAAGAAGGCCGTTTTGTAGCGAGTACGATTTTTGAACAGAAAATGCAGAATCAGTTGCATAATGGCGCTTTTGCTATTTTGTATCGTACTAATGCGCAGTCGCGTGCA
This sequence comes from Flavobacterium daemonense, assembly GCF_007341385.1. GTDB lineage: Bacteria > Bacteroidota > Bacteroidia > Flavobacteriales > Flavobacteriaceae > Flavobacterium > Flavobacterium daemonense. The sequence continues at coordinate 285,848 of NZ_VJYD01000001.1, forward strand.
ATGGAGGATGCGTTGAGAAAACGAGATATTCCGTATCGAATTTATGGCGGATTGTCATTTTATCAACGCAAAGAAATTAAGGATGTTTTGTGTTATTTGCGTTTAGTTCTTAACCCAAAAGATGAAGAAGCTTTGATTCGCGTGATCAATTATCCAGCACGTGGAATTGGAGATACAACTGTGGAGAAATTGACGATTGCGGCCAATCATTATAAGCGTTCGATTTGGGAAGTAATGGTGAATATTGATAAAATCGATTTGAAACTGAATACCGGAACTAAAAACAAATTGAAAGATTTTGTGACGATGATTCAGAGTTTTCAGGTAATTGATCAAAATCAAGATGCTTTTTATATAACCGACCATGTTGCAAAAAAAACTGGTCTGGTTCAAGAATTGAAAAAAGATGCTACACCAGAAGGAATGGCGAAAATTCAGAACATTGAAGAGCTTTTAAACGGTATTAAGGATTTTACTGAAGGTCAGCGAGAAATTGATGGAGCTCGTGGCGCGCTTTCGGAATTTATGGAAGATGTGGCGCTGGCGACTGATTTGGATAAAGATACCAATGATGAAGATCGAGTAGCGTTAATGACCATTCACTTGGCAAAAGGACTTGAATTTCCTCATGTTTTTGTGGTGGGTATGGAAGAAGATTTGTTTCCGAGTGCTATGAGTATGAGTACAAGAAGCGAATTGGAAGAAGAACGTCGATTATTTTACGTAGCTTTAACTCGTGCAGAACATCAGGCGTATTTGACGTATGCACAATCGCGCTATCGTTGGGGAAAATTGACAGATAGCGAACCATCTCGTTTTATTGAAGAAATTGACGGACAGTATTTGGAATATTTGACACCATCTGAAAGTAACTATCGTTATAAATCACCAATTGACGGTGATATTTTTGGTGATGTTGATAAATCTAAATTGAGATTGGCTAAACCAATAGGAGGAACACCTCCAAAACATATTACAGACAATAATCTGAAACCGGATCTAAATATTCGCAAATTAAAACCAGTTGGTGGAACAAATCCGAATGCTGGCGCTCCGAATTTATTTGACAGCAAATTGACTGTTGGAAATGTTGTAATGCACGAACGTTTCGGGAAAGGCGAAGTGATTAATTTAGAAGGTGTTGGCGCTGATAAAAAAGCCGAAATCAAATTTGAAGTAGGCGGAATTAAGAAACTCTTGCTAAGATTTGCTAAATTAGATGTAGTGGGATAAATATACAGTTTCAAGTTTTGAAAACATTTGTCACCCTGAGCGAAGTCGAAGGGCGCTCCAATTAGACGTGGGCTTCGACTCCGCTCAGCCTGACAAACTTGAAACTTGAAACAAACAAAAAACTTGAAACAAAAAATAATATGGCTGAATTCATAAAAATATATCCAGATAAACCTAGTGAAGCTGCAATTGCAAAAGTTGTAAAAGTGCTTCAAAACGGCGGTTTGGTAATTTATCCGACAGATACTGTTTATGGTTTGGGCTGTGATATTACCAATTCAAGAGCTTTAGAAAAAATTGCAAAAATTAAAGGCGTCAAATTAGAGAAAGCAAATTTCTCATTTATTTGTCATGACTTAAGCAACTTATCAGATTATGTTCGTCAGATTGATACATCGACTTTCAAAATTTTGAAAAGAGCTTTGCCAGGACCGTATACTTTTATTTTGCCAGGAAATAATAATTTGCCAAGAGAGTTCAAAAAGAAAACCACTGTTGGTATTCGTGTTCCTGATAATAATATAATTTTGGAAATAGTTCGCCAATTAGGAAATCCTGTTGTTTCGACTTCGATTCGTGATGAAGATGATGTAATTGAATATACAACAGATCCCGAATTGATTTTTGAAAAATGGCAAAATCTGGTCGATTTAGTAATTGATGGCGGTTATGGTGATAATGTGGGTTCGACGATTATAGACTTATCAGAACATGAGCCAGTTATCGTGAGAGAAGGTAAAGGCGATATTGATATTTTGTAAGAAAACAAATAGATTGATTAGGAAAATACAAAAAGGTTTGGTTAATTAGTAGATGATTAACCAAACCTTTTGACTTTAATGAAAAAACTTCTAACTCTTTTATTTTTGTTTTCTGCGGTTGCTATATTTTCGCAACATAATCTTAATGGTAAAATTACAGGCAAAGATAATACTCCGTTAGAAGGTGTGAATATTTACTATGATGGCACAACGATTTCAACAGTTTCAGATGCTTATGGGGAATTTTCTATCAAATATGAACCTAATGCTAATAGTATTTTAGTGATTAGCTTACTTGGATATCAGACCGAGTATCTATCGGGGTTAGATGCTTCGAAACCATTAAATATAAAAATGAAAATTTCGGAAAATGAACTTAAAGAAGTTGTTGTTAAAAATAATAATGAGTTTACAAGAGCACAGAAATTAAAATTGTTTAGAGAATATTTTTTGGGAAAAACCAGTAATGCGAAATCAGCAATTATTACAAATGAAGATGATATTAAATTTAATTATGATAAAAAGAATTTACTTTTTACAGCCTCTTCAGATAAACCTTTGGTAATTATAAATCCGGCCTTAGGATATAAAATTAATTTTGAGTTGGTAATTTTTGAAGTTTCTTTTAATAGATTTAGTATTAATTCATTAGATGCATTTAAGAATTTTTACGGTGGCGTAAGCCGATTTGAAGAAATTGATAATAGTGCTAAAGTTTTAAAAAAACGAGAAAAAACATTTCAGGGATCTCAAATTCAGTTTTTCAGAAACTTAGCAGATGCAGAATGGGAAGCGAAGAAGTTTTTATTGTTTAAAGGTAAATATATTCAGGATCCAACTAAATGCTTCAAAATAACCAAAGAAGGCGATTTTGCAAAAGTAGAATTAATTGATCAGGATAAAAGTGGAAATACAAATCTAAACTCAAAAAAAATTGTAGCGGTTTATAATCTAATATTTGATAAAAAAGAAGCCTCGAAGATTACTTTTGAAACAAATAGTTTTTATATTTACAAATATGGAAATAATTCAAATATTGAAGACATACTTTTTTCAGGGAAAATTTCGGAAAAGAGAGTTGGAGATATGTTGCCTTTAAATTATGGGATAGAATAATTGTAATTTTGAAACTAGCAACATGGTGTATTTGTAAAAAAAAACTGAAATTGTGTAAATGTTAAAAAATAATCATTAACTTTATTATAGTTAAAATTTAGTTAGTTGATTAAAAATAATGCTATTCTTGATTTATATTTAATTGGTTATTAAAAAAATTAAGGATACATAAAAGCAGGTCGTAAGACCTGCTTTTTCTGTTTTTATGATATGTCAAACAAGGATTATTTAGCTTGTTTTTTCATTTCTTTTTCAATCATATCGTAGAACTGATCGATTTTTGGCATAACCACGATACGAGTTCTTCTGTTACGCGCTTTATTCTCTGGGCTGTCATTAGCAACTAATGGCACATATGAACTTCTACCAGCAGCGATTAATCTTGCAGGGTTAACATTTAAGTCGTTTGTTAAAACACGAACAATTGAAGTAGAACGTTTAACACTTAAATCCCAGTTGTCTAACAAAACTCCGTTGCTTTTGTAAGGAACGTCATCTGTGTGTCCTTCAACCATACATTCAAAATCAGGTTTGTCATTTACAACTTTAGCAACTTTAGCCAAAACAGATTTTGCCTTGTCGCTTACGTCATAACTTCCGCTTTTGAATAACAATTTGTCAGCGATAGAAATAAATACAACTCCTTTTTCAACATTGATTTCGATATCTGGATCGTTGATTCCAACAGCTCCTTTTAAACTTGTAACTAAAGCTAAAGTTACACTGTCTTTTTTCGTAAGAGCATCTTGAAGTCTTGATATTTTTAAGTCTTTCTCTTTTAGGCTTTCCAATGATTTTTCTAGGTTTTCAGCTCCTTTAGTAGTTAAAACAGTCAAATCTTTAGAACTGTTGATCAAATCTTGGTTATGTGATTTTAAGCCTTCAACTGTAGCAGCTAAACCAGCTTTTTCTTCTAGACAAGAATTTAATTTCACAGTACAAGAATTTAATAAGTCTTGTGTCTCTTTGTTCTTAGCTTCAAGTGCTGCGTATTGCTTTTTCGATACACACGAAGTTAAGGCCATTAATACTGATAGTGCGATAACTATTTTTCTCATAGGTATTATATTTAATTAAACGTTGATTACAAATTTAGTTTTTAATATTTTGATTACTGTTAAAGATTTCTTTAAAAACCAGTAATTTTTTGATGTAATACAGAAAAACGATGCTTTTTACGGCATAGTATTGCTGTATTTGAAAATCTTTTCTTTTTTTCAGATACCTTAAAGATAGACAATAAAAAGAGAAATGTGCCTTTAAAATGGCAAAAGTATGGCTGAATTTCCCTTGTGTAAGAAAACGGATACCTGCAATGCCATCTAAAACCATTCGAAGAAAAATTACCCAGAACAATCCTCTTTTGGGTAAATTTTTGACAAGCATTAATAGCGAGTTTCTAAAATTTAGATACGTTTTTTTTGGATTCCCTTGCTGGAGCGTTGCGCCACCCACATGATAAACAAGAGACTTGTAATTGTACTTTATAATATGTCCCTCATTCAAAGCGCGCCAACATAAATCGATTTCTTCCTGATGAGCAAAAAAGCTTTCATCAAAACCTCCTAATTCATCAAAAACATTTTTTCTGATAAAAAAACAAGCGCCAGAAGCCCAAAATAATTCGCGGTTTTCATCATATTGACCGTTGTCTTTTTCTACAGTCTCAAAAATTCTTCCTCTGCAAAACGGAAAACCAAATTTATCTATGAAACCACCTGCGGCACCAGCATATTCAAAATATTCTTTGTTTTTAAAATCACGGATTTTTGGTTGAATAATTCCGGTTTGCTTTTCATTGTCAAAAGTTTCAATAATTGGTTTAAGCCAATCTTTAGTTACTTCGATATCTGAATTGACTAAAGCATAAATTTCTGCATTAATATTTTTCAGCGCATCGTTGTAACCTTTTGCAAAACCATAATTACCAGTATTTTTTACAATTTTTACTGTAGGGAAATTTTGTTGAACAAATTCAACTGAATTATCCATGGAATCGTTATCGGCAACATATATTGTCGCTTCTTCAGAAAATTGAATAACAGAGGGTAAAAACTGCTCAAGCAATTTTACTCCGTTCCAATTTAAAATGACAACTGCTATTTTATCCAAAAGCTTCTAAATTATTTATTTTAATGGTTTTCTTTATAATCAGGCAGGCTTCTTAAAAACTCATATTTTTCGTTTTCAAAATCCATTTGACAATAAAAATGGTTTAGTCCGTTTGTGACATTCAAAAACCGTGCCTGCATTGTCATATTATAACGAGCAATTTGATCAAAAGTTGCCTGAGAGATTTTTACTTCGGGCGCTTTGCATTCTACAAGTATGTGTATGGAGCCATCTGGGTTGAAAACTACAACATCATATCTCTTTCTTAATCCGTTGACTTTTAAAACTTTCTCAACATTTATCAACGATTTTGGATATTTTTTTTCGTTGATTAAATAATGAACAACATGTTGCCGAACCCATTCTTCTGGGGTAAGAATGATAAATTTTTTTCTGATTTCATCAAAAATAGACACTTTATTTTCGCTATTTTTGAATCGGAAAGTGTAAGCTGGGAAATTTAATTGCTGCATAAAGCAAAAATATAAAATAGTTTCAGGTTTCTCCCGAAGTCTCGGGATAAAGTTTCAAATTTTGGAACTAGTCCCGAGACTTCGGGAGAAACTTTGAACTTGAAACAAAATTTTTAATGGAGGAAGTAATAAAAATTGTTAACGATATCAAGGCAGGAAATATCAAGCCAATTTATTTTTTAATGGGTGAAGAACCTTATTATATAGATAAATTATCTGAATATATAGAGGAGAATGTTCTTGCTGAAGAGGAGAAAGGGTTTAACCAGACAGTTTTATACGGAAGAGATGTTTCAATTGAAGATATTGTTTCAACGGCCAAGCGCTATCCTATGATGGCTGAACGTCAAGTTGTTATTGTAAAAGAAGCGCAAGATTTATCCAGAAATATTGATAAGCTTGAATCGTATGCCAATAATCCGATGGAAACTACGGTTTTGGTTTTTTGCTATAAATACAAAACACTTGACAAACGCAAGAAAGTAACTAAAGTATTAGCTCAAAATGGTTTGGTTTACGAAAGCAAAAAATTATACGAAAATCAGGTAGGAGACTGGATCAAACGTGTTCTAGCGGGAAAAAAATATACAATTGACCCAAAAGCAAATGCCATGTTAGTTGAATTTTTAGGAACAGATTTGAGTAAAATCAATAACGAACTTGAAAAATTGCAGATTATTTTACCACAAGGAACGATGATTACGCCTCAGCATATTGAGGAAAATATTGGTTTTAGCAAAGATTATAATGTATTCGAATTGCGAAAAGCAATTGGAGAACGCAATCAGTTGAAAGCCTATAAAATAGCAGAAAACTTTGCACATAATCCTAAAGAATATCCTTTAGTAATGACTACTGGATTAGTATTTGGATTCTTCGTACAGCTTTTAAAGTATCATGGTTTAAAAGATAAAAATCCAAAAAACGTTGCGGCTGCCATTGGAGTAAATCCATATTTCTTGAAAGAATACGATTTGGCGATTAAAAATTATCCAATGCGAAAAGTAAGTCAGATTGTTGGGGCGTTGCGCGATATTGATGTTAAGAGTAAAGGTGTAGGAGCCAATGCTTTACCTCAATCAGATTTACTTAAAGAAATGCTCTATAAAATATTTAATTAAGCCGTAATAATTCACGATATTTGCCTTTCTAAAAATTAATCAGATTAAAAAATAATTACACAATTATGGGAATGAATAAAAATACCGTTTTAGGATGGGCTACTTTTATAATGGTGCTTATGGGATTGTTGCTTATAGGTCTTGGAATCTTTAGATACAGTGATGTTTCTGGCTGGGGATTTGGTGCTGTTGGAGTTGGTTTCTTGGCTAATGCATGGGTTTTTAATGCTTTAAAAGGCAGGGTTTGATTTTTGAACTTGCTTACAATTTAAAATAAGAATAATAAATAAAAAATATAGAAAATGTCAGACGATAAGAAAGTAATTTTCTCAATGCAGAAATTGAGCAAAACCTATCAGGGAGCAGACAAACCGGTACTTAAAAATATTTATTTGAGTTTCTTTTATGGAGCTAAAATTGGTATTTTGGGACTTAACGGTTCTGGAAAATCTTCTCTTTTAAAAATTATTGCAGGGGTTGATAAAAACTATCAAGGAGATGTTGTTTTTCAGCCTGGTTATACTGTAGGTTATTTAGAGCAAGAACCAATTCTTGATGATTCTAAAACTGTTATCGAAGTTGTTCGCGAAGGAGCTGCAGAAACGATGGCTGTTTTAGAAGAATACAACCAGATTAATGATTTATTCGGTCTTGAAGAGAACTACTCAGATCCAGATAAAATGGATAAATTGATGGACCGTCAAGCAGCATTGCAAGACAAAATTGATGCGCTTGGTGCATGGGAAATCGATACAAAATTAGAAATTGCAATGGATGCTTTGCGTACGCCAGAAGGAGATACGCCAATTAAAAACCTTTCAGGAGGTGAGCGCCGTCGTGTTGCTTTATGTCGTTTATTATTACAACAGCCTGATGTACTGTTGCTTGATGAGCCTACTAACCACCTTGATGCTGAGTCAGTACTTTGGTTGGAGCAGCATTTGGCACAATATGCAGGAACTGTTATTGCAGTAACGCACGACCGTTATTTCTTGGATAACGTTGCGGGTTGGATTCTTGAGTTGGATAGAGGAGAAGGTATTCCATGGAAAGGAAATTATTCTTCTTGGTTGGATCAAAAATCAAACCGTATGGCTCAGGAAGAAAAAGTGGCTTCTAAACGTAGAAAAACTTTAGAACGTGAGTTGGAATGGGTTCGTCAAGGTGCAAAAGGTCGTCAGACTAAACAAAAAGCGCGTTTACAGAATTACGATAAATTATTGAATGAAGATCAAAAACAACTTGATGAGAATTTAGAGATCTACATTCCAAATGGTCCTCGTTTAGGAACAAATGTAATTGAAGCTAAAAATGTTGCAAAAGCTTTTGGTGATAAATTATTGTATGATAATTTGAACTTTACTTTGCCACAAGCTGGTATTGTTGGGATTATTGGACCAAACGGTGCTGGTAAATCGACTATTTTCAAAATGATTATGGATGAGCAAGCTACAGATAGTGGTGAATTTTCAGTTGGTGAAACGGTAAAAATCGCTTACGTAGATCAATCGCATTCTAATATTGATCCGAATAAATCAATCTGGGAAAATTTTGCTGACGGTCAGGAATTGATTATGATGGGCGGAAAGCAAGTAAATTCTAGAGCTTATTTATCACGTTTCAACTTTGGAGGTGGAGAGCAAAACAAAAAAGTTTCAATGCTTTCAGGTGGTGAGCGTAATCGTTTGCACTTAGCAATGACTTTGAAAGAAGAAGGAAACGTACTTTTACTGGATGAGCCTACGAATGACCTTGACGTAAATACACTTCGAGCTCTTGAAGAAGGTTTGGAGAATTTCGCTGGTTGTGCAGTAATTATTTCTCACGACAGATGGTTCTTGGATAGAATTTGTACACACATTCTAGCTTTTGAAGGAGATTCTGAAGTTTATTTCTTCGAAGGAAGTTTCTCTGATTATGAAGAAAACAAAAAGAAACGTCTTGGTGGTGATTTAACTCCGAAACGTTTGAAATACAGAAAATTGATTAGATAATACGATCTAATTTTCAATAAAAAAATCCCAAATTCCTCCCGAAGCCTCGGGATTGTGAATTTGGGATTTTTATTTTTATTTGGATTTTTCCGCTTTGTTTGTCATTTCGACGAAGGAGAAATCTTCGCGAGAAGCTCGACAAAGAATGGGTTTTCGTTACGGAGTTACTTGCGAGGATTTCTCCTTCGTCGAAATGACAATAATGTGGAAATTGGAATTAAAAATTTAAAGAAATTTGCTTTTCAATTTCGGAGTGGGAATCATACAGCTCTCTTTCTTTCCGTACCAATTGTATCTGTTTTTTGCGACATAATCATAAATTCGGTCACTAATAAAAATAGGTACAATTCTGAAAATTAAAATCAATTTCCAAAATCCACCAAAATCTTTAGCAATTTCAATCACGGCCGAAGATTTATAAAAATATGCTGTTCCAGGATCATACAAAATAATACTGTCCATTTTAGAAAAACTGATTCCTAAATGTTTACAAATAGAAATCCCCAATTCTGACTGTAGAGCAACGAATCTAAAAACATCTTTTTTGTCATGTTTGATAATAAATTGCACCGCCGAATCGCATAGATTGCAAATTCCATCAAATAGTATTATTTTTTTATTTTTTTCGGTCATTGCGAGGAACGAAGCAATCTCACGATGTTTTTCCATTACAATTTTATTATATAATCATTATATCCTCAATTTCTTCAAACAAATCTTTCCAAGTTGGATTTATTGAACGTATCAAATTGTTTTTCGCTTCTCTTGATCCGGCTTTTATTTGTTTTTCTCTTGTTATTGCATCTTCAATCCATTGAAATTGTTCGTAATAAACTAAAATATTTACATCATAACGAGCTGAAAATGATTTTGGATATTTTTTGTTTTTATGTTCTAAAATTCTTTTTGGGAGATTTGATGTTACTCCAGTATAAACGACGGTCTGGTATTTATTGGTAATAATATAAACAAAACCTGGTTTCATAATTTTATTGTTAAGTCATTGCGAGGAACGAAGCAATCTCATTGTCGCTTAAACTTTAGCTTAACTATTTTAGTGCGGTTGCTTCGTTCCTCGCAATGACAAAACTAACAAAAATTATTGTTTGTAGGTTTTTTATTATTTATAGTTTTTAGTTATAATTTTTAAGATAGGTATCATTTTTCAGAATCGTAAACAGCTTCAATATATAGCCTTAAATCAATTTTTAAAAATTAATGACAACTTTTGTTGTTTATAATAAAAACGTTCCTTAAATCACTTTATTTTAATTTGTGTTGTTTTTTCAGCATTTTTAAATTGAAAACTACCACTTCAACAGAAAACTTTATTTCTTAACAGCTTCTACCAATTCTAATTCATCCAAACTGACTTTCGATGTAAAAATTCCGTAATTTACTGTTGCTTTATTTTTTTCGATTGAATCGATACTTCCAACAGATCTTCCGTCTAACATTCTAACACGATCACCAACTTTTAAAATTGGTTTTGGTTTTTCGATAACAGGTTTAAGTTTTTTCTCTTTTTTCTCTTTTCGAATTTCTTCGACTTTCACTTGAACTTCAGCAATAATTTCCTTTTGTTTTTCAACTTTTGCTTTGACTTCTTTTGGAGTTGCTTTTTTACGTTTTGAATTTTCAATTTCAACAATTTTCAAAAATTCGCCAATAAGTTCTTTTTTGTTTTTGTTGTTAAAATACTTTTCGGCAATATCATCAATTTTTTGTCCGATATAAATAATCTTCTGATTGCTATCATACAATTCCTGATAGCTTTCTAATTTCTGTTGAATTCTCGTATTGATGTTTTCCATCTTTTTGCTTTCCTCGCGCGCACGAGTTTCCTCTTCTTTTAAATTCAAAGAAGTTTTTTCCAATTTCGAACGCTCTTTCTGAAGCGTTGCAATGGTTTTGTCAAAACGAACTTTTCCAACTTCGATTTTCTTTTTCGCACGATTAATCAATCCAAACGGAATACCATTTTTTTGAGCGACTTCAAAAGTAAAAGAACTTCCTGCCTGACCTAAGGCCAGTTTATACATTGGTTCAAGAGACTTTTCATCAAACATCATATTGGCGTTTGTTGCGAAAGGCAATTCGTTTGCGAGAATTTTTAAATTAGAATAATGTGTTGTGATAATTCCGAAAGCTTCTCTATGATAAAATTCTTCTAAGAAAATTTCAGCCAAAGCTCCTCCCAGTTCCGGATCAGAACCTGTACCAAATTCGTCAATTAAAAACATGGTTTTCTTGTTGCATTTCTTCAAGAAATAATTCATGTTTTTTAATCGATAGCTGTATGTACTTAAGTGATTTTCAATAGATTGGTTATCGCCGATGTCTGTCAGAATTCTGTCAAACAAGAAAGTTTCACTTCTTTCGTGAACCGGAATTAAAATTCCAGATTGCAGCATCAATTGTAACAATCCAACCGTTTTTAAGGAAATTGTTTTTCCTCCGGCATTTGGTCCAGAAATTACAATAATTCGGTTTTCTTGTTTTAACTCAATTGTTTGCGGATGTGTAACTTCTTTTTTCTCCTTATTATTAAGGTATAAAATTGGGTGATAAGCTTCTCTAAAAAACAATCTTCTTTCTTCAGTGATTGTTGGCAAAATCGCATTGATTCGATTTGCGTATTTTGCTTTTCCTGCAACAACGTCAATATCACTTAAAAAATCTTGATATTCAATAAGTAAAGGTAAAAACGGACGAATTACATTTGATAAATTCTTTAAAATTCTCGTAATTTCTTCCTTTTCCTCATATTCTAGATTAGCTAATTCTCTTGAATATTTCAAAGTAGCTTCTGGTTCAATATAAGCAATACTTCCGGTTTTTGAACTTCCTAAAATAGAGCCTTTTACCTTGCGTCGATACATTGCTAAAACTGCTAAAACTCTGCGGTTTTGCACAAAGCTTTCTTTAATATCGTCTAAATATCCTAAACCGTTATACTGAGTTAAAGCTACTCCAAAACTTTGGTTTACTTTACCGCGAACCAAATTCATATTCTGGCGAATACTTGCTAAAGCTGGTGAAGCATTATCTTTTATTTCTCCATATTTATCAACGATTGCATCAATCGCGGTGATAATATCTTTTGTTAATTCAACGCGTGAAGCTCTCGCATTGATGTTGGGATAATAATCATCGAATTTTTTTAAGAAGTTCAATAAGACATTTGTCGTTGCCGAAAGATTGGCGATTTTTCTAAAACTTCCCACTTCTAGAAAACTGTCTTCAATGGCAAGAAATTTAATTTCGTGCGTAATGGCGTCAAATCCGTGATTCGGAATGGCGTTATTGTTTTGAAATGAAGATACATATTCTGAAGTCTGCATTAAAGACTGCATCAACGTTTCTTTATCTCTGAAAGGTGTTATTTTTAAAGCTTTTTCTTTTCCAATGTCTGTGTTACAGCCGGCCGAAATAGTTTCAAGCACCGTTGGAAATTGTAAATCTTGTAATGTTTTTTCTGTAATAGATATCATTATGTATCGTGAGTTGTAAAGATTTCAAAGTTACAAAGTTTTAAAACGAAATTGCACTAATTATTGGCAGTTTGAATAAAACTTTGCGTAATTTGTAATAAAATTTTAAAATGAAAATTGATTTAGCGCAAGACTGGCAAGCGGTTTTAAAAGACGAAATCCAAAAACCATATTTTATCGAATTAATGGATGCTTTGGATGTTGAATATAAAACGCATACTTGTTACCCGCCAGCTGAATTGATTTTTTCTGCTTTTAATAATTGTAGTTTCAAGGATTTAAAAGTTGTCATTATTGGTCAAGATCCTTATCATGGTGAAGGAGAAGCTAATGGCTTAAGTTTTTCAGTAAATGATAATGTCAAAATTCCACCGTCGCTTCGAAATATTTTCAGAGAAATAAACACCGATTTTGATTCGATTTTTATGCCAACATCTGGTAATCTTGAAAAATGGGCACAACAAGGCGTTTTGCTTTTGAACGCGTCATTAACCGTTAGAAAAGACAGTCCAAATAGTCATAAACACTTGAAATGGAATCTTTTTACAGATGCTGTTATTCAAGCTATATCTGATCAAAAAGAAAATATCGTTTTTCTTTTATGGGGAAGCTTCGCTCAGAAAAAAGGCTTGAAAATTGATCGTTCAAAACATTATGTTTTAGAATCTGGGCATCCATCGCCAATGAGTGCCAATCAAGGAAAATGGTTCGGAAACAAACATTTCAGCAAAACAAATGAATTTTTGAAATCGAAAGGGATTAAGGAAATTGATTGGTTGTAAAAAAAAACTGTTTAAACTTAGATTTAGTCCCTAAGGGACAATTGATAGCTTGGATATGTTTCTACCAAGATTTAATCTCTACGAGATAACTCCTTTAGGAGTTGCATATTGGTAGAAAATGAAATCTAAGTCGTATCGTGTCCCTTAGGGACTATATAAAATTTAGAAATTAGCTTCTTATTTTTCAGATTCTTTCTTAATAATCTCCTCTAAAACAGCCTTGTTTTCAAAATTTACAACTTTCAAAATAATCTCTTGATTTTTTGCTGTTTTTCCTTCAATGATATACAATTTTCCTTTTTTGAACGGAACATTACTCTGGTCAAAATCAACATCGCCATATGTTAAAGTATTTTTGATATCGGCAGTGTCAACCCATTTTTCGTTTAAAGTCTGAATTGCTTTATCTGAATATTGAAAAGGTTTTGTTCTTAAGTTATTCAAAACTCTCGCGTTCGGAAAATAATTGCATCGCGTATCTTTTCCGCTAAATACAAGGGCTACAAAAAAGCATCCCATAACCAAACCAATCAAATAATATGCAAAACGGTGTACGAACTTCATGAAATAAAATTTTTGCAAAGGTACATTAAAGTTCCTTTAAAATACAAGTAAATTAATATCGTTGTCGGGTAAATCGAACCAGTCGCCAATTGCTTTATTTGTCAAGATTCCGTGATAGAGATAAATTCCGTTTTTAAGTCCTTTGTTACATCTAATTGCGCTTTCTAAACCACCATCTTCGGCTATCTGATGTAGATAAGGTGTTAAGATGTTACTAATTGATAATGAGGCAGTTTTAGAATATCGAGAAGGAATATTTGGTACACAATAGTGTAAAACGTTGTTTTTAATGAAAGTTGGTTTTTCGTGCGTAGTCACTTCAGAGCTTTCAAAGCATCCGCCGGTATCAATGCTGACATCAACAATAACGGCGCCTTTTTTCATGTGCTCCACCATTGTTTCAGTAACTACAATTGGGCAACGTTCCTTGCCTCGCATTGCACCGATCGCTACATCGCAACGTCTCAAAGCTTTTAAAAGTCCTTTTTGCTGAATAGTTGAAGTGAAAATTCGTTGATTTAAATTGTTTTGTAAACGACGTAATTTGGTGATCGAATTATCAAAAACTTTTACGTTTGCACCAAGTCCAATTGCGGTTTTTGCTGCAAATTCTCCAACAGTTCCTGCGCCTAAAATCACAACTTCAGTAGGAGGGACGCCAGTAATGTTTCCGAATAAAAGTCCTTTTCCAAATTCATCTGTGATCATTAATTCGGCTGCAATTAAGATTGAAGCAGTTCCGGCAATTTCGCTTAAAGATTTTACAGCAGGATAAGATCCGTCTTCATCTTTAATATATTCAAAAGCAAGAGCAGTAATTTTCTTTTGTGCCAAAGCCTCAAAATACTCTTTCTTTTTGGTTTTCAATTGAATAGCAGAAATGATAACCGTTTCAGGGTTTATCATTTTAATTTCGGCTAAAGTCGGCGGTTCTACTTTTAATAGAAAGGGACAGCCAAAAACTCTTTTTGTATCTTTTGTGATTTCTGCACCAGCATCCGCATATTCTTTATCGGTATAACTCGAACTTTCACCGGCTCCAGATTCAATCATAACGCGATGACCTTCATATGTTAATGAATTTACGGCATCTGGAGTGAGGCAAATACGGCGTTCCTGATAACTTGTTTCTTTAGGAATTCCTATAAAAAGTTCTCTTTTAAAACGACCAACCTCAAGTTTTTCTTCCTGCGGCAGTAATTGTTGTTTTGTAAATGGAGTTAACGTGATTGACATGGGTGGTGCAAAAAATTAAAGGTACAAATTACGTAAAAAGATTTAAAATTAGTGCAAAAATTCTGCTAATACTGTAATGACAATGTTAAGATATTTTTTTCTCCATTTTTATGTCGGCTCTTTCGTAAATGCCCGCTTCTAAAGGGATTTCAATAAAACCGAATTTTCTGTAAAGATGAATTGCTGGTAGCAAAATAGTATTTGAATACAAAATGAGCGTTTTGATATTATTTTCTTTAGCCACATTAAAGCAATGTTCAAGAAGTTTAGTGCCAATTCCTAAGCCTTGCGCTTTGTCTGAAACCGCCATTTTGCTTAATTCAAATATCGAATCATCAACCTTCATTAAAGATGCAGTTCCAAGAATTTCACTATTATATCTAGCATAGAAAATCATGCCGCCTTTATCTATTATTTCTTCCTGTGGATTTGAAAGTGTAAGCTTGTCTTTTTCTTCTACTTTAAAGTATTTTTCAAGCCAAGCAATATTTAGGGTTTTGATGTGCTCTTTTAAATCGGGAGAAAAGGGGATTATTTCTACGGTGTTGTGGGTATTCATTATTGTACATTGTTTCGCAGAGATTCACAAAGCTTACGCAGAGAAACACAAAGAAATATTTTAAAATCTTTGCAAATCTTTGTGTAAGTTTTGTCAATCACTGAGGAATTTTAAATTAATTCTAAACTTCTCTTTCCATCTGCCAACAACTCAATTGTTATTGTTGAAGTTTCTTCAGGAAGAAGATTTTTAATTTTTTCAGACCATTCAATAAAACACCAATTTCCAGAATATAGATAATCATCAACGCCCATATCTAACGCTTCAGTTTCTTTGTTTAATCTATAAAAATCGAAGTGGTAAACGATTTGATTATTAGAAGTGTAATATTCGTTAACTAAAGAAAAAGTTGGACTGCTTGTGGCATCTTGAACGCCCAAACTTTTGCACAATTGTTTGATTAAAGTTGTTTTTCCAACTCCCATTTCTCCGTTAAAAAGAATGATTTTTTTAGGATTTGAGTCTAAAATCTGTTGAGCAACTTCTTGAATTTGATCTAATGAAAAAACGATGTTCATTTTGTTTTTATTTTTGCCACGAATTTCACGAATTGAGTTTTATTTTTTGACTAAAAAAATAGTGCAAACTCGTGAAACTCGTGGCGACTTTTTCTACTTAGGATTAAAAACTAAAAACGGAATAATCATTTCTTCTAATGAAATTCCGCCGTGCTGGTACGTGTTTTTGTAATAGCTCACATAATGGTTGTAATTGTTTACGTAAGCCAAGAAAAAATCATTTTTGGCAAAAATAAACGAACTACTCATATTTATGGCAGGCAAACCAATTGTTTTTGGTTCTTTTACCACATAAACATCTTTTTGTTCGTACGTTAAACTGCGTCCCGTTTTATAACGCAAATTTAGGCTTGTATTTTTATCTCCCACAACTTTCGACGGATTTTTTACATTAATTGTTCCGTGATCTGTTGTCAAAATTAATTTGAAACCTAGCAATTGTGCTTGTTGAATAAGGTCTAATAAAGGTGAGTTTTTAAACCAGCTTAATGTTAGGGAACGATACGCTTTGTCGTCAGAAGCAAGTTCTTTTACTACTTCCATTTCGGTTTTAGCGTGCGAAAGCATATCGACAAAATTGTAAACAACTGTTACCAAGTCATTTTCTTTTAAAGCTCTAAAGTTTTCTGCTAGTTTTTTCCCGCCCGCATAATTCGTGATTTTAAAATAATCCTCCTTAATATTTAGTCCTAAGCGTTTTAATTGAGCTGATAAAAATTCTGCTTCATAAAGATTTTTTCCGCCATCTTCAACATCATTTTTCCAATATTGCGGAAATTGTTTTTCCATTTCAATTGGCAATAAACCAGAAAAAATCGCATTTCGCGCGTATTGTGTCGCTGTTGGCAGAATGGAAAAATACGGAACTTCTTTTTCTAATTTATAATAGTTGGAAACAACCGTTTCAAATGATTTCCATTGATCATACCTTAAGTTGTCAATTACGACAAACAAGATAGGTTTGTCTTTCTTTTTTAATTCGGGAACAACTAATTCTTTAAATAAATTGTGCGATTGAATAGGCTTGTCGGCTTTTGGAGCGAACCAATCTTCGTAATTTCTCTCGATATATTTCCCGAATTGAGAATTGGCTTCTACTTTTTGAGATTCCAGAATTTCAATCATCGCAGTGTCGTTGATGTCCTCCAGTTTTAATTCCCAAAAAAGCAGTTTTTTGTACAACTCAACCCAATCTTCATAAGAATTGACCATTGCTAATTCCATTGAAATTTTTCTGAATTCCTTCTGATAATCTAATGTTGTTTTCTCCGTAATCAGTCTTGAATCGTCCAGATTTTTCTTTAAGCTCAGCAAAATCTGATTCGGATTTACAGGTTTTATCAAGTAATCAGCGATTTTTGATCCAATAGCTTCCTCCATTATATATTCTTCCTCACTTTTGGTGATCATAATCATCGGAATGGCTGATTTTTTTTCTTTCATTTCCGAAAGCGTCTCCAAGCCACTCATTCCTGGCATATTTTCATCCAAAAAAACAATGTCAAAATTATCTTCTTCAAATAAAGCAATAGCATCAAGGCCGTTGTTGCAAGTCGTTACCGAATAATTTTTTTTCTCCAGAAATAATATATGAGGCTTTAAAAGATCGATTTCATCATCGACCCAAAGTATTTTTATCTTATCCATAAGTAAATTAATTTGATGCAATTTAGAGTTATAGAACTTAAAAAGTATTAAAAATAGTATAAATTTCAGAAAAATGAAGCCTATTTTTTAGATAAAATCTTTTTGATTTTTAACTATTTGTCTAAAAATCAGTTGAATTTAATGTCAATATTTAAATGAAAAACTATAGTTATTTACTTATATTTGTTGACCTAAAAATAACCAAATAGTGACTCATATTAATAAGTTAAAAATATTCAATGATCCCATTTACGGGTTTATTACCATCCCGAACGAACTTATTTACGATCTAATTCAGCATCCATATTTTCAGCGTTTACGCCGTATTTCACAGATGGGGCTTTCGTATTTGGTTTATCCAGGAGCTAATCATACGCGTTTTCACCATGCTTTGGGATGTATGCATTTGATGAAAAAAGCAATAGACACGCTTCGTTTCAAAGATGTTGCAATTTCTGAAGAAGAAGAAAATGCGTTGTTGATAGCGATTTTACTTCATGATATAGGACACGGGCCGTTTTCTCATGCAATGGAAAAAAGTATTGTTGAAGATGTTCATCATGAGGCGATTTCTCTATTATTTATGAATCAGCTGAATGAAGAATTTGATGGAAAATTAAGTTTAGCTATTCAGGTTTTCAAAGGAGAATATCACAGAAAATTTATGTTGCAATTGATTTCGAGTCAATTGGATATGGATCGAATGGATTATTTAAAACGTGACAGTTTTTATACTGGAGTAGCAGAAGGAAATGTGAATTCTGAGCGTTTGATCCAGATGATGAATGTTGAAAATGACGTTTTAGTTATAGAAGAAAAAGGGATTTATTCTGTAGAGAAATTTCTGCTTTCAAGACGATTGATGTATTGGCAGGCGTATTTACACAAAACAAGTTTGGTAGCCGAATTGATTTTGATGAAAGTCTTGAAAAGAGCAAAAGAATTGACTTTAAAAGGAGTAAAGCTTCCTTGCAGCGAACCCCTTTTATATTTTATGCAAAATAAAATCTCGCTAGAAGATTTTGATGCCGAAAAATTAGACTTGTTTTCTCAATTAGATGATTTTGATATTATTAGTGCCTTAAAAGCATGGCAAAGACAAGATGATTTTATACTTTCTACATTGAGTAAAATGATCATTAACAGAGATTTGCTTAAGATAAAAATGAGTGCAGAGAAAATTCCGATGGAAGAATCTCAGTCCATGAAAGAAGAATTTGCAGAAGATCATAAAATTTCACAATTAGAAGCTGGTTATTTTATTTTTAGAGGAAAAATTAAAAACCAGGCATATAGTAAAGCTGCTGAACCGATACGAATTTTGAAAAAAGATAAAACAATTGAAGATGTTGTTGAAGCCTCTGATCAGCTGAATTTGAAATCGTTATCTAAATTGGTAACAAAATATTACATCTGTTTCCCAAAACAACTTATCTAAAATTAACATTTAAAATCTATTTTTTATATTTTTGTCGCAATGAAATTTACAGCAGAACAAATAGCAGGAATTTTAGAAGGAGAAGTTGTTGGGAATCCCAATGCAGAAGTTTCTCGGCTATCTAAAATAGAAGAAGGCGAAGAAGGATCGCTTACTTTTTTGGCTAACCCAAAGTATGTTAACTACATATATACTACAAAAGCGACAGTAACAATTGTTAACGACAGCTTTGTACCAGAGCAAGAAATAAGCACAACTTTAATAAAAGTTGATGATGCATATGCAGCTTTTTCAAAGCTTTTACATTTTTATAATCAGGTAAAATTAAATAAAAACGGAATAGAACCTCAGTCGTTCATGTCTGAAGGTACTAAATATGGAGAAAATTTATATTTAGGAAGTTTTAGTTATATAGGTCAAAATGTTGTTTTAGGAAATAATGTGAAAATTTACCCAAACAGTTTTATTGGCGACAATGTAACAATTGGTGACAATGTTTTTGTTTTTGCCGGTGCAAAAATTTATTCAGAAACGGTAATTGGAAACAATTGTACTATTCATTCTGGTGTTATCATTGGCGCAGATGGCTTTGGCTTTGCTCCAAATGAAGACGGAGAATACAGCAAAGTACCACAAATTGGCAATGTTATTATTGAAGACAATGTAGATATTGGTGCCAATACTACAGTAGATAGAGCAACTCTTGGTTCTACAATTATTAGAAAAGGAGTTAAGTTAGACAATCAAATTCAGATCGCCCATAATGTTGAAATTGGCAAAAACACTGTAATTGCAGCGCAAACCGGTGTTGCTGGTTCAACTAAAATTGGTGAAAACTGCATGATTGGCGGGCAAGTAGGTATCGCAGGACACTTAATTATAGGTAATAACGTCAGGCTTCAAGCACAATCGGGAGTAGCAAGAAACATCAAAGATGATGAAGTGCTGCAAGGATCTCCGGCGCTTGCATATGGTGATTTTAACAAATCATACGTTCATTTTAAAAACTTACCAAAAATTGTGGCCGAAGTTGAAGAATTAAAGAAACAAATAATAAACCCAAAAAATGGAAATAATGGTTAAACAGAAGACCATCAAAAATGAAATTTCACTAACAGGAGTTGGATTACATACTGGAAAAGAAGTTACAATGACTTTCAAACCAGCTCCAATTAATAATGGTTTCACTTTTGTAAGAGTAGATTTGCAAGGTCAGCCAGTCATTGAGGCTGATGCTAATTATGTTGTTAATACCCAAAGAGGTACTAATTTAGAAAAATTAGGTGTAAAAATACAAACTCCAGAACACGTACTAGCTGCAGTAGTTGGATGTGATTTGGATAATATTATCATTGAGTTAAATGCCTCTGAACTTCCTATCATGGACGGTTCATCAAAATATTTTGTTGAAGCTATAGAAAAAGCTGGTATTGAAGAACAAGATGCTCAACGTAATGTTTACGTGGTAAAAGAAGTAATTTCATTTACTGATGAAGCAACTGGAAGCGAAATTCTTGTAATGCCTAGCGATGATTATCAAGTAACAACAATGGTAGATTTTGGTACAAAAGTTTTAGGTACTCAAAATGCTACTCTTAAAAGTATCGCCGATTTTAAAACAGAAATTGCAAGTTCTAGAACTTTCAGTTTCTTGCATGAATTAGAGTCTTTATTAGAAAACGGACTTATTAAAGGTGGTGATTTAAACAATGCAATTGTTTATGTTGATAAAGAGATTTCTGAGTCAACAATGGAGAATTTAAAGAAAGCATTTGGTAAAGATGAAATTTCTGTAAAACCAAACGGCGTTTTAGATAATCTTACATTACATTATCCAAACGAAGCTGCAAGACACAAATTGCTTGATGTTATTGGAGATTTGTCTCTTATTGGAGTTCGTATTCAAGGAAAAATTATTGCAAATAAGCCAGGTCATTTTGTGAATACGCAGTTTGCTAAAAAATTAGCGAAAATCATCAAAATAGAGCAGCGTAACCATGTTCCTGTTTATGATTTGAATCAAGAGCCATTGATGGATATTCATAAAATCATGGCAATGTTGCCTCACAGACCTCCATTTTTGTTGATTGATAGAATTATTGAAATGTCTGATCGTCATGTGGTTGGATTGAAAAATGTTACTATGAACGAGAATTTCTTCGTAGGGCATTTTCCAGAAGCACCAGTTATGCCAGGAGTATTAATTGTTGAAGCTATGGCGCAAACAGGAGGGATTTTAGTTTTAAGCACGGTTCCAGATCCTGAAAATTATTTGACATATTTCATGAAAATTGATAATGTTAAATTCAAACATAAAGTATTGCCAGGTGATACCTTAATTTTCAAGTGTGAATTGATTTCTCCTATCAGAAGAGGAATCTGTCACATGCAGGCAAACGCATATGCAAACGGAAAATTAGTGACTGAGGCAGAATTAATGGCACAAATTGCAAGAAAACAATAATTAATCAAATTTATTGTTTAGGTTTGTTGCCCTCAAATTAGACTATTTTAAATTTAAAATATAAAACTTACAGATGAATCAACCATTAGCATATGTTCATCCTGGCGCTAAAATCGCTAAAAATGTTGTAATTGAGCCTTTTACAACAATCCACAATAATGTTGTTATTGGTGATGGTACTTGGATTGGTTCAAATGTGACCATCATGGAAGGCGCTCGTATTGGAAAAAATTGTAATATTTTTCCAGGAGCTGTAATTTCTGCGGTGCCACAAGATTTAAAATTTGGCGGAGAAGATTCTCTTGCTATTATTGGAGATAACTGTACTATTAGAGAATGTGTTACTATTAATAGAGGCACAGTTGCATCTGGACAGACTATTCTTGGAAACAATTGTTTAGTGATGGCTTACGCTCACATTGCGCACGATTGCGAAATTGGAAACAACGCAATTATTGTAAATGGTGTTGCACTTGCTGGCCACGTTGTTGTTGGAAATCATGCGGTTATCGGTGGTTTGGCAGCTATTCACCAATTTATTCACATTGGAGATCACGCTATGATTTCTGGTGGATCTTTGGTTAGAAAAGACGTTCCTCCTTATACAAAAGCGGCAAAAGAGCCTTTGTCATACGTTGGAATCAATTCAGTTGGTTTAAGAAGAAGAGGTTTCAGTACTGAAAAAATTAGAGAAATTCAGGAAATCTATAGAATTTTATATCAAAAAAATTACAATACAACTCAAGCTTTAAGTATTATTGAAGCTGAAATGGAAGCGACTCCTGAGAGAGATGAAATTCTTGATTTTATCAGAAATTCATCACGAGGAATTATGAAAGGTTATTCAGGGAACTATTAAAAATAAAGTTTAATCGTTTATTTGTTTAATCGTTGAGGCGAAAAAACAGTTAAACGATTCAACGATTCAACAATAAAATAAAATAAAAATAAAATGGCATCTACATCAGATATTAGAAACGGATTATGTATTAAATTTAATCACGATATCTATAAAATTATTGAATTTCTTCACGTTAAGCCAGGAAAAGGTCCAGCTTTCGTAAGAACAAAATTGAAAAGCTTAACATCAGGAAAAGTATTGGATAATACTTTTTCAGCAGGACATAAAATTGACGTTATTCGTGTTGAAACACATACATTTCAGTTTTTATATCCAGAAGGTGATGAGTTTCACTTTATGAATGCTGAAACATTTGAGCAGATTTCTTTAAACAAAAACATCTTAGATGCTCCAGATTTGTTGAAAGAAGGAACAAATGTAATGGTTCAGATCAACACTGAAACTGATTTGCCTTTATCTGTAGATATGCCAGCATCTGTAATTCTTGAAGTTACTTACGCTGAGCCGGGAGTAAAAGGAAATACAGCTACAAACGCAACAAAAAATGCTACAGTAGAAACTGGTGCATCTGTAAACGTTCCTTTATTTATCAATGAAGGAGATAAAATTAAAATTGATACAGCTTCAGGTTCTTACATGGAGCGTGTAAAGGAGTAGTTTATTGATTAAGATAATTTGTCAATGAGTCAATTAGATAATTTTTGAATAGGCATATTTTTGAACATTCATTTTCTAATTGACTCATTTTCTGATTGACATGTTTTCTAATTGACAAATTTTCTAATTATAACATATGAAATTTCCAAAGATTCATTCTTTACAAGAAATTGCAAATTTGCTTAATTGCGAATTTATAGGAGATAAAGACTTTCCAGTTCAAGGCATGAACGAAATTCATGTTGTAGAGCCTGGAGATATAGTTTTTGTTGACCATCCTAAATATTATGATAAAGCTTTGCAATCTGCAGCAACTATTGTTTTAATCAACAAAAAAGTTGAATGTCCAGAAGGTAAAGCACTTTTAATTTCTGATGATCCTTTCGGAGATTTTAATACTTTAACCAAACATTTCAAACCTTTTCAATATGCAAATGTTGCTGTTGCGCCAACTGCAGAAATTGGGGAAGGTACTTTAATACAACCAAACACTTTTATTGGAAACCACGTAAAAATTGGTAAAAACTGTTTGATCCATTCCAATGTTTCAATTTACGATTATACTGTAATTGGAGATAACGTGATTATTCATGCAGGAACCATTTTAGGTGCAGACGCATTTTATTATAAAAAACGCCCAGAAGGTTTTGATCAATTAATTTCTGGCGGAAGAGTTGTTATTGAAGACAATGTTGGAATTGGTGCTCTTTGTACAATAGATAAAGGTGTTACCGGCGATACAACGATTGGCGAGGGTACAAAGTTAGATAATCAAGTACATGTTGGGCACGATACAGTAATTGGAAAAAAATGTTTAATTGCATCGCAAACTGGTATTGCAGGTTGTGTTGTTATTGAAGATGAAGTTACTTTATGGGGACAAGTAGGTACAACCAGTGGCATCACGATAGGAGCGAAGGCTGTTGTCATGGGGCAAACTGGTGTCACAAAATCGGTTGAAGGCGGAAAATCTTATTTCGGAACTCCAATCGAAGAATCAAGAGAAAAGTTGAAACAATTGGCTAATATCAAAAAGATTCCTGAAATTCTAAATAAATTGAAATAATATGTCTATTAAAGAATTTGTTCAAAAATTTTATAAGTCAGATGCCTTGATTGATAGTGAAATTCTTAAAACTTATTTGCATCCTGACATCATATTAGAGTGGAACAGCACTACAGGGCTTATCGAAATGAATTACGATTCAATGGTCGAAATGGCCAATGAATTAAGCCGTGCTTATGTGCGTTCTAAAGTCAGAATCAGTCATATTATTGCTGAAGATGACTTAGTTTCAGTACGTTATTCTCATTTTGTGAAAACGATTGAGAACCCGCGTGAAGAGATGTTATTAGCACATTTTACAACGATTTGGCAAATTAAAGACGATAAACTTTATCGAGGGTATCAAATGAGTCAATTTTCTTAATTTTTTTTGAGAATAAAAAGGTAAAATACGTTACAAAACCTTACTTTTGCATCACAATTTTAAAAACTACATAAAATATATATCATGAGTGTTTTAGTTAATAAAGATTCCAAAATAATTGTTCAAGGATTTACAGGAAGTGAAGGAACTTTCCACGCTTCTCAAATGATTGAGTACGGTACTAATGTTGTTGGTGGTGTTACTCCAGGAAAAGGAGGAACTAGCCATTTAGATCGTCCAGTTTTTAACACAGTAAAAGATGCTGTTGATCAAGCTGGAGCTGATACATCTATTATTTTTGTACCACCAGCTTTTGCTGCTGATGCAATTATGGAAGCTGCTGATGCGGGAATTAAAGTAATTATTGCTATTACAGAAGGGATTCCTGTTGCAGACATGATTAAAGCAAATAATTATGTTAAAGAAAGAAGTTCAAGATTAATTGGACCAAACTGCCCAGGTGTTATCACTCCAGGTGAAGCTAAAGTTGGTATCATGCCAGGTTTCGTTTTCAAAAAAGGAACAGTTGGTATCGTTTCTAAATCAGGAACTTTAACTTATGAAGCTGCTGACCAAGTTGTAAAACAAGGTTTAGGAATCACTACAGCTATCGGAATTGGTGGAGATCCAATCATTGGAACAACTACTAAAGAAGCTGTCGAATTATTAATGAACGATCCAGAAACTGAAGCAATTATCATGATTGGTGAAATTGGTGGTCAATTAGAAGCTGATGCTGCTAAATGGGTAAAAGCTGATGGTAACCGTAAACCAGTTATTGGTTTCATCGCTGGAGAAACTGCTCCTGCTGGTAGAACAATGGGTCACGCAGGTGCTATCGTTGGAGGTTCTGATGATACTGCTGCTGCTAAAAAACAAATCATGAGAGACAACGGAATTCACGTTGTTGATTCACCAGCTGAAATTGGTAAAAAAGTAAAAGAAGTACTTGGATAATAAAATCCAATATTCGAAATAACAAATTCCAAAAAAGTCTCAATATTTACTTGAGACTTTTTTACATTTTAAAATACTGAGGTATAAATAGAAAAAACTTAGCATCTTAGAACCTCAGTACCTTAGAGGCTAAAAAAAGAAATATGAGTAAAGATTTAAAAAAGTTCAAAGTAAGCAACAGTTTTGTTTTTACTATTGAAGATAGTTTAGAAGAAGTTTGCAATGCACCAGAAGGAAGCGCAGGAATTTTTGTGGTTTATGCTGTAGAAGGAGAAGAGAAAGAACTTATCATGGTTGGTTCAACTGGAACTGTTCAAAATGACGGAACTTTAAAAAGCAAAAATGGCGGTTTGTATGATAAAATCGTGAACGGACACCAATTTGCAAAAACAGGAAGAAAATATTCTTGGCCAGCACAAATGAAATTAGAGAATATTTCGGCTCTTGAAGTAGTTTGGTACGAAACTTTCAATGCTGATGTGAAAGCTATTCCAACTGCGGTCGAAGGACAGGTTTTGCAAAATTTCTTAGATGAAAATGCTAAATTGCCAAGATGGAATGTAGCTTTCTAAAGTTACTTTTGATATAAAATTATTCTGAAAGCCTTGCTTTAATTAGTAAGGCTTTTTTTATGAAATCTTTGGTTTTGTTTTTTGCTTTTTATATATTTAAAAACCAAAACAAAACTAACCCTATGACCAAGAACTACTTGCTGTTACTGATATCGTGTGTTTTTTCTTCTGTAAATTCTCAGATAATTAATTTTCCAGACGCTAAGTTTAAGGCAAAATTGCTGGAAGCTGATGTTGTAAATAATATTGCTAAAGGTAACTTTGGAGAAAAAATCAAGATCGATTTAAATGGCGATGGAAATATTGACCAGTCAGAAGCCGCTAATGTTATTTATTTAGATGTTAGCAAGTCTGATATTGCATCATTAGTGGGTATTAAAAGTTTTTCAAATTTACTTTCTTTAAATTGTGCTTCAAATAAAATTTCTGATTTGGATATTAGTAATATGCTTAGTCTTGGTGGTGTAAATTGCGATGAAAATCAAATTACAAACATAAATCATTCTGGAGCATCTAATTTAACGGGATTAAGTTGTATGTATAATTTGCTTACAAACCTTGATTTTTCAGATTTTTTGTACCTCGGAGAACTTCAATGCGATGGAAATCAATTTAGTACTTTAGAAATTACCGCTCCATTGCCTAGATTATATCAGTTAAGTTGTAGCTTTAATTTATTGACTAGTATAAACTTATCGGGTTTAAATCCTAATGAGTTTCATACTTTGTCTTGTTTTTTAAATACTATTACAAGTCTTGATTTAAGTAGGTTTACAAAGCTTGAAAATTTATATTGCGGTTCAAATCCATTAACAAATTTAAAAGTTACTGCATATGAAACATTGCAAAAATTTTCATACAGTGAGACTGGAATTTCAAATTTTGATGTAACAAAATTTCCAAACCTTTTAGTTTTATCGTGCAACAAAACTGAAACGACAGTATTGGATTTAACAGGATTGAAAAAATTAAAAATATTGGAATGTGGTCAAAATTATATTGAACATTTAAATTTACAGGAAACTTTAGATTTGGAGGATCTCTACTGTCCTTACAATAAATTGATTAGTCTCGATTTGTCGAAATTAACAAAATTGCAAAACCTAGAGGTTGAATCGAGTGATATAGCAGATTCGAATTTTAATGATTTAGTAAGTTTAGAAACTGCTGTGATTTGGAACACTTACATAAAAACGATTGATTTAAGCAAATCGCCTAGTTTAAAGTCACTGACTGTTTTTCGAAATCCTCTTTTAGAAACAATTAACGTAAAGAACGGAAGTTTAGAAAGTGAATTCATTATTGTAGAAAATCCAAAATTGACTAATGTATGTGCAGATGATGATGATATAACAAAAATTGAAGATGCATTTAAGGAATATGGCGTGACCAATTACAATGTTAACTCGTATTGTACTTTTGCACCGGGAGGCGAGAGTTTTTCGATACAGGGAAGCAATCGTAATGATTTGAACAACAATGGTTGCGATGCGACAGATATTCCGGCTTCGTTTTTAAAGTTTAGAATAGAGGACGTAGCAAAATCAGGGAATTTCATAAGTAATGATTTAGGTAAATATGACATAAAAGTTGCCGCTGGAAAATACAATGTTACTCCAGTTTTTGAAAACCCGAGTTACTTTTCCGTATCTCCTGCTTCAGTACAAGTGGAATTTCCGACGGTTTCTAGTCCGTATACGCAAGATTTTTGTATAAAAGCAGTAGGAGTTCATAACGATTTGGAAGTAACATTTTTGCCAATTTGGCCTGCGAGACCAGGATTTGCCGCAAAATACAGAATCATATATAAAAATAAAGGCAATACAGCCCAATCTGGAACAATTGGTTTAACATTTGATGATTCCGTTTCAGATCTAACGACTGCAAGTCCTGCGGTTTCTTCGACATCTTTAAATAAACTTATGTGGAATTTCACTAATTTGAAGCCTTTCGAAATTAGAGAAATTGTTTTGAATTTTCGTATAAATCCTCCAACAGATAGTGCAGGAGTTACTTTTGGAGATATTCTTTCTTATTCTGCTACTGCAACTTCTTCTGCAACAGATGAAACACCTCTGGATAATGTATCTGCTTTCAACCAGATTGTAGTTGGTTCATACGATCCAAATGATAAAACTTGCCTTGAAGGAAATGTAATTACGCCAACTTTGATTGGCGAATATGTCCACTATATGATTCGTTTTGAAAATACAGGAACTTATATGGCGCAGAATATTGTGGTTAAAGATTTGATTGATCTTTCAAAATTCGATATTTCAACTTTAATTCCTGTTAGTGCAAGCCATCCGTATGCGATGAAAATTTCAGATGGAAATAAGGTCGAATTTATCTTCGAAAACATAAATCTTCCTTTTGACAATGTAAATCGAAATGGATATATTTCTTTTAAAATCAAAACATTGCCAACTTTAAAACCAGGTGATACTTTTGCAAATGAAGCCAATATTTATTTTGATTATAATTATCCAATCTTGACTAATAAGGCAAGTTCGACATTTAAGGCTCTCGGGACACAAGATTTTGAGTTTTCTCAATATTTTAATATTTACCCAAATCCCGTTAAGGACGTTTTGAATATTGATTCTAAAAATGTAATCCAAAAACAGTCAATTCAAATATTTGATATTTTGGGGCAAATGATCATTTCGGTTCTAGATCCCGAAAATGCGTCAAAAATTGATGTTTCAAGACTTCAAAGTGGAACTTATATTTTAAAAGTTAAGTCAGACAAAGGAAGTTCAAGTTTCAAGTTTATAAAAAAATAGAGAACAGGTAAAAAAGGTTAAATCTTAGATTTATTTGAATAAATTATCCGAAGATAATTTTAACATTCAACTTTAAGCCTTATAAAATCTATAAAAAGGGACAGTTTTTATATTAAGAAACTGTCTCTTTTTTGTAAAATAATTGTTTTTAAAAAAATGCTTTTATATATTTATCGCACAAAATTAAAGGATAATGTTAAAAAAATACAATCCTTGTATTAAATAAATCTCACAAGGAGAGAATCTTGCCCCTAAACACCATGAAGACCCCGACTTTACTATTTAATGTTGTTGATGACAATACGCTTTGGAATAACTTGAAAGAGGGTGATGAAAAATCATTTTCAATGTTATTTGAAAGGTATTATGCCGATTTGGTTCGTTATGGAAATTCGCTTTCTCCATTTGAAGAAAAAGTCCAAGACTGCATTCAAGATGTTTTTACTGATATTTGGATTTACCGCAATACACTTCAAAACTCAGTTGTTGTAAAAGCTTATTTATTGTCTAGCGTGCGAAAGCGAATTGCAAGATTACACGAACGCGATCACATTTTTCGTAAAACTGCTAGTACAGATTCAATTGCTTTTTTGCTTGAATTTTCAGTTGATCACGAACTTTTGGAAGAAGCTGATGATGATGCCAAAGAAAAACTGATTCACTTGAATAAATTACTGAATGATTTGCCTGGAAGACAAAAGGAAGCGATATATCTTCGTTATCATCAAGGTCTTAACGTAGAACAAATTGCTGAAATGCTTAATGTAAATTACCAATCAGCAAGTAATTTGTTGCATCGAGGTTTGATGACGCTTCGTAGAGAATGGAAGGGTAGTTTTTCCTTATTACTTTTGCTATCCGCAACCAGTTTTTAAATTTATTTCAAAAAAAATAAAAAAAATCACAATTTAGTGAGTATATAATAAGAGTGCTGTCCTCTATGTTTTTGTAACCTTATTTTTAGATGCAAAAACGTAACACATATACTCAAATTGAAGACTTTTTGTCTGACGAATCATTCCAGTCTTGGGTTTTATTAAAAATCGATCAGGACGGCTGGGAAGAATGGACTTTAGAAAACCGTCATCGTGCAAAACTCGTTCAGGATGCCAGACATTTGCTGTTGGCGATGAAAGTTCCGGAATCCAATTTATCGAAATTGGATATTCAAAAAGCGCTTCAAAATACTTGGCGAAAAATTGAAGAAAAGGAAAATCAAATTCTTTTCAGCAAAAATGCCGGTACAAAGTTTTTCAAAAACTATTTTTTAACTGGTATTGCGGCCAGTTTATTCTTTTGCTTATTATCGATCTGGTATTATGAAAATCATTTTCCATCTGATAATGTTGTCACTTATAAAGAATTGATAGCTGAAAATAGTGAAGGACTTGTCGAACAAACAAATAATTCTAACAATCCTCAAATTATCACATTATCAGACGGAAGTTCTGTTTTATTACAGCCAAATAGTAAATTAAGTTACCCTAAAATCTTTACCGGGAACGAAAGAAAGGTGTATTTATCCGGCGAAGGTTTCTTTGAAATTAGTAAAAATCCTAAAAAGCCTTTTTTCGTTTACGCAAATGAGATTGTCACAAAAGTTGTTGGTACTAGCTTTAGAGTTAAAGCTTTTTCTGATCAGCCAGATGTAGAAGTTCTTGTACGCACCGGTAAAGTTAAGGTAAAGTCTAATGATTTGGTTACAAAATCAAATCAGGAGGAAGTAGTATTGCTTCCTAATCAAGCCCTTCGATTTGTTCGGAACGATTTAAAATTCAACAAAATCACAAATATTACGCAAGACAAAGAATTGCGCGAAAGTGTGGGCAATATCGAGCAGTTGAGTTTTGAATTTAGTGATATTCCAGTTTCTCAAATCTTCGAAACCATTGAGCAGGCGTATCAGGTCAAAATCGATTATCCTAAAAATAAATTGAAAGATTGTCATTTGACAACTTCACTAAGTGATCAGCCATTGCCTGAAAAACTAAAAATTGTCTGCAAAAGCATCAGTGCAGAAACCAATTTTGAGATGAATGGAAATCAGGTTATTATAACTTCTCAAGGCTGTAATTAATCAACGCTTTATAACTGTAATTATAAAGTATTTTGATTTTCAGTTTTAAAATCAGACTAAAAATAAAACTAAAAAATTAACCAAAACCAAAACAAAATATAAGCCTATGTAAAAATAATATTCATAAAAAAAGTGCCGAAATGCTGTAACATTTTCGACACTTATTAGATTGAATTCCTCTCTGTAAAGAGCAATTCAGTTCGTTTCTTAAAATACACGCGAATCAGTATTAATCAAAACAAACCAAAATTATGAAAAAACCAGTTGGTAAACAACGATTACTCCATCGAATCATGAAAATAACACTATTTCAGTTTGTCTTAGCACTTATATTTTCAAGTGTTACAATGGCAAACAGTGTAAATGGGCAGAAAAAATTAGATACTAAAGTTACAATTACAGTTGAAAATTTGACTTTAGACAACGCTTTATCTAAAATTGAAAAGTCGGCACAAGTAAAATTTTCTTATAATTCAAGATTACCTCAATTGAACCAAAAAGTGAGTATTGAGGCAAATGAGGAAACATTGGCAAGTATTCTTAACCGAATTTTGTTGCCATTCAATATAACTTTTTCAGAAGTCAGCAATCAGATTGTTTTGCAGAAAAGTGTAGCCGCAGATTCGTTTTCGGCTTCAGCAAATCATGACGCATTGCCAAATATATTTACCGCAGGCCCTATTATCAAAGGAAAAGTAACAGATGTTTCGGGAAGTCCGCTTCCAGGAGCAACAGTTATGGCAAAAGGAACTAAAATAGCTGTTTTAACCGATTTTGATGGAAATTTCTCTATTGAAATGCCAGCAAACAGTACAACATTAGTGATTTCATATGTTGGGATGGAAACTAAAGAAATCAGCGCTTCAAATACATCTCCAACAATTGTTTTGACAGAATTAGGACAAAATTTAAAAGAAGTTGTAGTAACAACAGGTTATGAAAAAACATCCAAGAGAACTTTTACAGGAGCAATCAGTAAAATTTCTGGAAGTGAATTAAAAATTGATGGTGTAGTTGACGTAAGCCGAATGATCGAAGGAAAAGCGGCCGGAGTTACAGTACAAAACGTTACCGGAACTTTTGGTACAGCTCCAAAAATTACTGTGCGTGGTTCGTCTTCAATTTTTGGAGATACAAAACCGCTTTGGGTAATTGATGGTGTTGTTCAAGAGGATATAATCAATCTAACTTTTGCCGATTTGGCTTCTGGTAATTCTGAAACTTTATTAAGTTCCTCTGTTGCAGGTTTAAATGCAAACGACATTCAAAGTATTGAAATTCTTAAAGATGCATCGGCTACGTCAATTTATGGTTCAAGATCATTAAACGGAGTTGTGGTTGTTACAACAAAACAAGGACGAAGAGATTCGCCTCTAAAAATCAGCTATTCTTTGGAACAAACTGCGAGAACTGTTCCGAATTACAGTCAGTACGACATCTTGAATTCGCAGGAATCAATGAGTATTTTTAAAGAAATGGAAGCAAAAGGATATCTTGATCTTCCATCGACAGTTAACGGAAGATATGGTGGAGCATATAATTTGTTAGGTCGTGCAATCAATACGTATGTACCTGAAACGGATAGTTATTTAGTGAATAATGATCCTGTTAGCCGAAATAATTTTTTGAGAAAATATGAAATGGCAAATACAGACTGGTTCGGAACCTTATTCAGACCTTCATTGACTCAGAATCACTCTTTAAGCTTTTCTGGCGGAGGAAAAAACAATACATTTTATGCTTCTTTGGGTTATTATACAGATCCGGGATGGACCATTGCTGATGATGTAAAGCAACTTTCATCAAACATAAAAGGGACATTTTTTATCAATGATAAATTAAATATTACGTTATCAACACTTGCTTCTATTCGTGATCAAGGCGCTCCAGGAAGTTATGAAAGTGAAAAAGATGCTGTTTTTGGAAAAGTAACTCGTGATTTTGACATCAATCCGTTTAATTATGTTTTGAATACCAGCAGAACGTTGAGACCTTACGACGAAAACGGAAATCTAGAATATTACAGAAACAACTGGGCTCCTATGAATATTATCAATGAGTTGGCAAACAACTTCATGGAGATCAATGTAAAAGATATTCGCTTTCAAATGGATTTAGATTATAAAATAAATCCGCATTTAACTTATAATTTGACGGCTTCTGCGCGTTATGCGAATACAACTCGCGAGCACAAAATTCTAGAAGGTTCGAATGTTGTCGGCGCTTATAATGCGATGGAAAATACGCTGGTAAGAGATGCAAATATCTTTTTGTACCAAGATCCAAACGACTTGACGGCACCAAAAGTTTCGGTATTGCCAAATGGTGGTTTTTTAAGAAAGTTTACCAATGATATGACTTCTTATAACATCAGAAACAGTGTGAGTTACAGAAATACATTTAATGAAAAACATGAACTAGAAGGTTTCTTTGGAACAGAGATGCGAGTAGTAGATAGAACAAGCGATAATTTTGTTGCTGCGGGTATTCAATACGACAGAGGACTTACTGCTTTTACAGATCCTAGATTATTGGAGAAAATAATCAATGCTGGAGATTCTTATTACGGTTTTAATGAAGAAAAAGAAAGAACGGTAGGTTTCTTTGGAAAAGTTGGGTACACATATGATCGTCGTTATACAGCTTCGGTTACAGGACGTTACGATGGTTCAAACAGACAAGGAGACAGCGGTTCTTCACGTTGGCTTCCAACATATACTTTTAGCGGAAAATGGAATCTTTCTGAAGAAAGTTTTATGAAAAATGTTCAGTCTGTAAACAATTTAAGTTTAAGAGGATCGTACGGTTTAACTGCGACTGCAGGGCCTGCGACGAATTCTTTGGCTATTTATAAAAGTTTCATCACAGATCGTTTAAATCTTGACGACAGACAAACGGGAATCAGAATTGATGAGTTGCAAAACGGAGATTTGACTTGGGAAAAACAATACGAAACCAATTTAGGGGTTGATCTTGGAATGTTCCGAAATCGAATTGCTTTAACTACAGATATTTACCGTAGAAAAGCATTTGATTTAGTTGATTATGTTGTGACTTCGGGAATTGGAGGACAAAGAATTAAACAAGGAAATAATGCCAACATGGAAACAAAAGGTCTTGAAGTTGGTTTTACTACAAGAAATATTGTTGCAGATAATTTCAAATGGTCAACAACACTTAATTTCTCAGTTTATAGTCAGAAAATTACAAAATTGGAAAACAAACCAACAGCATTTGATTTGATTGATGGAAACGGTGGAAACACAATTGGGCATCCAAGAAATTCATTGTATTCGTACCAATTTACAGGTTTAAATGAGCAAGGACTTCCAACGTTTATTATGCCTGAAGGCGAAAAAGACAATATTACCGGAGCTGATTTTCAAGACAATAAAGACGTTACAAAATATTTGAAATATGAAGGTTCTATTGAGCCTAATAAATCAATTGGTCTTGCGAACACTTTTACATACAAAGATTGGTCATTATACATCTTTTTTGTTGGTTCGGGTGGAAACAAAGTGCGTTTGAATCCGATTTACGACAGTACTTATGATGATTTGACGGTATTTACAAAAGATTTTACAAACCGTTGGATTAATCCTGGTGATGAGAAATATACAAATGTTCCAGTAATTGCAGATCAAAGACTTAATGCAAATTATGGAGGAGATCGTACACTTTCGAGAGCTTACAATACTTATAATTACTCTGATGTGAGAATTGCAAGCGGTGATTTTGTGAGATTGAAAAATATCTCATTAAGCTGGGAATTTCCTAAAGATTTTAAAAAGAAAATCGGCGTAAGCACCTTTACTTTAAAAGGATCTGCAGTGAATCCGTGGTTGGTTTATTCGGATAAAAAACTAAACGGACAAGATCCTGAATTTAGAAATTCAGGAGGAGTTGCCCTGCCAGTTACGTCTCAATACACCTTTACTCTAAACATTTCATTATAATATTTACAATTATGAAAAAGATAAAAATAACTTTATTTCTATTAGTACTTCTAAGTATTACTAGTTGTGATGATTTTCTTTCTGAAAAGCCAGATAATAGAACCGAAATAGATACACCTGAAAAAATCTCTGAATTATTAGTAAATGCTTATCCGCAGGATAGTTATTTTGATTTTGCAGAAACAATGACCGACAATGTTTTTGACAGCGGTTTGGCAAATACTCTGAGAAAAAACGAGCAAAATTACAATTGGGAAATTCAAAGCGAAACCGACACGGACAGTCAAGCTGCGTATTGGGATGCTTGTTATACAGCGATTGCACATGCCAATAAAGCGTTAGAAGCAATTGAAGAATTAGGGAGCCCAAAAAGTCTTAATCCGCAAAAAGGGGAGGCGTTGCTAGCTAGAGCCTACTCACATTTTATGTTGGTTTCTTTCTGGTCACAGCGCTACAATCCAGCAACAGCCGATAAAGATTTAGGAATTCCGTATGTAACAAAACCAGAAAAGGCTTTGATTACAAAATACACGCGCAACACTGTAGCCGAAGTTTTTGATTTTATTCAGAAAGATATTGAAGAAGGTTTGCCGTTGCTGACAAATGATTATTCAGAACCAAAATTCCATTTTAATAAAGATGCCGGAAAAGCGTTTGCAAGCCGTTTTTATTTAATAAAAGGAAACTGGGACAGAGTAATTGAATTATCAAATGATTTAGGTTCGCGACCTGTTGGAAGATTAAGAGATTATGCTTCTTATAAACTAAATGATTTTCAGACGCAGAATATGCGTTACGCAAGCAGCAATGAGGTTACAAACTTGTTGATTGCTTCTCCAAACTCTTACTATGCAAGAGCTTCCTATTCTGGTTCAAGCGGAAGTCGTTTTTTCTTGTCTGGAACTCGATATGACGAAATCATTGGAACTCCAACTAATATTTTCGGAAAGCAATGGCAGTATTCTATTTATTCAAGAAACAGTTTTATTACTGCTTTTGTACCAAAATTTTATGAGTATTTCAAATATACAAACGTAACGGCAAATATTGGAAATGGATTCTTAGCTGAAGTTTTATTGAGCAACGATGAGTTTTTCTTAAACAGAATTGAAGCGCATGTCATGAAAGGTCAAATTGCAGATGCAAATGCTGAATTAGAATATTTTCTTTCAACAAGAACAGTAGGTTACAACGCAACGACGGATAAGCTTACAGAAGCAAAAGTTGTAGCAAAATATCCAGTAATTGAAAATGAATTTACGCCATTTTACACACTGACGCCAGTTCAAACTTCTTACATCAAGGCTATTGCCGAAACCAGAAGAAGAGATTTTATTCACGAAGGAATGCGATATTTTGATGTTAAACGATTCAATATCGTCGTAAAACATGAAATTATGAACAAACCGACTAACACGCTTGTGAAAGACGACAAACGAAGAGCAATTCAGATTCCGCTTCACGCTTCAAGCAATGGTATTGAGTTAAATCCTAGGTAAAACTTTAATTGAAAAGATATGAAAGTATTAAAATACAATATAATAGCAGGTTTGTTTTTATCAATCACAACTCTGGTTTCCTGCGCCAGTGACGAGCCTTTGACAGAAAGCCAATTAGATTACACGCAGCCAACAAAAACGGCTTTGGATAATTGGATTACAGCAAATTATTTGGTTCCGTATAACATCAATGTACAATACAAATGGAATCAGAATACGGTTGACAATAATCGATATTTATATCCGCCATTGATTGAAAAAGTACAGCCTGCGCTTGAAATCGTTCAGAAAATCTGGTTGGAAAGCTATAAAACAATTGGAGGATATGATTTTGTAAAAAAAGTTGCTCCAAGAGAATTTGTTTTAGTTGGAGGCGTAAACTTGAATACAGTTGGAACTAAAACTCTTGGTTTAGCCGAAGGAGGACAGCGCGTTACACTTTTTGAAACCGATTATGTAGATAAAAAGAACAGAGAAAATATCAAACAGTTCCTTCATACAATCCAGCACGAATATGTGCACATTTTGAATCAAAACAAACCTTTTGATGAGAAATCTTGGGCCGCAATTACGCCTTCAGGATACACGGCAAGCTGGCATTTGTACACAGATGAAGAGTCTAGAGAAATTGGTTTCATTACCAATTATGCCCGAAGCAATATCAACGAAGATTTTGCAGAAATGGCGTCAATGATGCTGATAAATTCTAAAGCAGAATACGCAGCCATTTTAGCGTCCATTAAAAATCAAACTGCTGTTGCACAGATAAAAGCAAAGGAAGCGCTCGTTGTAAAATATTACAAAGAGGCTTACAACATGGATTTTTACGTTTTGCGCGATGAAGCCGAAAAAAATACTAACGCCGTAATAAACAACTAACAAATGAAGATTATGAAAGCAAAAAATATATTAAAATATCTGGCTCTAATACTAATTACATTACATTTTTTTGGTTGTAGCAGTACAGATGCTGAACAGAAATTTGACCAGACGCCAACTGAGCGCTTAAATGCTCAGAAAAAGGAATTAAGCGATCTTTTGCTTACTTCAGAATATGGCTGGAAAGCAGTTTATTTTACCGATAACACGCTCTTAGGTGGTTATACACATTTATTTAAATTTGCTTCCGACGGAACGGTTCAAATGGCGTCCGATTTTGACAGCGACACTAAAACCTATAAAAGTGAATATGCCGTACAAACTGGAAGCACGGTTAGTTTGACGTTTACGACTAAAAACAGAATTCATCTTTTATCAGATTCAGATAATTATCCAATTGATGTATTGCGCGGAAAAGGTTATTTAGGTGATTTTCAGTTTTTGTATTATGGACAAGAAAATGGCGAAATCATTTTTAAAACAAACAGAACCGTTCAGGAACTTCGTTTTGTGAAAGCAACCGCCGATGATTGGACAAATCTTCCAAAACATACTATAATGGAGCAAAATGTTATTGGTTCAGATGCGCGTCCGTTATTCAGATTGTTGGAAACAAATGACGGAACTACAAAACATCAATTTGATTTTAGTTTTACTGAAATTACTCGTTTTGCGGAAGCTAATTCTATTGAAGCAGGTTATTCGCAAAGCTACGATATGGGAATTGCCTACA
The DNA here is from genome assembly GCF_007341385.1 of Flavobacterium daemonense. Classification (GTDB taxonomy): domain Bacteria; phylum Bacteroidota; class Bacteroidia; order Flavobacteriales; family Flavobacteriaceae; genus Flavobacterium; species Flavobacterium daemonense. The sequence goes on from NZ_VJYD01000001.1 coordinate 323,771, forward strand.
CGCCAACCGGCATTATTGTAAGCCCTGCAGTTGTGGTTAAAGATCAAAAGTTGACTTCATTTGTTTATGATGACAAAGACGGAAGTTTTACAGCAACGGGTACAAATGGAGTAAGCGCAGTTATAAAATATACCGATAAGCCATTGGTATTGACTGATGATTATAAATTGCTTCTTACAGGGAAACCTTATTCTCGATTTGGCTATTACCCAGATGATTATACCGCAGATGCGCCAACAAATTCAAAATTATTTTTGGCTGAAATAGATAAAATTAATGCTTCGTTGCCAGCAGGTCAAAGTCTAGCTTACGTGCAATTGTATGTAAATCATTCACTTGGAACATTTATCTATTACTATTTTATTGGCAGACCTGCTTTACAGCATTTTGTTGATGTTGTTGAAGATCCGGCAGGAAAAAAAATCATTTTGAAACATAAATCTTGGAACGGAAATACGACAGTTGCAACGCCGGCATTTTTAGCAAGTTTCGATAAAAACTTAATGGATCCGAACGGACTTTATGTTAAAAAGGAAAGTTTTAAATTATATTATTCAAATACCGTTTACACCTTTACAAGTTCGTCAAGCCCTTTTAGAATGACTACTTGGCAGCTTAATTAGTTTTTAGTTTTGTTTTAATTTTGGAGGAAAAGCAACTCAATATTTTTTGAGTTGCTTTTTTTCAAATCCAAGTCTTTGCAGAAATCTAACGTGAATATCAATAATTAAAATTTATAGAAATTATGATAAAAAAAATTATAACACCTGTAAACACTATTTTCTTTTTCTGGGGATTGGTATTAGTTACATTTTCAGAATCATATCCGCAGTACACCAGATATTATTTATATGCTTCTATTCTAGTAATTCTTCCAATAATGATTTTTAATTTGATAAAACAGAGGAAAGAAGATAAACAAAATCGGACAACAAACTTCGAGTCTTCAATTCTTAGAATGCTGATTTTGGCAGGATTACTCGGGATTATGTATTTTATAACGAAACAAAACTATTTGTAGATTTTTATTTTTGTTTTTATTTTTTTGGAAGAAAAGCAACTCAAAATTGGGTTGCTTTTTTTGATTAAAAATGGAGAATATCTGCCTTTTTTTGTATTCCAAATTTTATTAAACGCCCAAATAATCTATATTTGTAATTCAAAAAATAAAAACGAATACCTTAATATGAAATTACTAGAAGGAAAAGTAGCAATCATTACGGGCGCTAGCCGCGGAATTGGAAAAGGAATTGCAGAAGTTTTTGCTAAACATGGTGCAAACGTAGCATTTACATATAGTTCATCTGCTGCATCTGCAGAAGCTCTTGAGGCTGAATTGAATAGTTTGGGAGTTAAAGCAAAAGGATATCAGTCTAATGCTGCCGATTTTAATGAAGCGCAAGCTTTTGTTGATGCTGTTTTGGCTGATTTTGGAACTGTAGATATTTTGATCAACAACGCCGGAATTACAAAAGATAATTTATTGATGCGTATGTCTGAAGCCGATTTTGACCAAGTTATCGATGTTAACTTGAAATCGGTTTTCAATATGACAAAAGCAATTCAAAAAACATTTTTGAAACAACGCGCTGGTTCTATCATCAATATCAGTTCTGTTGTTGGTGTTTCTGGAAACGCTGGACAAACAAATTATGCTGCTTCTAAAGCGGGTGCAATTGGTTTTACAAAATCTGTAGCGCTAGAATTAGGTTCTCGTAATATTCGTTGCAACGCAATTGCACCAGGTTTCATCGAAACTGAAATGACTGCAAAATTACCTGAAGATGTAGTAAAAGGATGGAGAGACGGAATTCCGTTGAAACGTGGCGGAACTACTGAAGACGTTGCAAATGCTTGTCTTTTCTTAGCTTCAGATATGAGTGCATACGTTACAGGACAAGTTCTAAACGTTTGCGGTGGAATGCTTACCTAAGATGTTACTTGTTTATGGTTTGTTGTTTATCGTTCTGCAACCAAAAACTATAAACTAAAAACTATAAACCCAAATTATATATGACTACAAACTCGATTTTATTATTATTGCTTTCTTTAGTAATAGCTGGTGGTTTGTCGTATTTTCAATATTTTTTTAAAGCCAAAAACAAATCGAATCTGATTTGGTTTTTGGCTTTTTTACGTTTTATGGCCATTTTTGGATTATTGGTTTTATTGATAAACCCAGTGATTTCTAAAAGCTCACTTGAAATAACCAAAACGCCATTAGCAATTGCTGTTGATAATTCAAGTTCGATTCAAGCTTTGAAATCAGATAAAAAAGCGGTTGAATTATACCAAAAACTGATTTCAAATCCTGCGCTTAAAGAGAAATTTGAAATTCAGACGTATCAATTTGATGCTGATTTTAAATCGTCGGATAAATTTGATTTCAAAGGAAAACAAACTAATCTTGATGAAGTTGCCAAAAACTTAAAAAGCATCAACAAAAACCTGACTTTCCCAACGGTTATTATTACTGATGGAAATCAAACTACAGGAAACGATTATGTTTATCGATTTGATCCTGTCAATAAAGTTTATCCTTTGGTTGTGGGAGATACAACTACTTTTTTTGATTTAAAAATCAATCAGCTTAACGTAAACAAATACGCTTTTCATAAAAATAAATTTCCGGTCGAAGTTTTTCTGCAGTATTCTGGAAATAAGGCCGCAACTGCCGATTTTACGATCTCGCAAGGAAATTCTGTTGTAGCAAAAGAGAAAGTTTCTTTTTCTCCGTCTAAAAAAACTGCTTCTCTAAATTTGCTTTTACCAGCAGATAAAATAGGATTGCAAATTTTTAGAGCCTCAATTTCTTCAAGTGCAAAAGAGAAAAACAGCTATAATAATATCAAGAATTTTGCTGTCGAAATAATCGATCAAAAATCTACAATTGCAATAGTTTCTGCTATAAATCACCCTGATATTGCGGCTTTAAAACGTTCAATTGAAGTTAATGCGCAACGTAAAGTGATTTTGGTTAAACCAAATGATATTAGTCAGTTACAAGAGGCTTCTGTTTTGGTTTTATACCAGCCAAATGCATCCTTTAAAGCAGTTTTCGACAACAATAAAAATGCAGGAAGAAATACATTTATTATAACAGGAAACAACACCGATTTTAATTTTTTAAATCAACAACAAAACAACCTAATTTTTAAAATGAGTGGGCAAATAGAAGATTATTTATCTGAATTTCAGTCTCAGTTTAATTTGTTTGCAATTGACGATATTGGTTTTGAAAATTTTCCTCCGTTGCAAAATGCATTCGGAACTATTTCTACAAACGGAAATGTATCAGTTTTACTTTCTTCGAGAATTAGAAATGTTTCTACAAACGCACCATTATTGGCTTTCGCCGAAAATCAAGGTAAAAGAACGGCTTTTCTTTTAGGAGAAAACAGCTGGAAATGGCGTTTGCAAAGTCATGTTGACAATCAATCTTTTGAAAAATATGATGTTTTTGTAGATAAGATAATTCAGTATTTAGCAACTTCGACTTCAAAAAAATCACTAGTTGTAACACATGAAAGTTTTTATAATTCGGGAGATGAATTGGTGATCAATGCGCAGTATTTCAATAAAAATTACGAATTTGATGAAAAAGCGAGATTGACAATTTCGGTTACAAATACAGAAACGAAGCAAAATAAAAACTACGATTTACTAAAAGGAAATAATTCGTATTCTGTAAATCTGGACGGATTAACTGCTGGAAAATACAATTTCACAGTAAAAGAATTAAATTCAAATACTTCGTATTCAAGTCATTTTGAAATTTTGGATTTTGATATCGAAAAGCAATTTGTAAATCCAGACGTTTTAAAATTAAAGCAATTGGCGCTACAGACAAACGGAAAAGCATTTTTCGAAAATCAAGCCGACGACTTGATTAATACACTTCTTGAAAACAAAGAATACAAATCAATCGAGAAAAATGTAACCAACAAAACACCAATAATTGATTGGGTTTGGTTATTGATTTTAATTACTGTTTTATTGACTACTGAATGGTTTGTTAGGAAGTATAACGGATTGTTGTGATGAAATATAATTGAATTCCTTCTTGCATTTTGTAATCTAGTGGTAAATTAAAGGTCTAAAATTATGAAAGTTAAATTCTTTTTTACCGTAGCAATTTTAATGGTAATTTTTTGCTTTTTCTCATTTTCAGAGACAAATACTACCAACAAAAATAATATTTTAGAAAATACAATTCAGCAACGTTTTCAACTGCCTCAGGGATTTGTGAGAGGAGAAGAATCTAAAACTTCATTTGATTTTTTTTTGCGAAATCTTCCATTAAAACCATTGGGTTCAAAAGTTTTATATTTTGATGGAACTACAAAACCAAATCGAAATGTTTATGAAGCGGTTGTAGATTTGCCCATTGGAAAACAGGATTTGCATCAATGTGCTGATGCTGTGATGCGTTTGCGAGCAGATTATTTTTATAGTCAAAAACAGTACGACAAAATACATTTTAATTTTACGAATGGTTTTCGAGCTGATTTTAGTAAATGGGCCGCAGGTTATAGAATTGCAGTTAAAGGCAACAAAACGAGTTGGGTTAAAACTGCAAAACCATCTGACAGTTATGAAACTTATTGGAAATACTTAGAGACGGTTTTTATGTATGCAGGAACGTCTTCTTTAGAAAAAGAAATGAAACCAATTAATGTTTCAGACATAAAAATAGGTGATGTTTTTATAAAAGGCGGTTTTCCAGGTCATGCTGTTATTGTAGTTGATATGGCTATAAATCCAAAAAACAATCAAAAAATTGTGCTTTTAGCACAAAGTTATATGCCTGCACAGGAAATTCAAATATTGAAAAATCCAAATAATAGTTCGTTGAGTCCTTGGTATACTGTCGATTTTGGAACTTCTCTGAAAACACCCGAATGGACTTTTAGTTCCTCACAATTAAAACGTTTTTAAATGAAAAGATTCTTTTTTTTAGTTCTTATATTTCAAAATTCTTTTTCGCAAGAAATCCCATTGAATGTTCAAAAATTAATTAAAGCATATCCAGATCAAATTATTGGATATAAAGACAATAAGATTATTTTTAGTGATAAATCAAATTTAATTTATGATGATTTTAAAAATAAAACGAATCAAGAATTATTAGATAATCCTGATATTGAAGATCAATTTAAGTTTGTTTATTATAGAGCTAGTAAGAATGTAATTCCAAAGGAAGATCCAGGAAGAATTCGAAATGAAGCTTTTTTTAAGAAAATTTACGGCAATTCAAAATCAGAAGTTGAATCAAAATTGACTGAAATTGTTTGGTGCCCGAAATTAGTCAATCAGAAAATAAAAGTAACAACCGTAAATGGAATTGATAAAATAGTCAAAAAACTCTCGGCAGAATTAGATAATAATCCAGAATTTAAAAAATACATTACTGATATTGGGGGTACATTTAATTGGAGAAAAATTTCAGGAACAGACCGATTGAGTATGCATAGCTATGGAATGACAATAGATATTAATGTCAAAAATTCTAATTATTGGCAATGGGATTGTAACTGTAAAAATGAAGAAGCTACTCTTTCGTATAGAAATGAAATTCCGCACAAGCTAGTTTCAATTTTTGAAAAATATGGCTTTATTTGGGGAGGAAATTGGAAACATTATGACACAATGCATTTTGAGTATCGACCTGAATTGTTGTTATAGATTTTAGAATTATTTTATTGCAGAAAAAATAGTACGGAGGAAAGCGGATTAAGAATTAAAAATTTATGATTATGGATTTCAGGCTAAAAGTATTTTACACCGTTGCGCTCCGCCTTAATTTTACCAAAGCGGCAACCGAATTGTATATCACACAGCCAGCGGTTTCCAAACACATTCAGGAATTAGAAGAAACCTATAAAACCAAATTATTTGAACGAAACGGTTCTAAAATTGCGTTAACTCCCGCCGGAAATATTCTTCTGAAACATACCAAAGAAATTTTCGAAATTTATCGCGAAATTGATTTTGAAATGAGTTCGTTTATAAGCGAACGTCAAGGTTTATTGAGGTTAGGAGCAAGTACAACAATTTCACAATATATAATTTCACCTATTTTAGCACGTTTTCATCAAAAGCAGAAAGACATAAAAGTCAATTTGCTGAACGGAAATACTGAACAAATCGAAAATGCTTTAATCAATAAAGAAATTGAAATTGGAATTGTTGAAGGACAATCTAAAAATCAATCTATAAAATACATTCCGTTTTTAAAAGACGAATTAGTTTTGGTTTGCAATAACAATAATCCGTTTGTGAAGCAAAATAAAATCTCGTTAACAGACTTAAAATCAATGAAATTCATAACACGCGAACGTGGATCAGGAACACTTGAAGTTATTGAATTTGAATTAAAGAAGGCAGGAGTTAAATTTTCGGATTTGCAAATCGAAATGCAGTTAGGAAGTACTGAAAGCATAAAATCTTATTTATTAAATTCCGATTGCTTCGCGTTTATGTCCATTCACGCTGTAAACAAAGAGCTGAAAACTAAGGAATTGATTGTTTTAGACGTTGAGAATTTGACAATTGAAAGATATTTCTACATTATTACACTTTTAGGAAAATCTGATGCTTTGTCTGAGTTGTTTATTCAAAATATTTCATCTCATTATAACCTGAAGTTATAGCAGATTGTTATTTACGATTGGCTATTTCCAATTAAACAACGGAACTTTGCAGAGTAAATATCAATTTTCCTTATTTTGAAAACAAATCAGCATTCAGCATCACAATTATTCGAAATTAATCTTTATCTGCAACAAGCAATCTTTGCTGCAATTTTACTTCTATGCTTATTTTCGATAATCTCACCACCAGTTGCATTATTATTAGGAGTGTTGATTGTAAATGTTTTCGGGAATCCATTTGTTGAATTTAATGCCAAAGCCATTACATTTTTACTGCAGTTTTCGGTTGTTGGTTTAGGCTTCGGAATGAATGCTGAAAGCGCATTTTCAGCGGGAAAAGAAGGTTTTGTTTTAACTATATTTTCAATTTTCAGCACCTTGCTTTTCGGTTTTTTGCTGGGAAAGTGGCTGAAAACAGAGAAAAAAACATCCCATTTAATTTCATGCGGAACAGCAATTTGCGGTGGAAGTGCGATCGCGGCGATTTCTCCAGTAATTAAATCAAATGAAAATCAGACTTCAATTGCATTGGGCGTAATTTTTATCTTGAATTCAATCGCATTGTTTGTCTTTCCGTTTATTGGGCACCAGCTTGATCTTTCACAAAAAGATTTCGGATTATGGTGTGCGATTGCCATTCACGATACAAGTTCTGTTGTTGGTGCGGCAAATAAATACGGTGCAGAGGCTTTACAGATTGCAACAACCGTAAAATTAGCAAGAGCATTATGGATTATTCCAATTTCTTTGTTGACAGCAGTGATTTTCAAGAATAAGAATTCAAAAATCAAGATTCCTTATTTTATTGGGTTATTTATAATTGCAATGCTTTTAAACTCTTATGTTCCAAATGTTTCTGTATTTGCACCTCATATTGTTAGTTTGGCTAAAATTGGTTTAACTATAACTTTATTTTTGATTGGTGCTACTTTAAATATTAACACATTAAAAGCAGTAGGAGTAAAGCCTTTACTTCAAGGTGTTTTTCTTTGGGTTTTTATTGCAATTTTCAGTTTGTTGTCTATTATCTATTTAGGTTAAATTATTTTTTATTGGAAAATTTCACAATTGGTTTGTCAATCATTTTGTAGAATTTTCCTTTGAAAGAGTAATGTCTCTCAATCTCAAAATTAAATGACTTTTTAGTTCTTGCCATTTCAGTAAGTTCAGTAGGCAGATCAACTTCAAAATCATCTTCTGTGCCTTTGGCTTTTTTGTAAGAACCTTTGGTGACAATTTTAAAATCTCTGAAAAACTTTTTGTTGTTATCTGTAATCACAGTATAAGAACTTGACCATTCTGAACTGATACTATTGGTAAGTGAGTATTTATCAACTTCCATCAAAGGCTGATATTTTCCGTCAAATCCGGCAAGTATATAGAAATAACTATTATAAGGACCGCCTGCGCCACCATTGACATGAACAAGCGATAATGCATATTGGTCTTCTCCAATCTCAACCAATTTTGGAGTTGGACATTGTGCAAATGCTCCAAAAGCTGCAATGGCAGGCTGAAAAGAACGCATTTCCCAAGAGTTCCCATTTTTGGCAAATTTAGCCACGCCTAATAATCCACCAAAAAAACGCCCTGTTTGTAGTCCGTCTTCGTCATATACAGAGTGATTAAAGGCTATTATTTTAAATTGGTTTCCTTTAGAATCTTTATAATCAATATTGGCCAAAAGTCTTGTGGCAACACCTTCGGTATAAGGAAATAACTGATCACCTTCAGTGCTATTTACATCCAAAAAAGGAGCGGGTTTGCAAGTTTTACATTTCCAGCTTATAAAGGTATTTTTATCAACAAGATGATACAAATTACCGGGAAATAATTTTAGCATCGTTTTCACATCGTCAAATGGATCAGAAACTCTTAAAGTTCGTTTTGGGTTTAATATCGTGTCACTTATATTTTTCAATTGTACATCAGATTGCTGTGCAAAACAAAAGGTCGAAGCGAGAAAAATAAAATTCAAAAGTAAAAGGCGCATATTTGTAAGATTTAACTTGGTGTCAAACTTACAAATAAAATAACTTCCAGCATGAACTTATAGTATTTATATGCTTTAAAAACTGTAAAAAATCAAATTGGCATAAACTTAATTGGTAAATTTTTAAATTATCTTTAAATAAGGTAACTTTGCCTTCCAAATACAAAAACAAATGAAAAACTTCAAAATGAGACCAACATTAATTACTATCTCAGTATTAATCGTTGGTTTTTTCACCTTATCATGGGGAATTGTTGGCCACGAGCGCATTAATAAAGCGGCAGTAATGGCTTTACCGAAACAACTTCAAGTATTTTTTTACAATCACATTGATTTTATTACGCAGGAAGCTTCGGTTCCAGATATTCGTAAATACGCTTTAAATTATAAGGATGAAAATCCAAGGCATTATTTTGATATGGAAAACTTTGGTTCTCTTGATACGCTTCCGCAAACTTTAGAAGAGGCGAAGAAAAAATATAATGCTAAATTTTTAAACGATAACGGAATCTTGCCTTGGTATATCGAAGATATGATGGCGAAATTGACTAAAGCGTTTAAAGACAAAAACAGAGCAGAAATCTTATTTTTGGCTGCAGATTTAGGTCATTATATTGGTGATGCACACATGCCTTTGCATACATCGGCAAATCATGACGGGCAGTTAAGCGACCAAAAAGGAATTCACTCTTTGTGGGAAAGCCGTTTACCTGAATTGTTTGCAAAAAACTATAAATATAATGTGCCTGAAGCGCAGTACTATGCAGATGTTCATAAAGCGACTTGGGACATGATAAATGATACACACAGCTTAGTGAAGCCGCTATTGGATATCGACAAAAAACTACGTACATCAACTCCAGAAAATAAAGTATTTAAAGTAGATGCTGACGGAAAAGTAATGAAAAGCAAATACAATACAGCTCTTTTTACTGATGAATACGCTGCAAAATTGAACACTGATTTAAACGGAATGGTTGAGCAGCAAATGAGAAAAGCAATTGCTGCAACGGCAAGTTTCTGGTACACAGCATGGGTAAATGCAGGGAAACCAGATTTAAGTGATTTAGACTCATCTTCGGTAACACAAAGAAATTACCAATTTTTACAGGAAGATTTAAAAATGTATCAAAAAGGAGATTTATTCGGAATGAAAAATCAGAATGATTAAATTTTTGTTTCAGGTTTAAAGTTTCAGGTTGACTGAGAGATAAAAGAAAAGCCTCAAATTCATTTGAATTTGAGGCTTTTCTTTTATCTAAAATCTAAAATCTTTTCTCTCTCTAGTGAGACTTTGCATAGAGCGTTTTATTCTTTGCTTTTACACCTTCAAACTGATATTGTTTTTCTTTCAATAAATAGGATGCGGACTGATAGAATGAAATAGCATCATTTACTAAATCCGTTCTTTCGGTTTTTAAAGGGATTTCTTCGTATAAAACTTGAAATTCTGGAGCAACTTCTTCGGTTGGTTTTACTTTTAAAGAATACTGTTTTACAACTTGTTTTGGTGATAAAATAGTTAATACATTATCTTTAATTAAACCTAAATCTTGATAAGTTGCAATAAATGCTCTTGGTTTATAATCAGCTTTGAAAACATCCTGTCCAAAAAATTTGCTTTCATAATCAAAATGCAATAATCCGAAAAGCGTTGGCATCACATCAATTTGCGACATTAATTGATTGTATTGGGCAGGCTTTTTATTTGGGTCATAAATAAAGCCCGGAATTCTATATTTGTCTAATGGCAATTCCGTTTTTCCTGCACTTGAAGCACAGTGATCAGCAACAATAACAAAAATAGTATTTTTAAACCAAGGCTGTTTGCTTGCCATTTCGAAGAATCTCTTAAGAGCAAAATCCGTATATTTTACACCGCCTTCGCGCGATTTTATGTCTCCAGGAATATCGATTTTGTTATTTGGATATGTAAAAGGTCTGTGATTGCTAACCGTCATGATATGATTAAAGAAAGGCTTGTTTTCCTTCGCTTCAGCATTCATCACTTTGATTGCCTTGTTGTACATATCTTCGTCACAAACTCCCCAAACATTTGAAAAAGTGATTTCTTCAGGTGAAAAACTCGATTTGTCTATAATTTGATAACCATTTCCAGAATAAAAATCCTGCATATTATCAAAAAACGCATCGCCTCCGTACATGAATTTTACGTTGTAGCCTTTTTGTTTGAAAACAGCTCCAGTTGAAAATTTATTTTTATTGTCTTCACGTTTTACAACGCTTTCTCCAGCAGTTGGAGGCAAGCACAAAGTCACTGCTTCAAGGCCACGAACAGTACGGTTTCCTGCAGCGTATAAGTTTGTGAATTGAAGGCTTTTTTGCGCTAAACTATCTAAAAATGGTGTAATATTCTGCTTGTTTCCATATGCTTTCATGAAATCGGCACTATAGCTTTCAATCGTAATTAAAACAACATTTTTATGGATTTCAAGAGAATCTCCGGTAATGGTTCTAGCCGTGCTTTCGCCAGAAATCGAAGGATAATGTTTCTTTAACATAGCAAATGCCTCTTGATTTGGAAGTGTTTTGTAAAACTTCAAATAATCAAGTTTGTTGTTTTGGAAAGCTAAATAAAACTTATATAATCCGTTAGATTGCAATTCGTTAACGAAAACATTTTTCGAATTTTCTGTTTTGGCAAATAATGGAATGGCTACCAATGAAACGGCGAATAGAACAATGTAAATTGCAGAGAATTTGATTTTTTCAGTGAAGTTCGGAATTTCTTTGATGAAATTACCTGAACGCTTCAATATAAAATAAGTTACCGTAGCAGATACTAAAAATAAAGCCGAAAATAATGGAATCACAGGATATGACTGCATAATGTTTCCGATTACTTCGTTTGTGTAAATCAAATAGTTAACGGCTATAAAGTTGTATTTTACGCCAAATTCATTCCAAAAGAAATATTCGCTTAAACCATTTTGAAGAATCAATACTACGTAAAGAAAAACGACAAAAGCAAACATCCAAAAACGGATTTTGTCTCTCCATTTTGGAAGAAAAAGAAAAAGTGCAAAAAGAGCCGTTTTTATTCCAACGAAAATCAAAACTATTCTTGGTAAAGCGCCTCCGTATTCGTCAAAAATACTTTTTCCAGAAGCGATATAAAGAAATAAAGCTACAAAAGCGCCTAGAATAACATAACCATAAGGCTTGTTGTATTTTGAATTGGAAACAAATATTAAGTAAAGCCACAAAAAAACACTTGCGATAACAAAAACAAAGAAATCTGATATCAATCCCAATGAAAAAATCTTCAAACTGTCCAGAATTGTAAAGCTGCTTTGTGTAATTGGGTGGAAAAAAAGAACAATTCGCAAAAGAAAACTAACAATAAAATAGAAGAATGCGAGATTGTAAAACGGTGATAGTTTTTTGTAAAAAATCATGTTGTGGTAATTTTTGCAAAATTAATTTTTATTGATGAAAACAAGATGAAGTTAGGCTTTTACCTTGCTTAGTGTTAACTTAATGTTCCCTTAAGATTACGCAAAAATATGGTAGGTTAAAGGCATTTGAGTTGTTTTTTACCAATTTCTCTCCGTTAAAATAGGTATCTTTGAAAAATCATTAATACAGATTAATCTTAATTAAATCAAAATACATGCATATTTTAATAGTAGAAGATGAATTAGGAATTGTACAATTTTTGCAGCAAGGACTGCAGGAAGAGGGTTATTTGGTTACAACAGCAAATGACGGATCTAAAGGTTTTGAATTGGTGCAAAATCATCAATATGACTTGATTTTACTGGATTGGATGCTTCCTAAAATCAACGGATTAGATTTATGCAAAGCCATCAGAATCAAGGATCAGCATACGCCAATAATTTTTTTGACAGCAAAAGACACCGTTCAAGAAACTGTTGCGGGCTTAAAAGCAGGTGCGAATGATTACATCAAAAAACCTTTTAGTTTTGAAGAATTGGTGGAGCGAATCAAGGTTCATTTTAGACATAAAAAAGAAGACAAAGAACTTACTCTAGGAACTATAAAAATTGATCTTTCGAAACATATTGTTTTGAAAAATGAAGAAGAAGTCACGCTGACACAGCGAGAATTCGAGCTTTTGACCTATTTAATTCAGAATAAAGGGAAAGTTTGTACTCGAAATCAAATTTTAAAGGACGTTTGGGATATTAATTTTGAATATGATACCGGTGTAATTGATGTTTTTATGAACGCTATTAGAAAAAAACTCAATTTAAAAATCGAGGAAGATTATATAAAGACGATTCGCGGAATTGGTTATATCGCAAATGACTTATAAATGACACAGCTTTCGTTCAAAAATAGAATCGCTTTAAACTATATAATCACAACAGGCTTGCTGATTTTAGTGGTTTTTTCAGCAACTTATTTTACAGTAAAATTCACTGTTTATAAGCATATTGATGAAAATTTAATGATTGAAATTCAAGATCATTTAAAAGAAATCAGGGTTGAAAATAAAAAAGTGATTTTTATGGACGCCGAAGAGTGGGAGGAACGCGAACATAATTCGGTAGATGTAAATCCGGTTTTCGTTCAGTTTTTGGATTTGAATAAAAAAATCATTGAAAAGTCTCCCAATTTAAAGAACGAAGTTTTAGTTTATCATGAAAGCAAAGATCACTATGAACTCTTTGATACCAAGCTTTTAAATAATAAAATCAGACAAATTCAGATTCCACTTCATATAAAGTCAAAGAAAATTGGGTATCTGATTATTGCAATGTCATTGGCAGATTCAGTTAAAGTATTAAAAAATCTTTTCGATACTTTATTGATAGCTTTTCCTATCATTTTGGTTTTATTGTTTTTGATTGCGCGTTTCTTTGCAGGTAGAAGTATAAGGCCAATAAACGCCATCATAAATACATCAAGAGTTATTACAAAAGATAATTTGAAAACCAGAATTCCGTTGCCAAAAACACGTGACGAATTGTTTACACTTTCAAAAACAATAAATAATTTACTAAACAGAATTGAAGACGCAATTGAGCGCGAAAAACAATTCACTTCCGATGCTTCTCATGAGTTAAGAACACCACTAACCGTTATTAAAGGAACACTTGAAGTACTTATTCGTAAACCTAGAGACAACAAGGAATACGAAGAAAAAATAAATTATTGTATTAATGAAGTTGACCACTTAAATACATTGGTAGATCAATTGCTTTTGATGGCGCGTTTTGAGAATCAAAAACAAAACATTAGCACCGAATCGGTTTATTTGAATGCTTTGATTTTGGATGTTTTGACTTTGAATTCAGAAAAAATTAGCAGCAAAAAATTAGAGGTGAAATTTGATGCGATGGCCGATTGCTATATTCAGTCAGATAACTTTTTGGTGATTACCATTTTAAGAAACATTATTTCTAATGCTATTAAATATACTAATAACGGTGGCAATATTTTGATTTCGCTTTTAAAACAAAACGACAAAACAATACTTAAGATTAAGGATAACGGAATAGGAATTGCGAAAGGCGATTTAGAATCAATTTTAAATCCGTTTTTTAGATCAAATTCAACCGATCATCCTGAAATTAAAGGAACTGGACTAGGATTGTCGATTGTAAAAAGAACTACACAATTGCTAAATATCAAATTTAAAATTGAGAGCGAATTAGAAGTTGGAACAACGGTAATTTTGACTTTTAATGAAAAATATGAAAACGTTATCGTAAATTGAAAATATGTAGTGAAAAAGGAGGCCTTGCCTTTTTTTAACAATAAACTTTAGTTAAGTTAAATTAAAAATTGCTTTTTTATGAAATTAACTAGTATATTTGCAACCGAATCAAAGAATTATAAAACAAACCAAACAATGATTTCAATTCAATTACATCATCATCATTTACATTATTGCTCTCAAGCGATGTGTTAATGGTATGCATGTAAATCATCATATTTTAAAACCCGTTTGAGTACATCAAACGGGTTTTTTTATACCAATTCTTTGTACTCAAACTATTAATCAAACAAACAACTGAAAAATGAGTACTTTAAAAATTGCAATTCAAAAATCTGGTCGCTTAAACGAAGACAGCATTCAAATTCTAAAAGACTGCGGTATTTCAATCAATAACGGAATTGACCAGTTAAAAGCCGAAGCTTCAAATTTTCCTCTTGAAGTTTTATATCTTCGAAATTCAGATATTCCTCAATATCTGATAGATGGAGTAGTAGATTTAGCTATTGTTGGCGATAATCTTTTAGTGGAAAAAGGCAAAGGAATCGAAGTTGTACAGAAGCTAGGTTTCTCAAAATGCAAAGTTTCTGTGGCAGTTCCTAAGACTTTTGAATACAATTCGATTCAGGATTTGGCAGGACTTCGTATTGCAACTTCTTATCCAAATACGGTTAATGAATATTTTAGTAAATTTGGGTTAAAAGTCGATATTCACCAAATTTCTGGATCTGTTGAAATCGCACCAAATATTGGTCTAGCCGATGCAATTGTCGATATTGTTTCCAGTGGAAGCACTTTATTCAAAAACAATTTAAAAGAAGTTGAAGTTATTTTGAAAAGTGAGGCAGTTTTGGCTGTTTCTCCAAAAGTTTCTCCAGAAATTCAAAAACACATTGATACATTAAAATTCAGAATTCAGGCCGTTTTAAGAGCTAGAAATTCGAAATATATTTTGATGAACGTTCCAAATGACAAAATTGATGCAGTTGGAAAAATTCTTCCAGTTTTAAGAAGTTTGACAGTATTGCCCTTGGCACAAGAAGGCTGGAGCAGTGTTCACTCGGTAATTGATAAAGATACTTTTTGGGATGTAATCGATCAATTAAAAGAAGTTGGCGCCGAAGGAATTTTAGTTTGCCCAATCGAGAAAATGGTTCTTTAGGGCTTTCGCCCGCTTTAGGCAGTAGGCTTTAAGCTTTAGGCTTTTGAAAAGCTTGCTCCTCATGCAAAAAATAAACACAACGTTAATAAAGCCTAAAGCCTACAGCTTAAAGCTTAAAGCTTAAAAAAAATGAATATAATAGACAATCCAAAACCAGAAAGCTGGTCAGATATATTAAAAAGACCAACACAAACAATTGATGATATTGAGGTTACGGTAAAAGAAATCTTCAAAGAAATTCAGAGAAAAGGAGATGAAGCTGTTGCTAAATATACTTCAATTTTCGACGGAATTTCGTTAGATAATTATGAAGTTTCTGAAGAAGAAATTCAAAAAGCAGTAAAACTAATTCCGACTGAATTAAAAGAAGCGATTCAGTTGGCAAAAGACAATATTTATAAGTTTCACAACGCTCAAAAAACGGAGAGAATTGAAATTGAAACTATTGAAGGAGTAAACTGTTGGCAGGAAAAAAGACCAATTCAAAAAATTGGGTTATATATTCCGGGTGGAACGGCGCCTTTGTTTTCAACGGTTTTAATGCTTGCTGTTCCTGCTGAAATTGCTGGAAGCAAGGAAATTGTTTTGTGTTCTCCACCAGATAAATTTGGAAAAATAAATCCTGCTATTTTGTATGCTGCAAATTTATGTGGTGTGACTAAAATTTTAAAAGTTGGCGGAATTCAGGCGATTGCCGGAATGACCTTTGGTACACAATCTATTCCAAAAGTGTATAAGATTTTCGGACCAGGAAATCAATTTGTGACTGTGGCGAAACAGTTGGCGACGCAATTTGGAGTAGCGATCGATATGCCGGCCGGCCCATCAGAATTGTTGATTGTTGCTGATGATACAGCAGTTCCAGAATTCGTGGCTTCCGATTTATTGTCTCAAGCAGAACACGGAACTGATAGTCAAGTAATTTTAGTTTCGACTTCCAGAAAATTGATTAGCGAAGTTGAAGAAGAAATTCAGTCGCAGCTTGAAGTGCTTCCGCGAAAAGCAATTGCGGCAAAAGCGATCGAAAATTCAAAATTGATTTATGTTGAAAATGATCAAATTGCACTTGATTTAATCAATGAATATGGTCCTGAACATTTTATCATTTGTTCTGAATATGATGATTTCTATTGTAACGGAATCGTAAATGCAGGTTCTGTTTTTATTGGGAATTATACTCCTGAGAGTGCTGGAGATTATGCTTCGGGTACAAATCATACACTTCCAACAAACGGTTATGCGAAAAATTACAGCGGAGTAAATCTTGATAGTTTTATGAAATCAATGACTTTTCAGAAAATTTCAAAAACAGGAATTCAAAACATTGGAAGCGCGATTGAAACAATGGCTGAGGCTGAAGGTTTGCAAGCGCATAAAAATGCTGTAACATTGAGATTGAAGAGTTTGGATTAAGAAAGAGGCAAGAACAAAGAACAAAGAATACAGTATGATGAGAAGTCTTTTGTCTTTCATCTTGATTCTTTCTTCTCAAAAAAATAAAAGAAATGAAATTCGATATAAATACAATAACACGTGAAAACGTAAAAAAATTAAAGCCTTATTCGTCTGCGAGAGATGAGTTTGAGGATTTTGATACAGCCGAAATGATTTTTTTGGATGCCAATGAAAATCCGTATCAAAATGGCGTAAATCGTTATCCAGACCCGCAACAGAATTCGGTTAAAGCGATTTTAGCAAAAAACAATAATACCAAACAAAGTCAGATTTTATTAGGAAATGGAAGCGATGAAGTTTTAGATTTACTTTTCAGAGCTTTTTGTGAGCCTAAAAAAGATAATATTATTTCGTTGCCACCAACGTACGGAATGTATGGCGTCTTGGCAAATATTAATGCGGTCGAAAACAGAGAAATTCTGCTTTCAAATGATTTTCAGCCACAGGTTGAAAAGATTTTAGAAGCAGTTGATGAGAATACAAAAATCATCTTTTTATGTTCGCCTAATAATCCTACGGGAAATTCTTTTTCAGATGAAAGTGTAGTGAAATTACTTCAAAATTTTAAAGGATTAGTAGTAATTGATGAAGCGTACATCGACTTTTCGGAGAAAGAAAGCTGGTTGACAGAAATTGACGAATATCCAAATTTGGTTATCACACAAACGCTTTCAAAAGCATATGGTTTGGCCGGAATTCGTTTAGGAATTTGTTATGCTTCTGAAGCTGTTATTTCGGTTTTGAACAAAATCAAACCTCCTTATAATGTAAACGAACTGACGCAACAAAGAGCAAAAGAACGTTTGAAAGATTCTGAAAAAATTAAACAAGAAATAGCTTCAATTATTGAACAAAGAGAAGAATTACTTAAAGTATTGCTTGAAGTAAGTTTTGTTGAAAAAGTATATCCAACAGAAGCCAATTTTATTCTGGCGAAAGTGGATGATGCCAATAAAAGATATGATCAATTAATCCAAAAAGGAATTGTAATTCGTAACAGAACGACACAGCCTTTATGTGAAAATTGTCTTCGCTTTACAATTGGAACAAAAGAAGAAAACGCTGTTGTAATTAAGGAATTGAAATTATTGAGCTAAAAATGTTATTGGCCACAGATTATACAGATTAAAATGATTTTATTCTGTTTGTGTATTTTTTGCCACGAATTACACAAATTATCACGAATTTAATTAGTGCAAATTAGTGTAATTCGTGGCAAAAAGAAAAATCCATTTAATCTGTGAAATCTGTGGCAAAAAAAGAAATATATGAAAAAAATACTTTTTATCGATCGTGACGGAACAATCGTTTTAGAACCTAAAGATTTGCAATTAGACAGTTTGGATAAATTAGAATTTTATCCAAAAGCGTTTCAATATCTGGCTAAAATTGCTAACGAATTAGATTACGAATTAGCAATGGTAACCAATCAAGACGGACTAGGAACGGATAGTTTTCCAGAAGACACGTTTTGGCCAACGCAAAATTTTATTTTGAAAGCGTTTGAAAACGAAGGAGTTGTTTTTGATGAGATTTTCGTTGATCGAACTTTTCCAGAAGAAAATGCACCAACGCGCAAACCTAGAACCGGAATGCTTACTAAATATTTGAACAATCCGGAATATGATTTGACTAATTCTTTTGTTTTAGGCGATCGTTTGACGGATGTCGAATTGGCCAAAAACCTTGGTGCAAAAGCCATTTTCATGAATGATACCGATGGAGCAGGAAGTAATGAAATTTCGTCAAAACGTGAAGAATTAGACGAAACAATTGTTTTACAATCAATGGATTGGAAGAAAATTTATGAGTTTTTGAAATTAGAAGCACGTTCGGCTTCAATTACTCGTAAAACCAATGAAACTGATATTTATATCAACTTAAACCTTGACGGAACAGGAAAAAGCAAAATCGATACCGGAATTGCCTTTTTCGACCATATGTTGGATCAAATTTCGCGTCACGGTCAAATGGATCTTGAAATCCTTGTAAAAGGCGATTTAGAAGTTGATGAGCATCATACAATCGAAGATACTGCAATTGCTCTTGGAGAAGTTTTCGCGAAAGCGTTAGGAAATAAACTAGGAATCGAGCGCTACGGATTCTGTTTGCCAATGGACGATTGCTTGGCACAAGCCGCAATTGATTTTGGAGGGAGAAACTGGTTGATTTGGGAAACCGAATTCAAACGTGAAATGGTAGGTAAAATGCCAACTGAAATGTTTTATCATTTCTTCAAATCATTCACAGACGGCGCAAAAGCCAACTTAAATATCAAAGCTGAAGGAATCAACGAACATCATAAAATTGAAGCGATTTTTAAAGCTTTCGCGAAAGCAATAAAAGTAGCCGTAAAAAGAGATACCGAAAAAATGATTTTGCCTTCAACGAAAGGAATGTTGTAAAACGCTGTAAGCTATAAGCAATAGGCAATAAGCCTAAAGCTTACGGCTTAAAGCTTAAAGCTTTTTTAATGAAAATAGTAATTATAAATTACGGAGCAGGAAATATTCAGAGCATTATGTTTGCTATTGAAAGACTGGGTTTTAAGGCCGTTTTGAGCAATAATCCTGAAGAAATAAAAGCGGCAGATAAGGTGATTTTTCCTGGTGTGGGCGAAGCTAGTTCGGCGATGGCTAAACTTTGCGAAAGTGGTTTGGATAGTTTGATTTCGAATTTGAAACAGCCAGTTTTAGGAATTTGCCTCGGAATGCAGTTGATGTGCAATAAAACTGAAGAAGGAAATACAGAAGGTTTAGGGATTTTTGATGTTGATGTTTTGAAATTTTCAAACAATGTAAAAGTACCGCAAATGGGCTGGAATCAGATTTATGATTTGAAATCGGACTTATTTAAAGGAATTTCTGAAAATGAGTTTATGTATCTGGTTCATAGTTTTTATGCGCCAAATTGCGATGAAGCCATTGCTACTACGAATTACGACGTTGAATACGCTTCTGCTTTGCAAAAAGATAATTTTTACGGAACTCAGTTTCACCCAGAAAAAAGTGGTGATGTTGGAGAGAAAATCCTCGGAAATTTTCTGAAGATGTAAATGTTTCAATATCAATCAAAATATCAAAAATCAATTTCAATTTTTAGAATCTAAAATCTAAAATCCGAAATCTAAAATTAAAAACATGAGAATAATACCAGCCATAGATATCATTGAAGGTAAATGCGTTCGTTTGTCCAAAGGTGATTATGATACCAAAATAATTTACAATGAAAATCCGCTTGAAGTCGCGAAATCATTTGAAGCACACGGAATTGAATATTTGCATTTAGTCGATTTAGACGGTGCAAAATCAAGCAAAATTGTCAACTATGAGATATTGGAACAAATCGCAACGCAAACGAGCTTAAAAATTGATTTTGGCGGCGGATTAAAATCAGATGATGATTTAAGAATTGCGTTTGAAAGCGGAGCAAACCAAATTACTGGTGGAAGCATTGCAGTCAAAAACAGAACTATTTTCGAAAAATGGATTTCAGAATATGGTTCTGATAAAATCATTTTAGGTGCTGATGCAAAAGACGAAAAAATAGCGGTTTCCGGTTGGTTAGAAGAATCAAATGAAGATTTGATTCCGTTTATTCAAGATTATCAAAATAAAGGAATTCAGTATGTTATCTGTACGGATATTGCAAAAGATGGAATGCTTGAAGGTCCAAGTTTTGATTTGTACAGCAAAATTTTAGCGGAAGCAAAAGGTATAAAACTAATAGCTTCTGGTGGAATTTCGACTTTTGATGAATTACCAAAACTTGCCGAATTAGGATGCGAAGGAACTATTATCGGTAAAGCAATTTACGAAGGAAGAATTAGTTTGAAACAGTTAGAAAATTATATAATTGGTTTATAGTTGTTAGTTGTCGGTTGATAGTATATCACTTTAACCAACAACAATCAACGAATAACCAACAACCAAACTAAAAATGTTAGCAAAAAGAATCATACCTTGTTTAGATATTAAAAACGGACGAACCGTAAAAGGTGTTAATTTCGTGGACTTACGCGATGCGGGTGATCCAGTCGAATTGGCAGAAATTTATTCGGCTGAAGGTGCAGACGAACTGGTTTTTTTAGACATTTCGGCAACTGAAGAACGTAGAAAAACATTGGTCAATATGGTGCGAAGTGTTGCAGAAAAAATCAATATTCCATTTACAGTTGGTGGTGGAATTTCATCTGTTGAAGACGTTGATATTCTGCTGAATAACGGAGCGGATAAAGTTTCGATAAATTCATCGGCAGTAAAAAATCCGCAATTGATCAATGATTTGGCACAAAAATTTGGAAGTCAATGCGTTGTTGTCGCAATCGACGCCAAACAAATTGACGGACAATGGATTGTGCATTTAGTTGGAGGGAAAGTTCCAACCGAATTAAACTTATTCGATTGGGCTGTGGAAGTGGCAGAACGAGGCGCTGGCGAAATCCTGTTCACATCGATGGATAACGACGGAACGAAAAACGGTTTTGCAAACGAGGCTTTGGCAAAACTTTCAGAATCAGTAAATATTCCAATCATTGCTTCTGGAGGAGCGGGAAATATTCAGCATTTTGTTGATTCTTTTAAAGAAGGAAAAGCAGACGCCGCTTTGGCAGCGAGCGTTTTTCACTTCAAAGAAATAGAGATAAAAGCTTTAAAACAAGAACTTAGAAGTAACGGAATTGAAGTTAGGCTTTAAAAAAGAAGCAAGAAACAAAAAGAAAGAGAAGATTCAAAATAAAAAAAAATAATAAGATTTCAGAGAATCAAAATCTAAAATCTAAAATCTAAAATCTAAAATGGAAATCGATATAAAAAGTGCGCATGGTTTAATTCCAGCAATAATTCAGGATTCAGAAACAAAAAATGTTTTGATGTTGGGGTATATGAATGAAGAATCGCTTCAAAAAACAATTGAAACGCAAAAAGTAACTTTCTTTAGCCGATCAAAACAAAGACTTTGGACAAAAGGCGAAGAAAGCGGCAATTTTTTAGAACTTGTAGATATTAAAAATGACTGCGATGGCGATACACTTTTGATTCAGGCAAAACCTGCGGGTCCAACGTGTCATACGGGTGCAGATACTTGCTGGCAAGAGCCTAATAATTCTAATTACGGTTTTATTTCGCAATTAGAAAACACGATAAAAACACGCAGAGAAAATGCTGACTCTGAGAAAAGTTATGTAGCCTCTTTATTCGAAAAAGGAATCAATAAAATTGCTCAAAAAGTTGGAGAAGAAGCTGTAGAAGTTGTTATTGAAGCAAAAGACAGTAATGATGACTTATTTTTAAGCGAAAGCGCCGATTTATTATTTCATTATTTGATTCTATTGCAGGCAAAAGGATATCAGTTAAATGATGTCGTTGACGTTTTAAAGAAACGTCAGAAATAATTTAAAATTGTGAAAAAATATTTACTAAATTATGTTAAAATAAAATTTATTTTTTGATATTTACGTAAATATTTTAAGCCATGGATATAGAGACATTCAGAAAGCGTTTTGTAAATCATTCTGATGAGGATTTAATTTTAATGCTTACAAAAAACGCCAGCAAATACAATCCTGATGCGCTAACTGTTGCAAAGGAAATTTTAATTGCCAGAAATATTGATATTGAAACCATTCTTAAAAATGAGAATGAAAACAATGAGAATTTAGGGGAGGAAGAGTTAGAAAGAAGATATATTGAAGAGCTTTCTCCTTTAGAACAAATTGAATATCTATCTTCAAAAAGGCTTGAATTTGAAGAAAATATCGAGGATTTAATTGAAGACAAAAATAAGGATTTGACAGACGCGGAACTTCTTTTAAGCTTTGAAGAAATTCTGGATCAAATTCTTAAAAATGGGAATTTCGGTGATTTGACTGATAATTATTCTAAAGAGAATTATTTTATCATCAGCAATATAATTGAGCAGCGAAGTGTTGAAATTCCAATGTCAATTCTGAAAAAAATTGACCGCATAAACGACATCTCAAGAAAAGATTTTTCTAAAAAGTTTACTCGAAATATCATTATTGGTCTAATACTTTTAACTGCTGGTTTGGTGTGTTCAATTGGAACCGGTGGCGGAATTATTTTTTACGGAGCAGTTTTGTCTGGCTTAGGATTAGTAATAAACGGATTTGCTGGCAAAAGAAATTTGAGACGAGGAGCACAAATTGGGCTTGAGTCTTATGGGTAATAATAACTAATTTTTTTCGTAATTAAACCGTTGAAAAACCAATAAATAACGCAACATCCGATTAAACGCATTAACAATTAAACGATTCAACAGTTAAACTAATTTACAAACTCAAAAACCGCAAATTCCTGTGGTTGATGAAACCCAAATTTCAGACTCTTATAGGGTTGTAAAGCAAGATACTCAGTAGTATTTCCATAATCGATTCTAAAAAGATTTCCTTTCCATTTTGTGCCAATTTTTGGTTTTATGAAATTGCCGTTTTCAATTTTTTCCAAGCTTGAAAACGGAATTTTAATCTCTGTACAAAATCCATTTTCGCTGATTTTGCTGGCAGTTTCAAGTCCGGCAATATCAAAAAGCATTGAAGTTTTCCAGCCTCCACATTCTGCAGAAATACATTTTAAAAGCATATCGTAATAGGCGGAATAAGCATTTACGCCAACTTCAATGTAATTTTTTCCATCACCGTCGGCATCGATGAAAATTTCTACTAAATCATCAGTATTAAAAATTTGAGAATCTTGTTTTTGAGGTTTTCCAATAATTTTAGAATCGGCAGAACGATAAGCGATATAGAGATTTTCGTCATTCCAAGAAAGTGAAACAAAAGTATCTTGAGTTGCTTTTTCGCCTGAATTATGAATTACAAAAGGACCCAAAAAAGGAGTTTTCCAATCAGACAAATCTCCGTCAATCGCCACTTTATCAGCTGTTTTATGTATTGCTATATTTTGGGAACGTATTGTACTTGAATAAGCGAATAAAAAAAATGAAAACACAGCAACAAATCTCATATTAAAAGTCTAAAAATTAGAAAGCACTAAAATAGAGAACAATAATCAATTTGTGGTCATTTTTTTTCTAACAGAAATCATAAAATTTTAAAATAATTAATCTGAATGTTTACATTTGTTACAGATTAAACAGGTTTAATTACCTTATTTATTACAAATTTATAAATAATGAGAAAATACTTAGGTGGCGCTTTTATCGCCTTTTTAGTTGGTTTCAGCACAAATGCTCAAGGACTTTTAAACAAGTCAGAAACTGTTTTTACGCATCAGGACACTTTGCGAGGCAGCATTACAAATGAAAGAGCTTGGTGGGATTTAAAATACTATCATTTAGATGTAAAGGTAAATCCGTCAGAAAAAACAATTACGGGTTCAAATACGGTTCGTTACACTGTTTTGACAGAAAACAACAGAATGCAAATTGATTTGCAGGAACCTATGCAGATTTATAAAGTAACTCAAAATGGGTTACCATTAAAGTTTGAAAGAGATGGAAATGCCTTCTTTATTACGTTAGCAGAAAAACAAAAAGTTGGAGATTCAAAAGAAATTATAATCTCATTTGGAGGAAAGCCTAAAGAAGCCGTAAGACCACCATGGGACGGCGGAATTACGTGGAAAAAAGATAAAAACGGAAAAGATTTCATTGCTTCATCTTGTCAAGGTCTTGGTGCGAGCGTTTGGTGGCCGTGCAAAGATCATATGTATGATGAAGTTGAAAACATGATGATTAGCGTAAATGTTCCTGGAGATTTAACTGATGTTTCGAACGGAAGACTGAAAAGCGTTAAAAAGGAAAAAGACGGGACAAAAACTTTTAATTGGTATGTTTCAAACCCAATCAACAATTATGGTGTGAACATCAATATTGGTGATTATGTGAATTTTTCTGAGAAATACAAAGGAGAAAAAGGCGATTTAGATTGTAATTATTATGTTTTGAGAGATAATTTGGCTTTAGCCAAAGAACAATTTAAAGATGCTCCAAGAATGTTGAAAGCATTTGAAAACTGGTTTGGACCTTATCCTTGGTACGAAGACAGTTATAAATTAGTCGAAGCGCCTTATTTAGGAATGGAACACCAAAGTTCTGTAACTTATGGAAACGGCTATAAAAATGGCTATTTAGGTCGTGATTTGAGTGGAACTGGCTGGGGGTTAAAATTTGATTTTATCATTATTCACGAATCTGGACATGAGTGGTTTGCGAACAATATCACATACAAAGATATTGCTGATATGTGGGTTCACGAAAGTTTTACAAACTATTCTGAAAGCCTTTTTCTCGAATATTATTACGGAAAAGATGCAGCTGCTGAATATATCATTGGATGCAGAAAAAACATTAAAAATGACACGCCAATTATTGGTCATTATGATGTAAATAACGAAGGATCAGGAGATATGTATCCAAAAGGTGCAAATATGCTTCATATGATTCGTCAAGTGATTAATGATGATGCAAAATGGAAATCGATTTTGAGAGGTTTAAATAAAACTTTTTATCACCAAACGGTTACAGGAAAACAGATTCAGGATTATATCAACGAACAATCTGGAATTAATTTCAACAGGGTTTTTGCACAATATTTGACCACAAATCAAATTCCGGTTTTTGAATATATGTTTAAAAATGGTACTTTTGGATACCACTGGACAAACTGTGTTGCCAAATTTGATATGCCAGTTAGAGTAAAATTAAATGGCGTTGAAATGTGGTTGAAGCCTACAACTGAATGGCAATCTGTAAAAACTGAAAACGAAGACAGAAAATTAGAAGTAGATAAAGATTTTTATGTAACGTCTTCGAATATAGTTGAATAAGTTTTTTTAAAGATTTTAATCATATGCTTAAAGTAAACCCGACAGGTTTTTAAAACCTGTCGGGCTTGTTGTTTGTGTATAGTATGTCATTTCGACCGGAGGGAGAAATCACACTAGTATTTCCGCAAGGATATCGCCAATCTTTGTGGAGTTTCGAGTGTGATTTCTCCCTTCGGTCGAAATGACAAAAAAAGCGTAAAAGATTAAATCTTTTACGCTTTTTTTTATTGGAATTTAAAACCTTTACCTGCTATTCAACTTAGCTTTTTCCTTAATAATATCAGCAATTTTGCGATTCTCGATTTTGCTTTCAAGCCAAGAAATAATATCTAAATAAAGGAAAGCTCTTTTTTCGTAAGTGTTTTTTTCAAGTTCTACAAAACGAGCATGCATTTTTTTGAATTCCTTTTTGATATCCGTTGGATAGAAGTTGTTTAAGTTTCTTAGGAATTTTATAATTTCTTTCTGAACTTCATGCAAATCGTTCATTTTCAGCAAGAACTTGTACGTGTTTTTCAGATGATTTTCTAAATAGTAATCTTTTCCTAATTCATAATGAGCAATTAAAGATAAAAGTCGGGCGAAACACATTAAATCTTCGCGCATGCTTAAGTTTTTGTTATTGATGATTTTATCCAAATAAAAAATACATTCGTTGTACTTTTCATTTCCAAAATAAATCGAAGCAATTTTATAGAAAAACAACATTTCGTGATGTTCGTCAAGATGTTCGCTATGTAATTTCAGTCTTTCTAAAATTTCCGGAATCAAATATTCGCTTTCTTCAAAAGTGCCTTCCAGAATATGAAGATTCAGCTTATTATTGTAAACATATAAAAATGATAGCGATGCAATGTTATCGTTAACCGGAAATTTATCATCTGCAATAGTCTCTTCTAAAAGCGTTAAATATTTTTTGAAATTAGACGTATATTTCAGCATATAAAGCGATTCTAGAAAATAATGATTTCCTTTTAAGAAAAACACCGGATTCAAATAAATCATATTCGGATTATCATAAAAGAGCGTAACCCATTTATACGCATATTTATAACTTGCCAAGAAGTCTTGAACCAAGAAACTGCGCCATAAATTAGCATTGTAAAACCAATATTTCTCTCTAAAACCAAACTTGCTTTCGTCTAGTTTTGCAATATGTCGGTTGAAATAATCGTCAATATATTTATATTCTTCATCGCTTTTTACGTAACCCGTTTTCAACATGATTCCGTATAATTGAAGCGATAAATTAGATAATTTGCTTGAAATTGTATTTCGATAATTCAATTCCTTTGCCTGAATAACTAATTCGTCAGCGCGACCTTGAATACTTCGGGTAATATATTGCGATTCGATCAGTTTTTCGAATTCTACAATCTCATACGCCATATATTTTTCGTCATTTTCTAAAGCTTGCTGTTTTGTCTTGTCCAGAATTTTTAAACTCTGTTTGTACAAGCCTTTATTATAAAGAATAACAGCAAAATCAATTTGTTCACGCAATTGATAGCGAATATTCTGGCTCGGAATATTTAGGCGAATGCTTACCAAAATTTGCTTGTACAAGTATGATTTTAAGTTAGATAGCTGTACTTTTTTGATGCTTCCGCTTTTCAGAATCAGCTTTTCATCATACGTTTCAGATTTGTCTAGAATATTAAACAATTCGATAAATTTTGTATTCGAACTGGTTTCTAAACGACTCGCAAAAATTTTAAATTGTCTTTTTTCAGATTTGGAAAGCGATTTTATCAGAACAAATAAGAAATCTTTTTGATGGTTAGCCATTGTAAAAAATAATAATATAACTTATTGATTATTAAGAGTTTAACTGAGTATAAATTGTTTTATGAACAGTATAATTTCATTAAAATGAATTTGGTACTGCATAAGTACAATATATATTTGTTATCACAATGTGAAATTACATTAAATAAATGAATATGAATAGAGAGAAAGTTCAAATTTTTGACACCACTTTGCGCGATGGTGAACAAGTTCCAGGATGTAAGTTAGATACTAACCAAAAATTAGTTATCGCAGAACGACTAGACAAAATGGGAGTTGATATTATCGAAGCAGGATTTCCTGTGTCAAGTCCGGGCGATTTTTTATCGGTCTCTGAGATTTGTAAAATTGTAGAAAATGCAACCGTCTGCGGATTAACGAGAGCCGTAAAAAATGACATTGATGTTGCTGCAGCTGCCTTAAAGCATGCGAAGAAACCTAGAATCCATACCGGAATCGGAACTTCAGAATCTCATATCCTCCATAAATTACAAACTACTCCAGAAGATATCATCGCTAGAGCGAAATTTGCTGTAGCTCATGCAAAATCATATGTAGAAGATGTTGAATTCTATGCTGAAGATGCAGGAAGAACTGATAATGCTTTCTTAGCAAAAGTTTGTGAAGAAGTTATCAAATCTGGTGCAACGGTATTAAATATTCCGGATACAACTGGATATTGCCTTCCTGAAGAATACGGAGCAAAAATTAAATACTTAAAAGAAAACGTAAAAGGAATCGAAAACGTAATCCTTTCATGTCACTGTCATAACGATTTAGGAATGGCAACTGCAAATTCAATTGCAGGTGCTATAAATGGAGCAAGACAAATCGAATGTACTATTAATGGTATTGGAGAAAGAGCTGGAAATACGGCACTTGAAGAAGTGGTGATGATTTTCAAACAACATCCATATTTAAATTTAGATACAAATATCAATACTAGAGAATTAAACGAAATGAGCCGTTTAGTTTCTGAAAGTATGGGAATGATTGTACAGCCAAATAAAGCTATCGTAGGAGCAAATGCTTTTGCACACAGTTCTGGAATTCACCAAGATGGTGTAATCAAAAACAGAGCAACTTACGAAATTATGGATCCATTAGATGTTGGAGTTAATGAATCTTCAATCATTTTAACTGCGAGAAGTGGTAGAGCAGCTTTAGCATACAGAGCTAAAAAAGTAGGTTACGAGCTTACAAAAGTACAATTAGATATTGTATACATTGAGTTTTTGAAATTCGCTGATATTAAAAAAGAAGTTGTTGATGCTGATATTCATCAAATTATCGAAGCTTCAAAAATTCAGGGAGAATTGATTAGAAGCTAATAAATAGAATAGACCCAAGAAGAAAGAGAAAAAAAAATAAAGATTTAAATACATAAAGAACGAGACGTTATGAATTTGAAAATAGCAGTTTTACCAGGAGACGGAATTGGACCAGAAGTAATTTTACAAGCCAAAAAAGCATTATATGCAATTGGCGAGGTGTACAATCATGAATTTGTTTTTGAAGAAGCGCTTATGGGTGCTGTTGCAATTGACAAAACAGGAAATCCACTCCCAGAACAAACGCTTAATCTTTGTTTGAATACTGATGCAGTTTTGCTTGGTGCTATTGGTGATCCAAAATATGATAACAACCCAAATGCAAAAGTTCGTCCGGAGCAAGGTTTGTTGAGACTTCGTAAAGAGCTTGGTTTGTTTGCTAATATTCGTCCTATTAAACCATATAAAGCCTTAATCGAATCTTCTCCTTTAAAAAGAGAAATTATTGAAGGAGCTGATTTCACCATTTTTAGAGAATTAACAGGTGGTGCTTATTTTGGTACAAAAACACTTAACGATGAAGGAACACACGCTTCGGATTTATGTGAATATTCAGAAGAAGAAATTACTAGAATTGCACATTTAGCTTTTAAATCGGCACAAAAACGACGCAAAAAGCTAACCATGGTTGATAAAGCAAATGTTTTGGAAACTTCAAGATTATGGAGAAAAGTAGTTCAGAAAGTGAGCGAAGATTATTCAGATGTAGCTTTAGATTTTTTATTTGTAGATAATGCAGCAATGCAACTGATTTTAAATCCAAAACAATTTGATGTGATTTTGACTGAGAACTTGTTTGGAGATATTTTATCTGATGAAGCAAGTGTAATAACAGGATCAATTGGTTTGTTGCCGTCAATATCTTTAGGAGAAAAAAATGCTTTGTTTGAGCCAATTCACGGATCATATCCACAGGCAAAAGGAAAAAACATTGCTAATCCAATTGCATCGATTTTGGCAGCAGCACTTTTGTTAGAACATTTTGGATTAACTAAAGAAGCTAATGTAATTTATAAAGCGGTAGAAAAAGCAATAGAATTTAAAGTAGTAACTGTTGATTTAAAACCAGATTCAAAATTCGGTACAAATGAAGTAGGGGAGTTTGTTTCAAATTTTATTTTCAGCAAAGATGACTTGTTGTATTTTAATAATGACAATGTTAGTATTGGACAATCAACAATTGTTTAAAGTTTTTATTAAAATACTGAAATAAATAACAAGAAGTATTATAAATGTTGAGATTTTATTTTTTTAGTTCTTAAAGTTTTTATACTTTTGTAACACTAAAAAATAGAAAAGATGCAAATCTCAATTATTATTACTTCTGTCGTTGTTGTCAATGTGTTTAGCACATCTGCAGCGGGAATGGTATAAATATAATTGAAAAACTATATTACAAACCTTCCAAATACTGGAAGGTTTTTTTTTGAATAAAATTTAAATAAAATAACACAATAATGGAATTAAATAAGTACAGCAAAACCATCACTCAAGATCAGACACAGCCTGCGGCGCAAGCAATGTTATATGGGATTGGTTTAACTGAAGAAGATTTGAAAAAAGCACAAGTTGGAATTGTGAGCATGGGTTACGATGGAAATACATGCAACATGCACTTGAATGATTTAGCAAAAGATGTTAAAAAAGGTGTTTGGGATGCAGATCTTGTCGGACTTATTTTTAATACTATTGGTGTTAGTGACGGAATTTCAAACGGAACCGAAGGAATGCGTTATTCATTAGTTTCTCGCGATGTAATTGCTGATTCTATTGAAACAGTAGTTGGTGCACAGTGGTACGATGGCGTAATTGCGATTCCAGGTTGTGATAAAAATATGCCAGGAGCCTTGATCGCAATGGGAAGATTAAACCGCCCGTCGATGATGGTTTACGGAGGATCAATCCATTCAGGAAAATGGAAAGGTGAATCTTTAAATATCGTTTCTGCTTTTGAAGCTTTAGGAAAAAAAGTAAAAGGAGAAATTACTCCAGAAGATTTTAAAGGTGTGATTCAAAATGCTTGTCCGGGTGCTGGTGCTTGTGGTGGAATGTACACTGCAAACACGATGTCATCTGCAATTGAAGCATTAGGAATGAGTTTGCCATACAGCTCTTCAAACCCTGCTTTAAGCCAAGAGAAAAGAGACGAATGTGTTGCGGCAGGTGAAGCAATTAAAATTTTATTAGAAAAAGATATCAAGCCAAGAGACATCATGACTCGTAAAGCTTTTGAAAATGCTATTACAATTGTAGCAGTTTTAGGAGGTTCTACAAATGCAGTTATGCACTTGATCGCGATGGCGCACTCAGTTGGAATTACAATCACTTTGGATGATTTTCAAGCAATAAACGACAGAACTCCTGTTCTTGCTGACATGAAACCAAGTGGAAAATATATGATGGAAGATATCCATGAAGTTGGAGGGATTCCTTCAGTTATGAAATATTTATTAAAAGTTGGATTGATTCACGGAGATTGTTTGACAGTAACAGGAAAAACAGTTGCTGAAAATTTGGCTTCGACTCCAGATTTACAAGATGGACAAGAAGTAATTCATGAAATTCAAAAAGCGTTAAAACCAACAGGAAATATTCAGGTTTTATACGGAAATCTTGCATCTGAAGGAGCTGTAGCAAAAATCAGCGGAAAAGAAGGAGAGTATTTTGAAGGACCTGCTGTTGTTTTTGAAGGTGAATTTGAAGTAATTCCGGGTCTTCAAGCCGGAAAGATCAAACCAGGCAATGTAGTCGTCATTAGAGGTTGTGGACCAAAAGGTGGTCCGGGAATGCCTGAAATGCTAAAACCTACATCTGCGATTATTGGAGCCGGATTAGGAAGCACCTGTGCACTAATCACAGACGGTAGATTTTCCGGAGGTTCACACGGTTTTGTGGTAGGCCACGTTACACCAGAAGCATATGATGGTGGAGGTATTGCGCTAGTAAAAGATGGAGATATAATCGCTATCGACGCTAAGAAAAATACAATCGACCTGAAGATATCTGACGAAGAATTCGCTGCTCGAAAAGCGGCTTGGGTTCAACCTCCTTTAAAAGTTGACAGAGGAGTTTTATTTAAATATGCAAAATCGGTTTCTAGTGCTTCAACAGGCTGTGTTACCGACAACTAATTAAAAAACAATTTCAAAAATCAATATCAATACCAATTACAAAAATCAATAGCAACGAAAAGAAATAAATAAAAGATCAATTAAAATTTATTATTGAAATTGATTTTTGCCATTGAATTTTGATATTGAAATTGACATTGAAAAAACAATATACTATGAAAATATCAGGGGCAGAAGCCGTTATAAGATGTTTGTTAGAAGAAGGTGTAGACTTGGTTTATGGTTATCCAGGAGGAGCAATCATGCCGGTTTATGATGAATTATATAAATTTCAGGATCAGTTGCACCACGTTTTAGTTCGTCATGAACAAGGTGCAACGCATGCTGCTCAAGGTTATGCGAGAGCGACTGGAAAAGTGGGTGTTGCAATTGCAACTTCGGGGCCAGGTGCTACAAATTTAGTCACTGGAATCGCAGATGCACAGATCGATTCAACGCCTATGGTTTGCATTACAGGACAAGTAGGAAGACATTTACTAGGTTCTGATGCATTTCAGGAAACGGATATTATCGGAATTTCAACTCCGGTTACCAAATGGAATTTTCAGATTACTGAAGCTTCTCAAATTCCGGAAATAATTGCAAAAGCGTTTTATATTGCTCGTTCTGGCCGTCCAGGTCCAGTTTTGATCGATATCACTAAAAATGCGCAATTTGATGAATTTGATTATAGCTACGAAAAATGTACTGGAATCAGAAGTTATGTTCCAGTTCCGAAATTAAACTTAGATAAAGTTGCCGAAGCTGCGGCTTTGATCAATAGCGCCAAAAAACCTCTAATTGTTTTTGGACAAGGAATTATTTTGGGAAGAGCAGAGGAAGAATTCAAAGCAGTTGTTGAAAAATCTGGAATTCCAGCGGCTTGGACTATTTTAGGATTATCGGCTTTGCCAACAGATCATCCTTTAAATGTTGGTATGCTAGGAATGCACGGAAATTATGCGCCAAATTTATTGACAAACGAGTGTGATGTTTTAATTGCTTTCGGAATGCGTTTTGATGATCGTGTTACTGGAAAATTAGCTACTTACGCAAAACAAGCAAAAGTAGTTCACTTTGAAATTGATCCAGCAGAAATTGATAAAAACGTTAAAACAGAAATCGCTGTTTTAGGTGATGTAAAAGAATCGCTAGCTGCTTTATTACCATTATTAGATGCAAAGTCTCATGATTTATGGCACAATGAATTTAAAGCGTTAAGTGAAGTTGAATATAATTCGGTAATAAAAGAAGAATTAAATCCGACAAACGGTAAAGGAATTTCGATGGGAGAAACTATTGAAATGATCAACAAACACTCAAAAGGTGATGCAATTATCGTTTCAGATGTTGGTCAACACCAAATGTTTGCTTGCCGTTATGCAAAATTCAATTCAACAAAAAGCAATATTACTTCTGGCGGATTAGGAACAATGGGATTTGCGCTACCAGCTGCAATTGGAGCTAAAATGGGAAAACCAGAACGTGAAGTTGTAGCGATTATTGGTGATGGAGGTTTCCAGATGACAATTCAGGAATTGGGAACTATTTTCCAAACTCAGGTTCCAGTAAAGATCGTTATTTTAAATAATGAATTCTTAGGAATGGTGCGTCAATGGCAGGAATTGTTCTTTGACAACCGATATGCATCAACAAAAATGATCAATCCAAATTTTGTTGCCATTGCCGAAGGTTACCATATTAAATCTAAAAAAGTCACACAGCGCGAAGATTTAGATGAAGCGGTTGCAGAAATGCTTGCTTCAAAAGAGTCTTACTTCTTGGAAGTTATGGTCGAAAAAGAAAACAACGTTTTCCCGATGATTCCAACAGGAGCATGTGTTTCAGAAATTAGATTAAGCTAGGAAAAGAGTTTCAAGTTTCAAGTTTTCTTTGTTTCAAGTTCAAAAACCTGAAACCTGAAACTTGAAACAAAAATAAACTAAAACAAAATGGAAGATAAAACATTTACCATATCGGTATACTCAGAAAATAACGTGGGTTTGTTGAATAGAATATCAGGAATATTCTTAAAGCGTCACATTAATATATTAAGTCTAAATGTTTCTGAATCAGAAATAGAGAATGTTTCAAGATTCATAATTGTAGTGAATACTACAGAAAAATGGGTTCAGAATATTGTTGGGCAGATTGAAAAACAAATTGAGGTTATAAAAGCATTTTATCATACAGATGAAGAAACAATTTATCTTGAAAATGCCTTGTTTAAAATTGCTTCAAATTTATTGTTTGACGAAAAACAAATTCAAAACATAATCAAAGAAAGCCAGTCTACAATTGTAACGGTTTCTCGCGATTTTTTTGTGATTTCAAAATCAGGACGCCGTTCTGAAATTGAAGAATTGTACGCAAAATTTAAACCTTACGGAATCATGCAATTTGTACGTTCGGGGAGAATTTCAGTTTCTAAAGAAAAAATGGAGATTTCGACATTATTAGAGACTTTCAAATAATATCATTCTCAAGTTATATATTAAATCAATTATTAAATTACACATTCATTAAATAAAAAAAAATGGCAAATTATTTCAACACATTACCACTTAGATTACAATTAGAGCAACTTGGAGTTTGCGAATTTATGGAGCAGTCAGAATTTGCAGACGGAATCGCAGCATTAGCAGGAAAAAAAGTTGTGATCGTAGGTTGTGGTGCACAAGGTTTGAATCAAGGTTTAAACATGAGAGATTCAGGTTTAGATATTTCTTATGCATTGCGTGCAGATGCGATTGCTGAAAAAAGAGCTTCATATAAAAATGCAACTGAAAATGGATTTAAAGTAGGAACGTATGAAGAATTGATTCCAACTGCTGATTTAGTTTGTAATTTGACTCCAGATAAACAACATACTGCTGTAGTTACTGCTATTATGCCATTAATGAAAAACGGATCAACTTTAGCATATTCTCACGGTTTCAACATTGTTGAAGAAGGAATGCAGATTCGTAAAGATATCACAGTAATTATGTGTGCTCCAAAATGTCCAGGATCTGAGGTTCGTGAAGAATACAAAAGAGGATTTGGTGTACCAACACTTATCGCAGTTCACCCAGAAAACGATCCAAACGGATTTGGTTTAGATCAAGCAAAAGCTTACGCTGTAGCAACTGGAGGTCACAGAGCAGGAGTTTTAAGGTCATCTTTCGTAGCTGAAGTGAAGTCAGATTTAATGGGTGAGCAGACAATTCTTTGTGGATTATTGCAAACTGGATCTATTTTATGTTTCGATAAAATGGTTGAAAAAGGAATTGATGCGGCATATGCTTCAAAATTAATTCAATACGGATGGGAAACTATCACTGAAGCTTTGAAACATGGTGGTATTACAAATATGATGGATCGTTTAAACAATCCTTCAAAAATTGAAGCTTACGAATTAGCTGAAGAATTGAAAGACATCATGCGTCCGTTGTTCCAAAAACACCAAGACGATATTATTTCTGGGGAATTCTCTAGAACTATGATGATTGACTGGGCTAATGACGATGTTAATTTATTGAAATGGAGAGCTGCAACAGGAGAAACTAACTTCGAAAAAACAGCACCGCAAGAAGCTCCAATCTCTGAGCAAGAATATTTTGATAATGGAGTATTAATGATTGCAATGGTAAAAGCTGGTGTTGAATTAGCTTTTGAAACAATGACTGAAGCTGGTATCATTGAAGAATCTGCTTATTATGAATCATTACACGAATTACCATTAATTGCAAACACAATTGCTAGAAAGAAATTGTTCGAAATGAACCGTGTAATTTCTGATACTGCAGAGTACGGATGTTACTTATTTGATCATGCATGCAAGCCATTATTGACTGAATTCATGAAAAAAGTTGAAACTAATATTATTGGTAAACCATTCTCAACTTCAAACGGAGTAGATAATGCTGTTTTAATTGCTGTAAACAAAGAAATTCGCCAACATCCTATCGAAGAAGTAGGAGCGTGGCTGAGAGAGTCTATGACTGCAATGAAAAAAATTGGATAATTAAAAAATTGGGAATTCCCGCAAAATCGGATTTTGCGGGATTTGCACTGTATCAATGATTTGTAATATTTTGAATTAGTAAGCACTTATTAAGATAATAGATATAGATGCATATTGCATTCACTTAACTTCTTTGAGAGTAAGTTAAGTGAAGCTAATCCCTTATAATGGGGTATATTTTTTAAATATACTTGTTGAAGTTTCTGTTTTGATTAATAAAGATGCTTCTATTTTCAAAATAGAAAAATCATTGTAATTGTAAGAATTACAAAATTAATTGTTATTGAAATTGTTAAAATAAAAAAGCGCAGTATTTATTTTCTGCGCTTTTTTTGTAATATGCTTTTTGTTGTTAAAAAGTGTTTTTTTATATAAAACGCAATAAAAAGAAATATTTTTTTTAATATGTGTTTTTATTTGCCAAAATTTATGAATTAAATAATTTTAAGAATACACCGAGATTTAATACATTTATAAAAAAAATTCCAAGAAACATATGAGTTATTATAAAATTGAAAATTTAGAACAATATTTTAAACATTACAATAAGTCAATAAGGGAACCAAGAAAATTTTGGGGTAAAATTGCGGAGGAGAATTTTACTTGGTACCAACAATGGGAAAAAGTAGTTGATTTTAATATGGCTGATGCTGAAGTAAAATGGTTTACAGATGCAAAAGTTAATATTACTAAAAACTGTATCGATAGACATTTAAGCAAAAGAGGCGAGAAAACGGCGATTATTTTTGAACCGAATGATCCGTCTGAAGAAGCTTTACATATTACATATAACGAATTATACGAACGCGTTTCAAAAATGGCAAATGTTTTGCGTGAGCAAGGCGTTCGCAAAGGAGACAGAGTATGTATTTATTTACCAATGATTCCAGAATTGGCAGTTGCTGTTTTAGCTTGTGCGAGAATTGGCGCAATCCACTCAGTTGTGTTTGCTGGATTTTCTGCTTCGGCAGTTTCTGCGAGAATTAATGACTGCGAATGTAAAATGGTTATTACTTCTGATGGTGGCTATAGAGGAAACAAAACAATTGACCTTAAAGGAATTGTTGATGAGGCTCTTGAAACTTGCCCATCTGTAACAAAAGTTTTGGTTGCAAAAAGAACTAAAACGGATGTAAAAATGAAAGAAGGCCGTGATATTTGGTTACAACCATTATTAGATGCAGCTCTTGATAACAGTGTTGCTGAAATTATGGATGCCGAAGATCCTTTGTTTATCTTGTACACTTCAGGATCAACAGGAAAACCAAAAGGTATGGTTCATACTACTGCCGGCTACATGGTTTATACAGCTTATACATTCAAAAATGTTTTCAGCTATGAAGAAAATGATATTTTCTGGTGTACTGCCGATATTGGTTGGATTACTGGACATTCATACATTTTATACGGACCGTTATTAAACGGAGGAACAACTGTGATTTTTGAAGGAGTTCCGTCTTATCCGGATTTTAGCCGTTTCTGGGAAATTATCGAAAAACATAAAATTACTCAATTTTATACAGCTCCAACCGCAATACGTTCATTAGCAAAAGAAAGTTTAGATTATATTCAAAAATATCCTCTAAAATCATTAAAAGTTATTGGATCTGTTGGGGAACCAATCAACGAGGAAGCTTGGCACTGGTTCAATGACCACGTTGGAGATAAAAGATGTCCGGTTGTGGATACTTGGTGGCAAACAGAAACTGGTGGAATCATGATTTCTCCAATTGCTTTTGTAACACCAACAAAACCAACATATGCAACTTTGCCATTGCCAGGAATTCAGCCCGTTTTAATGGATGAAAAACGCAATGAAATTGAAGGAAATCAAGTTGTTGGAAGTTTGTGCATCAAATTCCCTTGGCCTGGAATCGCTAGAACAATCTGGAACAATCACGAACGTTACAAAGAAACATATTTCTCTGCTTTCCCTGGAAAATATTTCACAGGAGACGGCGCCTTGAGGGATGAAGTTGGTTATTACAGAATCACGGGTAGAGTAGATGATGTTGTAATCGTTTCTGGTCATAATTTAGGAACTGCTCCAATCGAAGATGCTATCAATGAACATCCTGCGGTTGCAGAATCTGCAATTGTTGGATTCCCGCATGATATTAAAGGAAATGCTTTGTATGGTTATGTAATCTTGAAAGAAACTGGAGAAGTTAGAAATAAAGAAAATTTGACAAAAGAGATCAATCAATATATTGCCGACCATATTGGGCCAATTGCGAAATTGGATAAAATTCAGTTTGTGTCAGGTTTGCCAAAAACTCGTTCTGGAAAAATTATGCGTAGAATATTGCGTAAAATAGCAGAAGGTGATTTTACTAATTTTGGTGATACATCAACGTTGTTGAATCCTGAAATTGTAGATGAAATTACAAAAGGGAAAATCTAATAGTTTCCTGATGAGAATATACAAAAAATGCCTCTTAAGATTTTAAGAGGCATTTTTTATTTTTATTATTTTGATTGTTTCAGGTTTTAGGTCTTTCCGAACTGTTTGTCATTTCGAGGAACGAGAAATCTCCACAAGTAACTCCGTATGCAAAATCGCTAATCTTTGTCTAGCTTCTTACGGAGATTTCTCCTTCGGTCGAAATGACAAGATTATCCATTTTTATATTTACTTAATCCCCAATCTTGACTTTAGCTTCAAAAACAAAAGTGCAATTCTATAAGCATCTTCAGCAGAAGAATTTCGATCACTTTTTGGGATTTTATAAATTTCGCACAAATCATCAAGAGAAAACTGTTTGTCGTTAATGTCCATTAATTTTCTGTACATCACGTCAACATCCAAAGCTTCATTTTTTAATCTTCCGCAATCAAGACGCTCTAAAGATGAATTGAGCATTTCAATATCAAAATTAATATGGTGACCAACCAAAATTGCATTTCCCAAAAAATTAATAAAGCCTTCCATTGCTTCTGGTTCCTGCATTTTGCTCATTTTGCTTTCAATAATAAACTCATTTGAAAGTCCGTTGTCCTGATAAAATTTATACTGCAATAAAACAGATTCAAAATTATCTTTGATCACAATACTGTCATCAACTACAGAAAAAGCGCCTAAAGATAAAATAACATCTTTATTCGGGTTCAAACCAGAAGTTTCAGTTGATAAGACAACGAATCTGTTAGGTTTTGTTTCGAATTTATTTAGGTAATCTTTCCAAAAATCTGGATATTCTTTATTAATATTTTTTAGCCAGTCTAGCATATTTTACGAGAATTGTGTAAGTTGAAATTTACTCTTAATTAATTCCTCAAGATCTTTCATTGGGGTCAAGGCATTTTTTAACTTTTCTTTGTCCGTTTTAGACATTTCTCTTAAATTAATATATTGTCCAGAATCGTCATTTTTTAATCCTTCAATGGTTCTAAATTTTGAGAGTATCAGAAAAGCCTCGGCACAGCTTAAGTAAATCTCAGCATTTTTAGAATCTGTTATTGCCAACTGTTTGAATCTTAAATACGTATTCTTGATTCCTTTTATGTTAGCATTTAAAATCAGTAAACGTGCAGCGTCAATTAAAGGCATTAAAGCACGTGTTTTGATGTCAAATTTCGTTTTATGCGGACCCTCTTCTTCAACAATGAATTTTTTGAAAAAGCTCAAAGGAGAATTCTTTTTCAAGGCATCATTTCCTAAAAAGTCGAAGAATAAAGTATTGTTGACAGCATTTTTAAAAATTACGTTTTCAATTACTTCTTCAATTTTTGGTTCACCAAAAACAATTTCATAATCAAAGAAAATACTGCTCAAATCGTTGCTGTTTTCACCTGGAGTATTCATCCAGCTGTTGTATTGTTTTGTCCAGTCTGTCAATGACTTACACCACAACATATTGCTACCCATATGGCCATTTGGGCAAAATTCATAACCCACTTTTTCTAAGATGGTCGTGGTTCTTTTTGCCAATCTTAAAAAGTAATCTTTAACTTCTCTGTATTTTTCTGGCGCAACATCTTCAAAAATCAAAATACTGTCCTGATCAGTGAGTAATAATTGTTCTTTACGTCCTTGGCTGCCAATGCTTAACCAAGCAAAACGTGCAGGAGGAGAGCCCAAATCTAAAATAGACAATTCCACCGAACGTTTGATGATAGCGAGATTTATTTCGCTCGCAATATTGCTCACATGTGAAATTGGAATATTTTTTTGGATAGAATTCTGAATAAGATCAGAAAGACGATCGCGAATTTGTTTTAAATCTTTTGGAAGCTGAGAACGCTTGATTTCTTTAATTAAGACACCTGGGTTACTAGCTTGAGCCACAATAAGATCGTGCTCAGAAATAATTCCTTTTACAGCAGATTTGCTTGTGCCGTCTTTAGTCACACACAAGTGCGTAACATTATGTTTGAGCATAAGTAATTGCGCTTCGGCAAGCGAAACATTCTCAATTACCGTAACCACAGGCGACGACATAATTTTATCAATCGTTTCTGTGATAGGATAGCGCCCTGTAGCAATCTTTGAAGCCAAATCTGTTGCAGTGACAATACCAATTGGACGGTTTTTCTCTCCACAAACAATAATATTATCAACCATTGCTTCGGTCATTAAAATAGCGACATCTTTAACAATATGAGTTGCTTCAGTAGTTAAAGGTGAATTATTGTAGTTAAGTGACTGAATATATTGCATTTCTGATTGCTGATCAACATAAAAAGAGGTGTCAGAAATCATTTTTCCGTTAGAATTTACGTTGTCTTTTGTATGTCTTGAATTGGTTGCAAAACTTTCCAATAAAAAGTTCAAAACATCAGAATTATTAGCTACAAAAGGTCTGAAAACCGCAATAGGAATAGCGTAAATAATACTTTCTTCGCGTGCTTTTGCCGTCATCATATAATTATTCTTAGCAAAAAAAGGTCTTAAGCCAAAAATATCGCCTTCGTGGCATTTATTGATAATCGTTTCCTCAGCATCAGCAATTGTTGTCAAATTGATTACGCCAGAAGCAACAACATAAAAACTATCATGAAGTGTATCGTTATTTTGAAACAGTACCGTATGTTTTTCTAAATTAAGAACACGGATATTGGTTGCAATATCAGATAATTCCTGAAAAGTCAAATTATTAAATGGCGGGTATTCTTTTAAAAAATCTGCAATATGCTCAGCAATTGTATTCATACGTTTGATAATTTTTTTAAAGTATCGAATGTAAAAATAATAAAATAAAGTCTTACAATGAAAGCATCTTGGTCAGAATCTGAATATTTTAAAGAAATGTTAAGATTTAGTAGATTCAAGGCTTCAAAATACTTTTTTAAGCTTTTAAATTATGCAATTATTTGGTTTTTAATTCTATAGAATTTTTTCTAAGGGATATTTTAGTGAGAGGAGAATTACATTTTAAAAAATAAAAACGATTAAAGATCTTTAGCTTTTAATTTATGGTAAATGAAAAGAATATTCATGAACAAATTGAGATAGAGGATTTCAATAAATTCTATTTTACATAATATAAATTATAGTTCAAAATGGCTTATTATGAAAACACGCGATATATGATACTATTTGGTTTATTTTTCAATTTATTCAGATCTTCTCTGGAATTTGCAGTCTTCCATATTTCTCGTATTTGGAAATTTATTTAATTTTTTTTGAAATACGAGATTTATCTTAATGTATTAAATGAGCAAAAGACTCAAATTTTAAAATTTGCTCTACAATGTCTGGTTAATCAAATTTCTCATATTTGAAAAAAAATAATTTTATTTTTTTTCAAATACGCGATTTATTTCGTGTAATTATTCAGCATAAAAAAAAAAGCATCGCAAACTAAATTGCGATGCTTCATGAAATTTTAAACTTTTTTCAGATAAACAGATTTGCCATTTATTGAAACTTCGATTTCATTATTTCTTTCTGTAAAAGTCGTTCGTACGACATTTCCTTTAAAAAGCTGCACATCGCCAAAAACTTTTCCAGTTTCATCTGAAACGTATTCAAATAATAATTTTTTGTTGCCTGGCTCAATTCCGATTTTGTAACTTGAAAATTTAGTTCCTTTTATATCAAATTGTTGTTGTGAATCGATAATTTTTCCGTCAGCATAAAAATTGGTGATAGATTTTGTCAAAGTAATATCTGGATAATATTGATTCACTTTTTTCAGCAATTCATATTGCTCAACATTTGCATCTTCAAGTTTTGATGTAATAGTTTGCGCAAATGAAATTGACGAAAACAGAATCGCTAATAATAATAAAGACTTTCTCATAATTTTTTAAAAATTTAGATTAATAAATCTGTTTTGCAAATTTTAAACGTAGATACGATTAAAATTCACCATTAATATTCTTTAATAACTCTACAAGTTATGAAAACTCTACCTTTGTTGAAAATTTATTAGATTTTTTTAAGAAAAATGACTACAAAAAAATATATAAAACTGATTCTGATTTTAGGTTCTTTAACTGCATTAGGGCCTTTTTCAATCGATATGTATCTGCCCGGATTCTCTGATATTGCAAAGGATTTAAATACAACTGTTGCAAAAGTTTCAATGAGTTTATCGAGTTATTTTATCGGAATTTCTGCCGGACAATTGCTTTACGGACCTTTATTAGATCGTTTTGGACGAAAAAAGCCTCTATTTGTAGGTTTGATGGTTTATATATTAGCAGCTTTAGGCTGCGCTTATGTGACTGATGTTGACACGTTTATTCTGTTACGATTTATTCAGGCAGTTGGAAGTTGCGCTGCAACAGTTGCTTCTGTAGCTATGGTTCGTGATTTATTTCCTGTAAAAGATATTCCTAAAGTATTCTCGCTTTTGATGCTTGTTCTTGGGCTTTCGCCAATGCTAGCACCAACGATTGGTGGTTATGTGACTGAAGATTATGGCTGGCATACGGTATTCATTATCTTAATGTTTATGGGAATTTCTATTTTAATTGCTTCTCAAATTGGTTTGCCAAATAGCTATAAACCGGATGTTTCTATATCATTAAAACCAAAACCTATTATTTCGAATTTTTTAAAGGTCCTCAAAGAACCTCAATTTTATACTTACGCCTTTACCGGAGCAATTGCTTTTTCTGGATTATTTACCTATGTGGCGGCCTCACCTATCATTTTTATGGATATTTACCATGTTGATGCTAAAACTTATGGTTGGATTTTCGCTTTTATGTCGGTTAGTTTTATTGGTTCCAGCCAGTTAAATTCTGTTTTATTAAAGAAATTTTCAAGTGAGCAGATGATTTTTGCAGCACTAATTTTGCAATCTATTGTTAGTATTGTTTTCCTTGTACTTTCTTTAAATAATCTATTAGGATTGTACGAAACTATAACAATGTTATTTATATTTTTAGGATGTTTGGGAATTTCGAACCCAAATACGGCGGGACTTACAATGGCTCCATTTGCTAAAAATGCGGGAAGTGCGTCGGCTTTAATGGGAGCAATTCAATTAGGATTGGGCTCTATTGCGTCCTTTGCTGTTGGAATTTTTGTTAAGGATTCTGTAGCGCCGATGGTTCTTATTATGACAGTCACTACTATTATTGCTTTTGTTGTTTTAAATATTGGAAAACGATTTATTAAAAATAAAGTAGAATTAAGTGCTGAAAATGATACTGTAGCTGCTCATTGATACTTTGTTTATCTGTCTAAAAATCAGTAAATAATATGTTTTGGTGTGTTTTATTTCATTAATTTTATAGTGCTTAAAATTTAATGGAATCCAGATACCATTTGAAAAACGGGGCGAAACCGAAAAGCCACACGAGTAGGAATAAATTTGGAATTATTATGCCGAAATATGTTATTGAAAGAGAAATCCCAAATGCTGGCAAACTTACATCAGATGAACTACAAAGTATTTCTCAGGCTTCCTGCGGAGTACTAAATCAACTAGGAACACAAATTCAATGGGTAAATAGTTATATAACAAACGATAAGCTTTATTGTATTTATATTGCACCAAATGAAGAAATGGTTTACGAACATGCTAAACTGGGCGGTTTTCCAGCAAATTCGGTAAATCAAATTTTAGGAATAATTGATCCAACTACAGCGGAGCAAGCTTAAATTCCAAATCTAAAAAATTCAAATTCCAGCTTATTGAGAATAAAGAAAGCCAAAATCTTTGATTTTGGCTTTTTAATTTTAAAATTCCCACAACTTTTGTGTTTCCAAGTTAAACTCACATTCTTGGAATTTGGAATTTAATTTTTGGAATTTATTTATTCGCTTTGTTGTTTTTTATCTGGTCGAATAATCATCCTAAGAGACTGATCACTTGCAAAATAAGCAACCATCCAATTCCAGAAAGTTTGCAATCTATTTCTGTAAGTTATCAGAGAAATCAAATGGACAAACAGCCAGACTATCCAAGCAAAAAATCCATTAAAATGCCATTTCGGACTTGGCAAGTCAACCACGGCTTTGTTTTTTCCAATGATTGCCATCGAACCTTTGTCCTTGTATGCAAATGGCTTTAAAGCTTTGTTTTTGACCATTGCTTTAAAGTTTTCGGCCAAATTTAATCCTTGCTGTATGGCAACTTGCGCCACTTGCGGGTGTCCGTCAGGGAAATTTTTATCTCCGGCCAAAATTGCTGTATCACCAATCGCAAAAATATTTTCAAATCCGTTTACTCTATTGTATTGATCTGTCGCCATTCGTTTACCGCGTCCGTAACTTTCTTTCGGAATTCCGTCAAACAATTTAGCCGAAACTCCTGCCGCCCAAATTAAGTTTTTTGTTTTAATGGTTTCGCCATTTTCAAAAAACACAGTGTCGTCAACATAATCAGTCACGCGAGTATGGAGTTTTACTACGACTCCAAGTTTTGTCAACGCATCGAGA
Source organism: Flavobacterium daemonense (assembly GCF_007341385.1). GTDB lineage: Bacteria > Bacteroidota > Bacteroidia > Flavobacteriales > Flavobacteriaceae > Flavobacterium > Flavobacterium daemonense. The sequence goes on from NZ_VJYD01000001.1 coordinate 368,622, forward strand.
GTATCTTTTTGAGATTCTTTACTCATTGGTGAAAGCAATGCATCTCCTCCATCAACTAAATAAACATTACTTGCCGATGTCTCTAATTCAGGATATTCTTTAAGCAGAATATTTTTTCGCATTTCAGCAAACATTCCAGAAACTTCCACACCTGTTGGCCCTCCTCCAGCAACTACAATAGTTAAAAGTTTACGACGTTTGCGTATATCTTTTGTGATTGCGGCTTTTTCAAGATTTTTAAGAAGTGCATTACGCATTTCGATGGCATCATTTAAGGTTTTCATCGGAATGGCGTTTTTCATAACGTTTTCCATGCCAAAATAGCTCGTTTCAGCACCTGTTGCAAAAACCAGATAATCGTATGTCAATTCACCATTATTTAAAACAATTTTGTTTTCAGAAGGAACCACAGAAAGCAATTCGCCCAAACGAAACTGCAGGTTCTTTTTACCTGCAAAAAATTTTCTGAAAGGATAACTAATGCTTGATGGCTCTAGAAAAGCGGTTGCTACTTGATAGATAAGCGGCGGAAAAAAGTTGTAATTATTCTTGTCAACGAGGATTACTTCTATTTGAGGCTGGTTTACAAGTTCCTTCGCAAGATTGATTCCTGCAAAACCGCCTCCTATAATTATTATCTTCATATATGTTATTTATTATGTAGGATTATAAAATAATTCCTTATAAATATACAACTTTAATATGCAATGACAATTGTCAGATTTATTACTTTTTGAATTTTTTAACAGGTTTTTCAACTACATCGATTTTGTTTTGAAGGACATAGTTGGCCATCAATTTCTCTATCAATTCGTCTTTTGTCAAATGATGAAAAACAGTTTTTACCTTAGTTTTTAACTCTGCCGAAATATCGTGATTTGGCTTTGTTTTAAAGATTTGTTTTGCCCATAAAAGCGTATTATTTTCTTCTATGCTCAAAGCCGACGGTTTTTCAAACTTTGTGAATTTAAGACCGAGTTCTCTCTCAAAATCAGGAATTTCAACCACTTCTTCTTCCTGCAAAACAGTTAATGAAAGTCCGTTTGCTCCTGCCCTTGCGGTTCTTCCGCTTCGGTGAACATAGTTTTCATACGTATCTGGCAAGTGGTAATTTACAACATATGCAATTTCTTTGACGTCGATTCCTCTTGCTGCAAGATCAGTTGCAATCAAAATATTAATATGTCCTTCGCGGAATTGCTCCATAATACGGTCACGAATTCCCTGTGTCAAGCTTCCGTGGATTGCTCCAGAAGAAAATCGATTTATAGCAAGATTTTTAGCTAATTTGTTTACAGCAGCTTTTGTTTTACAGAAAATAATGCCGCGTTCACCTTCTCTTGAATTTAAAAAATGCATTAAAACGTCCAGTTTTTCAATAGGATCAACTACAATATATTGATGGTCGATACCTTGATTTCCAGATGTTTCCATACTAGCGCTTATCTGAACTACATTTTTATTCAAATAATTCTGAATCAGTTGTTTGATTGTTCCTGGCAAAGTTGCAGAAAACAAAAGCGTACGATGTTTTTTTGGAAGTTCTGCAACAATTTCGTCTAAACTTTCTTTAAGAATTGAAACCATTTCATCGGCTTCATCCAAAACTAAAAATTGTGTTTCTTTTAAATCAACCGCTTTTCGCTGAATCAAATCGATTAAACGTCCCGGAGTTGCTACAATGATATGTGTTGGCGCTGTAAGACGTTCTATTTGCGGTTTAATTGGAATTCCACCACAAGTTGCCGTAATTGATATATTTGGAATATGCTTTGAAAAATCTTCTAAATTTCTAAAAATCTGATGTCCAAGTTCTCTTGTCGGAACTAAAATCACAGCCTGAACGACAGGTAATTCTGTGTTGATTAATTGCAGCAATGGCAACCCGAAAGCGGCAGTTTTTCCTGTTCCAGTTTTGGCTAAACCAACAACATCATGCTTTTCAGATAAAAGCAATGGAATTGTTTTTTGCTGAATTTCTGTTGGTTCAACAATGCTTAATTCGCCTAAAGCTTTTAAAATTGGCGCTGAAACTCCTAATGCTGAGAATTGTTTAGACATGGTTTTTTGTTTTTTTGTTTTTTTGTTTCAGGTTTCATGTTTCAAGTTATACCGAAACCTAATAATAAGCTAGAAAGGAGAAATCACAATAGAATGTATTACTCTGAAATGCGATTTCTCCTTTAAAATTATAAATAATGTTCTAGATTCCAATAACTTGAAACATGAAACCTGAAACAAATAAAACTTTTCAATTATCAATCCGGTTCGTTCATGATTTTTTCGCGGTACTTTTTACCAATCAATAACGTCAAATTCTTTTTATAATCGTCAACTAGCCATTCACGGTAGTTTTTACTGCATTGGCTCAAACATTTTGCATAACGTTTGATACGGCATTCAATATCATCATCAAGTTCTTTTCCTAATGATTTTGCTTCCTGCAGCGTTTCTGTATTATCTACACACATTGAAGCGTGTTGTTCTAGCGATTTATCCAAAACAATTTTCGAACGTAAATTTTGCTTTATTGCCATTTTGTGTTCTTCATCAACATCAAAAGTAACGTCGGCAGTTTTGCTGAATTTTGCTCGCAATTCTGGTGGCATGCTGTATTTAAAGAACATTTCGATTTCAGTGTCATCTCTTAAATTCTCAAGATAAAACTCAGGAGATTTAAAAATATGCTGCCAGTTTACCGGTTCGCTCCACAACCCGAAACGAGCGGCGTTGTTTCCTAAATCGATAACTGTAAATTCATCTTTGCCAGGCAATTTACGAGATCCACGACCAATCATCTGGAAGTATAATGTCAATGATTTAGTTGCTCTGTTCAAAATAATTGTTTCAACAGTAGGCTCATCAAATCCAGTTGTCAAAATTCCAACCGAAGTCAAAATCGCATCTGGAGTTTTCTTGAACCAAGATAAAATATCTTTACGCTCTTCAGAACTGCTTGTATTGTCAAGGTGTCTAATATCGTAACCAGCTTCTCTAAAAGTATCATATACATATAATGAAGTATGAATACCGTTATTAAAAATCAAAGTCTTTTTACCCAAAGAACGCTCTGTATATGCATGAAGCAATTTTTCCTGCATCATCGTATTTGTATACAAATCATCAGAAGATTTTACAGTATAATCACCGTTGATACCCACTTTTAACGAAGTCAAACCAACATCATAACTATAAGTTGTTGCTCTTGCCAAAAATCCTTTATCAATCAATGAACCAATTGTATCACCAACGATCAACTCGTCATAACTCTGGTGCATTGGCAATTTTATATTAGAACTCAAAGGTGTTGCTGTTACTCCTAAAATAAAAGCGTTTTTAAATGAGTTTAATAATTTTCTGAATGAATTATAGTGCGCCTCGTCAATAATAACCAAACCAATATTATCAAGATGAAGTTTTTCATCATTAATACGGTTTTTTAACGTCTCGACCATTGCCACAAAGCAAGAATAATCATTTTGATCAGGAAGTTCTTTTACCTTGCTGTTGATTATTTTATTGCTTACGCCAAAGCCTTTCAGCATTTTAGACGTTTGTTTGCAAAGCTCGATACGGTGAGTTAAAACAACCACTTTTTTGTCATTATTTGATAAATAACGACGTACAATTTCTGAGAATATCACGGTTTTTCCTCCACCAGTAGGCAACTGATACAATAAATGATGTTTTGGAGGAGCATTGTCTAGGCGGTCAAAAATGGCGTCAATATCGCCTTTTTGGTATGCATAAAGTTCTTTTTTCTCTTCTCTTTCTATTTCTAAAGTGTTTTGAGACATTGTTTATTTTTGGATTTTTGCAAAAATACACCGAAAAAACAGTTATTCATCTTAATTTAACCTAAAATAAATGTTTTTTTTAAATAAAGATTTTTTATGAGAAGTACATTTTTTAGTCAATTTTGTCCAAAATAGCACTAAAATCGTATCTGTTTTTCCATTTTTGTTCAACAGTCTGTTCCTGAATTGCAATAATTCTTGCTTTATATTCATTTAAAATTCCGTTAGAAATTAAAAAATTTACTGCTTGTTCAAATGAATTAAACATGCTTTTGTAGAATAATTCCTGCTTTACAAAATTTTGATCCGAATAAGTTTGTGCAATTTCGATGTTATAAAGCATCAAATCAGCAATTACGAAAGAATCAACGCCAAGAGAAATAAAATGTTTAATGATTTTTTGAGCAACCGAACGACGCATTTTTGCTTTTGGACGCCATTTTGCTCCTGGTTTTTTTATCGGGAAATATTCATGCGAAATTTTAACCTTTGATTCCTGCAAAAGTTTGTCCTCTTTTGGATTAAAAACAAAATCATAATAAACCTTTACGGGACTAAATTTTTCGTACAGTTCGATCAGCTGTTCTTCCAGTTGTTCTTTGCTTAATTCTGCTAAATATTTTTTTAAATCGCGTTTGCTCATTATCAAAGTTTAAGACTGTAAAAATAAATTACTTTTCTGACACATAACTTAAAAACCAATCCTAATACTTAATTTTGCTGTCATAAATTTAAAAAATACATCTACATGCTCAAGATTTTTAAAGTTACAGCCATTTTAGAAGGGATTTCGTACTTAGTATTATTTGCTAATATGCTTATTATAAAAACCAACAATCCAGAACTTTATCATACATTGCTTCGTCCGCTTGGAATGACGCATGGTGTTTTGTTTATTGGCTACATTATTCTTGCTTTTTTATTGAGAAAATCAATGAACTGGGATTTAAAAACTTTCGGAATCATTTTAATTGCTTCTCTTATTCCGTTTGGAACTTTTTACATCGAGAAAAAATATTTAGAAAATAAAGCAAATGCTTAAGCTTTTGGACAAAATATTTAATTTTCTATATCCGATTTTTAGAGATTGGGGAATGAGCCGCAACGTAGCGTCTTATACCAGTCTTATTTTTAATATTGCCATTTTGGTGGCATTGGCTTATGTTATTTATTATGCAGCCAAATTTGTTTTAGTGACTTTGACTGCGATTTTTGCGCAACGCACCAAAACTAAATTCGACGATTATTTAATTCAAAACAAAACCACCAGATACACCGCTTATTTAATTCCGTTTTTCTTTATTTATAAAGCCGTTCCGGTAATTTTAGATAAATATGAATACTGGGAATCCATTTTTGGAAAAATTGTTGGTGTTTACATCGTTTTGCTTGGATTGTGGATAGTTCGTACGATTTTTAATTCGCTTCGTGATTATTTAAAGCAAAAACCGGAATACAGCGACAAACCAATCGACAGTTTTGTTCAGGTTATCATGATTGTGCTCTGGATTTTTGGAGTTGCCTTAATTATTTCGACTTTATTCGGAATAAAAAAAGGCGAATTGCTGACGATTTTAGGAACACTTTCGGCCATTATTATCTTGATTTTTAGAGATACTATTCTTGGATTTGTTTCGAGTGTTCAGGTTGCGATAAACGACATGGTTCGAATTGGCGATTGGATTACAATGGACAAATTTGGTGCCGATGGTGACGTAATCGAAATCAATTTAACAACTGTAAAAGTTCGAAATTTTGACAATACGATTACAACAATTCCAACTTACGCTTTAAGTTCAGATTCGTTCCAAAACTGGCGAGGGATGCAAAAATCAGCCGGACGCCGAATCAAAAGACATGTTTTGATAAAAAGCAGTACAATCCGATTTTTAACTGATGAAGATTTGGCTCAGATGAAAAAAGTCCAACTGATTTCGTCATATATAGATTCAAGACAAGCCGAAATTGAAAAATATAACGATCTTAGAGGAGTTGATAAAACACTTGCTCTCAACGGCCGCAATATGACCAATTTAGGATTGTTCCGAAAATATATTATCCAATATCTAGTAACGCATCCAGGACTGAATAAAGATATGCACATTATGTGTCGCCAGCTGCAGTCAACAGCGCATGGAGTTCCGTTAGAAATTTATGCTTTTTCAAGCGACAAACGCTGGGCAAACTACGAATACATCATGGCTGATATTTTTGATCACGTTATGGCTTCTGTAGAATATTTTGATTTAGAAATATTTGAACTTCCTTCTAAGATTGGAAGCTTAGAATAGATTTTTTTGTTTCAGGTTTCAAGTTTCAAGTTCCTGCAGTTTGTCTTTGAGGAACGAGAAATCTTCGCGAGTAGCTAGACAAAGTATTGTAATTTCGACTGAAAGGAGAAATCACAATAGTTTATAAGCAAAGATTGGCGACCTTCTTTGCGGAGTTCCTTGTGTGATTTCTCCTTTCAGTCGAAATGACAAACTGCAGGAACTTGAAACTTGAAACTTGAAACAAGAAGAACTATTTCTTAATCTCCTCAAAAACAAACTTCGGATCCTTATAGTTTAATGTTCCTTGAATAAAACACGGAAGATTCATGTAAGTTCCCACTACCCCATTTCCTAAAACTAGTTTCTTATCTTTTTTAAGCAAAGCTAATGGTACTCTTTTCCAGCTTCCTCCATTAGAAATAAAATGAAAATCGCCTCTTAAGGTATCTCCTTTAATATCGCCGCGAACATCGCCAGAATCTTTCCCGAGCTGATGATAAAGAATTTCGTAACGACCATAAAAGCGTTTGTCATTTATTTTAATCGTCAAAACAGCAGTATCTTTTTGATTGCTGGCACGATAAACAAATTCTTTATAATCTGTTTTATTTTCTTTTGAGTTGCAAGAAATAACCAAAATCATAATTAGAAGAAGAAAGAGCAAAGAGTTTTTGTTCATAACAAAGTTTTAAAACCATATAAGTGCTAAAAGTACATTTAAAAATTAAAACTTGAAATTTGTTAACTAACTTATCTCTTTATTTAATTTTTGTATTGTAATTTTTTCTAAATTTAAAGAAAAAACATGGCAGACAGAGATAATTTTTTAAGAGAATTTAGAGGAGAAACTTTAGGAACTGTCAGTGCTCAGTCTTCGGCAGACGAATTGTTTCAAAATCAAACCATCAGACCCATTTTAAAACTGCAAAATGATTTATTCATTGCTGTTTTTATAAATTACGTCAATAAAAACAAAGCCGATTTCTATTCTTATTCCGTCGAAAAGAAACTTCAGACAATCGAAAATTCCATTCAAAAAGATATTAAGTTCCGAAATTCCTTAAAAGGAATTGTCATGGCACTTTTTACAATTGAAGAATATGAAACGTATATTCAGAATTCTTCAAGTTTGAATAAACGAATGATGAATTTGTTGATCGATCGATTGAAAAATCAAGTGCAGTTGTTTGAATTAGAAACTAAATAATTAACTCTTTTAAATGTCAATAAGAACATTTTGGACAATCCTAATAAAAATACTAGGATTATGGATGATATATAGAACTTTAACAGTCTTACCGGAATTAATTTCCAATCTTTACTTTCTCTATGAAAATGGTGATTCTAAAGAATTAGTTGGTTTATTTTCTAGTATTCTGATTGCGGTTTTATTTTTTTGTGTAATAATTAGACTCTTTCTATTTAAAACGCTGTGGATAATTGAAAAACTGAAACTTGATAAAGGTTTTGAAACTGAAACTATTGAAATACAATCAAATGAAAACAGAATAATTACAATTGCTCTCATTGTAATTGGAGGATTTATATTTATTGATAATCTTCCAATTTTATTAAAAGAAATTGCTGTTTTCTTTCGTGATAAAGCCCAGTTCAAAGATTATCCAAAATCAGGATGGATCGTCTTTTTTTTCTGTAAATCTATTTTAGGATATTTGTTGATGACCAATAGTTTTAGAATAGCAAAATTTATAAAAAAATAATTGAAACTGAATGTTCGATCAATTCCGAAATAAATTCCTTTTAACCGATGAAAAATGGCTTGAATACATAAACTATTTTAATCGAATTGAGGTTCCATCCAAAACCACCCTTTTAGAAGAGGGGGAAGTTTCTAAAAAGCTTTTTATAATCGAAAGAGGTTGCATCAGGGTTTGGTTCAATAATAACGGAAAAGATTTAACAACTCAATTTTTTTTCGAAAATCAAAGTGTGGCTTCCATTGAAAGTTTCATAAAAAAAACGCCAAGTCCGGTTGTAGTCGAAACTATTGAAGTCTCTGTTTTATGGTGGATTCATAAAAATGATTTGGATAAAATTTTGGAAGAAATAAAAGAGATCCCAGAACTTCGTGATGTGTTAATCAATATGCTTTTTCAAAGAACATTTGATTATATGAAATATTTTGTTTCTTTTATAAAAGACTCTCCTACTCAACGTTATCTTAATTTAATTGAAGAAAGACCTCAGATAATTCAGCGTGTTCCACAGCACTATATTGCTTCTTATCTTGGCGTGACTACGGTTCATTTAAGCCGAATAAAAAGCAAGTTGGTACATAAAAAAGATTAATATTTTAACCGTTAAGTGTGCTTTTTTTTTAAACACATAGAAACATAGATTTATATTGTCGAAAAGAGCTTTGAAAAGAAACTAGTTTCTAAAACATAGCAACTATGTTTTTTTAAAAACAAGTGAAACGCCTTTTAAGCAGTCTATATCTATGTTTCTATGTGTTTGAATTAATTGCACGCCCAACAAGTTAAAATTGTATTTGATAACAAATGTTATCGTCTGCCAAAATTCGAGTTCCGAACTTTGCCTCATAAAATTTAATAATTATGAAAGCAGCAGTAGTTTATAAAAAAGGCGAATTGCCAAAATATGTAGAATTTGCAACTCCCATTCCACAAAATGAAAATGAACTTTTAGTTTCTGTAAAAGCAGTAGCTATCACAAATTTAGACAAAGGAAAAGCCAGTGGCAAACATTATTCATCTGAAAAAATAAGTAAAAACGGATTTGTCGTAAGTAGTGATTGTGTGGGTATATTAGAAAATGGAACGAGAGTTTATGCTCGTGGCATTACCGGTACAATGGCAGAGAAAACAATTATAGATAAAAACATTTTTGTACCGTTGCCTGAACAAATTAGTGATTCAGTGGCCGTTGCAATGCCAAATGCAGTTGCGGGTTCGGCAATGGCGCTCAAATTTAGAGCGCAAATAAAAGCCGGAGAAACTGTTTTAATAAACGGCGGAGCTGGTTTTACAGGTCAAATGGCTATTCAGATTGCAAAACATTACGGAGCAAAAAAAATAATTGTGACTGCAAGAAATGAAAAAACATTTCCAAAATTACTAGAATTGGGCGCAGATGAAATTATTTCCCTAAAGCAAGATGATGAAAAAATTATCAAACAGATTAAAGAAATTCATTCCAATACACCAATAGATATTATTCTGGATTATTTGTGGGGGCATTCAGCCGAAATGATTCTGATGTCACTAAAAGGGAATGGCTCATTTTCGAATAAAGTTCGTTACGTAAATATTGGCGGAATGTCGGGCGATACTATTCAATTATCAGCAGGTATTTTAAGAAGCGTCGATCTACAATTATCAGGTTCTGGTTTAGGAAGTTGGACAAAAGATGAAGTAAAATTATTGTTTTCGGAAATTCTTCCCGAAATGTTTCTTTTGGCAGCTCAGAATAAGTTGAAAGTTAATATTGAAACAGGAAATCTTATTGATATTGAAGAAATGTGGGCAAAAGAAGTTTCTGACGGAAAACGATTGGTAGTTGTTATTTAAAAAATAATTCAGACGCGGATATAGCGGATTGCTAAAGCAAAACGCGGATAAAACGGATTTTTTACAAATATCAATTATCCACGCTGTTTGTCATTTCGAGAAATGGGAAATGACAAGCTTGTGGTTAATTATTCTATTTATCTTTTAAATTCACTCAAAATGTAAAAATGAAAAAAGGCTTGACAGGAAATAAATCCTATCAAGCCTTTTTTCTATTAAATATAGTTGCAAATTTTACTCTTCAGAAAGCATTAATTCTATAATATATTTTACTGGAGCACTTCCAAAACTTAAGAATTTTTCGTGAAATTTTTTCAGGTTGAATTTATCGCCTTCCTTCTTTTTAAGTTCTTCTCTTAGGTTGTAAATTTCAGTATATCCTGTAAAATAAGAACATAATTGCACTTGCGATAAAGTTACGCGCTTCCACTTCCCTTCTGCTTCGGCTTGTTGCTGAAACGCTTCTCTGGTAAGTAAAATCATGGCGTCTTCTTTAGCCATATCTTTTGTATGAACGCTGTAGTCTAAAATCGTGTTGCAGGTTGTTCTCAAATTCCATTTGTAATACATCAACCACATTTCATCAGAGTTTTTATAACCGCTTTCCAACATCATTTTTTCTGCATAAACTGCCCAGCCTTCAACCATTGCGCCATTTCCTAAAATAGATTTGATGATGCTTGGCGACTGATTGCTGTAAACCAATTGCGTGTAATGCCCAGGAATCGCTTCGTGGATATTCAAAATTTGAAGAATATAATCGTTGTATTCACGCAGATAACTTTCTGCATTTTCAGCATTCCAGCCAGACATACTTCCTACATTATAATAGGTGTTTGCATTTTTGTCATAAGGACCCGGAGCAGAAATTGAGGCACCTGCAACTCCCGCCATATAAGCCGGTTCTTTGCGAACAACTAAAGGTTTTGAGGGATCAATGTATAATAAATCTTTTGCTTTCACATAAGCAGTAAGCTCCGGAATTTGTTTCTCGATTTCCGATTGGAATTTCTCTGGCGTTGTATGCTGCAACGAAATCTTATCAATAACTTGTTTGATCAAATCTAGTTTATCTGCTGGTTTTGGCTTGTTTTCGTTGTATTTCTTCCAAAGTTTATCAGCCAAAACAAACATTTTATCATGAAGATCATTTTTATGATCAACGGCAATTTTATAGATTTCATCGGCAGAATAACTTGACTGAATGTCATAATTGAATTTTTTCGCAAACAAGTCGGCTCCTAATCTGAAAGAACGAGGCGTTTTATTCGGCATATTTTTCAGCCATTCAGCATAATCTTTAATTGCTTTTACAGAAACCTTAGCTTTATCCTGAATTTCTTTTTTCTCAGCTTGACTCAGTTTGCTTTTGCTCAAAGCATCATTTAATTCTCCTTCAAAAACAGCCGAACCGCCAATATTTTGGTCAATTGCGAGGTCCGTATGTTCGATTGTTGGGTTTTTGATATTCTTTTTTGCAGCTTCATAATAAGCCGGAATATTGTTCATTTTAATGTTAAAAGCATGAAGACGAATATCTAAAGAATCATACTTTCCGTTTAAAATTTCTGCGAAAACGCCACAAACATTGTATTCAGCGGGATTCCATTCAGAAGATTTTAATTCGTTGATGCTGAAAATAGTTCCTTCTAGTTGATTTTTGATCATCTGAAAATCGGTCTTATTATTATCTGACAAACTTTCAAAATTATAGTTTTTCAAAGAATCCAATTGTGTATTTGCAAAGTCAAGCTCTTTTTTTCTCTGGTCTGCATTTGGAACAACTAAAAGACTGTCATATTTATGAAAACCAACTCCAGACGCCCAGCCCGGATACAACTTCCATAAATTGTCAACAAAATTATTTTTATAGTGGTCAAACTTCTCATTTAAAGCTTTATCAACCGCCGTTTTACTGCTTTTATTACAGGAAAAAAGTAATGAAACAGCAAAAACAGAAACAAACAGTTTTTTCATAATTGGGGTTTTTATTCGATTTAAAGATAGAAAAAATGTTCTTTCTTCAAAACACTAAGTCTTTGTGTGGTTATCCAAATAAGTTTAATTATTTAATACATAGAACCATAGATTTTGTAGACTTGCAAAAGGCGCTTCAATTTTATTAACAAACATAGCTATGCGTTAGAAACTAGGCTTCTTTTTTATTTTCTTAGTCACATCTAAATCCTATGTTTCTATGTGTTTAATAGTATACACAAAGGATTAATATTTCAATAAATCTAAAAGAGTTTCTTCAAAACGGTCTTTTGCCAAAAACTGATCTTCTAATGCTTTTGTAAACGGAATTGGCGAATCTAAACTAGCTACTCTTTTTACCGGAGCATCCAGATATTCAAAACAGTTTTCCATAATTAGAGCCGAAATATCACTTGCAATTCCACCAAACATGGTATCTTCCTGATAAATAATTGCTTTCCCAGTTTTTTTAACCGATGCAAAAATAGTTTCGATATCTAAAGGTTGCAATGTTCTTAAGTCAATTAAATCAGCATCAATTTCTGGATTTTTTGCGAGTGTGTTTAAAGCCCAATGAACTGGCGCTCCAAAAGCAATAATGGTAACTGCATTTCCTTTCTTTAAAACTGCCGCTTTCCCTAACGGAATGGTGTAGTAATCCGTTGGAACGTCTTGATAAATACTGCGATACAATTGTTTATGTTCAAAAAATAAAACCGGATTCGGGTCATTAATAGAAGAATTTAATAAACCTTTTGCATCATAGGGAAACGCCGGATAAACCACTTTTAACCCAGGAGTTTTGGTAAACCAAGCTTCATTTGTCTGCGAATGAAAAGGTCCCGCCTGAGTTCCACCGCCACAAGGCATTCGAACCACAACATCGGCCTTTTCACCCCAACGGTAATGTGATTTTGCCAACAAATTCACTATCGGATTGAAGCCAGTTGAAACAAAATCAGCAAATTGCATTTCGACAATGGCTTTATAACCGTTAATTGATAATCCCATTCCGGTTGAAACGACCGCACTTTCGCAAATTGGCGTGTTGCGGACTCTTTCTTTCCCAAAAGCATCCACAAAGCCATCCGTAATTTTAAATGCACCACCATATTCAGCAATATCTTGCCCCATGATCACCAAGTTTTTATTGCGCCACATAGACTGCTCTAAACTATTTCGGACAGCATCTATAAAACGAATATTTTTTACTTCGTCACCATGCGTATATTCTTTATATTCAAAATCTTTATAAACATCATCTAATTCTCCACTGTAAGTTGGGACAATCTCAGGTTCAGCATTTGCAATGGCTAAATTTTCATCAATTTCTTGCTTTATTTCAGCATGAAGTTGTTCGTCATATTCGGCTGTTAAAATTTCTTTTTCAGTCAAATATTGACGATAATTTGTTACAGGATCTTTCGCAGCCCATTCGTCCATTAATTCCTGCGGTACGTATTTAGTGCCACTCGCCTCTTCGTGACCGCGCATTCTGAAAGTCTTAAATTCCAATAATACTGGGTGCGGATCATTTTGCATTTGCTCTTTTAACTCTGAAAGCTTATTGAAAACTTCAAGTATATTATTACCATCAATAATATGACTTTCAATTCCGTAACCTATGCCTTTATCTGCAAGATTTTCACATAAATATTGTTCGTTTGTTGGCGTCGAAAGTCCGTAGCCATTATTTTCGATGACAAACATTACAGGCAATTTCCAAACTGCTGCAATATTCAGCGCTTCGTGAAAATCTCCTTCACTGGTTGCTCCTTCTCCAGTAAAAACAGCAGTTACTTTTTTATTGTTCTGAAGTTTATCCGCTAATGCGATTCCGTCTGCAATACCTAATTGCGGACCCAAATGTGAAATCATTCCGATTATTTTATATTCTTGCGTTCCAAAGTGAAAACTGCGATCTCTTCCTTTAGTGAAACCATTTGCTTTTCCCTGCCATTGCGAAAATAATCGGTGAAGCGGAATGTTTCTTGTTGTAAAAACACCAAGATTTCGGTGCATTGGTAATACATATTCAGATTCATCTAATACAGCTGTAACACCAACCGCAATAGCTTCTTGGCCAATTCCAGAGAACCATTTTGATACTTTTCCTTGACGAATCAGAATCAGCATTTTTTCTTCGATTAATCGAGGTTTGAGAATTTTTTTATATAAATCAAGTAATTGAGAATCGGTTAAGTTTTGTCTGTAAAAGATCATTGAGTTTAGGTTTTTTAGTGTTTCAAATATAGAAAATTATAACAATTTTATTTGTTTTTGTTATGAAATTTCAATTTTAATATAACTTTTAAAATTCAATTCTAAAATATTCTCTACCTTTGTTTCTGAAAGGTTTTTCGACACCTTTCATCTTTAAATAAAAAATGTAAAGTATGCAAAACATTCCTAGTGTAGACTTACGTGATTTCCTTTCGGACGACCCGAAACGTAAACAAAAATTTGTAAATGAAATCGGCAGTGCATTTGAAAACATTGGCTTCGTAGCCCTAAAAGGTCACTTTCTTGACGACCAATTAGTAGACGAGCTTTATAGCGAAATTAGAAAATTTTTCGCTTTGCCAATAGAAACTAAGCATAATTATGAAATTCCTGGTATTGGCGGACAAAGAGGTTATGTATCTTTTGGAAAAGAACATGCTAAAGGACGAAAAGAAGGAGATTTGAAAGAGTTTTGGCATTTTGGCCAGTATGTTGACAAAGATTCAAAATACGCGTCAGAATATCCAGAAAACGTTGAAGTAAAAGAGTTGCCACGTTTTAACGTAGTTGGTAAAGAAGCGTACCAAATGCTTGAAAAAACAGGTGTTTATGTACTAAGAGCTCTAGCTTTACATTTAGGTTTAGATGAATTTTATTTTGACGAGTACGCAAAAGACGGAAATTCAATTTTAAGACCAATTCACTACCCTCCTATTACTGTTGAGCCAGAAAACGCGATTAGAGCAGCAGCTCACGGTGACATCAACTTGATCACACTTTTAATGGGAGCTCAAGGAAAAGGATTACAGGTTCAAAATCATGACGGTGAATGGATTGATGCTATCGCGGCAGATGATGAATTAGTAATTAATGTTGGTGATATGTTGTCAAGACATACCAACAACAAATTGAAATCGACAATTCACCAAGTGGTAAATCCACCGAGAGAATTATGGGGAACTTCACGTTATTCTATTCCGTTTTTCATGCACCCAGTAAGCGATATGCGTTTGGATTGTCTTGAAAACTGTATTGATGCTGAAAATCCTAAGAAATTTGAAGACATTACAGCGGGCGATTACCTATACGAACGTTTAGTAGATTTAGGTTTGATTAAAAAATAAAAAAACTTAAATAAATTTCAATAAAAATTCCAAATTCCAATTCAACTTGGAGTTTGGAATTTGATTTTTATGCACTATATTTATTGGGATTTATTTTTTAGAATAAAAAAAATTATGGATTTTAAAGATCAATTAAAAAACTTATTTCCAGATCACGTAGAATCAAACGAACCTGAGGAAATTCAGGCCGAAGAGCATGTTTTGTATGTTCAAAAAGAACCTATGATCTGTAAATTTGAAAAACGAAAAGGAAAAGCAACTACGATTATTGAAGGCTACGAAGGATCTGATGAAGATTTTAAAGTATTAGCGAAAGAAATCAAAACAAAATTGAGTGTTGGCGGTACTTTTAAAGATGCTTCAATTATTATTCAAGGCGATTACCGCGACAAAATCATGGCGATTTTAAAAGAAAAAGGATTTAAAACCAAAAGAGTTGGAGGTTAAAAAGTTTCAGGTTTAACGTTTCAGGTTTCAAGGTATTGAAGTCTGAAAAAAAAACTTAGAATCTCAGCATCTCAGAACCTTAGCATCTTAAAGAAATGATACAAAACTCAGAATTAATACTTAACCCAGACGGAAGTGTTTATCACTTAAACCTTCGTCCTGAACATATTGCACACGATATTATTTTTGTTGGCGATCAAAATAGAGTTGAAAAAATTACTCAGTTTTTTGAAAAAATTGAATTTTCAACACAAAAAAGAGAATTCAAAACCCAAACCGGAATTTACAAAGGAAAACGTATTTCGGTTATTTCTACAGGAATTGGACCTGATAATATTGATATTGTGTTGAACGAACTTGATGCTTTGGTAAATATCGATTTAGAAACTCGCAAACCAAAAGAGAATTTAGTTTCGTTGAATATCATCAGAATTGGAACATCTGGTTCTTTACAAGCAGATATTCCTGTTGATAGTTTTGTAATGTCAAAATTCGGACTTGGTTTAGATAATATGCTTCGTTCCTATTTAATTGATGACGTTTCGAATACTACGATTGAAGATGCTTTTATTACACATACCAATTGGGATGCAAAAAAAGGAAGACCTTATGCAATTGCTTGTTCAGAAACTTTAGAAAAAATTATCGAATCAGATAAGATTTTCAAAGGAATTACAGCAACAGCTGGCGGTTTTTATGGACCACAAGGACGTGTTTTGCGTTTGAATATTCAAGATGAAGAATTAAACAATAAAATGGATAATTTTGATTTTGAAGGAAATAAAATCACTAATTTAGAGATGGAAACGGCAGCAATATACGGGCTTTCGGCACTTTTAGGGCATAATGCATTATCTTTAAATGCGATAATAGCGAATCGTGCTTCGGGGACTTTTAGTGAAGATCCTTATAAGGCTGTTGATGAGTTGATTGCGTATACATTGAACAAATTAGCTGAAAAATAATTAGAGAATTAAGTCTATTCAAAAATGAGATAATTTATGAAAAATGCGATTCTTAAATTTGAGAAATTATTAAACGAAAATATTGATTTTTTCCCCACAATTAAAGATGAAATTTTAGAAGCAAAAATCCCTGGGAAATGGTCTAAAAAAGAAATTTTAGGACACTTGGTTGATTCTGCTATTCATAATTTAGTTCGTTTTACTGAGATTAATTATTTGGAAAAACCTTATCACCACAGGCCTTACAGCCAAATGGAATTGGTTAATTTGAATCAGTATCAAATAATTCCTATTGCAGAATTAACGCAATTGTGGTTTGCGTTAAACAAACAAATTGTTAGAATTATGAAAAGCGTTGATCACAAAGCATTGGATTACAAAATTATATTGGCAGATGAATCTGAAATTGATTTAAGGTTTCTAATGACCGATTATGTTGAACATTTAGAACATCATATCAATCAAATAAAATCATAAGTTATGTTTTTAAGAGTTGCCCGACACACGAATGATTTAAAAAGAATTGAAGATTTTTATGTAAATGTGCTTGGTTTTGAGCAATTAGGAGAATTTCAAAACCATAATAATTACAGTGGCATTTTTATTGGAAAATCGGGTTTAGACTGGCACTTTGAATTTACGCAATCAGAGTCTGTAGCCAAACATATTTTTGATGAAGATGATGTTATTGTGCTCTATCCAAAAGCAATTGCTGATTATAACGAATTAATACATAGGCTTGAACAGCTGAATATCTCAACAATAACTGCAGCTAATCCATTTTGGAATGAAAACGGAAAAATGATTCAGGATCCAGATGGTTATCGCATTGTCATATCACCCTTAAAAGCTGTAATCAGCGAAATTGAATAATAAATTAGATAATTAGCCAATTTGAAAATGAGATAATTATTTAATATCTACTAAAAAACATTACAAAACATAAAATGCAGGAAACCGAAACACATAAAAAAATACTATTTAGGTATTATAGTGATTTGCTAGAAGATATGGTTGTAGAAACTATGTGGGCAGAAATAATAGATTTAGAAAAAGGATATTTTAAATTAGATAATATTCCTTTTTTTGGACCTTTAATTGCAACAGACGATATTTTCTTTGCAGAATTTGATAAAGATGAAGAGAAACTTGTTTATAGAGAAACTATTGAAACTTCAGGAAACTCAATTGTTCAGGTTGTTATTTTAGAAAAAGGTTTTGACAAAGAAATTATTAGAGAAAAACTTAAAGAAATCAATTGCGAATCTGAAGGTATGAATGAAACTCTATTTGCTGTTGAAGTAATTTTTGATATTGATTATTCTATAGTAAAAAATATCTTAAATGAATATGCAGATCTTTCAATTATAGATTTTGGAGAGCCTTGTCTTTCTGAGAAACACCGAGCTGATTTATTAAAGAACTAAACAAACAAACTTAAAATACGCATACCAAACTTAACTTAAACTCAAACTGTAATGAAAACTGTAAACATTGTAGGTGTTCCCGAACACTTCAATTTACCATGGCATTTATGCATTGAAAATGGCGAATTTGAAGCAGAAAATATTGATTTGCAATGGAAAGATATTCCAGAAGGTACAGGCAAAATGTGCCAGATGCTTCGCGACGGTGAAGCTGATATTGCGGTTATTTTGACTGAAGGAATTGTTAAAGATATTTTGAATGGAAATCCGAGCAAAATTGTCCAGATTTATGTTCAGTCTCCTTTGATTTGGGGAATTCACGTTGCCTCAAAATCAGATTATCAATCTGTAAAGGACCTCGAAAATAAAAAGGTTGCGATTTCTAGAATAGGTTCTGGCTCGCAGCTTATGGCGTATGTAAACGCAGCAGAACAAGGTTGGGAATCTGATGATCTTAAATTTGAAATCATCAACACGATTGACGGTGCTGTTGAAGCCTTGACAAACGGAACCGCAGATTATTTTATGTGGGAGCGTTTTATGACAAAACCGCTTGTTGATAAAGGTATTTTTAGACGCGTGGGCGACTGCCCTACTCCGTGGCCGTCGTTTGTGATTACAGTACGCGATGAATTTTTGAAAAAGAATGCAAAAACGGTTGAGAAAATTCTTGAAATCATCAATAAAACAACTCAAGATTTTGCCGAAATTCCAAATATTGACAAGACTTTAGCAGAACTTTTTAATCAAAAAAGAGAAGATATTCAAGAATGGTTGAAATTGACACAGTGGTCTCAAAAACATTTAAATGAAAAAGCATTTATCAAAATTCAAAATCAATTATTTGATCTCGGAATTATTGATAAAAAAAGTACTTTTGTTGAAACGGTAAAAGCGCTGTAAAAACTGCTTTGATTTTTTATGATGAATTTTCCCAAAATTGACTTTCCGCGATTAAAATCCAAATTACAGGTGAAATCACCTTGGGATAGGATTATTATTATGCTGTTGAGTCTTTTAATTACGATCCCAATATTCATCATACTCCATCAAAATCTACGCGATTTAAACTGGACGTTCAATTTAGATCGCGTATTTATTTTTTTATTTGTTTTCGCTGCCATCTTTTTCCTGCTGATGTTGCTCAGAACCATAATTATTCTATGTGTTGCCGTTTATCTTTTGGTACTTTTTTACGGAACAGTGATTGGAAATTATGGCTTTAGCGAAATTTCTGAAGATTATAATTCGATGATTTATACGATGTCAGATAATCCTTTTCCACAGGATATTATTGTGGCAAAACTGCTTCCTTTTCCAAATAAAACTAAAATTATAAATGCTATTGAATATCAAAATCCGAAAGTTCGAAATTTTGCTATAATGGCTACTACAAAGCATTTTAAAGGAATTAGAGGCTATTCCGATTATCGAAACACTATTCAATGCTTTGCTGTTTTTAAAGAAATAAACAGCCGTTGGAATTACGTAAATGACCCAAAAGAAGGTGATTATATTGCAACTGCAAGCGAATCTTTAGAATATTTTTCTGGTGATTGCGACGATCATTCTATTTTAATGGCAGCGGCAATTCGTGCTATTGGCGGAACTCCAAGGCTTATTCATACCAAAGGACATATTTATCCTGAAATATTGATTGGTTCATTAATTGATTTGGAAAAAGTCAATTTCTTGATTAAAAATGTGCTTTTTGTCAAAGAAAGTTATGGCAAAAAAATACATTATCATATCGATGAACGCGGTCAAGTCTGGATGAATCTTGATTATACGGCAACATATCCAGGTGGGCCATTTTTGTATGATGAAATTTTGGGTGAATTGACTTTAAATTAATTTCGTTTATCTTGTTGCGTGTTTAAACACATAGAAACATAGATTTTATCTACATAAAGAGATTTTAAAAGAAACTAGTTTCTAACACATAGCTATTATGTTTGTTTAAAGATGTGAAGAGCCTTTTTTAAATGCCTTTGATATATCTTTCCATGTATTGTAAAATATTTGAACCTATTTCTTAATCAAAAATTATTTTGATTTTGCGTATAATTCTCTTCCAAGCGCTGCAAAAAATGGAAGCGAAACCGAATCATATTCGTAAACATTATCATTAAAAATTCCGTCCTTATTAACCAACATTGTTGCTGAAACCATGAATTCTATTTTATTTTCAGTGTCAACAATATAAGCGGTTTCGGTCATCGTGCCGTAGGCTTCACCAATTTTATTGTAAATTTTTATGTTATTCGGAATTGGATCTTTGGAATCGCCAAACATGAAAAATTTACAATAACTGTCATAATATTCCTTTGGATCATAACCTGCATTTCTAGGTAAATTCTGCATAGAAAACAAAATGAATTCACGGTCTTTTTCGGATATTTTAAAACGTTCATTTTCTTTAAAAGCCTCAGGAAAAACAATTCTTTTTAAAGTATTATGAAGTGTTTCCAGCGGATAATAATTTTTCTTAGAAAAATCAAAAGGTTCGCTCACAAGTACATCACCTTTCATAAATCCGGTTCCTTTTACGAGATTATTAAGAACCAATGGTGCGCTTTTTTCGTTAAGTTTTGCTGGAAAAACTTCCACCGAACCATCATCTTTATACAGCGTAACCGCTTTTACGAGCTGATTTGCGGGTTCGGCGCCAGAAAGTCTGTGACTAATTTTGAAAGGCTCTAAACCTTTCTCCTTCATTTTTTGATTAATATAATCAAAGCCTGTAAACTCAAATAAATTGCTGCTTGCAACATTGTCGCTTACAGCAAAAACTTTTTTGATTTCATCAGCAAATTTTAATTTATCAGGATTTCCATCGATAGTAAATGTGCTGTTGACAGAAGTATTAGCAATTGTGTTTAATTTTTCAACCGCCAAAATTGCAATAGGAAGTTTTATTGTACTTGCAGGATAATAATAATTTGATGCGTCTAAATGATACGTGTAATCTTTAAAAGCAACAGTTCCTTTGTTCCGAATGATTTGAGTGTAAATGATTTGAAGTTCATATTGCTTAGAATTTTTCACGACTTCTTTTATTTTCTCATTATCAGAAGCTAAAACTTTATCCAAAACATTTTTTTTTGAACTGCAACTAAAGAGCATAAAAGCGATAAAAAAGAAAATATATTTTTTAAATAATGACATAATTTGAGTTGAAAATAGAATCTCAAATATAAAGATTGCAGATTAGTTTTTACTTTATAAATGATTTTTTTATAGTCTGCTTATCTTCAATTTGTTATGAAATACGGCGATTCAAGCTGTTTTTTTGGTCTTTAAATTCTGGTATTTTAAATATTTGATTATAAATATTTTAACTATTGATTTTTTTTGTAACTTTTCATGTCTAATTTTTAATCACAGCATTATGAAAAAATCTAAATTATTTATCTTCGGAATTTTATTATCAGCAGTTTTAGTTCTTTCATGCACCATGGCAAAAAGAAATGAGTTAGTAAGTTCTTGGAAAGTGACTTCGGTTGAAGGCAACCAAACACCACTTTCAGATTCATTAAAAAGTGTAATACTTGCTAACGGTCAATTGACGTTTACTGAAGATGGTCATGTAACAGGATTTTTACAAAGAGAAATAACAGATGGTACTTATGCCTTAACAAAACAGGGAAAAAGTTTGGTAATTAAAGATGAAACAGGCACACCATGGCCTTGTGTAAGCACAATTACAAAAGATGAACTGATTTTAGAGGCTAAAGAAATGAAATTAAAACTTAAAAAGATTTAAGTTTGTTTCAATACAAATAAGCACATAACCACATAAAAAATATCAACTCCTAATTTCTCTCGAATTTTAGGAGTTTTTTATTTAATGGAAACACGAATTAGAAAAGCTTTTTTAATTAAAAATTCTAAGAGTTATGAAAGTTTTCAGGCAATGGCGTCTTTCAAATTCGCAGGATTAGATTAAAGCAACACTTTAACTAAAAACACAAAACCCGCCAGTATTGATGGGTTTTGTGTTTTATATATTAAGATAATCCGCGTGTCAACCAGCCTTTTTTATTGGCAGTTGCAATTGCGTAAGGTGTTATCCAAAACAAACTGAAAGTATAAAATATACTGTATGAATATGCCCAAAAAGCATCAGTAAAACTGTATCTTTTAGCATAAAATAATACTGAAAAGGTGGAGACAATCAAAATGCTTAAAAGCGTCGAACTGAAAAACAAAACCGGATGAACAGCAATAAAAAACAGCATAAAAAGCAAGAACGGATACGCCATTACTATTTTAAAAGACTGATTTAAAAACAATAGTCTTGCGCCAAATTTTGACTCATTTCTAAAATCTTTAAAAACATATTGCGCCATCATAATGTTCTCGCGGACATTGCTTCTGCCCCATCTAATAAACATTTTATATAAGCCTTTGTATTCTTCTGGAACGTTTGTAAGAACGTAAGCATTTCTTTGGAACAAAACATGAAATCCTTGTTTTAAAATCATGTTTGTCATTGCTCGATCTTCGCCAATGTCTGATGGCTGGCCCATAAATGTTTGATTTATCCATTCTGGAAGACATTCAAGAACGGCGTCTCTTTTATAAGCTGCAGCAGCACCAGGCGTGCACAAAACAGAACCCAACATGCTTTCTGCAGAACGCATAAATTCAAAACTCATTACGAAACTAACATTCAGCATTTTTGGCAATAAAGCTTTTTTATTGTTTAAGACATGAACATTTCCCGCAACTGCACCGCATTTTTCGTCAACAACAAACGGACTTACAAGATTTCTTAAAGTATCTTTTTTAACAATAGAATCACTGTCAACCGTTACAAAAATTTCGCCTGTTCCAAGTTCAAAACCACGATGTAAAGCATGGCGTTTTCCTTTATTTTCAGGCTGTTGATAAATTGACAAACGGTCTCCAAGTTTAATTTTTGCCTGTTGCATCCAGTACCAAGTATCGTCTTTACTTCCATCGTCAATGGCAAGAATTTGCATTTTTTGTTCGGGAAAATCACTGTCAGCAAGACTTATTAAAGTTTCCCAAACTAATTTTCCCTCATTATAGGCAGGAACAATTACGGTGCATGTTGGCAGTAATTCATCTGAAACGGATTCAATTGGTTTGTAATTAAAATAGAGATACAAATTGTACAAAAATGTTCCTGTTTGAAAAAAGAATAAAGCCGTCGCTAAAATCAGGAACGGAAATCCCCAGCTTGAATTTATTCTTTCAATTTGAAATTGATCAAAGTCGGATTGAAGGTTATAAACCACAAAGGCGCCACCAAACATTAATAAAAATGTCCCACCAAGTACTAAAGAACCTAATGGCGTCGCGGTTTTTTGCGCGTTTTGTTTGAATAATTGGATTTTAGAAAGAAAATTTGATCCTTTTGTTGCTTGTTCTTTTCTATTTAAAGTTTTATCTGAAGAATAAAATTGTTCTGAAATAATGGTTTCGCTTTTCATCGAGGCTATTGCTTTAATTGTAAAATGGCTTTTAAATTTGAATACAAGCATTTTTACAAGCGCCGTGCCACAAGTATAGTAAAATTGATAATGAGGAGTTTAGCGGTTTTTACACAAAATAGGAATGTATAAACTTTACACAGTTGTAAAAAGTTTATACTCGGAATCCACTGTAAAAGCTAGGAAAATAAAGAAGTTCAGAGCTATTAAAAACGAAAATCAATTGACATTATTGTTTTTATTCTTCAAAATTTTTCCGCCTTTTGAAAATTCGATATCAGTTATATGACGGTAAAAATATATAGTATTTTCATGATTTTTATTTTTATAATTCATTTGCATCTAATTAATTTACAGAGATCAACGCATTGATCACATCAATTTAAGATTGCTTTGAGTTATAATCTTCAGCGATATTTTTAGTATATTTAAATTTTAAAAACCAAAAAATATGGAAGATTCAAATAAACAGCAAGACAATATAGTGCCAAAAGTTACTGGTATTGGCGGTATTTTCTTTTTTACCGAAAATCCGAAGGAAACAAGAGATTGGTACGCGAAAAATTTAGGAATTGAAGTCAATGAATGGGGTTCAACATTTGAATCAAGAAATATTGATAATTCCGATTTGAAAGAAGCGCTTCAATGGAGTCCTTTCAAAAAAAATGATGCTTATTTTTCGCCTTCAAAAAAAGAATTCATGATTAATTACAGGGTTCAAAATATAGAAGGTTTAATCAACCAGCTTAAAGAAAATGGTGTAACAGTTTTAGATGATATTGCAACATACGATTATGGCAAATTTGTGCATATTATGGATGCTGATGGCAATAAAATCGAGCTTTGGGAGCCTGCATAAATCAACAAAATGTATCCAAACAAAAACTCCAGAATCTATTAAAATTCTGGAGTTTTTTTATGATTAATTCAACAAAATATAATTTCAAATTTTGATATTAAAAAGCAATCCCAAACTGAAAACCTATCGTAAAAGTACATGGATGATCATTGCCAAAACGAACCGGCAAAGGCACTGCAGCATAGTAACTGCAACTATTTGTCTTATAAAAACGTTTATTGAAAACTGGGGTAAAACCGTATCTTCCGCCAGACTCAAAAGCCGCTCGTCCTGCAAATGTGTAGCCATTTCCTAATGCAACCAAAACACCCGGATGAAATAATAAATTAGTTACTTTGCTTGTTCCGTTATCGTCTTTTATATTTGGAACCATTTCAAAAGAAAATCCAATTTTTTCATTCTTCCAAATGTTGATTCCAGTTGGAAAACCTACTGCATAATAATCCCTGAAATTTACCGAAGTTTCGTCACTGCTGAAAGTAACAATGGGATGCATAATACCAAAATAGCCCGTTATTTTTGGATATGTTGTTTGAGATGAAACTTTAATACTCAAAAGTAATAGGGCAAATAAAAAGCTTGATTTGAAAAACATTTTTTTAGTTTTAGTTATTTCTGCAAAACTAAAACGTGTTAAATGCTAAAAATAGAACCTTATTTACCTTTTGTATCTGGATTACTTTTTTGGCTCCTTTTTCTGTAAGATGAAGGGTTTTTCCCTGTATGTGCTTTAAAAATTCTGGTAAAATGACTTTGATCTGAAAATCCTGTCATGTACGCAATTTCGGTTAAGGAATGTGACGAATTCGAAATAAGGTTAATTGCCTTTTCGATTCGCAGTTTCCTTACGTATTCTCCAAAATTCAAATCTTCAAAATGTTTCGAAAATTCTCGCGACAAATATGACGGATTCAAATCTAATTCGCTTGAAATTTTCTTCAGATCAAAAGCAAATTGAGCATCAATCTGGTCTTGAATTATTTCTTTTAAATCCTTTACCCAAGCAGGCGTTTTAGTTCCAGATTTTTTATCTTTTAAAAACTTAGTGTAAACTTCATGCAGGAGATTTTCAAAAGGACTGTTTTGCAAATGTTTTTGTTTGTAAAGATGCGCTGCCCAGCTGTACAAGGCATCATACAAAATCATTCCTGTTTCAAGGAGTTTATAATCGTCTGTTATATTATACGAAAGTCCGGCTGAAATCGCCCAAAGCCCCGCCGATTCTTTGGCAATATCATGTCGATCCGTATCTGCGCCGCGCACAATTCCGGCAATAATTGAAATTGCAGGATCTGTGATTTCATATTTTTTTACAATGTAATCAAATGTGCTTTGGTCATCATAATGCGTAAATTCCACATCTGGAATATCAAACGGAATGGCGCTCAATTCTTTAGCTTTCTCTATAACTTCATCAAATGGAACGTAAATGAATTCAGCTTGGCTATCGACAAACTTTTTTATGAGCCACGGACATGCAATTCGGTCAATTTTTGGGCGTTCTCTGGTGATCCATTTCATTTTGTTTGGTTTAAGCTTTTGATTTTCAAAGCTAATAAAATCATTTGGTTTCAGGGATTTATAGCTCAAAAGCTTTGTTTTTAATTATTGAGTAGCGAATTAATAAATTGAAAATCAAATATTTATGTTTTAAAATTTCTTATATTCGTATGTTAAAAAAGCATCACTTTTACCAATAAAAAACTTCTTTTAAATTGGTTAAATAAACCGGTACGCCCCTCTTCTAACTTTAGCAGAAAAAGTAAGTATAACTATTAAAATAGAAGGAAATGGAACCACATCTTGAGCAAATTCGCGAGCAGCAAAAGCAGTCTTGGAACAAATTTTCTGGAGGCTGGAAAAAATGGGATGACCTTGTAATGGATTTTTTAAAACCAATGGGCGATGAAATAATTCGGCTAATTAACCCGAAAAACAATGATTTTATTCTTGATATTGCATCTGGAACGGGAGAACCAGCCTTGACAATTGCTACGAAATTAACTGGTGGAAAAGTGATGCTCACCGATCTTGCTGATGACATGCTGAAAATAGCACGAGAAAACGCAATGACGAGAGGTATTGAAAATATCGATACGTTGACTTGCGATGTGAGCGAACTTCCTTTTAAAGACAATACATTTGACGCCATTAGTTGCCGCTTCGGATTTATGTTTTTTCCGGATATGAAATTAGCAGCCAAAGAAATGGTTCGGGTTCTTAAACCAGGCGGAAAAATTGCAACCGCAGTATGGAACGTGCCAGAAAAGAACTTTTGGGTTACCGCAACAATGGGAACGATTAATAAAAACTTGCAACTTTCTCCGCCACCAGCAGGTTCGCCAGGAATGTTTCGTTGCGCAAAAGATGGTTTTATTTCAGAATTATTTTCTGAGGTCGGATTGAAAAATATTACACAAACTGAAATCTCAGGAAAATTGAACTGCAAAACCGTCGATGCTTATTGGGGAATGCAGACAGAAGTTGCAGCTCCTATAGTAGCAGCGCTTAACACAGCAAGCGAAGAAATGAAAGAAAAAATCAAGGCAGAAACTTATGCCGCTGTTAATCAAAAATTTCCAGATGGAAACGTCATAATTGATTCTAGCGCTTGGATTATTTATGGAGAGAAATAGTTATTTAGTCATTCTAAATGAATCAAAGGATAATTAGTTCAAAATAATTTGATTTCGATCTATAATTTTTCTCAAATTATTGATTGCGTAACGCATTCTTCCCAGAGCTGTATTTATACTGATTTCTTTTTCTTCGGCTATTTCCTTGAAACTCATATTTCGATATATTCTCATGATTACGATCTCTTTTTGATCATCAACAAGTTCTTCAACTAATTTTTTGAAATCGACTTCAATCTGATCTAAAATTATCTGACTTTCAACAGTGAGAGCGTTGTCTGACATAATAGAAAAAATGGGGAAATTTTCAGTCTCTCTTTGCAAAGGCATGCGCTTTTTTCTGCGAAAATGATCAACTGTCAAATTATGAGAAATCCTCAAAACCCACGAAATAAACTTTTCTTCTTCTTTGTATGAATTGCTTTTAAGTGTTTTGATAACTTTTACAAAAGTGTCTTGAAAAATATCATTTGTAATGTCTTTGTCTTTGATCTTCGAATAAATAAAACCATATATTCTGGATTCGTGTCTTTTAATCAATTTAGAAAGGGCAGCTTCGTTGCCATCAATATATTTCTTTACTAATAAAGAATCGGGAGTATTTATATCTATCATAGTATCAGTGTTTTAATTTTGAATTGCAAAACTAATACTGGCTCAAATGCTTTTTTTACTTATTAAGACTTTAAAATTTCAAAATAAGCTTTTTAACAATGTAGATTTTCAAATACTGCAATAAAAAAACTCCAAAATCAAATGACTTTGGAGTTTTCGGAAATTTATGATTCTTGCAAACCATTTTATATATTATTTCAATTGAGTCGCATTTACTCTTGTTGGCGTATCTTTTCCGCTAATTATCGAAGACGAACTTATTGCGATTGATTTTATTATTTGAGTCATATTCTCAATATCCAATGTCTCAAATTCATCATCAGCTGTATGATAGGTTAACTCATTATCCATTTTTGAAGTAGAAATAGTATGAGCAGGAACTCCAAGCCTAGCTAACGTAGCATTGTCTGAGCGGTAAAATAATTGTTGATCTGGATACGGATCTGCGTAAAACGCAAAATTTGTTCCTTTTAAATTAGTTTGTAAAATCTGCCCCATATTCGATTTCTCGAAACCTGTAATGTAAGCAGAGTTTTTGCCCCATTTAGATTCTGTTCCAATCATTTCAATATTAAACATCGCAATCACTTTTTCTGGGTCAAGCTGCTTAGAAAAATATTTAGCTCCATAACCACCTAACTCTTCAGCTACAAATGTGGTAAAAATAATAGTGCGCTCGTTGTTATTTTGTTTTTTAAAATATTTAGCAAGCATAATTACCGCTGTTGATCCAGCGGCATCATCATTAGCACCGTTATAAATCGAATCTGTTGCAGGATGCGGAGCACCTTCTTCGGGAGAGCCTACACCTAAATGATCATAATGTCCTGAAAAAATTACGTACTCATTTGGTTTCGTTTTTCCAGGTAATATTCCAACCATATTATTTAATGCTTTTTTAGAGATTGTATTCGTTAATTCAACCGAAAAAGTAGTCGCTTCTGTAGTGCCAAAAACAAACATAATTGTATTGTTTCCAGGATTTGCGTTTACTCGATCAATATGCTGAATATTTGGTAAAACAGTATTGAATGAAGGGTCAACTAGTACCAAAAGATTTTTTGAACTTTTGTAATACTCATTAAATTTCTGGCCAATGTTATCTCCCTTATTGATTTTTACAATAGAAATATCGCTTTTCTCAGTCAAAGAAACTTGAGGAAGGTATGAGAATGTTACAACTTGATTATTATTTATTTCTTTACCATCAATAATGATTTTTGAAGAAACAGCTTTTGAGGCCGTCATAGAAAACTCTTGTCTGTAATTTGATGCTCCACTGAAAGTTTTCAAACCAATTGCTTTAAACTCTGATTCAATAAATGCTGATGCTTTCTCAATACCAGGAGTAAAAGTTCTCCTACCTTGCATATCGTCAGCCGAAAGTATTTTCTCTATACGAGACACTTCCTTGTTGGTAATAATTTTATCAATCGATTGTCCATGTACATTAAAACATTGACTTACAACAAACATACTTACAATAATTTTTTTCATATTTTACTTTTAGGATTTTGGTTAAACCAAAAGTACATTAATTCTTTGCAAAACTTAATGCTAGTAAAAGTTTTTAATTGAAAAAACTGGGGTTGTGTAACTTTTAATGTTAAACTACTTTCCAATTATTTGCGTTTCCAATGAATCTTTGGTTTTTATAATAAAGTAGTCTTTCTTCTAAATTAGAAGTAAATCCAATATGGAATTTATCTTTGCTTTCGCTAAATAAAATATAACTAAAAAATTCATAAAAGTGTATAAAGCAAAAAACTCCAAAATCATAAGACTTTGGAGTTTTTGGAATTTTGTGGGCGATGAGAGCTTGTTCCGATTTTTCATCGGAAGGTTCGAACCCCCGAACACTTCCGATGAAAAATCGGAATGTTCTGAACCAGCTGATCTAATCTTTACTTTGAATTAATTTTTGGATCTTAATTCTGCTTTTCCAAGACTTAATTTGTAATTCTCTTTTATAAGCTAATTCTTTAGTTTCATATTTTTCAGTATAAACTATTTTCCAATCATCAGTATTTCCCGTAAAACCTTTACTTTTTTGATTGTGACGAACCAGTCTTTCTTCTAAATTAGAAGTAAATCCAATATAGAATTTATTCTTGCTTTCGCTAAATAAAATATAAACTATAAAATTCATAAAAGTGTATAAAGCAAAAAACTCCAAAATCATAAGACTTTGGAGTTTTTGGAATTTTGTGGGCGATGAGGGGTTCGAACCCCCGACCCCCTCGGTGTAAACGAGGTGCTCTGAACCAGCTGAGCTAATCGCCCTATTTTACTAGGTTGCTATCATTTCGTGATTGCGAGTGCAAATATACAGCTAGATTTTGTATTTGCAAGCATTTTTCGAAAAAAAGTGAAATAAAATTTCAATATAATATTTAGAAAGCTATTTTTCAATGAATTAAAAAACTAAAAAAAATCCCAGTTTTCTTAAAATTAGTTAAAAATAAAAAACTGAAAGGCGAATTCACAATATTCTTTTGTATTCACTTGCTATAATCATACCTTTGCGCTACCTTAATTGTATATTCAAATGGCTAGATTTCAAGAAAACGATTTACCGAAAGCTAAATTAGACTCTAACTCACTTCAAAAAGCACTCCGAATTTTTAAATATGCCAAGAACCACAAATGGAAATTTTTCCTTGGCTTGATTTTTCTTTTATTAACCAGCGCCACTGCCCTTGCCTTTCCTAAGTTAATGGGAATGCTGGTAGATTGCGTAACGAATAAAGATCTTGGCAAAGCCAATGAAATTGCTCTTGCCTTAATGGGAATTTTGACTTTACAGGCAATTTTCTCTTTTTTCAGAATTTCACTTTTCGTGAATTTTACCGAAAACTCATTGTCCAATATTCGTTTTGCTTTATATGAAAACTTGGTAAAACTGCCAATGTCTTTCTATTCTCAAAAACGTGTAGGTGAATTAAATAGTCGAATTTCTGCTGATATTTCGCAATTACAAGACACTTTCACCACAACAATCGCCGAATTTCTTCGTCAATTCATCTTAATTATTGGCGGATTTGTGATTTTAGGAAGTATCAGTCCAAAATTGACTTTAATGATGTTGGCTATTGTTCCCGTCGTTGCAGTTGCTGCAGTAATATTTGGAAGATTTATTCGTAAATACGGTAAGAAAACACAGGATAAAGTTGCCGAAAGCCAGGTAATCGTTGAAGAAACATTGCAAGGAATCAGTAATGTTAAGGCTTTCGCCAATGAATGGTACGAAATCCAGCGCTATAAAAACAAAATCAGAGAAATTGTAAAAATCGCCATAAAAGGTGGACAATATAGAGGTTATTTTGCTTCGTTTATCATTTTATGTCTTTTTGGATGTGTCGTAGCGGTTGTTTGGTACGGAATCACTTTGACGATTAGAGGCGAAGTTGAAGGCGTTGGTGATTTGATTTCGTTTGTACTTTACACTACTTTTATTGGTGCTTCTTTTGGTGGTATTGCCGAGATGTATGCTCAAATCCAGAAAGCAGTTGGAGCAACAGAACGCGTTTTTGAACTTTTAGAAGAAACTCCAGAAGCGATCAATGCAAATGCAAAAACACATTCAATTGAGAAAATAAAAGGAAATGTTACGTTCAAAAATGTTGCGTTCCATTATCCTTCAAGGAAAGAAGTTCAGGTTTTAAAGGATGTGAATTTCTCAGCTGAATTCGGTCAAAAAATTGCTATTGTTGGACCTAGTGGTGCTGGGAAATCGACAATTTCATCTTTATTATTGCGTTTTTATGACATTACATCAGGAGAAATTTTAGTGGACGGAAAAAATATTCATGATTACGATTTAGAAAACTTACGTGGCAATATGAGTATTGTACCTCAGGATGTAATTTTATTTGGCGGAACTATCAGAGAAAATATCGCTTACGGAAAACCAGATGCTTCTGACGAAGAAATCATGGCAGCTGCAAAACAAGCAAATGCTTTTAATTTCATTGAAGGTTTCCCAGAAAAATTTGAAACATTAGTTGGAGAACGTGGTGTTAAATTATCTGGCGGACAACGTCAGCGTATTGCGATTGCGAGAGCGTTGCTTAAAAATCCAAGTATTTTGATTTTAGATGAAGCTACATCGTCTTTAGACAGCGAAAGCGAAAAACTAGTTCAGGAAGCTTTAGAGGTTTTAATGGAAGGAAGAACAAGCATTATCATTGCTCACCGTCTTTCAACGATTAGAAACGCCGACAAAATTTTAGTTTTAGACAACGGAAAAATCTCTGAAGAAGGAACGCATCAAGAATTAATAAACCTTGAAAACGGAATTTATAAAAACTTAAGCAATCTTCAGTTTAGCAATTCTTAATTAAATTTCAATTTAGAAATTCCAAATTCTAATTATAAAGTAAACCCGACAGGTTTTAAAAACCTGTCGGGTTTATAATTTATTGTATAAACACAACAAACCGAGCCAAAGGCTCTCTAAAAGTTCCGAAGGAACGAACGATATTGTAGAGCTGGACTTCAGTCCAGTTTAGACAAAGATTTTCAAATCCAATAAAAAAAGCTCCAATGAAAATTGGAGCTTTTTTTGGGTAAACAATTATCAATTATCAATTAATAATTAACAATTAATAATTAATAATTAACAATTAATAATTAACAATTAATAATTAACAATTAATAATTAACAATTAATAATTATTCTATTTTCCTTTTCTACGTTTGCGTTCTGCTTTAATCATAGATAATTCACGGCTGGTTTGTCCAGCAACCGAAGTATTTTCTTCAGCGCGGCGAATCAAATACGGCATAACATCTTTAACAGGCCCAAAAGGCAGGTATTTAGCGTCATTATAACCGTTTTCAGCTAAATTATAACTGATATTGTCACTCATTCCGTATAATTGACCAAACCAGATTCTGCTATCATTTTTAGCGATTCCTTTTTGAGCCATCATTTCCATTAATTTATAAGAGCTCAATTCATTATGCGTTCCAGCAAAAATTGCCATAGTTTCTAAATGCTCTAACATGTATTGAACGGCAGCATCATAATTTACATCTGTAGCTTCTTTAGAAACACAAATTGGCGAAACATAGCCTTTTTCTTCAGCACGCTTGTTTTCTTTTTCCATGTATGCACCACGAACAAGCTTCATTCCAATAAAGAAACCTTCATTTTTAGCAATTTCGTGCAATTTTTTCAAGTAATCCAAACGATCCCAACGGTACATCTGTAAAGTATTAAATACAATCGCTTTTTCTTTATTGTATTTACGCATCATATCCGTTACTAAATCATCGGCAGCATCCTGCATCCAGCTCTCTTCACCATCAATTAATAAAGCCACATCTTTTTTGTGCGCTTCACCACAAACTTGGTCAAAACGAGCCACTACTCGATCCCATTCTGCTTGTTCTGCAGGAGTTAAAGTTTGTTTTTCTCCTAATTTCTCATACAATTCAAAACGTCCTAAACCAGTTGGCTTGAAAACCGCAAACGGAATCGCAAGACGTTCTTTTGCAAAATCAATAGTTCTCAAAGTCATTTCAAGAGCGGCATCAAATTGCTCCTCTTCCTCTTTTCCTTCAACTGAATAATCTAATACAGATGAAACACCTTTAGTAAACATTTTGTCTACAACCGAAAGACAATCATTCTCATTTACACCACCACAAAAATGATCAAAAACAGTAGCACGAATCAAGCCTTCTACCGGAAGGTGCGCTTTTAGAGCAAAATTAGTTACAGCAGTTCCAATTCTTACAAGAGGCTCACTGTCAATCATTTTAAAAAGAAAGTAAGCTCTATCTAGTTCTGTATCACTTTTTAGCGAAAATGCTACTTGAGTGTTATCGAATATTTTTTCCATTAAGTTTAGTTTTTATGCAAAGATATAGAGTGTTTTGAATATTATTTACGAAATCGTATGATATTTTTTCAAATTATCAATACAAGCAATCAAAATTCTAAATTATGAAGTAATTTTTTACCGATGCTTTTTAAAATTATTCAAAATCTGGAAATTAAGAAAGTCGCTTCAGCAAAAACCAATTTAGAATCATTCGTTTTTAAACAAATTAGGACTAAAGTTTGAATATTATTTAGCTTAAAAAGCCTTATTTTTGCGGTCAATTAACCCAAGAAGTATGAAATCTATTCAAGCAAATAATTATTTAGTTCATTTTAACCAAAATGCATACGAAGCTTTAAATAAACATTTAAAAGAGAATAAGTATTCAAGTCTATTTATTATTGTAGATGATAAAACAAATGAATATTGTCTTTCAAAACTTTTGCCTCAAATTGAAACCGATTTAAACATTGAAATCATTGAATTTGAATCGGGTGAAGAAAACAAAAACATCGAAACTTGTATTCAAATCTGGAATGTACTTACAGAACTTGGAGCCGACAGAAAATCGCTTGTAATTAATCTAGGCGGTGGTGTTGTAACCGATTTAGGCGGATTCGTAGCTTCTACCTTTAAAAGAGGTATGGATTTCATCAATATCCCAACCACTTTATTATCTATGGTCGATGCTTCTGTTGGAGGAAAAACAGGAGTTGATTTAGGAAATCTAAAAAACCAAATTGGTGTAATCAACGTGCCTCAAATGGTTTTGATTGATACAGAATATCTTCAAACTTTATCGCAAGCTGAAATGCGCTCAGGTTTGGCAGAAATGCTAAAACACGGCCTTATATATGATGCTGCGTATTGGAAACAATTTTTAGACATTCAATCAATAGATTATAACGGACTTGACGAACTTATTTACCGTTCGGTTGAGATTAAAAATGATATCGTAATTCAAGATCCTACTGAAAAAAATATTCGTAAAGCCTTGAATTTTGGACATACTTTAGGACATGCTATTGAAGGGCATTTTTTAGAAAGCGAAACAAAAACAACATTACTGCATGGCGAGGCAATTGCCATTGGAATGATTCTCGAAAGCTATATTTCATTACAAAAAGGTCTTATTACTGCTACTGAATATTCCGAAATCAAATCGGCTATAAAAAGCATTTACGACGATGTAATTATTGAAGAAGACGACATCGATCCGATATTGGAATTGCTGATTCACGACAAAAAAAATGAATACGGCTTGATTCAGTTTGCACTGATTGAAGGCATCGGAAAAATAAAAATTAACCAATCGGTTGAAAATAAATTAATTCTAGAAGCGTTTCAAGATTATAAATCTTAAATATTTTTTAATCAAAAGGATTGCTTTAGGTATATATTATTTTTTACATTTGCCTCGATGAAAACAAACAGAAAACAAAGACATTTCAGCTCTTATAGAAACAGACTCAACAGTTCTTTATTAAGAATGCTGGATCGTTTTTATAATAGTAAAAGTCCGTTTTGTTTTGATGTTTTCTTATGTTCAAAAGCCGAGCACGAAAAACTGCCGATTATTTTTGCCAATATTAGAGTTTGAATTTCAGATTTAGCACCGTTTTTACTAAATTTAAATACAAATTAAAATATTGAAAATTAAATGAATACAAAATATTCTGATCTAATAAACCAAACATACTATTTTCCACAGGAGGAATTTAAGCTAAACAAAGACAATCTTCAGTTTCATAACATCGATTTGATGAAGCTTGTTGAGCAATACGGAACACCGTTGAAGTTTACTTATTTGCCTCAAATTTCTGAAAACATCAACAAGGCAAAATCTTGGTTCAGAAAAGCGATGGAAAAAAACAAGTACGAAGCAAAGTATTACTATTGTTATTGTACAAAAAGCTCTCATTTTGAATATATTATGAATGAAGCTTTCAAGAATAACATTCATATCGAGACTTCGTCAGCATTTGACGTAAATATTGTTGAAAATTTGCTTGAAAACGGAAAAATCAACAAAAGTACTTATGTTATCTGCAATGGTTTCAAAAGAGACGAATATATTAGCAATATTGCGCGATTAATCAATAACGGACATAAAAACACAATTCCGATTATTGATAATTATGAAGAGCTTGATTTGCTTCAAGGAGAAATCAAAGGAAAATTCAAAATTGGAATCCGAATCGCTGCTGAGGAAGAACCTAAATTTGAGTTTTATACTTCAAGATTAGGAATTGGTTATAAAAATATTGTTTCGTTCTATAAAAAACAAATTCAGGAAAATGATAAACTGGAGCTAAAAATGCTTCACTTTTTCATCAATACCGGAATCAACGATACATCATATTACTGGAATGAGCTTGTAAAATGTATTAAAGTTTACATTGCGCTTAAAAAAGAATGCCCTACTCTTGATGGCTTGAACATTGGAGGTGGTTTCCCAATTAAGAACTCGCTTGCTTTTGAATATGATTATCAATACATGATTGATGAAATTATCAATCAAATTAAAATTGCTTGTGAGGAAGCCGAAGTTGATGTTCCAAATATCTTTACAGAATTTGGTTCGTTTACAGTAGGTGAAAGTGGCGGTGCAATCTATCAGATTTTGTATCAAAAACAACAAAATGATAGAGAAAAATGGAATATGATCGATTCATCATTCATTACTACTTTGCCAGATACTTGGGCGATAAATAAACGTTTTATTATGCTGGCAATCAACCGCTGGAATGATACATACGAACGGGTTCTGTTAGGCGGACTGACTTGTGATAGTGACGATTATTACAACTCAGAACAAAACATGAACGCCATTTATCTGCCTAAATACAACAAAGAAAAGCCATTGTATATAGGTTTCTTTAATACGGGTGCGTATCAGGAAACAATTGGAGGTTACGGCGGTCTACACCACTGCTTGATTCCACAGCCAAAACATATTTTAATTGATCGTGATGAAAACGGGATTCTTGCAACAGAAGTTTTCTCAGAACAACAAACTTCTGACGATGTTTTAAAGATATTAGGCTACAAGAAAAAAATATAAAAATAACGCAAATTAAAAAGTTAATTACTTTAAATTTATTAATTTGCAGTAAGATCGTAAAAGGTTAAAAGCTTTTAATTCAAACAAAAACAAAAAAAAAGGAAATGAAAGGACCAATCAGTCAGTTTATTGAAAAACATTATTTACACTTTAACTCTGCTTCTCTTGTAGACGCGGCTAAAGAATATGAGCAGCAGCTGGCTAACGGCGCAAAAATGCTTGTAAGTATGGCTGGGGCTATGAGTACAGCTGAAATTGGTAAAATTTTTGCAGAAATAATTCGACAAGATAAAGTACAAATTATTTCATGTACTGGAGCCAATCTAGAAGAAGACATCATGAATTTAGTAGCTCACTCGCACTACGAAAGAGTTCCTAACTACCGTGATTTGACACCAGAAGATGAATGGGCGCTGCTTGAAAGAGGATTAAACCGTGTTACAGACACTTGTATTCCTGAGCATGAGGCTTTCAGACGTTTGCAAAAACATATCTACAAAATTTGGAAAGATGCAGATGACAAAGGAGAACGTTACTTCCCTCACGAATTCATGTACAAAATGTTATTGTCTGGAGTTCTTGAAGAATACTACGAAATTGATTTAAAAGACAGCTGGATGTATGCAGCTGC
Organism: Flavobacterium daemonense; assembly: GCF_007341385.1. Taxonomy (GTDB): domain Bacteria; phylum Bacteroidota; class Bacteroidia; order Flavobacteriales; family Flavobacteriaceae; genus Flavobacterium; species Flavobacterium daemonense. The sequence goes on from NZ_VJYD01000001.1 coordinate 405,504, forward strand.
GGAGAAAAATCTTCCAATTATCGTTCCAGGATGGGAAGATAGCACAATGGGAAATATTTTTGCATCATATGTTATTAAAGGCGATTTAAAAGCTTCAACAATGAAATCTGGTATTGAGTACATGACTTTCTTAGCTGATTGGTATTCAAAAAACAGTGAAAATGGTATCGGATTTTTCCAAATTGGTGGTGGTATTGCTGGTGACTTCCCTATTTGTGTTGTACCAATGCTTTATCAAGATATGGAAATGCACGATGTTCCGTTCTGGAGTTATTTCTGCCAAATTTCTGATTCGACAACTAGTTACGGATCATATTCAGGAGCTGTTCCAAATGAGAAAATCACTTGGGGTAAATTAGATATCAAAACCCCTAAATTTATTATCGAATCGGATGCTACAATTGTTGCGCCGCTAATTTTTGCATATTTATTAGATTTATAGGATATTTTTATGAAAAGAGTTATAGTAGACTACGCCAAACTGACAAACGAAATTTTAAATCTTTTGGTTGAAAAATTTCCTGATGGTTATGATGATTCGGATGTTATCCGTTTTAGAAACGCTAAAAACGAATTAGTAGAAGCTGTTGAAGTACGTACCGAAGACACTATTTATTTAGTAAAAATTAGTACTAAACTTGCTGACAGAATTGAAAATTATGACGAAGATGATGATATCGATCTTGATGTTGATACAATCGAACCAGTAAAAGGTCTTGATCTTGACGATGATGCTGCTGACGATGATGATGAAGATGACAATCTAGACAAACCTGACGCTGATGGAGGTGATGACGATGATGATGACAGAGACCCAGACGATATCGCCGATGACGAAGATGATGAAGACGACGAAGATTAATCATTATTATTTATAAAACGAAGGAACTCTTTTGAGTTCCTTTTTTTTTCAAATCAATAATTTTATTTATAAGAAATAACTTATATTTATTTTTTTAAGCAATTTTTAATTTTATAATCTTTTACATGACTTCAGAACTTTTGCATGCCAAATTAAAAGAGAACTTTGGGTTTGAAAAATTCAGGCCAAATCAAGAAACCATAATTACAACTGTATTATCAGGCCAAGATACACTTGCCATTATGCCCACTGGTGGCGGAAAATCAATATGTTTTCAATTGCCAGCACTTGTCTTGCCAGGAATCACAATTGTAATTTCTCCTTTAATTGCCTTGATGAAAGATCAAGTTGATAGTTTAAAAACAAATGGCATCGCTGCTTGCTATATCAACAGCAGTCAAACTTCTGAAGAACAACAATATTATATCGATAATTTAAGATCAAATACTTTTAAGCTTGTCTATATCGCTCCTGAAAGTTTGTCCTATTTAGATAATGCTTTTAATGAATTGACAATCAGTTTAATTGCAATTGATGAAGCGCATTGTATTTCTGCCTGGGGACATGATTTTCGACCTGCTTATACAAATTTAGGATATTTAAAAAATCGCTTCCCTTCTACTCCAGTTCTTGCGCTTACTGCAACAGCCGACAAAGCAACACGAACAGATATTACAAAACAGCTGAATTTAAAAAATCCAAAAACATTTGTTGCTTCTTTCGATAGAAAAAACCTAAGTCTTGAAGTTCGTCCAGCATTAGATAGAGTGAAGCAAATTATTGATTTTGTCGAAAATAAACCAAATGAATCTGGAATTATTTATTGCCTGAGCCGCAAAACAACCGAAGAATTAGCAGAAAAATTACAGAAAAAAGGAATCACAGCAAAAGCATATCATGCTGGTTTAGACAATAAACTGCGAGCTAAAACTCAAGATGAATTTATCAATGATGATTGTCAAGTGGTTTGTGCTACGATTGCTTTTGGAATGGGGATTGATAAATCGAATGTTCGCTGGGTAATTCACTACAATCTTCCAAAAAACATTGAAGGTTATTATCAAGAAATTGGCCGTGCTGGCCGAGACGGTTTGCCTGCAGAAACGGTTCTATTTGAAAGTTATGCCGATGTTATTCAGCTTCAAAAATTTGCTTCGGAAGGATTAAACTCTGATATTCAGCTTGCAAAATTAGACAGAATGAAGCAATATGCAGATGCTTTGAGCTGTCGTAGAAAAATTTTGCTTTCTTATTTTGGAGAACTGGTCAAAGAAAATTGCGGTAATTGTGATATCTGTAAAAATCCTCCAACATTTTTTGACGGAACGATTCTCGCGCAAAAAGCGCTTTCTGCAATTACAAGATTACAAGAATCCGAGCCATTAGCTGTAATTGTTGATTTTTTGCGTGGTTCAAAAAACGCATACATCTACGAAAAGAACTATCAAGAGCTTAAAACCTATGGAATTGGAGCCGACATCTCTTGGTACGACTGGAATCAATATTTAATTCAGCTGATTAATTTAGGTTATTGCGAAATTGCTTTTCATCAACACAACAAAATTTTATTGACGCCTTTTGCTAAAAAAGTATTATTTGAAGGCGAAAAAGTAAAACTAACAACTGTGATTAAAAAGGTGATTGATAAAAATGAAATTAAGCAAGAAAAAGCAAAAGCAGTCAAAAACTCTCTTTTTGAAACGCTTAGAAAATTACGTCATGCAATTGCGCAAGAAGAAGACGTTCCTGCTTACGTAATTTTCAGTGATGCAGCGTTGAGACAAATGGAGATTTTAAGACCAATGAGCGATGACGAATTTCTTGCTGTAGAAGGTGTTGGTAAAGCAAAACTTGAAAAATACGGTTCTGAATTTATAAACGCTATAATTCAATTTCATAAAAATAAATCAGTTGTTAAGAAAGGAAAAAAAGAGAGTACATATGACAAAACTTTAGAACTATTTCAAAACGGCCTTTCGATTGAAGAAATTGCTGGACAAAGAAATCTTGGTGAAACTACGATTGTTTCTCATTTAGCCAAATTATATGTAGATGGAAATGATTTTGATTTAAGCCAATTTGTTTCTGATGAAGAAATTGTTGCAATAGAAAAAGCACAAATCGAATTGGAAAATCCTACAGCATTAAGACCTTACTTTGAGCACTTTGAAGAAAAAATGTCTTATGATAAAATTAGATTTGGATTGGCATTTTTGGAAAGAAAGCATCAAACGATTCAATAAACACCCACCTTTTTGTCATTTCGACGGAGGAGAAATCTCCACGAGAAGCTCGACAAAGATTGGATTTTCGTTATGGAATTACTTGCGAAGATTTCATCTCCGTCGAAATGACAAGATTGAGCTAAAACCTTTTAAAAAAAAATCTCAAAAGTAAACCCGACAGGTTTTTAAAACCTGTCGGGTTTGTATAATTTTTAAATCTCAAATTTTACAAATACCTTTCTTCAAAAACTTTTTGATGATGTTTTTGATGTCCAATAATAGCAAAACCTAATGCTCGAACAGAAATTGGATTATTTGAAGCAGTTCCAATTCTTTTAAGCTGTTCTTCAGATAAGCTTTTGTAAAACAATAAAGTTGAATGCCTTAATGCCGAAAATTCAGTCAGTAAATCTTGAATACTTCTTTTGTTAGATTCCGTATTGACAGCATAATCATTTTCTTCAAAACTTGGCAAAGGCGTTTTGTCATTTCGTGAAAAACGTAAAGCGCGATATGCAAAAATACGTTCGCAGTCCATAATATGCTGAATAATATCTTTTATAGTCCATTTTCCTTCTGCGTAACGATAATCAAATTTATCCATCGGAATATCTTGTACAAATCTTATGAAACTGTGAAGTGAAATTTCTAATTCTTCAATCAAATTTACATTTCCAGCTTCGCGAATATAAGTCGCAAATCCACCTGAATATTCGCTGTCTAATAATTGATCTGAATTCATTTTCTTATTTTTTAAGCCGAGTTTCTACTCGCATTTGTATTTCCAAAAAGTGATCTCGTAACGATTTTTTCATAAACTTTGATCAAATCTTCATTTCCTTCTTTTTCTTTATTCAACTCATTGATTCTCAAAAGCGCATATTGCTGAATTGTCAATAATGGCAATACAATACGCTCTCTAATTTGAATTGAAGCAATACCATCAGGATAATTTTCCATCAATGTTTTATGACCAGCGATTTTAAGCAAAAGTCGTTTAGTTTCTGAAAACTCATCGTATATAATTTGCCAAAATTCACCAAATTCAGGATCATTTCTCATGTAGGCCGTCAATGGCAAAAATGATTTTGCTAAAGACATCATACTGTTTTCAAGCAAAGTTTTGAAAAACAATGAATTATGATACAAATCACTTACTTTATCCCATTGCCCAGATTCTTCAAAATGTTTCAAAGCCGAACCAACTCCAAAAAATCCTGGAACATTTTGTTTTAATTGACTCCAAGAACCAACAAACGGAATTGCTCTTAAATCAGCAAAATCTAAGGATTCTGATTTGCTTCTTTTTGAAGGACGGCTTCCAATATTTGTTTTTGAGTAATATTTCAACGTACTCATTTTCTCCAAATAAGGAATAAATTTTGGGTGATTTTTAAAACTCAAATATTTATCATAACCTAAAGTCGCCAAATGAGTCAAAATCTCAGTTTCTTCTGGACTCAATTCATTTTCTTCTTTCTTAAATACCTGATTTGTAACTCCTGCACTTAATAAGTTTTCAATATTATAGCGGCAAGAATCTAAAGTTCCAAAATTCGAACTAATCGTTTGTCCTTGAACCGTTATCTGAATTTCATTATTTTCAATTTTTGGTCCTAGAGAAGCATAGAATTTATGCGTTTTTCCACCACCACGAGCAGGAGGTCCACCGCGTCCATCAAAGAAAATAGCCTTAATGCCATATTTTCTAGAGATTTCAGTCAATGAAATTTTAGCCTGATAAATACTCCAGTTTGCCATTAAATACCCACCATCTTTAGTTCCGTCAGAGAAACCAAGCATAATAGTTTGTTTGTTTCCTCTAGCCTGCAAATGTTTAGAATATTCCGGATTTGTATATAGCTGCTCCATTATTGAATGCGCATTCTGCAAATCATCAACCGATTCGAAAAGCGGAATAATATCAACTGTAGGATTTTCCCAGTTATTCAAACGAATCATAGCAAAAGTTTCCATTACATTCAAAGCACTTTCATTATTGCTAATAATATAACGGTTCGCCCCTTCTTCACCATTATTCTGCTGAATGGTTTTGATTGCCTGAACAGATTCTAAAGTCGATCTTGTAATTTCATCTTCAAAATTACTAGGATTCAAATCTCCTTTTACTTTTGATAAAACATCGATTTTTTCATCTTCTGTTAGATCATAATAATTTTTCGGAAAAACATCTGAACCAGAATTCAAATAATAATTCACTACATCTTTAAATACAGCATTGTGAATTTTACTATTTTGACGAATATCTAAAGTCGCAAAATGAAATCCGAATAAGTTTATTTTTACCAAAAATGCTTCTAATTCATCAAGGTATAATGACTGATGTTTTTCAATAATTATTGTTCTTATTTTATTTAATTGTGCCAATAATTCTTCCAAAGTAATGAAAATTTCACCTTTAGAATAAAACACAGAACGATAAAGTTTATGTTCAAGTTCAGCAACTAAAGTATCTACACCTGAGAAAGTTAACTTACGTTTTAAATTTCTCATTTCTACGTAATAGCACTTCAAAATCGAAGTACGCAAACGATCTGCAACTTTAAGAGTAATTTCTGTCGTAACGAATGGATTTCCATCGCGGTCACCACCCGGCCAGAAACCAAGTTTGATTAATTGATTCTGAATTGGGTTTCCATCATGAAGATTTTTTTGAAGATAATGCACAATTTCGCCAGCGGTCGCATAGAACACATTTTCTAGATACCAAATTAAACTAACAGCTTCGTCGTAAGGATTTGGTTTTTCATGCTGAATAAAAGGTGTTTTTCCTAATTGCGCCAGTAATTGTTTGATCTGCAATAAATCATTCTGACGTATTGCTTCGGTCAAATCATTGATAATTCCTAAAACTGGGCCAGGATAAAATTGTGTTGGATGCGCGGTTAGAACCGTGCGAACATTGAAGTTTTCTAAAAACTCGACTAATTCATCGTCTTTTTCTTTTGTATCGGCTTTTTCTTTAATATCTCGTAAAGATCCTCGTCCTTCCATATTGTTTACTTCTGGAAAAGCAGCATCTTCAATAGCATCAAATAATACAATTTGGCGCTCGATATATTGGATAAATCGAAACATCAAATCGATTTTTTCCGTCTCTGAAGCATTGTTCAGAAATTTATTTGAAAAGAAATCAAAAATTTCTTTTGGAGTTTCTTGTTTTTTAAATCCCGTTTCGCAAGTCTCTGTAAATAAAGGCAATAAAACACCCGTATTATCTATAGAGTCAAATGGTAAAGTAATAAAGACACTATTGTAAATGTGATATTTAGAGAGAACGTCTTGATTAAAACGTTCAATTTTGGGTAACGTATACATAATTGTGTTGTAGTTGGTTGGTTAATTAGTCATAAAAAAACCCCAAGCATAAACTTGAGGTATATTTTTATATAGCATTCAAGAGAAATTCTTACATATTTTTGAAAATAGTATGCATCAAACGCTTCTTATCGTTAATACTTTCCTCTAATGAAATCATAGTTTCAGTTCTGTAAACTCCTTCGATATCATCAATCATAAAAATAACTTCTTTTGCATGCTTAGTGTCTTTTGCTCTAATTTTGCAAAAAATGTTGAATTTACCTGTCGTTACAGAAGCTACTGTTACGAATGGAATTTGATTGATTCTCTCTAATACAAATTTAGTTTGAGACGTATTATTAAGGAATACACCCACATAAGCAATAAATGAATACCCTAATTTATCGTAATCTAAGGCTAATGAAGATCCCATTATTATGCCGGCATCCTCCATTTTTTTTACTCTAACATGTACTGTTCCAGCAGATATCAATAATTTTTTTGCAATGTCAGTAAACGGAACTCTCGTATTGTCTATTAACATATCTAAAATCTGGTGATCTACTTCATCTAAACGAAATTTACTCATAATTCTTTAATTAATATTACTAATTGCTATTACAAAGTATAAAAATATATATAAAAAACAACAAATTCACATAAAAATTAACTTTTTATCAACCCGTTAACAAATTTAGTATTTTTATTTAAATAAAAATCTGCTTTTTGATTCGATTTCGGAAAATTATCATAATCATCTGAATAAATTGCACCTTTTGCATCATATTCATAATGTCCAAAATAATTTTCTAATTCTCCTGCTTCAACTATGTAAGCATTAAAATGAATCTTATTTTCAATCAATTCTTCTTTGTATTGTGCGACAAAATTCGTAATAATTTCGATACCATCATAATTTATTTTGATATTTTTATACATAAAATCATAAAAAACCACTTTATTTTGTGAAATATTCAAATAATCATTAATTCTATTATAAACTAAATCGTTTTCGGAGATCAGTTTAAACGCCGTAATTAGTGAGAAAAATATGAATTTTCTAGTGATTTCCCTGTTGTAATCGCCTGCATAGTGTCCTGCTTCAAATAAAATTGTAGGAACACCTAAAAACTGAAAAGTATCTCCAATACAATTTATATTAAACGAATCATCAAAACGCCCAATTTGGCCTGGAATATATTTTTGTAATTCATCATTAATTCCGACAATTAAATTGATAGCCGTTAATCTGTTTTCATTGATTTCGCGTTCTTCGTTATATGATGGTGCTAAAAATGAGACAGTTGCGGGTTTTCCCGTTTCCCCTGCGCCAAATATTGTTCGCTGATCATGAAGATTGAAACAAAAATGAGGTTTAAAACGTTCAAAAACTTCTCTTAAAACATTGCTTTCTGGCTGTGTTAAGTTTTGTGAGTCACGATTTAGGTCTATCTTATTAGCATTTTCGCGAGTATATAACTTCGCGCCATCAGGATTTAGTATAGGAATGCTGTAAAAAGTGAAAGTATCCAGCATTTTTTGCGCAAAATCTGATCCGCTGTTTAATACATTAATAAAATCAAACAAAGCTTTTGTGGTTGTGCTTTCGTTTCCGTGCATTTGCGACCACAGATATACGCGTGTACTTCCGGTACCAATTTGGTAACTATATATAGGTTGTCCTAAAACCGATTTCCCTATAACTTGCACCTGATTATTGGTGTTTAATTTATGTAATAATGGCTCGATATGCTCTAAAGTCAAATAACGGCCAGATATAGATTGTTCCTTGTTCTGGTTAAATAATTCTTCTAAATTCATTGTCTTTTGATTTGTTTACAAAAGTAAACATCTTTATTTTTACAATTGTAAACTATTTAAATTGTGGATAATTTAGAATTGTAAACATGATTTATATCTATTTAATGCGTTTATAAAATAAGCTGATTAACAAATGTCACTTATTTTATAATAAACAATCAAATAACTTTATTTCAATTAGTTATACATACTTAGTTAAAGTAATAATTTCTATTTAATGTTGTTCTTTTGATAATTAACAACTGTAAAATTGTTAATTTAAATCCTTTTTGTTACATTTGTAAACATGTTATTTTCTTTAAATAATTTACAATGGTAAACATCGATGATTTTGTAAAAAGACTTGAAATTATACTTGAATATTACGGTATAAATGCTTCATCATTTGCTGACAAAATTGGTGTGCAACGTTCCAGTATGTCCCATCTCCTATCTGGAAGGAACAAACCAAGTTTAGATTTTGTTATGAAAATTCTAGAAGTTTTTCCTGATGTAGATATCTATTGGCTGCTTAACGGAAAAGGAAGTTTTCCTAAAAATAGTGATGAGATTGTACCTCCAAAATCATCTTCAATTTCAGAAATCGATCAAAACCCTGCTCCCACTTTATTCAATGAAAATTTTGCTGGAGCCGATTTATTTTCTGAAATAAATTACGCTAAAGAAAATACCTCCGAAAATATAAATCATGCTTCCGAAAAAAATCTTCCATTTTCACTTGAAAAAAAAGAAATCGAGAAAATTATATTTTTTTACAAAAATGGGACATTTAAAGTATATGTCCCATAATTCAGAAATTTTGCGTATTTGAAAAATTTTAAAAATATTTTTCGTTTAAGCGATTCTCACGCAATTGAAAAAAACATTGAAATTTTAGACTTGAATTCCGTTTTCAGGAATTTTCCCTACTACTCCCTTATAATGTTGTTTCAAGATTTCCCAATCGGCTTCATAATTGCCAGTCGGAAAAAAAGGCTCTCCTAAATTAACTTCTTTCTTTCCCCAATCAAAAGCTACAGGAACAATTGGAACATTTGCTTTAAGCGCGATATAATAAAAACCAGTTTTAATTTCAGTTACTCCTTTTCGAGTTCCTTCTGGAGCAACTGCCAAACGAAAAATTTCTTTTCGCTCAAAAATTGCCGCAATCGAATCTACTTTGTTTAATCCGCCGGTTCGGTCAATTGGTTCACCGCCAACATTTCTAAAATAATAACCAAAAGGAAATTTGAACAATTCTTTTTTTCCAACCCAATTCATCTCCAGACCTGAAATTCCGCGAGTAAAAAGCCCGATGTAAAAATCATGATTGCTGGTATGAGGCATCACCATCAAAATGCAATTTTTAACATCTGCATTCTCGATTCCCTTGATTTTCCAGCCCATTAGCTTAAAAAAGATGAATTTGTATAACTGTTTTTTCATTAAAATTTTATTATTTCTGCAAAATAAAAGATTTAAAATGTATTTTTGAGTAAAAGCATTATAAAATGATTCAAAAACTGTTCAGTTATCTAATTCCAATAAAAATATTCAAAAAAAAATCGGCGCTAAGCAAAACAATTGAAGTTACTTGGGCGAATGGCGAATTGGTTTTAGACTCTGAAAACACCAATTATTCTTATGGAAGTCTGCAACGTATATTAAGGTATGGACTTCGAAATATTGGATACAATAAAATTATAGAAATGGATCATGTTTTAGTTTTGGGCGTTGCCGGCGGAAGCGTTATAAAAACTTTAGTAGATGAAATTCAGTATAAAGGCAAAATTACAGGAGTTGAAATTGACGCCGAAATGATTAAGATTGCCAATCAATATTTTAATCTAAATAAAATTGAGCAACTCGAATTGGTCATCGATGATGCATTTGAATTTGTTTTAAAAACAAAAGACCAATATGACTTGATTATTATTGATATTTTTGAAGATATAAAAATGCCAAACTTCTTATTTGAGCGCTTTTTTAGTGATCGAATTTGCTCGTTGTTGAAAGATCAAGGTTTTGTACTTTTCAATACTATGATTTTAGATGAAGCACATAATGTGCGAAATAGGAAGTACATTTCAGAAATAAATCCTAAATTGTTTGCCTCAAAAATGCTGCCTCGCATTGAGGTTCATAATGAATTAATTATTATAGAAAAAGTAGCTTAAATTTTATTTTTATGAAACCCCTTTCCGCAATCTTAAACGCCTTGCCACCTACTAAAATCATTGATTCGAGTATCGATTTTTCAAAGTACATTCCTTTAGATTTATCAGCCAATAACGAAGAATTAATGGACAGCCGACCAGAAAATGCTGCCGAATTTGAAGTTTTTATTTTCGATTATTTATCAAAAAACAATGCCGAAGTTGCTTTTGGCGGTTACATCGAAGGACGTACCTTATATAAAAGGAGTACCATTTTTAGAAACGATTCTATTCCAGAACGAAATATTCACATTGGTCTGGATTTATGGACAAAAGAAGGAACTACAGTTCATGCACCTTTAGACGGAAAAGTGCATAGTTTTAAAAATAATATTGGACTTGGCGATTATGGACCGACGATTATTTTGGAACATGAAATACAAAATGAAAAATTTTATACTTTATATGGACATTTATCGTTAGAAAGTTTAGACGACTTAAGTGTTGGGAAATTTTTTAAGAAAGGAGAACAAATTGCAACTCTTGGCAACGCCGCTGTAAATGGCGATTATGCACCGCATGTTCATTTTCAGATTATTCAAGATATTCAAGATTTTTGGGGAGATTATCCTGGAGTATGCAATTCAAATGACCTTAATTTTTATATAGAAAATTGTCCCGACCCCAATTTATTATTAAAAATAACTTAAATAGCTATGAAGAAAGCAGGATTGATTATATGTTTGTTGTTGCTTATAGGATGCAAATCAAAAACAGTCAGCAGAGATACTGACGATTTGAAAATTAAAAAAGTTGCGGTTTCTGAAATTAATTCGAATCAGCAAAAAAAGGCATACGAATTAGGCAAACGTGTTTTGGAAACCTGCAATACTTCAAAGTTTAAACCATTTAATGAAACGGAAGTAACCAAATCTGTAATGGAAAATACGACGGAAGAAAGGCTTACAAAAACCTGTACAAGATTTAGGCAATATTACGGTAGTTTTATTGATCTGAAATTGGATGGTGTTTATAAAACCAAACAAGAAGTCATTTACCGTTATCATGCTTTGTATTCTAAAAAAGTTGCAAATAAAGAGCTTAGAGTTTTTGTAGATGAAAATAATTTGGTTTCTGCCATAAAATCAATGGATTGGGACGAAACATTTGATGCTAAAATAACCGAATAACAAAAAATATATGAGTTTTAAATTATCGCTGTTTTTATTATTATTGATTACAAACTTTGCTAATGCTCAGGAAACTATAAGCGTAAAAGGTTCAAAACCTTACCCTGCCACTAAAAATTATACTTTTATTTGCGAAAAATATGCTTTTTCTGGCGAGTTAAATGTTCAGGCAGCAAAAACAGAAAAAGGCGGTATTTTAAAATTAACTATTGCTACAGCAAATGATCAGGCGCGAATTTCGGGTGGCGTATATGTAGATTTGGTAAATGGCGATGTAATTCCATGTGTTGACAAAAATGTCAAAGAAAGTGCTGATGGTAAAACGACAGCTTATTACTACTTTACTCCGGCAGAAATGCTGAAACTCAAAAAAACCGATATTCAGGCAATCCGATTTATTATTACGGGTCCGTCAAATGCGTTTGGAAACCAAACTGGATATTTTACGGCCCTAAACAGAAACTCTTATTTTTCAACAGCATACGACAATTCCAAGAAAACTTTTGACACAGCAAAAGAAATTAGCGTTTTATAAAGAAAAAACTTAAGATAATAAATATTATATTTATACTCTAATTAAGATTTACATGAACGCCAACGAAAGTTTAATTGCAAAATTTTATACCGCTTTTGCAAATGCCGACGCTAAAACAATGAGTGAATGCTATCATCCAAAAGTGCATTTTATTGATCCAGCTTTTGGATTGCTTAAGGAAGAGCAAGTTTCTAAAATGTGGGAAATGCTTATTTTAAAAAGCAAAGGCAATATAAAAATTGAATTTTCAGATATACATGCCGATGAATTTTCTGGGTCAGCTAGATGGGTGGCAACATACAATTTCAGCAAAACCAACAGAAACGTAGTCAATACTATTACAGCTGAATTTGTTTTTCAAGATGGCTTAATCATCAAACATACCGATAATTTTGATGTGTGGAAATGGTCAAAACAAGCATTTGGCGTAACTGGATATTTATTGGGCTGGACAGGATTTTTCCACAGTAAAATTCAGGAACAAGCTTTGCTTTCTCTAAAAAAATTCCAACAATCCAAATAATATTCTTAACTTGAGTATTCAAAATTCAGATTGACTCTAAATTATTCATTTTCAAACCATTGAAAATACCCGCAGATCAAGATTTTAATTCGTTTGTGGTTTGTAATTCTAAAGTAAATCGTGTTGTAATCTTGAATCATCATGAAAGAAATTGTACACAAAAAATTAAATCAGTTACAGGCAACCGCGATTTGTGGTAACGATATCAGTTCTTCTTGTCTTTATGTTTCAGCGCTGACCATTTTATATGCAGGACAATATGCATGGATTTCTTTATTAATTGTTGCTGTTGTTTTATTTCTTTTCCGAAAAATTTATGCCGAAGTTGTAGGCGCAATTCCTTTAAATGGTGGAGCTTACAATGTTTTACTTAACACGTCAACAAAACGTTTGGCTTCACTTGCGGCAACATTAACCGTTTTATCGTACATGGCAACAGCCGTAATTTCAGCATCAGAAGGCATGCATTATCTGCACGGAATTTTTGAAGGACTAAATGTTACCATTTCAACTGTTGTCATTTTAATTTTATTTACATTTCTGGCTATTTTAGGAATTGGGGAATCTGCTTTTGTGGCTGTAATCATTTTTGTCACACATATTACTACCCTAACTTTATTGGTTCTAGCTTCAATTTGGTTTTTGCTTCATCATGGTCTCGAAACTTTTCATGTTAATTGGCGAACGCCTTTGACAACAGGAAATATTGAAACAGCACTTTTTTTAGGATTTTCGGCGGCAATGCTCGGAATTTCGGGTTTTGAGAGTTCTGCCAATTTTGTCGAAGAGCAAGAACATGGCATTTTTCCAAAAACACTTCGCAACATGTGGGGAATTGTCAGCTTTTTTAATCCAGCAATCGCAATTTTATTAATTAGTGTAATTCCGCTTAGCGAAGTTGGCGAAAACAAAGAATCCCTCCTAGCTCATTTAGGCGAAACAACCGGCGGTTCTTGGTTGGCTTGGTTGATTTCTATCGATGCCGTTTTAGTTTTATGCGGTGCTGTATTAACCTCATTTGTAGGTGTCTCTGGGCTTTTGAACCGAATGACTTTAGACCGAATTTTGCCAAATTATTTTCTAAAACAAAATAAAAGAGGTTCTCATTACAGAATTGTAATCAGCTTTTTAATTCTATGCATTTCCGTGCTTTTTGCCACGCAAGGACATTTAGAATCACTTGCCGGAGTATATACTTTTTCATTTTTAGCAGTAATGGCGTTATTCGGAATTGGAAATTTATTGCTGAAATTCAAACGAAGTAAACTTCCAAGACCAGTACGAGCCAGAGGAATTGCAGTTGTGACGGCTGTAATTTTTGTAATTGCTGCTTTTATTGGCAATATGGAATTAAACATAAATGCATTTTACACGTTTCTAAAATACATGGTTCCGTCGCTAATTTTTATTGGCATAATGCTTAATCGTGTTGCGCTAATCAAACTTTTAATCGAAGCGCTTGAGTATTTTTATCAGCCTTTGCGCCGAATGGTAATTGTGAGCAATCGCTATCTCCAAAATATGAGCTCAAAAATCAACTCACAGGAATTTGTTTTTTTTACCAAAGGTGATGACATTGCAATTTTGAATAAAGTACTTCAATACGTTGAGAATAATGAAACCACAAAAAAACTAAAAATAGTTCACGTCAAAAATGACGGAACAAATAATGAAGCGCTAAAAAAAGATCTTGAAGTTTTAGATCGCGCCTACGACAGCATTGATATTGAATACATTGAAATCAAAGGTACTTTTGGTCCAGACCTTATCGATGAACTTTCTGAAAAATGGCATATTCCAAAAAACTTTATGTTCATTGCTTCGCCAGGAAATAAATTCTCTTACCGAGTTTCAGATCTTGGTGGCGTCCGTTTGATTATGTAATTTTTAGAAGCAGAAGTATCAGTTTTTTCAAGACCTAAACTCCCGCTATCCGTTTCACACGAGCGATAGCGAACTGACGAAGTAATCTTTTATGTCGAACCACGCCACAAAAGGATTTCCACTTCTATCGGGGCTAAATGAGAAATATCATTTTCATAAGAAATAACAAACTGTTTTATACAACAAACCCGACAGTCCCGAAGCCTCGGGATTAAAAACCTGACGGGTTTACTTTATGTACAATTAGAAATTTTCTTAAGATTTAAACCAGCTTTCCACTAATTCATCTTCAAATGAAGTGGCATTTTTATGAACAAACTCATTTGTATTTTTATTATAAGAATAATCTAAAGCCCAAGTTTCGTGATTTTTAGCTAATTCTTTAATGCTGTCACACACATAAGCAATTTCTTCATCTGTTGTCGTTGGGTGAATCGACATTCTGATCCATCCCGGTTTTTTGATCAAATCACCAATCGTAATTTCATTTACCAATTTATTTGAAGTTTCTTGATCAACATGAAGCAAAAAGTGTCCGTAAGTTCCAGCACAACTGCATCCTCCACGAGTCTGAATCCCGAAACGGTCATTCAGCAATTTTACGCCTAAATTAAAATGAAGATTTTCAATAAAAAAAGAAACAACGCCCAATCTGTCTTTATGTTGTCCTGCCAAAATCTTGATATTTTCAACAGGCTCAAGTTCATTAAAAACATAATCAACAATTTCGTGCTCGCGCTGCAAAATGTTTTCAATTCCCATTTCTTCCTTCAGTTCAATGGCAAGTGCTGTTTTTATAACTTGCAAAAATCCTGGAGTTCCACCATCCTCACGATCTTCAATATTATCAATATATTTATGTTCGCCCCAAGGATTTGTCCAGCTCACCGTTCCGCCACCAGGACAATCTGGAATCATATTGTTGTATAATTTTTTATTGAAAATCAAAACCCCCGAAGTTCCAGGTCCGCCCAAAAATTTATGCGGAGAAAAGAAAACGGCATCTAAATAAGATTCTGCATCGGCCGGATGCATATCAATTTTAACATAAGGCCCAGAACAAGCAAAATCCACAAAACAAACTCCATTATATTGGTGCATTAATTTTGCTGCTTCATGAAAAGGCGTTTTTAAACCCGTAACATTCGAACATGAAGTGATTGACGCGATTTTTATAGTTCTGTCTTTATATTTTTCTAAAAGTTCTTGCAAATGATCAAGACTGAAAAGACCTTTTTCACAAGATGGAATAATTTCAACATCTGCAATTGTCTCTAACCAAGACGTTTGATTCGAATGGTGTTCCATATGCGAAATAAAAACGATGGGCTTCTTTTCGTCAGGAACAGTAGTACAGCTTTTTAGATTTTCAGGAATTTTTAACCCCAAAATACGCTGAAATTTATTTACAACACCAGTCATTCCCGTTCCATCTGTAATTAAAACATCATCCTGATTTGCATTGGCATGACGCTTAATAATATGTCTGGCATGATGGTACGCTTTTGTCATGGCAGTACCTGACACAGTAGTTTCAGTATGTGTATTAGCAACAAAAGGCCCGAATTCATTGAGAAGTTTCTCTTCAATTGGGCGATATAATCTTCCGCTGGCAGTCCAATCAGTGTAAATGATGCGTTTTTTGCCAAAAGGAGACGTAAATTCTTGATTTATTCCCACTATATTTTGACGAAAATCCTTGAAATAAGTTTCTAAACTGATGGTATTATTTTTGCTATTCATTTGTATGCCTGAATTTGATTGCAAATATATTGCTTTTTTACGCAATTGCGAATTTATCAATACTAAACTTCAAATTCTAAAGAACCAATTAGTATCTTTAGTTATTTAGTTCTTTTTTTAATAAATTATCATAATATTCTATCGGATTAATAGGCATTAAAAAACAACATACAATATTTTTTATGGAAAATTTATCAGTAGCTACTTTTGGTGGCGGATGTTTTTGGTGTATTGAAGCTGTTATTCAGCGCTTAAAGGGAGTAAAATCTTTAAAATCAGGATATTCGGGTGGTTTTATCAAAAATCCGCCTTATAGAGAAGTATGTACCGGCAGAACCGGACACGCAGAGGTAATACAAGTCACATTTGATCCTGACATAATTTCATATCATGATTTGATTTTCATTTTTATGACAAGTAACGATCCTACAACATTGAATCAGCAAGGTGCAGATGTTGGGACACAATATCGCTCAATAATTTTGTACCATGATTTAGAACAAAAAGCAATTGCTGAACAAGTTTTTAATGAGGTTCAACCTTTATTTGCTACTAAGATTGTAACAGAACTTAAGTCTTTTGAAGTGTTTTATGAGGCCGAAGAAGATCATCAAAATTATTATAACAACAATCAGGATGCGCGCTATTGCCAAATCGTAATTGATCCAAAAGTGCAGAAACTGAAAAAAATGTACGCCGACAGGTTAATCTAATTTTTAGCCACAGATTAAACGGATTTTTATTTGGTTCGCTTAAAATTTCGAAGAAATTTGAAGAAATCCTTTTAATCTGTGGCAAAAAGAAAGTTCAAAAATGAAAAATCTAAAAATAAATAATCGATTTACAGCCGAATTACCTGCAGATCCAGAAACAACAAATGAAGTTCGTCAGGTAAAAAATACTTTATTTTCGTATGTAAATCCAACGGTTCCTTCGAATCCAAAACTGATTCATGTTTCTGAAGATGTTGCGTCATTAGTTGGAATTTCAAAAGAAGAAATTCAATCAGAAGAATTTCTGAATGTTTTTTCAGGGAAAGAAACACTTCCTGAAACACAGCCTTTTGCGATGTGTTACGCAGGTCATCAATTTGGAAATTGGGCGGGACAACTTGGTGATGGTCGAGCAATCAATTTGACAGAAATTGAAAATAATAATCAGTTTTACACACTTCAATTAAAAGGTGCAGGAAAAACGCCATATTCAAGAACCGCAGATGGTTTGGCCGTTTTGCGTTCTTCAATCAGGGAATATTTATGTGCCGAAGCGATGTTTCATCTGGGCGTTCCTACTACTCGATCGCTTTCTCTTATTTTGTCAGGAGATCAAGTTTTGCGTGATATTTTATACAACGGAAATCCTGCCTACGAAAAAGGCGCGATTGTTTGTCGTGTAGCACCTTCGTTTATTCGATTTGGAAGTTTTGAAATGCTGACTGCGCGAAATGAACTTAAAAATTTAAAGCAGTTTGTAGAATTTACAATCAAACACTATTTTCCAGAAATAAGCGGAGAACCGAAAGAACAATATTTGCAATTCTTCAAAAAAGTTGCTGATACAACGCGTGAAATGATTCTGCATTGGCAACGTGTTGGTTTTGTACATGGTGTAATGAATACAGATAATATGTCGATTCACGGAATTACAATAGATTACGGGCCATACGGATGGCTTGAAAACTATGATCCGAATTGGACACCAAATACAACCGACAGCCAAAACAGACGATATCGTTTTGGCAATCAGCCTCAGGTTGCACAATGGAATTTATTTCAATTAGCCAACGCGCTTTATCCGTTGATTAATGAAGCTGCGCCTCTTGAAAAAATATTAGAATCATTCATCAATGATTTTGATTCAGATTATAAAGAGATGTTTTTAAGTAAATTAGGGCTATTTACTTCAATAGAAACTGATAATGAATTAATTTTAGATTTAGAAAAGATTTTACAATTGACAGAAACTGATATGACAATCTTTTTCAGAAATTTAAGTACAGTTGAAAAATCAGATTTTGCGCCAGAAGCAATTGAAAAAATAAAGGATTCTTTTTATAAACCTGAAGAAGTTTCAGGTGAAATTTTAGAAATCTGGACAAAATGGTTTTATGAATATTTGGAAAGATTAAAATCAGAAAGTTTATCAGATGAAGAGCGTTCGCAAAAAATGAACCTGATTAATCCGAAATATGTCCTTAGAAATTATATGGCGCAACTTGCAATCGATGGGGCCGAAAAAGAAGATTATTCATTGATTGATGAACTCTATACGCTTTTGCAAAAACCATATGACGAACAGCCGGAATATGAAAAATGGTTTGCAAAACGCCCAGATTGGGCAAGATCAAAAGTAGGTTGTTCAATGCTTTCTTGTAGTTCTTAAAGTTTTTTTTAGCCACGAATTCACGAATTATTTTTCATGCATACTCCGCAGATTTGGTCAAATATACACCAATTTAATTAGTGAAATCTGCAGCAATCTATACAAATATTTTTAAATCTGTCTAAAAATAATTCGTGAATTCGTGGCTGAAAAACTATTTCGAAGTAACATAATCCACAATCATTTTAGCGTGGATTCTTGAGTTTTCAATAAACCATTTATGCGTCTGCATGCCGCCACAAACAACGCCGGCTAGAAATAATCCTTTTACATTTGTCTCCATAGTTTCAGGATTATAAACAGGTATTTTTAGTTCATCATCCGAAAGTTCGATGCCACTTTTTTCAAGAAAATTTAAATCTGGTTTGTAACCTGTCAAGGCCAAAACAAAGTCATTTTCAATAATAATTTTTCCATCTGGAGTTTCAATTTCAACTTCATTTTCTCGAATTTCGGTAATATTCGATTCAAAAAAAGCCTTGATGCTTCCTTCAGCAATTCGATTTTCAATGTCTGGTTTTACCCAATATTTTACTCTATTATTGATTTCGGTTTTACGAATTACCATTGTAACATTCGCTCCTTTTCGCCAGCATTCCAATGCTGCATCAACAGAAGAATTGTTTGCCCCGACAACTAAAATATTTCTAAAAGCATATTCATGTGCTTCTTTGTAATAATGACGAACCTTTGACAATTCCTCTCCTTTTACATTCATGGTAATCGGAATATCATAAAATCCGGTCGCAATTACAACATTTTTAGAAGAATACATTTTTTTATCTGTGATAATTTCAAAATGGTGATCTGCCTTTTTCTGAATTTCATTTACCTTTTCAAATAGATTAATTGAAAAATTGAAGTAACGATGAATATTTCGATAATATTCTAGAGCTTCTTGACGACCCGGTTTTGGCGCCAGACAGTTAAAGGGAATATCGCCAATTTCCAATCTTTCGGCAGTAGAAAAAAAAGTCATGTAAAGCGGATAATTGAAAATACTGTTTACAATTGCACCTTTTTCGATAATTAAATAACGCAAATTTCTCTTTTTAGCTTCAATAGCACAGGCAAGTCCAATTGGGCCTCCGCCAACAATAATCAAATCATAATCTGTCATAAATCAATTATTTTTGCCAGTCTTTAAATGGATTTTTGCTCAAATAAGCATTATAATATCGTTCGTCATTTGTAACTTCTTCGCCAAGCCAATCTGGTTTTTCAAAAGCTTCTGTTTCTGAATTTAATTCAATTTCAGCCATAACTAATCCTTCATTTTCTCCATAAAATTCATCTACTTCAAAAACGTGGTTTCCAGATTTAATTTCAAAACGAGTCTTCTCGATTTTCCCCTTTTCGCATAATTTTAGCAACTCTTGTGCTTCCTCAAGTGGAATTTCGTTTTCCCATTCAAAACGCGACATACCGCCTTGTTGTCCAATTCCTTTTATAGTCAAAAAACCTCTCGTGCCTTTAATTCGAACACGAACAGTTCTTTCTGGCAGTGAGCTTAAATAACCTTGAGCAATTTTATTTTGAGTAAAAGCCTGTTCTTTAAAATCGTCTGATTTTACAAGAAACTTTCTTTCAATTTCAACCATTTTGATATTTCAATTAATTTATTGCAAGTTACTCATTTTAATTCAGGGCATGAAATGATTTTAAGTCTAAACAGGAACTTTCAAATTATGATTCTTAATATTTAAGAACAACCAATTTAATTGATTATTAACACGTTACACACTATTAATTCACTAAATTTGATAGAATCTTAACTTTGAAACTTATGTCTAAAAAAGCACTTTACCTCTTAGGCATTGCATTAACAATCATTTTGGGTACATTTTTGCACATGAAATTTTGTTGCAATTGCAATATGGAAACACCAGCCGCTGATACAGAAAAAGTACCAACAGTTGCAGCTAAGGACAATAATTTTGTTCCTTTTGTTCTTAATGGTCCAGGAATTAATTTTCAGACCAATGACAACCTCAAATTCTTAAAAAACAGCGCTGCATTGATTGTGCCGGTGAGTGATTCTGTAAACATTGGAATTGAAAATTTAAAAACATTTTTAACCTCCAATCCTAAGCAAAAAGTAACTATTACAGGTTATGCTACTTCTGATGAGACCAATACAACAAAATTTGAAAACTTAGGTTTGGCAAGAGCTGAGGATGTGAAAAATTATTTTATTTCGAAAGGTCTTTCAAATACGCAATTTAATACCAAAGGCGAAATTATCAATAGTTGGAAAACCAATTTGGATACACTTTTAGGTCCTGCCGAGTATAAATTTGAAACTATCGATACAATGGCTACAGCTAGTGACGAATGGAGTATTTTGAAAGATAAAATAAATGCTAATCCGTTGATTCTTCATTTTAGCACTAACAAATCAAGTGAAAATCTTACTGCTGATGAAAAACAAAAAGTGGCGGATATTGCAAAATATATGGATCATGTAAAAGATGCCACAGTACTAATTGTTGGTCATACAGATGATGTTGGAAATCGTGAAGCAAATATTGCTTTAGGGCAAAAACGTGCCGAATTTTCTAAGAATTATTTATCTAAAAACGGTATCGAAGCTTCGCGAATTAATGCCGAATCAAAAGGTCCCGATGAACCTGCGGGTGAAAATACAACCGCCGAGGGCAAAGCCGCCAACAGAAGAACCGTTATTACAATCAAATAATTAATCAAAAAATAGTATCATGAATATACCTTGTATCTTAATACCAGCATTAGTGGGTTTAATCTGTGGAATTTTAGGTTACTTACTAGGAAAAATGAATTCAAAAACTGATAATTCACTTGCAGTATCTCTTCAGGAAGATTTAGACGCCTGCAAAGCAAACACCAAAAATTTAAATGCAAAAATCGCGCAATTGGAAGCTGATCTAGCAGCGAAAGCTAAAATTTCAGCAACGCCGCAGTCATTTGCAACTTCTGCTCCACTTATTGTATTCGACAGTGCATTAGCTGCAACTATTTTCGGAAAAAAAATAAAAGAAAACGACTTAAAAATAGTCGAAGGAATTGGTCCAAAAATCGAAGCTTTGTATCATGAATCAGGAATTACAACTTGGCACGAATTGTCTCAGACTTCAACTGAAAAATCGCAGTCAATTCTTGACGCTGGCGGTGAAAATTATGCTATTCACAATCCAAGCACTTGGGCAAAACAAGCTTTATTGGCTTACCAAGGAAAATGGCAGGAATTGAAAGATTGGCAAGATAGTTTGCTTGGGGGGAAAGAGTAAATGGAGGTTCAGAGGTTCAGAGTTGCAAAGGTGCAGAGGTTTTTTGTCTTTGTCACTTTGAACCTTTTAAATTATAAACTACTAGAAAGACAATTTATCTAATTAAAAAAGAGCCAAAAAAGGTTCAGAGCCAAAAAGAAAAAACCTTTGTCACTCTGAACCTTTGCTACTTTGAACCTTCAAAAAAACTCCATTTTTTTGAATTATTATACCATAATTGTCCTAGAGAAACTTCAAGCGGACAATCAAAATTGTTAGTATAAAGTGCCCCGGTTCCTAGGCCTTGGGGCATTTTTGAATTTTGAATGAACGTCCACTGCGATATAGCATTTAGACCAATATTGCTTTCTAATGCTGATGTAATCCACCAGCCAATTTTGTATTTGTCAGCCAAATCAATCCATTCTTTGGTCCCTCTAAAACCACCAATAAAACTTGGCTTCAAAATAATATATTGCGGTTTAATTTCTTGAAGAAGTTTTTCTTTTTCTTCAAATGAAAATACACCAATCAATTCTTCATCTAAAGCAATTGGAAACGGAGTTGTTTTGCATAAATCTGCCATCGCTTGGACATTACCTTTTTTTATTGGTTGCTCAATACTATGCAATTGAAATTGATCTAGTTGCTGTAGTTTATCTAAAGCTTCATTTAAAGAAAAAGCGCCATTTGCATCTACTCTAATTTCAATTTGTTCAGCTGAAAAATGACTTCTTATAAATTGCAGTAAATCCAATTCTTTTTGAAAATCTATTGCTCCAATTTTTAGTTTTATGCAGGTAAAGCCGTCGGCTAATTTCTCGTCAATTTGCTGTTTCATGAAAGAGGCTTCGCCCATCCAAACCAAGCCATTTATTTGAATTGACTTTGAATTATTAGTAAAATCAGACGGAAATAATAAATATGGTGTTTCACTTTTTAAGGATAAAAAAGCCATTTCAACTCCAAACTGAATCGAAGGAAATTCAAGCAAATTTTCCCAAAGCTCTTTTTCTCCTAAATGAATATTTTGACATACCCATTGCAGTTTTTCTTCATAATCATCGCGATCATCGGCGCTTAAACCGCGCAAAATTCCGCACTCGCCAATTCCTTTTTTTCCATTTTCTTCCAAAATTATAAACCAAGTTTCCTTTTCGGTCATAATTCCCCTAGACGTTCCAGACGGACGCTTGAATTCAAGCATGTATTTTTGGTAAGAGGCGTTCATTTTTTTAAGTTGCTAAGGAACTAAGATTCTAAGATACTAAGGCAAATGATACGAAAACTTAGTATCTTAGAGCCTTAGCATCTTAGAACCTTTAATTATATAATTTTAAAACTTTTTCGAAATCTTTTGATGGAAGACCTGCTTTTTGAAAAATTACAAAATCTGATTTTGTTTTGTCTTTCCAGCTAATGCTGTCCGTTACATTTTGATCTTGGTATTTTTTGTAAATCGTTTTGGCATCACCGTAATTATTGCTCACTAAATACAGATGTGCTAAATTTAATTTTACTAATAATTCTGTGTTGTCAAGCTTTTCGCCTTCTTGCAAAAATTTCAATGCTTTTTCATATTGCTTTGTCAAAATATAACAATAACCAATTGAACTGTAATCTAATGCAGTTGCTTTTCCTTCATTAATTATAGTATTTAATTTCGGAATTGCTTCGTTGTATTTTTCTTGTTTGATTAAAACTGAAGCTTGATTTCTAAGATCGCTAAACACGTTTTTAGAAATATCGGCATCTTTATAACAGGCGTTTCCAAAATCTTTATAGACTTTGTTTTTTTCGATTGGCAACAATTTCTGAAACTCCGTATAACGGTATTGTTTCATGATTTTATCTAAAATGCAAACACAAAAATCATCCGAATTAGCCATTTTTTGTGCCATTGTAGATGTTTTGCACAAACTGATAATATCATTTTTGTTGTCTTGATTCCACCCACGGCTTAGCTTTGTATCCACCCACGGCACCACTTCTAAAACTACTTTTTGTTTTAAAAGCCAGTTTTCGCTGTGAAAACCGAACCAAATCGTACTTACATTTTGTCCTAAACAAGACGACTTATCAAGCGATAATCTTTTGGCATCTTTACTTAAAGCTTCATCTTGCGCATAACAAGCTTTATCGGTTTTCCCGTCGTCGATATATTTTTTGGCATTTTCTGATGAAGTAAATAATGCGTAAGTGCAAGTATCATCACCCGAAATTTTAGACATTAAAAATACAGCTCCAGCAGAACCCTGACTAACACCAGTTGGATCTGGAATAGATTTTAGTACCGAAACCAAACTATTTGCCATTTGCTGATTTTCATCTAAAAGTGTAATTCGGTACACAATTTCGGTTGTTCCAACAGGAAGATCTTCTGTTTTAATGGTGATTCGGTCACGGGCAGAAACAATAATTTCTTTTGTTGTTGCACGTTCCTTGTCCCAATATCCGTCTTTTTGAGCAAAAGAATTAAACGAAATTGTAAGTAAAAGAAATAGGGCTAATCTTTTTAATTTCATATTGATAAATGATTTTTCATATTCAATTTTGTATTTCAAACGAAGGGAGAAATAACACTCGAAATTCTACAAAAAATGGCGATAACGCATGCGGAATTACTTGTGTGATTTCTCCCTTTAGTCGAAATGACATATATTATGCCAAAACTATAAATTCGCTTTTAAAAGAAATTATAATTCAATTGATTCTCCAATTTCTAAAAGCATTAAATCTTTTCCTTTATCGAAAAACTTTTTGATTGCTTCTTCATGATTGATTTCGATGTAACCAAAAGTATCAAAATGGTAGCCAAGAATTTTGTCGCATTCAACAAAATCTGAAGCGATGATCGCATCTTCAACATCCATTGTAAAATTGTTTCCAATTGGAAGAATTGCCAAATCTAATTCCGTTCTTAAAGGAATCAACTTCATGTCATATGTAAGTGCAGTATCGCCAGCGATATAGATATTTTTATGTTCGCTTTCGATTACAAAACCTCCAGGATTTCCTCCGTTAGTGCCGTCAGGAAAAGTGCTTGAATGAATTGCGTTTACATATCTTACTTTTCCAAAATCGAATTTCCAGCTTCCGCCGTGATTCATTGGGTGGGAATTGAATCCTAATTTTGCATAGTAACTCGCAATTTCTGCATTTGAAACAATAACAGCATTTGTCAGTTTTGCAATTGCTTGAACGTCTAAAACGTGATCAGCATGTGCATGTGTAAGTAAAATATAATCGGCTTTTAATTCTCTTAAGTCAATTGCCGCAGCAGCCGGATTTCCTGTAATAAATGGGTCAACAATAATATGTTTTCCTCCAACTTCGATTCCTAAAGATGCATGTCCGTAAAATGTGATTTTCATGATTTTATTTTTTAAGTTGAACTTATTTTATCTTCCTCCAAGGAAAAGATTAACAATAATGTCTGAAATCAATGAAATCATACAAATCGTTAACAATAATGAAAGCAAAAATGTGCTTAATGCCACTTTTTTCAATTCAGGATCTAAAAGCTTCGGATCTTGATTTTTAGCGACTGTAATTAAATGTTTCGTTAACGGAATATAAGCCAATAAGAACAAATATTGATCAAAATTATAATCGCTTAAAATAGCAAAAAGAACCACCAAAATCATAGCGGTAATTATGATTGTAAAATGATAAATTTTAGCTTTTGCTCCGCCAATTTGAACTACAATAGTGTTTTTTCCAGATTTTCTGTCTGATTCTTCATCACGCATATTATTAAGGTTCAAAACAGCAACACTCAATAAACCAATTGCAATTGCTGGCAGAATCAAAAGAGGATCAACTTCTTTAGAATATAAAAAGTTGACTCCCAAAGTACTTACCAATCCGAAGAAAATAAAAACAAAAACGTCTCCAAATCCTTTATAACCATAAGCCGAATTCCCTACTGTGTAACGAATTGCCGAAATAATTGCCGCAATTCCTAACAGTAAAAAGAAAATAGAATATCCGAAATTGTCTTTTCCAAAAGCAAAATAAATTAATATCACAGCTGACAATAATGTAAGCAATGAAGTAATAATAATCGCTTTTTTCATGGCCTGAGGTGTGATTTTACCACTTTGAATAGCGCGCTGCGGCCCTACTCTGTCCGCATTATCTGTACCTTTCACTCCGTCGCCATAATCATTGGCAAAATTGGATAAAACCTGCAAACCAAGAGTTGTCAATAGTGCAAAACCAAAAATTTTCCAGCTAAATACTTCTGTTGGCGTATTGATTGTTTCTGTTGGGTTTGATAAAGCATAAATACTTCCTACAATAATTCCAGAAACTGATAAAGGCAGTGTGCGCAGTCTAGCGGCTTCAATCCAATGTTTCATTTATTTTTTAGTTTATTTTGTTTCAGGTTTCAAGTTTCACGTTTCAGGTTCGTAACTTGAAACCTGAAACTTTAAACTATTTTATAACTTTTTTATGGCAACCATTTGTTTTCGCCAAAGTTTGGTTTTCTTTTTTCCAAGAATGCATTTCTTCCTTCTTTTGCTTCTTCGGTCATATACGCTAGGCGTGTTGCTTCACCGGCAAAAACTTGTTGTCCAACCATTCCGTCGTCTGTCAAGTTCATGGCAAATTTCAGCATTTTTATAGAAGTTGGTGATTTTTGAAGAATTTCCTGTGCCCACTCATAAGCAGTTGCTTCAAGTTCGTCATGCGGAATTACAGCATTTACCATTCCCATTTCAAAAGCTTCTTGCGCAGAATAATTTCGCCCTAAAAAGAAAATTTCACGAGCTTTTTTCTGACCAACCATTTTTGCTAAATAAGCAGAACCGTAACCACCGTCAAAGCTTGTTACATCAGCATCCGTTTGTTTAAAAATTGCATGTTCTTTACTTGCAAGCGTCATATCGCACACTACGTGCAAACTATGTCCACCGCCAACAGCCCATCCTGGAACTACTGCAATAACAACTTTTGGCATAAAACGAATCAAACGCTGTACTTCAAGAATATTTAAACGATGTTGTCCGTCATCTCCCACATAACCTTGATGTCCGCGTGCATTTTGATCGCCTCCACTGCAAAAAGAATAAACGCCATCTTTAGTTGAAGGCCCTTCAGCAGAAAGCAAAACTACCCCAATCGAAGTGTCTTCCTGTGCATCATAAAAAGCCTGGTATAATTCTGAAGTTGTTTTGGGACGAAAAGCATTTCTAACATTTGGTCTGTTAAAAGCGATTCTTGCAACTCCATTACATTTTTTATATGTTATATCTTCAAATTCTCTGGCGGTAATCCAATCCATTTTGTATAGGTTTATTAAAAAATTATAGTGTAAAAATAAAGCATTTTTACATTTTTACCTACTCAATTTGATTTAAGTCTTATGTCAAAAGAAGCTTTGAATGTTAACAATTAGAGACGTTAGGCAAAAAATAACACTTTTTAACATTAGTTTTGAAAAATAATAATTAATTTTACACCCTAGAAATCAACGAGATACAATTTATTTTGTTGATATAAGATTGATTTTCTTTCACTGATTTATTAACCTAAAAAATGATTTTTTTGAGAAAATTTAAAAAATTTGTCGCTCATTTTTTTACGGTTTTAATTAGTAAAAAAACCATGAACAATGAGCAAATGATTTATGCGTTTGTCAAAACTTCAAAAAGGAGATAGTAACACCTACGGTTAAACAATAGAATTGTTCAAAGTAATTAGTATAAGATTGATTACGAAAAGAGGAAAAATACTAACTGAAACTTTCTAAAAGTTATTTTATCAAACCAAATGGATTAGCCGTGAATTCGAGCTTTTGTTAATGAAAATGAATGTATTGATTGTTTAAAAGACATACCCAGATGAAAAAGTAATTTCTAAAATTTATAAAGCTATTATTTTTTTAATGGATTCGAATTATTTTATTTCTGTTTTTTTTTAATTACAATTTTTTTTAAAACTAGAATAAAAAGAGAGAGGCTGCTTGTAATGAGCAGCCTTTCTTGTTGTAATGAATTTTTTATTGGAATTTTTAAAGTTCTAAGACTCTTTTACCAAATAAATTCCGTCTTCTTTTATTTCAATAAGTTTTTCTTTGTATAAAGCTCCAACAGCCTTTTTAAAAGTCTTTTTACTCATTTTTAAAACGGTTTTGATGTCCTCTGGATGCGAATTATCGTTTAAACGCAAGAAACCGCGATTGGCTCTCAATTCGTCCAAAATTTTCTCTGCATTTGGCTCAATACTCTGGTAACCTTGAACTTGTAAAGCAACATCTATTTTATTATCAGGACGAATATTTTTGATGTAACCGCGCATTCTGTCTCCAGTTCTAATTGAATCATCATAAACTTCATCTTTATATAAAAGACCTTTGTGTTGCTCGTTTATGATAACATTTATCCCTATTTCTGTAATGTGCGAAACGATCAAATCTACTTCTTCGTCTTTTTCAACCGTCAAATGATCGTTGCTCAAAAACTGATTTGTTTTGCTAGACGCAACCAAGCGTTTTGTTTTTTCATCTAAATACAGATAAACCAAATATCGTTTTCCTTTTTCCATTGGGCGCGCTTGTTCTTTAAACGGAACAAGAATATCTTTTTCCATTCCCCAATCCATAAAAGCACCAACCTGATTGACGTAGTTTACTCTCAAAAGCGCAAATTCATTCAACAAAATATAAGGTTCAAGCGTAGTCGCAACCGGGCGCTGTTCGTGATCCAAATAAACAAAAACCACAAGCTCCTCGCCTATTTCAAATTCATTTGGAACATATTTATTTGGAAGCAAAACATCGTGAATTCCATCAGGATCTTTTTCAGGATTTCCTAAAAACAAGCCCACTTTAGTATCACGTAATATAGTAAGTGTATTGTATTTTCCTATTTCAAGCATATTCTTAAATTTCTATGATGCAAATGTACGAAGTTTGAGAATGGTAATCCGAAAAATATGCGGGATAAAAAAAAGAACCAGACAATTTATTGTAGTTTGAAGGTTTTGGTTAAATTTGGAAACCTATAATTAATCCCGAATCAATGAAAAAGACCATTATTTACGCCGCTTTTGCTTTTCTAATTTTCACTAAAACCTCTGTTGCTCAAGTTTCTGAAGATCCAGAAATAAAGAAAATGATTAGTGAAATCAAAGCTGAAAATCTTGAAGCAACCATAAACAAACTGGTTTCATTTGGAACCCGACATACGTTAAGTGATCCTAAAAATAAAACGAAAGGAATTGGCGCAGCACAACAATGGGTAAAATCTGAGTTTGACAAATTTGCTTTGGAATCGAACGGAAGGTTAACTTCTGAAATTGATTATTTTACTGTAAAAGCCGACGGAAAAAGAATAAATGTTGATAGCCAGATTGGAAATGTAATGGCAACTCTAAAAGGTACTGACCCAACTGATAATCGTGTCCTTATTATTAGCGGACACTTAGATTCACGTGTTACAGATGTCATGAACATCAAATCAAATGCTCCTGGAGCAAATGATGACGGATCTGGCGTTGCCGCAGTTATTGAATTGGCAAAAGTGATGAGCAAAAGATCATTTCCGGCTACAATTATTTTTGTTGCTGTAACTGGTGAAGAACAAGGTTTGATTGGTGCTCGCCACCTTGCCGAAAAAGCAAAAGAACAAAACTGGAATATTGTTGCAATGCTGAATAATGATATGATTGGCAACAGCTTATCCAGTGGAACAAACTTAAGAGACAATACTCAAATTCGTGTTTTTAGTGAAACTATTCCGTATTTAGAGACCGAGGAAGAAGCTAAAATGCGAAAAGCTACAAGCCGAGACAATGATAGTCCGTCAAGACTTTTGGCACGTTATATTAAAACGGTTACAGAACAATATGTAGATCAGCTGAGTGTGAAATTAGTTTATAGAAATGACCGTTTTTTGCGTGGCGGTGATCATACGCCTTTTAGCCAAAATGGTTTTACAGCCGTTCGTTTTTGCGAAATGAATGAAAACTTCGATCATCAGCATCAGGACTTGAGAACCGAAAATAATATCAAATATGGCGATTTGCCAGAGTTTATGGATTTTGATTATTTGAGAAAAAATACCTGTGCCAATTTAGCAACCTTGGCAAATTTGGCTTCATCACCAAAAGTGCCAGAAAATGTTGGAATTGAAGTTAAAAAACTTTCTAACTCATCAACATTGATTTGGTCAGCTCCAGAAGGAAAAGCACAATATGGCTACCAAATTTTAATGCGTGAAACTTCATCTTCGCACTGGGAAAAAACTTTTTTCGTAAAAGATACGCAGGTTGAAATTCCGTATTCTAAAGACAATTACTTTTTTGCGGTGCAGACTGTAGATGCCTTAGGACATGCAAGTTTGCCGGTTTTTCCAATTCCAATTAAGTAGCATTTGATTAAAAAAGAAAGCGCCCATTAAAGGCACTTTCTTTTTTAATCTATTATTTATTATTTGTAATGACTTTCTTTTTTAAAGTGCAATACTAATAAATAATACACTACTGCTCTGAATTTATGCTTATTAGATTTGCCATATTTTTCCATCACAGCATTAATTCCTTCATCTAAAGCTGGCGAATCAGACAATCCTAATTTTTTAATCAGAAAATTGTTTTTTACCGTTGCTAATTCTGATGGTTGCGATGAAGCAACTGTAGATGAATCTGCATTATAAATTGATGGACCGCAGTCTATCGTAACTTTTGTAAGCAAATCCATGTTTGGTGTCAAACCGCATTTCGCTTTTAGATCTTCGGCATACTTCTTAATTAATTCTTCTCTTACGCTCATAATTTTAATATTGGTTACAATTAATGCGACCAAATTTAAAATTAAAATCGGTTAGTTTGTAAATTTTAACAAAATTTAACTTACAAAAAAAATTAATTCAATTCCTTAAAATATTGTTTTAAAATTACATCATTTTGAGCTGTAGGCGTGAAAATTTCAAGAATAACTGGTGAATTATCATCAAAATACAAATCAGAAATACCTTTTTGAAGCGATTCATTATCAGAAGCTTGCAAATATCTGAACTTGTACATTTTAGCTAAATGTTCAGCCGTTAAATGATGCGAAGTTTCAAAATAAGTATTAAAAACAGGCTTTTCTTCATGACCAGGCAAAATTCTGAAAATCCCTCCTCCTCCATTATTTATCAAAATAATTTTGAAGTTTTTCGGGATGTAAGAATTCCACAATGCATTGCTGTCATATAAAAAACTGATGTCACCGGTTACAAAAATATTTTGTTTTTCATTTGCCACAGCTGCTCCAATCGCTGTCGATGTACTTCCGTCAATTCCACTAGTACCGCGATTACAGAAAACTTCAATCGAATCATCAATATCAATTAACTGTGCATATCGAATTGCCGAACTGTTGCTGATTTGCAGTTGACTGTTTTTTGGTAGAGATTTAATTATTTTTTCAAAAACTTTAAAATCTGAAAATGGAATTTTCTTTAAATATTCTTCTTTTCTTTTATTTCTTAGACTATAAATTTTATCGATTTTCTTAAAGTAATTACTAGCTACAAATTCTGTTTTTGGAAGCAGATCTTTAAAAAAATCATTTGGTTCCATTACAAAATGTTTACTTAAAGCATTAAATGTATCATATGCCCGTAAAGTATCTATATGCCAGTGATGTGCAGGTTTATACTTGCGTAAAAAAGCTTTAATACGTTTTGATACAATCATACCTCCAAAAGTGATTAAAACTTCTGCTTCCAACTCTTTAAAATCTGAATCGTCAAATGGTGTAATTAAAGTATCTATGCTATTAATAAAACTCGAATGATGCAAATTTGAAGTCGTTTCAGTAAGCACCACAATCGACGGATCATTGGCAAAATTTTCTAGAATTTCCTGCTCTATAGAGTTTACTTCATTTATTCCTCCAATAAGAATTAGTTTTCTTTTAGCCGAATTCCAAATGGAAGCAGTTTCTTCGCTATTGTCAATAATTTTGGTTGGAACTTTTTCTTCCAAAATTGTGATTTTTGGTTGCACAGAAAGTGTTTCAACTGTTTCATACAAAGGCTCCTCAAAAGGCGCATTAATATGAACTGGACCTCTTTGCAAAATTGCAGTTTCAATCGCTTTATTTATTTTTAAATCATTTTCGTCAGAAGTTTCTTCTGTCAAATTTGCATTGAAAACAGAGTGATTTTCATAAACATTTTGCTGACGAATGGTTTGTCCGTCTCCAATATCGATCTTGTTTTGCGGACGATCAGCAGAAATTACGATTAATGGAATCTGACTGTAAAAAGCCTCTGCAACAGCAGGATAATAATTCAATAATGCAGATCCTGAAGTACATACAATTGCTGTAGGTTGTTTGGTTTGTTGCGCAATCCCCAAGGCAAAAAAGGCTGCACATCGCTCATCAGCAATGCTGTAGCATTTAAAATTTGGATTTTGAGCAAATCCTATAGTTAAAGGTGCATTTCGCGAACCTGGAGAAATTATAATGTTTGTGATTCCTTTTGCTGAACAAATTTCGATAATGCTTTGAGCAAGCGGTATTTTGGGGTAAATCATTCCTATGGCGTATTATTTTTTAAGAAAATCTAAAAAAACGGATTTTCTTTTTACTATTACAAAGTTACAAACTTCATGTTTGATTTAACTTATAAATAGGAAGATATTGAAGTACTTTTTAGAAAAAGGGAATATATTTGTAAAAGTAAATTTGCAATAAAGACAACTCTTTATGTATAATTAATTTTAACACAAGAAACATAGATCTAAGACTCCGAAAAGGGCGTTTCACTTATTTAAAACAAACATAGTTGGCTATGTGAAAGAAATGTGTTTCTTTTTTACCATCTTTTTTTCAAAAATAGAATCTATGTTTCTATGTGTTTAATAAAAATTTCATGATTTAGACTCAACGGCTAAAAAAATATACTGCTTATGCGTTTCTTATACATATTCATCCTTATTATTTCGATGCAGATTGTAAATTCTCAAAATCAGTTTGTTCCAGATGATACGCCATATAAAACCGCATTAGAAAAAGCAAAAACAGAAGGAAAACCAATTTTTATAATGCTCTATGCTGAATGGTGTCCGCATTGCAATCAAATGAAAAAAGAAGTTTTCAGCAATCCTGATGTCATGGCTTTTTTAAAAGAAAACTATGTATGTATTTGGAAAAACATTGAAAAAGAAGAAGGAATTGCTTTAAAAAACAAATACAATACGAAATCATTGCCGACATTTTTGTTTTTGGATGCCAATGAAACGCTTTTGTACGCTTTGAAAGGCGAAATGAAAACGCCGGAGTTTATGACCGAAGCAAAATATGCTTTGAATTCCAGAATGCAGCTTCCTTATTTAGAGAAAGAATTCATGTCGGATCCAAGCAATTCAGATAAGTTTTTCACGTATTTAAACACTTTGAAAAAAGGAAAAGACAGAAGTGAATTATCGCCTGCAACGCATATTTATTTGAACACACAATCTGATTCACAATTAATTAGCGAAACAAACTGGAGAATTATTGCAAATGGTGTAACGGATATAAAATCTAGAGAATTTCAATTTGTTTTAAAACACCAAAAAGAATTTGCTGCTGTGGCTTCTCAAAGTCGTGTTGATCGCAAAATTGAAAGTATTGTAACCGAATTGCTTCGACCTTATGTTGATAATTTAGACACCGTAAATTATTACAAACAACGAGAAGTTGCAAAATCGATTCGGCTACAAAAAACAGATTCATTGGTTTTTAAATTTGATCTTACTTTAGCCGAACGAACTGAAAAATGGCAGTTTTACAAAAAAACAACTTTAGAAAATACTCAAAAATTAGTTTGGAATGACGCCAGCTTTTTAAAAGATATCGGACAGACCTATTTAAAACATATCAACGATACTGAAAGTCTCAAAAAATCAATATTCTGGGTAAAACATTCTTTGGAAATAAATGATTCTTACGATGGAAATCTTCTGCTGGCAAGGCTTTACAATAAAATAAAAGATAAGAAATCGGCTTTGCAATATGCAAATGATGCGAAAGCGATTTGTACTGAAATGACTTGGAACCCCAAAGAAGTAGATACTTTATTAGCTGAACTAAATACAAAATAACACAATACAATTACAATGGAAGTAAAACTCAGACCTGCGACTGAAAATGATTTGCAAAAAATTCTGGATATAGTAAATCATTCTATTTTGCACACCACGGCAAATTATAGTTATGATATTCAAACGCTTGAAATTCAAACCAAATGGTTTGAAGATAAAAAAGCTAAAAATCTGCCAATTGTTGTTGCCGATTTAGATGGCGAAGTTGTAGGTTTTGGAAGTTACGGTCAATTTCGAGAAAAAATTGGTTACCAATACACTATCGAACATTCAGTATATGTTGTGGATAACGTGATTGGAAAAGGTATTGGTTCTAAATTATTAACCGAATTAATTCACCTAGCAAAAGAACAAGGTTATCATATGATGATTGGCGCAATCGACGCAGAAAATACCGCAAGTATTGCTTTTCACGAAAGATTTGGTTTTGTAGCAACAGGAACGATTCGCGAAGCAGGCTATAAATTTGATCGTTGGCTTGATTTGGTTTTTATGCAGTTGATATTGGTTTAACCGTAATTAATTGATACACCGTTTTTGTCATTTCGACGAAAGGAGAAATCACACTAGTATTTCTTCACAGTGAGTCGACAATCTTTGTAGAGTTTCTAGTGTGATTTCTCCTTTCGTCGAAATGACATACTTTATGTAAATAAAAAAAAAAAAATCCACAAACTTGAATTTCTTCAAATTTGTGGATTTATTGGTTTCGGCCTTATGATTAGCTTTTAATCCAATTGATAACTTCTGGCTCTGTAACTAATGTTTTAGGTTTGATTACTTTTACCAATTCTCCTTTTTCATTAATTAGATATTTTTGAAAATTCCATTCTACTTCAGAATCCTGCAAGCCATTTTTTGATTTTTGAGTCAAAAACTTATAAACTTCGCACATATCATCGCCTTTTACAGAAACTTTATCCATCATTGGGAAAGTTACGCCATAATTAAGCTGACAAAAGGTAGCGATTTCTTCGTTTGTTCCAGGTTCTTGCGATGCAAAATTATTTGCAGGGAAACCTACAATTACAAAACCTTTGTCTTTATACTCTTTGTAAACCGCTTCAAGATCTTTGTACTGCGGCGTTAAACCACATTTTGAAGCCGTATTCACAATCATGATTTTTTTTCCTTTTAGCGAAGCAAAATCAAAAGTTTTTCCTGATAAATCTTCAACTTTAAATTGATAAATGTTTTGTTTTGCCATGATTTCTTTTTTTGGTTTAAGACTCGTTTGAGCCTGAACTTGTGAGGCTATCATAAAGAATGCGCTGCAAACTAAAATTGCTATATTTTTCATTGTATAATTTTTTTATAAAATTAGTTAAAATCTGTTTTACAAAAGGAGTTTGATTATTTTATTTTCTATTAAAGATTCGTTAAAAAAATGAAGCCTAACGTTAATCAGACGTTAGGCTTCCCCCCATACAAACAAATCAAACCATGAATTAATTATTATGCCTTATTGCGTTTTCATAAATTAAAGTGAGACTATGTAAAAGAGTTTTTCTTTATTTCCGGTCTCGTGGTATTATATGTATAAATTATAGTTGATGTCTCTCGGTTGTGGTGAAAATTAATTTAAAACCCTAATTCGCATTTTCGTCTGATTTTCAATGGCGTGTATAGTGGATTCTTTTGTTCTTTATATTGAAAATACGGTTTATAAATAGATTTTCTATTTGGAAGTCCGAGGACACCAACTATGAAATTATTTTAATCATTAAATTCTGTTGAACTGATTTTGAAAAGACAAATTCAAAGTCTCTTTTTTCAAATCCTTTTTATTAAAATTTGTAAGCGCCAAAACACTCGTAAGTCCGACAATTAATATTTTCAAAGTATTTTTCATAATCACGACTTTATTTTTTTATTTATTGAGAATTTATTTACACTTTAATCTTTAAGAACATTATTTTTTTTCGACTGATTTTAGAATTTTCAGAACTTAATTTTTTAATTTTTCCCCGTTATATGGGAGATTCTGCTATTATTCTGGAATCAGATTTTCTGTTATAATAGCATTTACGTAATTGGATTGCTTTTGGTTTTAAAAAATCGAAAAAAAATTAAAAAAAAGTTGATTTTTTTTCTGAACCCCTATGTTTCTTAGGTTTTTGCCTGTTAAAAAATTTATAATTTTCACAAAAAAATAATTTATCTTTATCTCAGGTAATAAAATAATGTACAATTAATTATTTGTTTAAGCTTTAAAATCCAAATCTATGAGTCAAGAAGAATTATTAGTTTTAATTTACAAGAAAGACGAAAGAGCTTTTACCCATCTGTACGACATGTACTCGAAAAGTTTGTTTTCGGTCATTAACGTACTAATCAAAAATCGTGAAGAAGCCGAAGATGTTTTGCAAGAAGTCTTTGTGAAAATCTGGAAAAACATCGATTCGTATAACGAAAGCAAAGGCCGATTTTACACTTGGATCCTTAATATTGCTAGAAATACTTCTATTGATACTTTGAGATCCAAAAATTTTAATAACAGTCAAAAAAACCTTTCCTCCGATAATTTCGTAAATCTGTTAGATGACAGTAATAAGCTTGTCAATAAAATTGATACAATAGGTATTCAAGAATTTGTAAAAAAATTGAAACCAAAATGTATTGAAATTCTTGACTTGCTATTTTTTAAAGGATATACCCAACAAGAAGCTTCAGAAGAATTGGCAATGCCATTGGGGACTATCAAGACACAAAACAGAAACTGTATTAACGATTTAAGAAATTATCTAAAAATATAATGGAAGCACAAGAATATATCGAATCAGGGTTATTAGAACTTTACGTTTATGGTTTATTAACCGAAAAAGAAAATATAGAAATTACCGAATTAGCCAAACAGAATCCGGAAGTTAACGCAGAAATAATTTCGATAGAAAAAGCAATTGTTGCTTTATCATCAAGCTTCTCTCCTTTCCACTCTGTTGCTAATTTTGAAAAAATCAAAGCGAGATTAGAACTTAAACATGGCA
Organism: Flavobacterium daemonense; assembly: GCF_007341385.1. GTDB lineage: Bacteria > Bacteroidota > Bacteroidia > Flavobacteriales > Flavobacteriaceae > Flavobacterium > Flavobacterium daemonense. The sequence continues at coordinate 442,444 of NZ_VJYD01000001.1, forward strand.
AAGTAGTCGACATGAAGCCAGCGTCAAGCTGGTCGCAATATGTTGGCTGGGCAGCGGCAGTACTATTATTGTTAGGTTTAGGTTATCAGACTTTAGAATTGACAAAAACAAAAGAAGCGATCGCTACAGTTGGAACTGAGAAAAACAAAATTGAAAGAGATTACGCTTTTTTAGATCAGCAAAACAAAGAAACCGAGAAAAGTTTGACCATTGTTAGAGATATCAAAAACACTGGTGTAACTCTTGGCGGTCAAGCTGTTTCGCCAACATCTTTTGCAAAAGTATATTGGAACAAAGACACAAAAACAACTTATATTGATGCGGCTGGTCTTCCAAAACCTCCAAAAGGAATGGTTTACCAAGTTTGGGCATTAAAATTAAGTCCGGTATTGACGCCAACAAGTATTGGTTTGCTTAGTGATTTTGAAGGAAATTCTAACAAAATTTTCGCTGTTGACCGTACTAATGAAGCAGAAGCGTTTGGGATTACACTTGAGCCTGCCGGCGGAAGTTTAACGCCAACAATGACACAACTTTATACTTTAGGAAAAGTTTAAAATTAAACGTTGCATAAAAACAAGAAGCGCATATTATTTATTAGTATGCGCTTTTTTATTATTTTTAATTCGCTGAATGCAATTGTTTTAACACATAGAAACATAGGTTAAAAACGTATTTAAGGCATTTCATTTTGCATCAAGAATCATAGACTATGTTTCTATGTGTTAAATTAATTAGTTATTTTTAATTGATTTATAACCAAATACCACAATATGAACGGAAATTTACTTTTAAGAATTGCAGTTTCGATTATTCTCCTTACACATTCTATTTTCGGAATGTTTAATAATGGCATAAACGACTTTGGGAATTTATTTTTAAACCAAATTGGTTTTGCTCCTTTTGGTGTTTTTCTGGCTTGGAGCATCAAATTATCACATGTTGTTGCGGCAATTCTTTTGCTTCTTAATAAATATGTAAAGCTCGCAGGTTTTGTAACGATTTTTGTTTTGTTGATGGGAATTGTTTTGGTCCATTTTAAAGAAGGCTGGTTTGTTGTGGGCGGAGGAAGAAATGGAGTTGAATACAACTTTTTACTAATCGTTGTTTTATTGGCGATTATGTTTCCGAATGGTTTTAAAAAAGTACAATCTAATTAAATAGTATTATGGAAATTCTTTGTAAAAATTGCCATCATATTTTTACCGGCCACTATTGCAGCAACTGCGGACAACCTGCAGCAACTCATAAAATAAACATTCATTTTTTATGGCATGATATTCAGCACGGGTTGTTGCATTTCGATAAAGGAATTACGTATTCGTTAAAACAGCTTTTTACAAGACCAGGACATACGGTTCGTGAATTTATTGAAGGAAAACGTGTCAGGCATTTTAAACCGCTTTCTTTAGTTGTGGTTTTGGCAACGCTTTATGGCGTGCTATATCATTATTTTCATATCAATACTTTTCCGGACAAAGGAGATAACACCTTAGATTACAATGAATTCAATGAATGGGTGGCGACACATTTTTCGTGGGTTACGATTGCTACAATTCCAATTTACACCATCGGAACTTATATTGTATTTCGAAAACAGGGATATAATTTTGTTGAATTTTTTGTATTGAATACTTTTAAGGCTTCACAAAGGCTTTTTGTCCAAATCCTGACATTCCCAATATTGTTTTATTTGAATGGTACGCCAGCAATTCAGAAATTTTCATCTGTAACCTATTTCATCGGACTTGTATTGATATTTTGGACAAATATTCAGTTTTTCAATAAAATTTCAATAGTAAAAGCTTTCTTTTTAAGCATATTGAGTCACATTATATTTTTGATTTGCTTTTTTATCATCGCGGCAATCGTGCTTGCAATCATGGGAAAAATGCCTGTCTAAAAAGTTATTTTGATAAAAAAAAGAGGTTCAGCTGAACTGAACCTCTTTTCTATGTGAATTAATAATAACCGAAATACATTATTTGTTCTTCACTTTTTTTGTTTTATAGTACTTTCTATATTTTGGATATGTTATAGCACCAATTAATGCAATTGTTCCCATTGAATAATAAATCCAGTTTAGAGAATGCGCCTCTCCGCTTGCGTAAGAATGCAGACCCACTAAATGGAAGTTTACTCCATAATACGTAAACAAAATCGAAATAAAACCAAACATCGTCATTAAATTGAAAATCCATTTTCCGCGTAAAGCTGGTACAAAACGAGCGTGAATTATAAACGCATAAACCATGATTGAGATTAAAGCCCAAGTTTCTTTTGGATCCCAACCCCAGTAACGTCCCCAACTTTCGTTTGCCCATTGTCCACCCAAGAAGTTTCCAATAGTCAACATGATCAAACCAATAGTAATAGACATTTCGTTTATATAGGTTATCTCTTTAATGTTCAGTTCCATTTTAGCTTTGTTTTTCTCTGTTGTAAAGAAAATCAATACTAAAGCCACAAAACCTAAGATCATTCCTAATGCCGTTGGACCATAACTAGCAACAATAACCGCAACGTGAATCATTAACCAATATGAATTAAGAACAGGCTGTAAGTTTGCAATCTCTGGATCAATCCAGTTTGCATTTGCCGCCATGAAAATCATCGCCGTCACAAATGCTGCTGATGCAACCGTAAGTTTTGATTTTCTGTCAAAAGCCAATCCGAAAAACATTGTTGACCAAGCTACATATACAATAGCTTCATAAGCATTACTCCAAGGTGCATGCCCTGAAATGTACCAACGTGCAATTAATATTATCGTATGAAGTACAAATATTAAACCTATCAATATATGAAAACCATTTACAGTGATTCGTAACCATTTTTTATCGAAAAATATACTGAAAAGTGTAAAAATCAACATAAAGATTCCTGAAAGAGAATACCAATAAAACATTTTAGGTAAAATATTATAGGTATTATAAGCAATCTCTAAATCAATTTTTTGCTCGCTTGGGCGAACTTTTGCTCCAAATTTCTTTTGGAAACCATTAATGCTTTCTACTAATTGATCAGCAGTATCCCAATTTTTAGAAATAGAACCGTTGTTTAAAGCACTAAAATATAACGGAAGAATTTGTTTTACATAAGTAGAATCCATTCCTTTAAAACCACTATTTTCACGCTCTAAGAAAGAAACCCATTTATTATTTGGATCATTTGGAATTGGGAAAATTTTCAAAATACTACCACTTAAAGCAGATTCCATCAAGTTTACTTTTTTATCTGTTTCGATAAAATCTTTCTCAAACTGATTTGGATTTCCAGCTTTATAAGCATCATCTAAATATGGCGATAATTTATAATTTCCGTTTTCATCGAAAAATTTCACAAAAGGAGCATATTGATCTTTAGAATCAATTCCGATTATTTTACGAATACTGTCATTTCCCATCTTAATATAAATAATCGGGATCTGTATCCAAACCTGAGCGTATTGCGTCATCGACAAAAATACCTGATCAGAATTCATTCCGTTGTACGTATCGCTATGGCTTACTTTTCTAAGTAATTCAGATGAAAACGTATTAATCGGTTTCATTCTTCCTCCGGCATCCTGAATAATCAAACGGCCAAATTTAGCAGCATGTGCTTCTGGAGCTTTGTAAATCGTAAGTAATGAATCCAATTGTTTTTGGCTCGGCGGCGCCACAATATGATTAGCGTGATCGTTTGGATCTGCAGTATGATTATGCTCGTGCGAATGTACATGAGGATTTTGTTGTGCAAAACCACTCAAACCAATCATCAAAACAAGAATCGTGATTAATTTTTCTTTCTTCTTTTTAACGTTTTCAAGTTTACGTTTCAAATCACCAAAACGAGAATGTTTTGTAAACATAATGGCCATTAAACCAATGTAAAGCAGAAAATATCCTAAATAAGTAATATTCGTTCCCCAAGAATCATGATTTACAGATAATACCGTTCCTTTTTCATCTGGATCAAATGAAGATTGGAAAAAACGATAGCCTTTATGATCCAAAACGTGGTTCATATATATGTCCGCATCAAAAGTTTCTGTAGAATCCTGAACGGTAACTTTACTTTTAAATGCTGAATAACTTTTCTCAGTTCCTGGATATTTGTCGGCAATAAAATCATTTAATCTTATTTTGAAAGGCAAAATATAAGCCTTGCTTCCAAAGAACAAACTATATTCAATTTTACCAATTTTAACCGTTTGAGGCTCGCCAATACTTCCTTTAGACCCCATTAAACGAACTTCTTTTTCTTGACCATCTGCTTTAATTTTTACCACTAAAGCATCAGTATGCGATTTTGCTTTAAAATCATTACTTGACTCATAATCAACAGTTCCTTTAACCGCAGGATCTGGAAAAACGATTCGGATATCACCAATACTGTAAAGCGAACGCATCATTAAAGGCTGTACATCATCTTTGGTTACATCACCTTGTAATTTATCAGCCATTCGCATAAATTTCCCTTCAAATGGCGTTTGAATAGTATATTTTTCTCCAGTTGTATTGATATTGATCGCACCGTCAGTATGTTTATTTAAAGCAAATAAAACGTTGTGAATGTTTTGAACTTCACCTTCTTTCAAGTAATGTTCTTCACGCCCGCCTGCTCCGGCTTCAACTAATTTTAAATAAAGCGTTCCTTTTGGATCTGGTTTTATGGTTTCTTTCGCTCCCATAATGTAGTTCACATAACTCACTTCGAAAGGCGTTTCGTCAAATTTTCCAGAAAGCGTAAAATCGTTGTTTGTAACCGGCGACAGCAAAAGGTTTTTATCAAAAACCCTTCTTTTCATTGCGCCTTTATATTCTCCGTCAGCAAAAACGGTAATAAATGTTTTGTCTGAGTAAATTTGGTTTTCTGATGCACCTTCGCGAATTGGCATCATTCCTTCATAACTGATATAACGTGTGATGAAAGCTCCTAAAATAATAAAAACAAAGGCAATATGAAGTAAAAAAGTTGCCCATTTTTCTTTTTTAAGCAATTGGTAACGCTTAATATTTCCGAAGAAATTAAGCATGAAAACAGCCATTATAGCTTCAAACCACCAAGTATTATAGATTAAAATTCGGGCTGTGTCTGTATTGTATTTACTTTCGATAAAAGTTCCAACACCCATTGCAATTGCGAATGTTAAAAAAAGAACGGCCATTAAGCGTGTAGAAAACAAAAAAGAGAATATTTTTTTATCCATTTTTGAGGAATTACATTGTATAAAAGTGCCACAAAAGTACTCAAAAATGTTGAGTTCCAATATTTGTCATTTGTTAATAAAAACTAAAAAAAGATTCCTTTACAAAGGCATTTTTGCAAATAAAATAAGTTAATTATTACAAATTTCTAAGAAGCAATAATTTCTTTGATTATTGATATTTTTTTTTAGTTTTGTGTAATCGATTACATTTTGAATTTATGTTTTTTTTAAAGATCTAATTTCCGTTTTTCGTAAAAATAAGATCTCCAAAATAAAAATTCAGCTATTAACTATCTCATTTAAAACTACTAAAAATGAAAACCAAAATTTTAAACATTGTACTTTGCCTAGCGCTTTTGGCGTGTGGATTGCCGTACAAAACTGTTGCACAAAATTCGAAATTGAATGCTTTTTACAGCGATATAGAATTTAAAATGCAAAAAGTGCAAGAGCCTGTAATTCCAAAAAACAAAGTGAATATTAAAGATTTTGGTGCTGTAAGCGGTGGCTATATTTTAAACACGAAGGCTTTCGCCGACGCTATAGATGCGGTTTCAAAAAAAGGTGGCGGAAAAGTAATAATTCCTCCGGGAATCTGGCTTACAGGTCCGATTATTTTAAAAAGCAACATTGAGCTTCATGCTGAAACCGGCGCATTGATAAAATTTTCGACAGATAAAACTTTGTATCCTATTATTGAAACCAGTTTTGAAGGCTTGAATACTTGGCGTTGCATCTCTCCTATTTATGGCAAAAATCTTGAAAATATTGCCTTTACAGGAAATGGCGTTTGGGATGGTTCAGGCGAAGTTTGGAGACAAGTAAAAAAGAGCAAATTAACAGATAGCCAATGGAAGAAATTTGTTGCTTCGGGCGGTGTTCTAAATGATAAAAAAGACAGTTGGTATCCATCTGAAACTTTTATGAAAGCATCTGTTGGCGCGGATCAAAATGTTCGTTTGGACTTAAAAACAAAAGAACAATTTGAAGAAATCCACGATTTTCTTCGTCCAGTTATGGTCAGCATTCAAAACAGCAAAAGGGTACTTTTTGACGGTCCGGTTTTTCAAAATTCACCAGCTTGGAATATTCATCCTTTAATGGTTGAAGATTTGATTCTTCGAAATGTTACGGTTCGTAATCCTTGGTATTCTCAAAACGGCGACGGACTTGATGTTGAATCTTGTAAAAATGTATTGATCGAAAATTCAAGTTTTGATGTGGGTGATGATGCGATTTGCATTAAATCTGGAAAGGATAAAGATGGTCGCGACCGAGGTATTCCGTGCGAAAATATCATCGTAAAAAACAACATTGTTTATCATGGACACGGCGGTGTAACGGTTGGAAGCGAGATGTCTGGAGGCGTAAAAAACCTTCATGTTTCTAATTGTACTTTTATGGGAACTGATGTTGGTTTACGTTTTAAAAGTACACGAGGACGTGGCGGAATCGTTGAAAACATCTTTATTTCTGATATTTATATGACCGATATTCCTTCCCAAGCAATTTCTTTCGATTTATATTACGGAGGAAAATCAATCGCTGAAACATTGGCCGAAGGCGGAACAAAAGTTGCTAATAAAATGATGCCTGTTACTGCAGAAACACCGCAATTCAAAAATATTTCAATTAAAAATATTACGATTGCTGGTGCTTATCAAGCGGTATTTTTACAAGGCTTGCCAGAAATGAATCTTGAAAACATCGAAATTTCAAACTTAACAGCAAAAGCTGAAAATGGATTTTCTATTATTGACGCAAACGGAATTAAAATCAGCAATGCCAAATTAGACATTGAAAAACCAGAAGTTTTCGAAATTTACAACGGAAAAAATATGTCTTTCAAAAATATTGAGTTCAATTCAAAATCAGAAAAAGCGATTTCTATTAATGGTGATGTAAGCCAAAATATAGAATTTGCTTCAAATCCAAATTTTGATTTATCTAAAAAGATCTCAGTTGGCGAAACTGTTCCAAAAGGAGCTGTGAAATTCTAAAAAGAATAAAATGAGCGTAAATCAGCTTCTAATAGTACGCAGATTAGACTGATTCGCCATCGTGAAAACGCGGATTAAACGGATTTTTAAATTATGAAAATCCGTTTAATCCGCGTTTTTGCAAAACAAATCAGCAAAATCAACGTTTGATTGGTTTAATTGAGAAGCAAACGAATTAAATCCAAACTGCATTTAAAAAAAATAATGTTAATTTTGTGCTATGATTCAAGTATCGATAATTGGTTCCGGAAATGTGGCACAGCATTTAATCAAGGCCTTCATGCAAAGTGAAGCCGTAGAAATTGTACAGGTATTTTCAAGAAAAAAAGAAACTTTATCATCTTTAATCGAATATGAAAAAATTGTAAGCGATTTTAATGAACTAATCGAGGCCGATTTATATATTATTTCAGTTTCTGACAATGCAATTCTAGAGGTTTCGCAGCAATTGCCTTTTCAAAACCGAATTGTAGTTCATACTTCTGGCGCAGCTTCACTTGATTATTTGGATAACAAAAACAGAAAAGGCGTTTTTTATCCGCTTCAAACATTCTCAAAAAACAAAGACGTAGATTTTTCAGCTATTCCGATGTGTTTGGAAGCAGAAAACACTTTTGATTTCCGAATCTTAGAAACCGTGGCCAAAAGCATTTCAAACAGCGTTTTTGCAATAAATTCAGAACAACGAAAAGCACTTCATGCCGCAGCCGTTTTTGTAAACAATTTTACAAATCACTTATATCAAATTGGTCAGGAAATTTGCGAAGAGCACCGCGTTCCTTTTGAAGTTTTGAAACCTTTGATACAAGAAACTGCTGAAAAAATCAATACTTTAGATCCAATTGACGCCCAAACTGGTCCTGCAAAACGTCATGATTCAACAACAATACAAGCACATTTGGACTTTTTAACGAATGAAAATCAAAAAAATATTTATAAAATTCTAACACAATCTATTCAAAATAATGGCAAAAAGTTATAAAGAAATAATGAATGACATCACAACATTTGTTTTTGATGTTGATGGCGTACTTACAGACAGTTCCGTTTTTGTAACCAATGAAGGAGAAATGCTTCGCACAATGAACATTCGTGATGGTTTCGCAATGAAAGCGGCGATTGAAAGCGGTTACCATGTCTGCATTATTTCTGGCGGAAGCAATGAAGGCGTTCGTATTCGTCTGCAAAATTTAGGTATTTCAGACATTTATTTAGGAACTCCAGATAAAGTGAAAACTTTTAAAGAATACACGGACAACAACAATATAAGCCCTGAACAAGTTTTGTATATGGGAGATGATATTCCTGATTTTCATGTAATGAAATTAGTTGGTCTTCCTTCTTGTCCACAAGATGCAAGTCCGGAAATCAAAAATATTTGTCGTTACATTTCGCACGTAAAAGGCGGACGCGGCGCTGCACGCGATGTAATCGAGCAAGTAATGAAAGTGCAAGGGAAATGGATGGAATATTTTAATGGAAAACACGACTAATTAATTGTTAATTATGAATTGTAAATTGTAAATTCCTAATTATAAAACCTTTGAACCTTTGCCCCTCTGAACCTCAGAACCTCTAAAAAAAAATGAAATACTTAAAACTCGTTCGATACCAAAATTTATTGATGCTTGCTTTTATGCAGGTTTTATTTCGTTATGCATTTTTAAAACAGCAAAATATTCCGCTTGCTTTGGCAGATTGGCAATATGCTTTGTTGGTTTTGAGTACCGTTTTATTGGCGGCGGCCGGTTATGTAATAAACAATATTTTTGATGTTGCAACGGATTCAATCAACAAGCCAAACGATGTCATTATTGGCAAAGGAATTTCTGAAACCAGAGCTTACAACATTTATATCGGATTAAATATTACCGGAGTCGCAATTGGTTTTTATTTATCAAATGTGATTTTGAGACCGAGTTTTGCGACTATTTTCATTTTAATCGCTTCATTACTCTACTTCTATTCTACCAGCTTAAAACAAATTATGATTTTGGGCAATTTTATAGTGGCTCTTTTATTGGCTTTAAGCGTTATTATCATCGGGGTTTTTGATTTGTTTCCGGCGATTGATGCTGAAAATAAAGCCCAAATGGCTAGTCTTTTTTCAATATTGATTGATTATGCGTTATTTGCTTTTATGATCAATTTTGTTCGAGAAATAGTTAAAGATATTGAAGATGTAAATGGCGATTACAATCAAGGAATGAATACGTTGCCAATTGCAATTGGGATTAACAGGGCAGCAAAAATTGCTTTAGGATTTGCCATTATTCCGTTCATATTATCGTTGCTTTACATCAATGCTTATTTCATGGAAAACAAACTTTTTATCTCCACGATATATAGCTTTATTTTTGTTCTTGCGCCTTTATTGTATTTTATTGTAAAAATATTCAGTGCAAAATCACAAAAAGAATTTCACCATTTAAGCACGGTTTTAAAACTGATATTGCTTTTCGGAATTTTATCCATTCTTGTAATTACCCTTAATATTAAGTACAATGCTTAAAGAAAAACTAAAAAAATACACTTTGATTCTAGCATCGGGATCTCCAAGAAGACAGCAGTTTTTTAAAGATTTGGATCTTGATTTCGAAATTCGACTAAAAGAGATTGAAGAAGTTTATCCCCCAGAATTAGAAGGCGCTGAAATAACAGATTATCTGGCTGCATTAAAAGCTAGCGCATTTGATGGCGAACTCAAAGAAAATGAAATTTTAATTACAAGTGACACCATTGTTTGGCATCAAAATAAAGCTTTAGGAAAACCTAAAAATGCCGAAGAAGCTTTTGAAATGATCAAATCAATGTCAAATACAACACACGAAGTTTTTACATCAGTTTGTTTTAGAACAGAAAATACTTCGACCGTAATAAATGATGTAACAAAAGTAACTTTCAATGCTTTATCAGACGAAGCGATTTTATATTATATCGACAACTATAAACCATATGACAAAGCTGGTGCTTATGGTATTCAGGAATGGTTTGGTTTTATGGCAGTAGCAAAAGTCGAAGGTTCGTACACCAATGTGATGGGACTTCCAACGGCTAAAGTTTACGATTATTTAAGTACTTTAGTATAAAAATTACTTTATGTTTTCTTTCAAGGAATATAGCCAGGAAATAATCACCACCCTAATTCTGCTTGTCACATTGATAGCACTGCGAGTTATCGTAGCAAAATTAATCAGGCGATATGCCAGCAGCAGTCAGTTATTAGAACACAGAACAAATCTGGTAATCAAATATATTCACTTGTTAATGAATATTTTGGTAACCATCAGTTTGATTGTAATTTGGGGTGTTGATACTAAAGACATATTTTTCTATGTATCCTCAATTGCAACAGTAATTGGTGTGGCGATGTTTGCGCAATGGTCCATTTTAAGCAACATTACTTCGGGAATGATTTTGTTTTTCTCATTTCCGTTCCGAATTGGAGATACTATAAAAATTCACGACAAAGATTTTCCCATCGAAGCTGAAATTGAAGACATCAGCGCTTTTCATGTGAATTTAAAAACAAAAGAAGGCGAAAGAATCATTTTTCCGAACAATTTATTACTGCAAAAAGGAATTTCGATTATGCCTGTCCAATACGAAGACAAAGAGTTTTTTGATTAAAGTCTGAATGGAAATTTTATAAACTATACACAAAAAGGTAAAACGCTATTACGGTTATAAAATGTAATATTTGTTATACCAAAATTTAGTTTATCTAATACTCCATCAAAAATGACTCAACCCATAAAATTGCCGTTTTACGCAAAACTTTCTTGCATATTAATCAGTTTGATTTCGTTTGCTTATATATTCTGTATAGCAAAAGATGTAATAACTCCCGTATTAATGGCCTTTTTATTTGCCGTTTTGCTTCTTCCCATTTTCACATTTTTAAACACGAAGTTGCGTTTTCCAAGACACTTGGCTGCAATAGTCTGTGTTTTGACTTTTGCCGCAGTTATCATCGGTATACTTGTTTTTATTTCCTACGAAGTAACCGATATGGCAAATGACTTTGATACAATCAAAAAAAATGCAAATGTCTTTTTATCTGATATACATCGATTTGTAAAAGAGCGATTTCATATCAGCATTGGCGAACAAAAAAAATATCTCGACACCGTAACCAAAGATTCGGTTAAAAATGGAAATGCAACAATCGGATCTGCAATTCTTTCCATAACAGATCTTTTATTAGATTGTACGATTATACCAATTTATACGTTTCTGTTTTTAATTTATAAAGACCATTTTATTCTTTTTTTGGCCAAATTAATCAACAAAGAAAACCACATTGCGCTACGAGATATTTTATCACAAATAAAAGTTTCGATAAACAATTACATCGTAAGTCTTATTTTAGAAATGATTGTTGTGTCTGTTTTAACGAGTTTGGGACTTTGGATTATTGACGTCAAATATTTTATTTTATTGGGATTAATTACAGGAATTTTAAATCTTATTCCGTATATTGGAATATTGATTGCCGGAATTATTACCGTTTTAGCTTCTTTGACAGGTTCTGGCGAAATTTCAATAATTCTCGGAATTTTAATTGTGAATGTCATTGTGCAACTTATCGATAATAATTTATTGGTACCTTTGATTATTAATTCAAAAGTCGAAATCAATGCCTTTGTTTCTATTATCGGAATTATAATTGGAGGCGCGGCGGCTGGGATTTCGGGAATGTTTTTGGCAATTCCGCTTTTGGCAATCTTGAAAATTATATTTGACAGAATTGAATCATTAGAAGCTTGGGGTTATGTCATGGGAAATCATATGCCTAGAAAATTTACTTGGAGAATTCGAAGATCTAAAATTGCTAATTAAAAACCATTTTCAAATACGTCAAAAACTAAATCTAATGTCCGTGAACAAAAAAATAATCGTTTTTATTTTACTTTGCTTTTGCCTGCAAAGCACGTACGGACAATCGGATAAAACAAAAAATCCGCCCAAAAAAGACAGTACAGACGTTTATAATAAAATTCGAAATTATTCCAAAAAAAACAATTTTACCAAAACACTTCATAAGCTGTTTTTCAGAACAAACAAACCAAAAAAGAAAGAGGAACTTCTTATACCAACAGATACTGCAAATTACAACGGAAAAATTATCCGAAAAATCAATATTGTTACTTTAGATCCTTTTGGCCATTCAATTGTAGATACCACGCAGGAACCTAAAAACTGGGGTGAACGAACCGGTAATAGACTTCATTTGAAAACGAAGAAAATTGCGATTTATAATTTGCTTCTTTTCAAAAAAAATAGCGTCTATGACAGTTATAAAGTTCAGGAAACAGAACGTTTGATTCGTGCCCAAAAATACGTTACGGCAGTACGAATAACACATAAAGTAGCGGGAGTTGCTTCTGACTCTGTTGATGTTACCATTAGAGTTTTAGATTCCTGGAGCACGATTCCTAGATTTGCAATTTCAAGCAATCAAGTTTCTTTGGGATTTAAAGAGAAAGATTTTTTTGGAACCGGCCAACAGTTGGAATATCGTTTTACAAATCGTTTTAGTGATGGCGCAAACGGAAATGATGTTACTTATACTGTTCCGAACATCAAAAATACTTACATCGCAACCGTTTTGAATTACAAAATGGATCTTGATAATAATTATACCAAAAGCATCAATATTGAACGTCTCTTCTACTCGCCTTTAACCAAATGGGCTGGAGGTGTTTATGTAGGTCAGAATTTCAGAAAAGATAGTTTGCAGGCACCTGATATGACGTATGCATTTCAGACTTTTAAATATAATTTTCAAGATTTTTGGGCAGGAAAAGCCACCAAAGTCTATGAAGATGAAAATAAAGGAATTACCAATCTGATTGTTTCTGGTCGTTTTTTGAATGTCAATTATGGTGAAAGCCCGGAAGAATTATACGATCCAACCAATTTTTATTCGGATCAAAAACTTATTTTATCCGGAATTGGATTGAACACTCGAAAGTTTGTCAAAGACAATTATATTTTTAGAAATGGCCAGACCGAGGATGTACCAATTGGGCGAATTTATGGCATAACTTTAGGCTATCAATATAAAAATCAGATGTGGAGACCGTATGCTGGCGGGCGATTTTCATTCGGAAATTATTATCGTATCGGATTTTTCGGTGCCAATTTTGAGGCAGGGACGTTTTTTCACGATTCCAAGACCTATGAAACAGCCTTTACCATAGAAACCAACTATTTTACCAAACTTTATAGTATTGGCGCTTGGAAACTAAGACAATTTGTGAACCCAAGAATGGTAATTGGTATTAATCGTGAAGATATTATTGGTGATAAATTAAATATAAATCAAGACAATGGCCTTGCCGGATTTAATAGCGCTATTTATGGAACCAATAAAATGATTTTGTCGTTGCAGACACAAACTTATTCGCCAAAAGCACTTTTAGGTTTTCGTCTTAATCCGTTTTTTAATTATTCGGTCGCAGTTCTTGGAAGCCCAGACAATTCCATGGGAAGAAATAAAGCGTATTCAAAATTCACACTTGGCGTCATCGTGAGCAACGACTATTTGGTATTCAGTTCTTTTCAATTGTCATTGTCATATTACCCGAGTATTCCGTATGAGGGAGATAACGTTTTCAAAACCAATACTTTTGAAACAACAGACTTCGGATTAATGAATTTTGAACTGGCAAAACCTAAAATTGTCGATTATAAGTAAGAATATTTTTTTTCATTTTTTATTATATTTTTTAAGAAACACAAAACTTTTTCATTATCAAACGATTACCATCAATTTAGCGCCCTAACACTCGTTAAACGGTTAATTTTATCCGACGAAATGCACTTGTTTTTTATTTTTGGCACAGTATATGAATAGTACTAAGCAAGAGTAACATTAAAACTTTAGAAAAAATGAAAACAATAAAAATAGCAATCGCCGGATTATTTCTTTTGGTTGCAAATGCCACACAAGCCCAAGTATCAATTAATGTTAATATAGGAACACCACCAGCTTGGGGACCTGCAGGATATTCTGAAATGGAGTATTATTACTTGCCAGACATTGAAGCCTATTATGATGTAAGAGCTTCTCAGTTTATTTATTTTGGAGGCGGAAGATGGATTAGAGCCACTTATTTGCCAAGACAATATAGAAACTATGATTTATACGGAGGTTATAAAGTAGTTTTGAATGATTACCACGGAAGAACACCTTACGTATATTTTGACCGTCATAGAGCAACATATTACAAAGGTTATCATGGAGCACCACAAAGACCGTATCAGCCTAGACCAGTAGTTTATGGATATAATGATCGTCGCGATTACAAAGATTACAAACACTACGATAAACATTACGACAAACACGACCGTCACGATCATGATGACCACGACCACGATGATCACCACGGACACGGAAGAAGATAAAAATTGCTAAATAATTAGCAATCACCACAAAAGAGTATCAATATTTTTGATACTCTTTTTTTATGCACGCATAGTATATTTGGAATTTGTTAATTTATTGCATAATATTTAAAAATTACAGCGAAATCAATTATATTTATAACAATTGTCTTATTGTACTATAATTCTACCGTATATTTGCACAATAATTTAAAAACCAAAGGATTATGAAGAAGAGCGTTTATTTATTTTCATTTTTAGCAATGTCACTTTTTACTTTTTGTGACAATAATGACGATAACTCAGATAACCAAGCAGTTGAAAACGGAATTACCATCAACAATGATGCGGTTTCTTTGAGCAAAAGACTTGATTACACTAATTCTGGAGTTTTATCAATTACTAATGTATCCACTTCAAAATCACTAAACAGCACAGCGGCAGCAAATGAATTGCCATTGGTTCAAATTGCTGAAGTAAATCCACCAATAGATAACAAAGGAAGAACTTTGCAGGCAAATCACGTAGCTGTAAACGGAAACTATGCATATGTAGCGTATACAATGATGGGAGAAGATTACTCTGGAGCAATTGATGTTATTGATGTTTCTGATCCTTACAAGCCAAAATTATTGACATCAGCGTTAATTGCAGATACAGATATTACAGCTCTTACTTATTCTAACGGAAATTTAATTATTGCCGGAGCAAAAGATATTGATAAAGATGCAACTTTGACAAATCCTGCAATTGTGATCAATATGCAGTTGAGCTCAGGAATGCTTACTGATAGATACACTGTAACTAAACTTGAAAGCAAAGTTACAACTGATGTTGCTACGGGAACTTCATCATATTACGCAGTTACTGGAGATACTGGAAGTTTGTTTAAAATAAGCAATTCTACTAAAGAAATAACTTCAAAAGTTGCGGTTCAGGATTTACGTACTGTAGCAATCAGCGGTGACAAAATTGTTACCTTGAGCGGAACAAAAGGTGTAAACATTTATAATGAATCATCTTTTACACTTCAAAAATCTTTTACAACAAGCAATGATGTAAGTGCTGCAAAAAGAACTGTAGATTTTGACGGAACTAAATTATTAGTTTCTGAAGGATATAATGGTTTAGGTGTTTACGATATCAACAGCGGTTCAAAATTGCAGACTATTGGACTTGATAATGCTGGCGGAGACAATGTAACAAATGCTGTTTCTGTAAACGATGGTTATTCTTTTGTTGCAAACGGTGCAGCTGGTTTAAATGTTTACAAATCTGGAACTAATTTAAGTCTAGTAGGAACTGTTGGAATCACAGGTTCATCTAACTATGTAAAATCTAGCGGAAACTATATTTATGTTGCAAGCGGAAAAGGCGGTTTAAAAATCATTAAGATGGAAAAACCAAATCCAGCATTTGCAAATTGTTCTTCATACGGAACTTACAATCAAGGCAAAGATTTGATTCTGAATTCAAACGAAGTAAAATCATACAACGGTTCAACAGCGCTTAATTCTATTATCGTAAATTCTGGAGGTGTTTTAACGCACTGCGGATCAATTACGGTTGCAAATACATTGATTTTAAACAGTGGCGGAACTTTTAATATGACAGGAAGCTTGGCTCAAGGTAAATACCAACAGTCAAATCCTACTGAACTTATTATCAACAGTAATGCTTTATTGCAGGTAGAAGGTTCTGTAGTAATCTGGGGTGACTTAAGATTGAACAGTGGCGCTAAAATCAACTTTGTTGGAAACAATTCGTCAATTACAATTTACGGAAAAGTAACAAAAAACAGTGGTGTTACAATCACTGGAACATATAACGACACAGAAAACAAATTGAAATAATTTTCTGTAATCCTAAGAAATACCACATGATTTAATTCGTTAAATCAATTCTTTAAAAAATAATGCCGTCAGAAATCCTCTGATGGCATTTTTTTTGTGGGGTAGTTTTTCTTAAAAAAGGAAATCAATAACCAAACATTAACAATTCATTTAAATAGTCTTCAAAAATATAATTACTATTTTTGAAGCACTTTCAAAAACACCAATCCACGCTATGCGAAAAATTCAGTTACTGATAATTTTATTTTTATTAACAGGTATTTCAAATTCATTTGCACAACAACCACAAAAACCAAGTTCTGTAGAGATTTATAATCAAATCAAAAAATTAAACTTCTTAGGTTCCGTTTTATATATTGCTGCCCATCCTGACGATGAAAATACACGTTTGATATCTTACATGGCAAACGAAATGAATGCTAGAACCGGATATTTGTCTTTGACTCGCGGTGATGGAGGACAGAATTTGATTGGCCCGCAACTTCGTGAATTACTTGGTGTAATACGAACTCAAGAATTAATTGAAGCCAGAAAAATTGACGGCGGAGAACAGTTTTTCTCGCGCGCAAATGATTTTGGTTTTTCAAAAAATCCAAGTGAAACCTTAGAAATTTGGGATAAGGATAAAGTTCTAGCAGATGTTGTTTGGACAATCAGAAAATTTCAGCCAGACGTAATCATCAACCGATTTGATCACCGTTCGCCAGGCACAACTCACGGGCATCACACATCATCAGCAATGTTGAGCGTTGAAAGTTTCAAGCTGACGAATGACCCAAAAAGCTACCCTGAACAATTAAAATATGTTACACCTTGGCAAGTAAAAAGACAATTTTTTAATCCGTCGTGGTGGTTTTATGGAAGTCAAGAAAAATTTGATGCTGCCAATAAATCAAAATTCACAAAATTAGAAACCGGAGTTTATTACACTGGAATTGGAAAATCAAACCAAGAAATTGCTGCCTTAAGTCGAAGCCGTCATCAATCACAAGGTTTTGGAAGTACTGGTGTTCGTGGTGAAGAAACAGAATATCTAGAACTTATTAACGGTGAAACTCCAACAGAAAGAGATAATTTATTTGATGGAATTGATACTTCTTGGAACCGCATTAAAAATGGAAAACCTATTGGCGAATTAATTTCTAAAATCATTTCAAAATACGATTTCAGCAATCCTTCGGCAAGTATTCCCGATTTGGTAAAGGCTTACACGATGATTGAA
Source organism: Flavobacterium daemonense (assembly GCF_007341385.1). GTDB lineage: Bacteria > Bacteroidota > Bacteroidia > Flavobacteriales > Flavobacteriaceae > Flavobacterium > Flavobacterium daemonense. The sequence goes on from NZ_VJYD01000001.1 coordinate 460,105, forward strand.
GCTTTAGACGATACTCATTGGAAACCTTTAAAAGCAACTGCGATTAAAAATATTATTGCTTCATGCTCAGGTTTGTATCTTGAAGCTGTTGCATCTGAACAAGAAGCAACTCCGGGAAGCACCGTTAAACTTAGTCTTGAAGCAATTAACAGATGTGCTGTTGAAATGCAGTTAACGAGCGTTACCACTTTACCGGATAATAAAACTACCATTCAAAACAGTGTTTTAAAAAATAATAATGATCAAAAAATAAATCTTCAATTGCAACTTCCAGCTACAATTGAATATACACAGCCGTATTGGCTAAAAGAAAAAGCAACTGTTGGAATGTACACGGTTTCAAATCAGGAAAACATTGGAATTCCCGATATCATCAGAGAAGTAAAAGTTGTTTTTAATGTTAAAATTGATGGTGTTGAAATTCCGTTTGAGCGCACTGTTGTTTACAAATACAATGATGGCGTTAAAGGCGAAATGTATAATTTTCTAGATATTGTGCCTGAAGTAACCACTTCGATACTAGAAAAAGTTTTGATTTTTAGAGATACGAAAACCAAAATGATTCCGGTAAAAGTGCGTGCTGGAAAGGATGGAATAAAAGGAAATCTTGAATTAGAATTGCCAAAAAGCTGGGTAATATCTCCAAAACAGATTCCGTTTTCATTGGATAAAAAAGGCAATGAGCAAACCTTTTATTTTGAAGTAACACCTCCTGTAAATCCAGAAGAAGCTGTTGCAAAAGCCGTTGCGATTGTTGACAATAAGCGTTTTGATAAAGATGAAACGATTATTGAATACAGCCATATTACCAAACAAATGGTTTTAAAGCCAGCAGAATCAAAATGTATCCGAATTGATTTGAAAACTTCTGGCGACGCCATTGCTTATATTATGGGCGCTGGCGACGAAGTTCCAGAAAGTTTAGCACAAATGGGCTATAAAGTAACAATTTTAAAACCCGAAGAAATTACGCCAGAACGATTGGATTCTTTCAGCACTGTAATTACTGGAATTCGCGCGTACAATACTGTAAATGCTTTGGCAAACAAACAAAAAATACTTTTTGATTTTGTAAAAGGCGGCAAAAACATGATTGTTCAGTACAATACTTACGGGAAAATGGTAACCGATCAAATTGCGCCATATCCTTTAAAAGTATCAAATGATCGTGTGACTGAAGAAAATGCTAAAATCACATTTTTAGCACCAAATCACCCGGTTTTAAATGTACCAAATAAAATCACAGAAAAAGATTTTCAAGGTTGGACACAAGAGCAAGGTTTGTATTATCCAGATCAATATGATCCTGCCTTCACTCCTATTATTTCATCGCATGATAAAGGCGAATCACCAAAAGATGGCGCTCTATTAGTAGCACCATATGGAAAAGGATACTATATTTACACTGGTTTAAGCTTTTTTAGAGAATTGCCTGAAGGCGTAGCCGGTGCTTACCGATTATTGTCGAATATTATTTCGCTAAAACAGCCAATAGAAGCTCCTAAACAAGAATTTAAGCAATAAAACATTTGCAAAATGGAAGCCAAAAAAACAAAAAAATGGAAAAAAAGCTACACCTATGTTTTGGTGGCTAATGCTATTTATATTCTTATTTTCTTCTTAATCATGCAATTATACTCATAACCTATGCAGCTATTTGATTGGATCGTACTTATTGTTACACTTTTATTCATTGTTGGATATGGTTCTTGGAAAACCAAAGGGAGTAAAAATGTCGAAGATTTCATTTTAGGAAATAACGAAACGCCTTGGTACACTGTAGGGCTTTCTGTAATGGCGACTCAGGCTAGTGCTATTACTTTTCTTTCCACACCTGGACAGGCTTATCATGACGGAATGGGTTTTGTGCAATTTTATTTTGGATTGCCAATTGCCATGATTGTCATTTGTTTGACATTTATTCCACTTTATCATAAAAATAAAGTTTTTACAGCTTATGAGTTTCTTGAAAAACGCTTTGATGTAAAAACACGTTCGCTTGCTGCCATTTTATTCTTGGTTCAAAGAGGTCTTGGAACCGGATTAACAATTTATGCTCCGGCGATTATTTTGTCGGCATTACTGGGCTGGAACTTGACGATTATGAACATCATAATTGGTGTTATGGTAATTATTTACACTTTTTCAGGAGGAACAAAAGCAGTGAACGTAACTCAGAAACAACAAATGTTTGTGATTATTTCAGGTATGTTTATTACCTTTTTCTTGATTCTGCATTATTTGCCAAACGATATGACTTTTACAAGCGCCATGCATATTGCAGGTGCAAATGATAAAATGAATATTGTAGATTTCTCTTTTAATCCCGAAGAAAAATACACATTTTGGAGTGGAATCACGGGCGGATTTTTCTTGGCGCTCTCCTACTTTGGCACAGATCAATCACAAGTTGGGCGTTATCTGTCTGGAAAATCAGTTGCTGAGAGTCAGATGGGATTAATCATGAACGGACTTTTGAAAGTACCAATGCAGTTTTTTATTCTGTTAACTGGAGTAATGGTTTTTGTTTTCTTCCAATTCAATCCGGTGCCGTTAAATTTCAATCCAAATAATAAAATTGTTATTGAAAAATCAGCTTATAAAGAAGAATATCATGCACTTGAGAAAAAACTTGATAAACTTTCTGAAGATAAAAAAGTGATCAATTTACTTTATATCGATCAGCTGAATCAAGATTATGACAATCCTATTTTAAGAAAAGAATTAGTTGCGTTATCAAATAAAGAAAAAGATTTGCGCGACAAAGCAAAAGAAATCATTTCTAAAGCCGACAGCAACAGCGAAACAAATGATAAAGATTATGTTTTCTTTCACTTCATTCTGCATTATTTGCCAAAAGGACTTATAGGTTTGTTGCTTGCTGTAATTATTTCCGCAGCAATGTCGTCAACGGCTTCGGGATTAAATGCTTTGGCCTCGACAACGGCTATTGATATTTACAAACGAAATTTAAAAGGCGAAAAATCAGAGAAACATTTTTTGATGGCAACGAAGTTTTTTACGCTTTTTTGGGGAATTGTAGCAATTCTTTTTGCGTGTGTAGGAACTTTATTTGAAAACTTGATTCAGCTTGTAAATATTATTGGTTCTATATTTTACGGAACAGTTTTAGGAATATTTTTAGTTGGATTTTATCTAAAACGCGTTCAGGCAAAGCCAATGTTTTACAGCGCGATTATAAGCCAGCTTACTATTTTTATCATTTATTATTTCACGATTTACATTTATCCTAGTGATCAGGAAAAACTTGGATATTTATGGCTGAATTTCATTGGTGCAAATCTTACGATTGTGTTGTCTTTGTTGTTGCAGTTTTTATTTTTTAGAGGAAAACCAGATACTGATAATGTGATTTTGGAGTAATTATATTATGATGAAAAAAATGAAACTAAATTTAGATACAATTATCTTATATGTTCAAGACGTAAATGGACTAAAATCTTTTTACAGTTCAGTTTTTGGTTTTGAAATAGTAGAAGAATATAAAAATGAGTGGGTTCTTTTGAATGCTGGAAACAGTAAAATTGGACTTCATAAAATTGGTGGCCAATATTTAACTAAAATAAAATTGGATCATAAATTTGATAATAACACCAAAATAGTTTTTGAAATCAATAATGATATACACGAAGTAAGACAATTATTTTTAGATCAAAACGTCTTGATGAGAGAAGTGAAAACTTTTGATATTTACGACTACTGGCTTTGTGATGGCGAGGATCCCGAAGGAAATGTTTTTCAATTGAAACAAAAGAAATAATATTTGAAAATTAATTTTGATGAATTTCTCGCACTAAAAACCGAGATGCCTAACCCTGATGGAAGCGCAGGAATCGGCCTCTAAAAATTATACTTATTTCTTTTACTTTAGCATAAACACTTATGTATTTCTAAAATTAAAATTTAGGCAAATTTATCGGTTGTGAATTCTAGTTCAAAATCTCTATCTTTGAGATAGCACTTTTAAAAACACCATCATGAAAGACCAAAAAAAATATAGCAATAAAACGAAAGCTGCATTTATTTTGTTGATTGTGATGCTGATAATTATTTTAAGCAACTTTAATACGCTTCAGAATTCTAAAAAAATAAACGAAAATATTAATGCAATTTTCAACGATCGCCTTGTCGTAGCACATTACATTTTTCAATATTCAAAAGAACTTCATTTTATAAAATCCGAAGCCGAGAAACTCGATTTAAGCGATAATATTAAAAAGGACGAAATTATTCATACACTTGATATTATTCACAACATTGACGACTTGTATGCTAAAACGGTTTTGACCAATAAAGAAAAAGAGCACTTTGATGCTTTCTTGGCTTCCTGCAAAGAAATCAACACTCAAGTTGAAAACAAAAATTGGAATAAAATTGCTTTTTCAAGTGGTGAAGCGCTAAAAACATTGGAATCTTTATCTGAAATTCAGATCAAGGAAGGAAAAGCAAAACTCGCGGCCGCGAATGCAATTTACAACGATAACAACAGTCTTGGTCAACTCGAAATTGCGTTGCTGATTGTTTTAGGGGCAATCACTTTTTATCTTTTGATTGTGAAGAAAACCAAAAAGAACATCAAAATTCCTGAACCACCGAGTTTGAATTGATTTTTTGAATTTCAAAATTTCGGACAATCTTGTCATTTCGACGGAGGAGAAATCTCCGCAAGTAACTCTACAACGAAAACCCAATCTTTATCGAGCTTCTCGTGGAGATTTCTCCTCCATCGAAATGACAATAATTCGTAGTATTTAAAAAAAAATCCAAATTCCTTTGCTTAGGAATTTGGATTTTTAATATTTGGAATTTAAAACAATTTATCTGCTCCACTCAGCGATACTGTCTTTATTCATTTTTACGTAATCTTGATTGTTAGCTGTTTCAGCGGCTGCCAATGAAGCTTTTGCTGTTTCAATTGCACCTTTTTTATCACCTTGTTTTGCCTGAATAATTGATTTCAGTCTTAAGATGAAATAAGGTTTCTCTGTTACCATATCCAATGATTTGTCAACATATGTTCTTGCTGTTTCGATATTTCCATTAGATGAAAATAAATATTGAGCAGCTGCATAATAATCATTCGATGTTGGTCCAGCCAATGTTTTTTCGATACTTGCCGTGGCTAATTTTGCAGTTGGAACCTCAAATTTAAGTGCTACACGAGAGTTTTCCCAAGCCATTTCTAAATAAGCAAAATTTTGGTCCAAACCATTGATTCCAATTGTAAACGTTTCAACAGGCGTTGGCAATGCCTCTTCTTTTACAGTAGTTCTCAACGCTACATACGAATCGCTCCAGTTTTCTGGCAATCCCCAATTGTCTGTTGACAAGTAGAAAATGATCTCCCAGCTTTCAATTTTAGGAATTGTATAAATTGCATATTTTCCTTTTTTCAAAGTTTTTCCGTCAATAACAACATCATCACTAAAGTTGATAATTGTATTTTCATTAGCTCCAGTTCTCCATAATTTGCCAAACGGAACTAAATTTCCAAAAACGGCACGACCTCTTGCGCCCGGTCTTGAATATGTAACTTCGACATCAGTTAAACCAACTGTCTGTTTGATATAAGCTTTTGGACTTGCCTGTGGTGTTTTTATCTGTGCTTCTGAAGCAAAAGGCGCTAATAAAATAGCAAATGCAATAAGTATTTTTTTCATTTTAGGTTTTATTTGTTTGTTCAAATTTACAAATTCAATTAGGGAACAAATGTTAAATTTAACTTAATTCAGACGGTAATCTGTGATATTTTTTCAGCATTTAATTCATTGAAATGACTGATTACCAAATCAGCATCTGATAAATCCTGCAAATTAGAGTGTGCACTTCTATAACCTACACAATAAATTCCGGCCGCTTTTGCCGCTTTGACGCCATTTGTGCTGTCTTCAATAATGATACATTCCTCTTTTGGCGCAATTGATAAAGAAGCAGCATGAATAAAAATCGCCGGATTTGGTTTCGATTGCGGAAAGTCCTCACCACTAACAATATGCGAAAAATATTGATGCAGATTGAATCGTGTAAAAACACGTTCGATTGTAACTTTTGATGCCGAAGATGCCAAAATAATCTGGATTCCGTTTCCGTATAAATCTTTAATCAAATCTTCAACTCCTTCTAGCAAATACAAATCTTCCTTTGTATCGAAAGCGTCATTAAAAATATTTCTTTTTCGCTGAATCAAATCTTCAACTTCATGTTCAATTACAGGAAAAAATGCTTTCAGTGACTGGAATGTATTTCGAGTCGAAAATCCCGTAAACGAAGTGTACATTTCCTCAGAAACATCAATATTTAATTCTGAAAATTGCTTGTAATACGCATAACGATGAACGGGTTCTGTGTCGACGATAACACCGTCCATATCAAAAATTACTGTTTTAATCATTTTTTTTTAAGGTTCTAAGGTTCTGAGGGACTGAGGTTCTAAGGTTGTTTTAGATTCTAAAGTTCTGAGTGTTTTTTACCTTAGAACCTTAGTAACTTAGCATCTTAGTACCTTTCTTTACTCTTTCGAAATCAAATAACGAATCACTGTTTCAGCTGCATGAAGTCCGAATAAACCAGGCATGTAGCTATTTGTTCCGTAGAAAGATTTTTTGAAATTTTTTCCGTCGGTTAATTTTAAACTTTTTTCATTTTGAATTTCCGAAGAAAAAACAACTTTAAGCTTATTGATTTTTGCAGCTTTCAATCTCTTGCGAATCGTTTTTGAGAAATAACAGTTTATCGTTTTTGAAATATCTGCCACTTTTACTTTAGATGCCAGCATCTTTCCGCCTGCACCCATGCTGCTTATAATTTTAACTCTTTTGCGTTTTGCAGCAATAATCAAATTCAATTTTGGTGTAATACTGTCAATGCAATCCAAAACATAGTCAAACTCTGGAGATACAATTTCAAAAGCACGTTCTGGCGATAAAAATTCTTTTACGCGTGTCAATTTCAATTCCGGATTAATATCCATCAAACGGTCACCAACAATCGTAATTTTTGGTTCACCAACAGTTGAATGCAAAGCTGGTAACTGTCTGTTAATGTTTGTGATATCAACAACATCGCCGTCAACAATTGTCATATTCCCCACGCCTGCACGTGCTAAAAATTCAGCAGCAAACGATCCTACTCCACCTAATCCTACTACTAAAACATTTGCTTTCTGCAAATTTTCTAATCCTTCTTTTGTAAATAAAAGCTCGGCTCTTTCTGTCCACTCTGCCATATTATATTTTTTTGTTTTTGTTTTTGTCTTTCTTTTGTTTCAAGTTTCAGGTTTCAGATTCTATGCTGTTCGTCTATCAAACTGAAAAACTATTCACTAATTACTAATCACTCTTCACCTCTCTCAAATACTCTTTTATAATTACTCGAAATAATACTTTGTAATTCTTTTAAATTTAACGCTTTATACCCAGAAGCTAATTCATAAACCTGCTGAATATTTTCTTCCATCGTATCAGTTTCTAGAAAAAAACGATCATTAGGAATGTTCTGAAAAACAGTTTTTAAATCGGGATTTCTCAATAAATATTTTCCAAAAGAAATATAGAATCCTGCCACAATCAACTGTTCTGCCAATTGATTATTTTTTGAGTAGCCATGAATAATCATAGGTGCAGAAATTTTTAATTTCTTCTTGATTTCAATAACTTCCTGAAAAGCCGCAACGCAATGAATTACCACTGGCTTTTTATATTTTTCGGCCAAAGCCAATTGCTTTTCGAAAACTTCAACCTGCAAGTTTAATGGAATTTCAATTCGTTTGTCTAAACCGCATTCGCCAATTGCCAAGCAATTTTGAGTTTGAAGCTTTTCTTCAATGATTTTCAATTCTCCCTCAATTTGATTTTCCTTAATATGCCAAGGATGAATTCCGATAGAATAAAATGGGATTGATGCATCAAACTCCAATGGATATTGATTCACCAATTCTAAAATATCTGGTTGGTTCGTAAATTGATGTGTATGAAAATTAAAGAATTCCATTAATGAAACGTTTTAACTCCTGCTTTGATTTCAACATTCAAATCATTTTCTAAAGGAACAAGCGGACAAGAATACTTGTGATTATAAGCACAATACGGATTATAAGCTTGATTAAAATCAACGGCAATTGTATTTCCTTTCGGAATTTTCAAATCGATATATCGCCCACCGATATAGCTTTCTTTTCCACATGTTAAGTCTGAAAAAGGCAAAAATAAATGATCCTTATATTGTTCTTGTTTCGAAAGATCAATACTTCTGTAAACATTCAATTTAAGTGCTTTTCCTTCTAAAGTAAAAGACAGCGTTCCGTATTTTATATATTTTGGAGTTCTGGTTCCGGTCGTTTTCATTTCGAAAACTTTCTCGTTTTTCGCTTTTTCAAATTTTGCAATTACAAAATATTTCCCATTAATCGGATAAAAATCTAAAGATTTAAAGGTCTTCAAATCCTCTTCCATCAACGGACTAGTCTTAGCGTCAGCATATTCAGAATTAATCTTCGTCTGGAAATTTGCAACTTCACCGTAACTAAACTTTTTTTGGCTATAGCCAAAACTAAAAATCATCCAGACAATAAGAATAATAGCTTTTTTCATAGTTAGAAATTTTATGCAAAAATAGTTTAAAAGTAACAAAGCAACAACCGCAATACGTGACAAAGTTTCCTAACTTTGTTGCAAATAAGACGATTTATAATGCTCAAAACTGCCTTTAACCATTACATCAATAATTTTCGCGGATTTACAAGAGAAATTTGGATACTTGCCATCATCACATTTATCAATCGTGCCGGTACAATGGTGCTTCCTTTTTTATCAAAATACTTAAAAGAAGATCTTCATTTCACTTATAATCAAGTAGGTTGGATTATGGTTTCGTTTGGTTTTGGCTCTATGTTAGGTTCTTGGCTTGGCGGTAAACTTTCAGATAAAATCGGATTCTACAAAATCATGATTTTTAGTTTATTCACCAGTGGAGTTTCGCTTTTCTTTGTTCAATATATTACTTCTTTCTGGGGACTTTGTATCGCAATGTTTTGCTTAATGACTATTGCCGATATGTTCCTGTCTGTAATGAAACAATCATATTACTTTTTTTATTTATATTTGCTTAACCTTAAGCATATAACAAATGGAAAATGTAGGAATATATGTACGTGTTAGTACACTTGAACAGTCATACGATAGGCAGGTAGCAGATATAACCCGCTACATCAACCGTCAATACGGTGAGGGAAATGTTAACATCGAGATATTCAACGAAAAAATATCAGGCTACAAGCAAGGCAAGAAAAGACCGCAACTCGATGCGCTTATAAGCAAGTTCAGAAACGACTTAACTTATTATTCCTGCATCTACGTAACCGAGCTGTCGAGGCTCGGACGTAATCCCACCGAAACCCGTGTACTGGTTAACGAACTCCTAGAAAACAAAATCGATATTTGCGTCACCAGTTCCAACGGTGGCACGCACTTTCTTACCGCTGACAAAAAAATAAATAAAATCCAATTGGCCGCTTTTCAGTTGATGATGGAATTTGCCGATATAGAGGCAGACCAATTTAAGACCCGCAGTGCGTCAGGTCGTCGCAACAATATACTTAGAGGCGGGGCCGCTGGCGGTACATACAAACCTTACGGATATGCAAGCGTTGACAAGATGATGGTTGTTGATGAAACCGAGGCTGTTATTGTGCGTGAGGTTTTCGAAGACTACAAAGACGGACTTAGTATGTATCAAATCGCTACCAAGCTCAACGAAAACAACATACCTACCAAGTCCGAAAGTATGGGAAAATTGCAGGGCATCGAATGGGACGCAACCCAAATCAAAAGGATTTTAGAAAATGAATTGTATATTGGTATAAGGTCGTTTAAGAAATATGTAACTGGCGAAGCAACGGAACAGTTCGCAAGCCCTGAGCTTGCAATCGTTGATGTGGATTTGTTCGAGCAGTGCAAAGCAATACGCCTCGGCAAGAAAGGAAACGGGCGAAACCTGCACACAAAGAACGTAATCCTTTTGCAGTACCTTATGAAATGCGGATGTTGCGGGCGCAACTTCTCCCATAGGGTCAGCGAAGAAACCGCTTTGTACTTATGTACTACCCGACTTATTGCACCGTTCAAATCTTGCGGTAACACTGGTATAAATATCAACATCTTGGATTCTGCCATATACGACATATTTTGCAAAACACCTGCAATGCTTAAGTATCTTGGCGATACCGAGAAAATCAAAGAAGACGTAGCACGCAAGATTGAACTTATTGAAATGAGTTTGCCAGTACTTGAAAAGGATTTCGTCAAATACGAGAATCGTTTAAGCAGGCTTATCAACGATTACTATGACGAAAAAGTACCGCAAGATATTTACGAGAACAAGCTTAAGGAATTTAAGAGCGAGAAAGCCAACATAAGCAATCAGATTGAAAACCAAAAGAAGCAACTCAAATCAAACAAGAAGACACTTGTTGATTTGGATAAGCCAGCCACGAACACGCAAATACTTATTGATGCAAAGAATGATAGAAACAAACTTAAGTCAATCTTCAAAAGCATAATAAGAAGCGTTGAAGTAATCGGCTTAAGCCCCAACCTTGTTAAGTGTACCGTCAAGTTCCACGTGGGCGATATTGAAGTACCTAACAGCCTCGTTATTGTCCTGCGCAAACGGGAATATAGAGCCAACGATTACTACAGTTACCAAACATTTCTAATAGTTGATGCGAAAGAACCCGACAAAGAAACCTATTTAAACGTTACAGATTGGAAACACGTAACCGAAAATAAATTAAAATTAGAATACCATAGATAAACACCTGTTAAACCCTGCATTTGCAGGGTTTTTTATTGCACTGAATAAATAAGTTAATACAATCAGTTAATATAATTAATTAATTTATTAAATAAGATTTGGATATATCAATTAAGTTATTGTATATTTGTACAAGTTAAATAAGTAATCAACTAAAACACACACACAATGGCTTACATCACTACAGAATCAGTTAAAGAAATGAGAAACCAATTGAAAGAATTGTTTCCTTTAAAACAAGGCTGGAAATTTTCAGTAACACGTGAACACTATTCGAGCGTAAGATGTTGCATACTGCAAGCACCAGTAGAACTAAGACAAGACGCAAGCAAGGAATACGAAAGCGTCAACCACTTTTGGCTAGATTCCCACTATAAGGATTTCCCAGCAATCCAAGAAGTGCTTAAGAAAGTTGCCAGCGTCCTAAACCAAAACAACTACAACAATAGCGACTTAATGACGGACTACCACGACGTAGGGCATTACATCACTCTTAAGGTTGGCGATTGGGATAAACCTTTTACAATCAAAGCATAATCAATTAACCCGCCCCGCAAGGGGCATAACTAAAACACTCACACACAAATGACAAACATTCCTGTAACACCCGAAATTAAAAAGAGAATCGAGACCGCACTAGCCGAGACAATAGCAGTCCTAGAAAATGAGTTAAAGCTCGATGAAAAAGACCAAGACCCCGAAGCGATACAAGAATATAGAGACCATATAAAAAAGCTCGAAACCGCCTTGGAAACTGGAATATACAACAAAGCCCCTTAGTAGGGGCTTTTTTTTATTTTGTTATCCTATGTATGAATTTTATTATTTCATCCCATTTCAACGCTAAGGTTATAAGCGGTATTAAGAATAGGATTAGTTTGACTATTGCACTATCTAAGAATTTTTTAATTGCTTTTGGTAGTATATCAAAAAGAAATTTAGATACAATTTTTAGAACCTTAATTAAGAATATTCCCAGCCTTGTAAAATCCGTAGGAACTTTTATTTTATATTTTACACTTGTCAAATGATACCTAGATTTACCACGTTCATTTATTTTTAAAATATAGTATTTGTCTGTTCTTTTTATTACATCAACATAGCCAATTTCAATTGAATACTCTTTGCTGAAAAAGTTAAAAACATTATCGGGAATACTATTCTTTCGTAGGACTAGGTTATCAATCTTACCCTTTCCGCTTCTGTGTTGCATTAAAAAATTTAAAACGAAATCTGTATAAATTTCTCTAACTTTTTGTTCTCTCTCATACGCTCCATTTCTATACAAGAAGTCAGGCTTATACGATTCCCTTATTAATTCATTTATTAAACCTTTTTTTTCTGACATACTTTTCCGCAAGTTTTGAAATGTAAAATTAATATAATATTTCAAATTAAAGACTTGACAAAAAATGTCATTATATTATATTTGATTTAGACTTATTATTCTCCAACGAGAAATTTGTTTTTTCATCATTTTAGATTACGTTATTATTATTCAAAAAACCCCGTTGCCGTTGTGATGGGGTTTTTTATTTGCCAGTGTCAAATATCGTACTATCTTTGTCCTGTGTGAAACCCCGCTTTAAGTGGTGGGTGTTTTTAGTTGGTGACCCTCAGTGCTTATGTGCTGGGGGTTATCTTTTTCTTGCGATACGGAAACAAAACGTTTTTTGGTAGCTTGGCGGGAATGATGTATGTCTGTGTTCCAAAACCCCAAAAACACCTAAATTTGACCAAAACAAAATAAGCCCCGCTAAGGGCTTAAAATATTAATTTGATGGTTGATGTTAATTGTTATAGATTGGCTTGTTAGATGTAGCGAATATATCTCTAACAGGTGTATAGATTGGCTTAACCTTACCGCCTAACGCATCGTAAGCTTTCTTAACTCGTTGAACTGTACTAAGGTTAGTACCTGTTATCTTAGCAATGTCTCTTAAGCTTATCGGGTTGGTGTTGCCCTTGCGCTTGTTCCTGTTGAATTGTTTGACAATATCAGGATGCGCCCCGCAACGTTCCTCACTGGTCATTGCTGTACCCTTTAACCTGCCTTTGTATATTCCTTTTTCCTGAGCCTTACGCACGCCCTCAGCCTGACGCTCACGCAGTGTTTCCAATTCTGTTTGGCTTATATTGGCAAGGATTGTAACAACCATACGAAAGGCTGGGTTTTCTTTGCCATCTATAAGCGAGTACATACCGATGTTATGCACATAGATAGTAACACCCATTTCGTGCATATATTCGAGGGTCTGCAATACATCAATGAGATTGCGCCCTAGCCTGCTGACCTCTTGCACCGTCACCTGTTTGATAAGTCCCGCCATTATATCCCTTACCAACTGTTTAGCTTGGGGCCGCTCTAGGAACTTTGTTTTACCGCTTATAACATCTATGTAAAGGCGGTCGGTATTGTTTAACTGCCTATCTACATTTTGGCTCTTATCGCTTATTCTTATATACTTGGCTATCATATCTTAACTGTTTATCTTATACAAAGGTATAAATAAATTCTATATCACGTATGGGTAAACCCCAAATTGATTACATTTTTATCTTATTCTATTATCTTAATTCAATGCATTTGCTGGGCTTCCCATAGTGTGCTTTGGGTACTCCCTAACCTGAATACAATATTTACAAGAAAATTAACAAAGCCCAGTGTTTATAAGGGTTTATTAATTAATGCATTATTCGTTGATGTATGTATCTTATTGTTATTTAGACACTTAAATAGTTTTATTTTGGGTGAAGAAAAAAAAGGTTCAAAATTACTCGTAAAAATACCTTCTCGCTATTTCTATATGTCCCGCTATATCGTCTTTAAGACGCTTTTTGTGACAATCAAAGTAGGTTTTGCCACTATAACAATGACACAACATACTCGAATCTTTACCGTAATGATAATAAGTATAATATTCACTCTGCCATTGACGATAAAATTGCAGTATTTGACCAATTGGCTTTTTAATGTTAACCGTAGTATCATCCACTCTAACACTAAAAGATTCTAATTCATCGATTGCCTCACTAATCAGAATGAAATCATCGATTAAATCATTATCTGTTGCATTAATCCTAACATTTCCAAAGCTTGTACCATTAAACACTTTTTCATTATCTGAAACAAAAATTATTTCACTTTTATTGTGTTGATTTGGTGTAATGCAAATTAATTCACCCTTTTCATTTTCCCAAACTGCGTGGTGCTCAGCCTCAAAAATAAAATCTTGCAAATGTATATGCCAACCATAGTGAATTTTACCACCATCAATTTGTAACTTTTGCCCAACATTTCGATAACAACTAAATGGTTGTGAGTATGATTCAATTTGTACGGGTATCGCTTGAACCTCAGATTTTGCGTTTAATTTTAAAAGCAATTTCTGCATTCTTGGGTCTTGTACCATAGCGTATGATTTAATATTAAGCTGTTCCAAAGTTACTCATTTTTAAACCCTTTAGGTATTTACCTCTGTTCCGAATTGTAACAAATTAAGTCATAATTCCTTTTGTAATGCATCAAAAACGGGCTTTGCTTATCCAGTTGGATAATTTCAACCTGCTGGTAGTGCTGGTGTTCATCTTTTATTTTTTGTGGCAATTGGCTTAGCTCCAAGGCGAACACCTCGGCAATTTCCAGCATAAATATTGTGTCCATTTTCCTGCTGGGTTCGTGGTCTCGATATTGAAGTATTAAATCGTTCACTTATTCCGTTTCTTGGTCGTTTTCAGCTTGTGGTGATTCTGTTACATCGACAACGTTTACCTTTGGATAAGCTTGGATTGGCTCGTTTTGCTTTGTTAGCTGTTCCGCTTGGTATTCTGCAAATGCTAATACGGCTTGCAGTTGTGCGTTGGTGCTTACTAGGTTGAAGATAAGCGATTCTTTGCTTAGGCTTTCAAGTTCTTTGATTTGTTCTTTTGTCATATCTAATTGTTTTTTTAATTAAATATGCTGATGAAGTGGAAAAAGTAAATGAAATTTTATGCGTTGATGTTGTTTTTTGTTGTTGCGTGTTGTGGGAACTGGTTCAAAACCGCTTAAAATGGCATTAAAAACGGCTATTTTGTTAATTTACTGTTGTTCTCGCTAATTTCAGAATTTTTTGATACATCTTTTCATCTTCAACTTGTATCTTCTTAATTACTGCTTTTGACATTTTGACCCTATCCAAGTCAAATTTATCTGCTTTCTCGTTTTCGCTTTTTGCGTCTTCGATTTGTCCGTTTGCGCTTTCTAAATCCATTTCGAGCAATTTCTTTATATAATTGCTTTCGTCTGCCGTTAGGCTAATTGTTGTTTTCATACTTTGATTTTAAATTATTAATAGGTTAGTCGGCTAGTGTGTGCCTAAAAAATGTGTTTTAGTTGATAGTCTGTGCGGTGTTAACCTTTCTGTTGCGCCCTGCTCTTTTCGAACAGTTCGAACAACTCGGTTAATTCCTTGTTGATTTCACTTTCTACCATCTCGTTTGCTTGTTTACTTCATATTATTTTATTTAAAATGTTAAAATTTCGATTCTATATAAATTTATTTGGTTTTTCTCATTGCCAACTCAATTAAGTTATATATCTTTGTCTTGACCAAGAAGCATACATAAGTCAATCTTGGATTTATCATAACACAAAGGTACGTATTTCGTCTGAGATATGCAACTTTTGCTTTTACTATTTTGCTAACCCCTGCAAAATATGTGCTATAACATCAATAGTCCACCCATTCCCAAGCATATTATAACGTTGAGTATCAGAAACACCTAACGTGTAACCGTCAGGCACGTTCTGCAATCTCTCATACTCCAACGGTGTCAATTTTCTTGGTGTTCCGTTTTGGAACACCTTTTTTTGATGGTTTCCACCTTTCAAACAGGTTAGCGTACCTACCTTGCCGTTGAGATTGTACACTCTCTTAAGTATGTCGTGCCCGTGGATATGTAATGATGCTTGCACCTTTTCGTTGTCTCCTAGATAGTCGAACGTTTGAGCATACCAATACTTAGATGCTGGGTTTTCCTCTATTATATCGTTGAGTATGATACCTTGGTCTGCTGGCGGGGCCGCAACCTCTATGTTAGTCCAATAGTAGCGGTCACGGTCTTGTGCGCTTACTAGGTTGCTGTTGATGCGTATCGGGTCACATTCCAGTGCGTGGCTTATCAAATCCCTGTTTGCGTTGGTCATACTTGCCACGTTCTCAAATAAGAAGTGCTCAGGCTTGGTTTCGCTCAGGATGCGCAAAAACTCATAGAACAGCTTGGACTTGTCGCCCTGCAGTCCTTGGTTGTGCTTTATGTTGTTGATGGTGGTTTGGCTCAGATTTTGGCAAGGTGAGCCACCAAGTAGTAAGTTAATGCGGGGTAAGTCCTTTGCGCTGATGTTATGGACATCGCCCAGCTGTACTGTGTTTGGGTAGTTGGATTGTGTTATCTGGATTGCGAACTTGTCGATTTCGCTTGCTAGGTAGTTGAAGTCTGTTAGACCTGCTTTGTGCAGTGCCAGCTGTCCGCAACTCATACCGTCGAACAGGCTTAACACATTGTATTGATTTATCATATTTACTTTTATGATAAATAATACTTTGCTTTGCGTTGAAGTAAACACTTAACTGTTTAGCTTCATTTCTTTGCGCATAAGCTATCCTTTTGCGTTGAGTGGTATATTGATATACTTTTGCGTTGATATGGTCTTAAATCTATTCTAATTGCGTTGAGTGGTTTACTTATCGTTGAAGTGCATCTTTTCCTTATCTGATGGTTTGCGTTGTGGTCACTAGACCACATAAAGCAAATCTTATCATCTTAATAGTTATCATTGCGTCTAGTTACCACGCAATAACTATTTATAGTTAAGTGCGGTATTTTTGCAATACTGCAAATATACCTCATTGTTGATTTTACTGGGTTTGTTGCAATGAGGTATTTTTACCGCATAGTGTTGCATCCATCAAATTTAGTTAGTACCTTTGCAATGAGGTATATTTACCGCATTGTATTTTTACCTACCAGTACCAACCAGTATTTTTTGATATTGGTTGACTTTTTCGGGTAGTTTCGATATACTAATTAATATACAATCAGTGGAGCAAACCACTTCAACAAAGCCCTAGTGCTGGGGTCAAGGTGTTCGAAAACCTCCCAGCTCTGAGTCTAGGTTAAGACTACTATAACACTCAGATAAAACCAAAGACAATGCAAAAAAGCAACAAGAAAGCAATTCGCATCAACAATAAAGCCGACGGAACATATTTAATAGTTTCAAAATACATACTGCACAACAAAGACCTCAAAGACTTTGATAAAATCCTGCTCCTTAGCATCCTTTCTGATGCTGACGACTTCAATTTCAACATCACAACATACGCTAAGCGTTTCGCCTGTGAACGTGACAAGATAAGCCGAGCGGTCAAACGATTGGTACAAGCTGGCTATATGAAACAAAAGCAGATAGATGACCGCTTCAATGTTTGGGAATACGTCATAAGCGAATACGGCAACCTATCCAGCGAACCGAAAGAAGACAAGCCAAAGGTTGAGCCAGTAGCGGAACAACCGAAAGAGCCACAAATTGAGCCGAAAGACAAACCAGCTTCAACGATTGATTTTGAAGCGGTCAAACAGCTAATACTTAAAGTGGTAAATGCTCACTTCCCTACGATGCCCGACCCGTTATTTGTGGAATACATCAAGACCACAAAAGAGGCGATTGATTCGGGCAAGGTCGATACCATCAAAGCCTTTACCGAAACCACCATCAAAAAATCAATATCCAAGTTCTACACCGAGCCGAAAGAACTAACAGCGCAGGACGTTGATAGAATGGTCGATTTGAAAAGTAACGGGCTTTCAATGAAAGATACGGCAAGCCTTAAGCTAAGGGCTAAGGATTGGTTAAAGAACAATCCTTTTGCAACCGAGCAACAACTAAGCACCGAGATACTGAAAGGCAAGAACACTTTTAGAAAACCAGTCCAAGGTTACAACGACTAGCATAACGAAAAGAATAAGATAATGAATGACGAAATTAACAGCCAAGTATTACGATGATGAAATTTTCACGATAAAGGAACTTAAGGAATACTTCAACGGCAAGCTCATAATAACAAAACGGTTCAACCGCAAAGGACTGCTAACGTATGTCAAGAACCCATACGCAACTGGTATCAGGATTAAATACCAAAAGAACACAATAAGGATGCTGTACGCTGACGGTCTGCTCTACACGTACACACATAGCGCAAACGGTGCGCTATTTGAAAGCAAAATAATAAAGGGTCAGTTGATATCTAAGAATGAATTTAAGATGTCGTTTGACCAGCTAATAACGGAAATACAAAAAAGCCACGCATAAGATGGAACAAGAAACACCTGAGGATAAATTACTAAATCAAATCCTCAACGAGATTGATAAGCACGAACAAAAGAAAAAGCAATTTGTTGAAGCAATGAAAGGATTCTTTGAGGACTGCGATAATGTGGACCAAGAAGACCAACAATAAAAAACCCCGACTAAGCATAAAGTTAAGTCGGGGTTTATTGTTTTATATCTTTAAGGTTTTACTTTTTTCCTAAAATTTCTTCTTCTGCTGTTTCAATAGTTTCTAATGATTTTTTTAGGGTCGTCACCATATCGCCAAAGTCTTCAACGTTTATTTTTTCATTTTCAAAATAACCGTCAATTTTAAGCCACTCCCAAATATATCTTTGTTCCCAATCTGTGAATTTTGAATTCAACTTATCGAAAAACAATTGTCTAAATTTAAACTCGCTGAATTGAGTTTCATTCAATAAATAACTTTTGTCATTAGGGTCGGTTGCGTCTGTGCTTTCATCGTACTGCTCAAGTTCGTTGATTGCCGTTTCAATTAATCTTCTACTTATGAATGGTGTTAACACGTCGTTATAAGGCTCGTAAGTCCCATTAACATCTGATAACTCTAATTTGCTATTGTAATCATCTAAAAGGATTTGCTCAAACTGCTTTTTGGTCAATGCACCACCGAAACCTTTTTTAAGAGGCGCACCAGTAATACTATCAGCTTGCTGATACAAAGCAAAGATTGTTCGGTCTGAACCGTGTTTTTTACTGTCGTTATTGTAATCATTAGCGTAATTGATTTTAGCAAGTGTTTTTTGGCTTACTGTTAAAACTTTTGCTAAGTCACCGTTTACTGTTGGTACTACTACACTGATTGAAAAAGATTCTGGAAAATTCATAATGTTATTTGTTTAAGGTTAAATTTTATAATTGGTATGTCTTTCAATTTGACTTTGCAAACATATAACAAATAATCGAACAATCAAAACAATTAGTTAATTTTAACAATTAAGATATAACTTAATTAAGTTATATAAATCAATCAATACCTAACTCAATTAAGTTATATAAATTAGTCAACACATAACTCAATTGAGTTATATAAAAAAACCCGTCGAGTGACGGGCTTTATACTAGTTTGCTTTCTTAAATGGAAATTCGAAGTTGAGTGTACCGTTTGCTGGTATGGTGTCAGCCTGCACACGCCTAGTGCGCTTAACCGTTCCTTTACCTTTTCCCGTCTTGGGTGTCGCAACCTGCTTTGGCGTATTCTCAACGAATACAACCGTAAAGGCAAATGCGCCCGTTTCTTTTCCTTTCTTGTCAGTTATCGGCACTGGTTCGCCAAGTTCGTATTTGTTAACGCTCTGCTCGTCTCCTTTGAGTTCGTTCCAAAGCGTTGAGTAATTCAGACGCACAAAGCTTTTGTTTGAACCAAGCTTTGTAAGTGGTGCGCCTCCTTGGTCGTCGGTGGTTGCTTTGAATATGAAAACAACATCGTTATATTTCTCATACGCTATCTTATCACCTACCTTAACCTTTAACTGTTCCAGCACGTGGTTAGATAGCTTAAGCGCATTCTTTGTTGATAATGTGTACAAACCTTTATCATCATCCTTTCTCGCCGTCTTAGCAGGTTTTGGACTTGTGGCTTCTATAATCTCGCCATTGAATTTAAAAAACATAGCATTGATTTAATTGATTAATAAGCGCAAATGTATGTTATATTATTTAATTATACAAATACTTAACTAATTCTTTAGTTTTTTGGATTATGCGATATATTTATTAGTATAATAACTAATCAATATGAATGAAACATTTTTCGAAAGGAACGAACGCTTAGGGCGTGAGCAGTTCCGAAGCTTCACCAATGGGCTTAACGATTGGAACATTAACAGATTCTCTGTACAGAAAAAAGCCAGCTACGACGTGGCTTATAAGACAGGTTCAACTCAGGACTACGTTATCGGTGAGATAAAGCACCGACCGAGTTATCGATACAATCAGTTCAACGATTGGATTCTCGAACAAAAGAAATACGAGGCATTGCAAGACCTTAAAAGACAAATGCAAGCTTTGTACCCAAATGAAAAGATATATGTGCATTACATTATGTTTTACTACGACAAACCCAACGTGCCCCGCATTTGGGATATTACGCACTTGTTCGATGTCGAGTTTTCACCGCACGGACTGCCTGCCAACTCTGCCGACCCCAAAGCAGATACCGAAAACAAGCCCGCAATTAAATTGCACAATAACGACGCTATTAACCTCTTAAACCTTAATGAATGAATTAATACAAACCTTTAACACAAAATACAATACCAAGCTCAACGAGTACGGAATCGATACGCAGTTGAAGCGTGTACATTTCTTTAGCCAGCTTTACCACGAATCGAAGCTAATCCCACGTGCTGAAAACCTCAACTACTCAGCCAAGGCGTTAACATCAATCTTTAAGAAATACTTCAAATCCTTGGATGATGCCAACAAGGTTGCACGCAAGCCTGAGCAAATCGCCAACATCGTATATGCTGACCGAATGGGCAACGGTGACGTTGCCAGCGGTGACGGCTGGCGTTATCGTGGTCGTGGATTTATCCAGTTAACGGGTAAAGACAACTATAAGCAATTTGCAGACCATTTAAACAACGATAATATACTTAGTGAACCTGATTTACTTTTGAGTGAAGCAAATGCGTTAATCAGTGCGTTATGGTATTGGAAAAGCAATAAAATCAATTCAGTGATTAACGATGATACCGATTTGAGCATTCAACGTGTGACCAAGAAAATCAACGGGGGTCTTATCGGAATTGATGAACGTACCGCCCTATTCAAAGAGATTGGTAAGCTTAAATTAACTTAACCAATTAAACACCTGAACATCAACACCTTAAACTACTTAATTAAAACCAAATAAATTTATTTGGTTTTTAACTGATTAAATTAACTGATTTTTCAAAAAACTTAATTAAAAATTTTTATATATGAATTGTTTTTTATATCTTTGCATTATCAAAAATCATTTAATGATTAATTAAAAAAGTTAATCGTTATAAATAAATTTATTTAGGATTTTAAAAGAAATATTCAACGAATCAAAAACCAAAAACAAAATGAGTACATTAAAAAGAATACTAAGCAAAGAGGAAACAATCGCACAAAATTTAGTCTACAAAGTTGGCGATGCCATATATTCAGCAATCGATGAAAAAGGCAATTTTATTATTAATTACTACGGCAACCCTTGCACTTATATAGCAAGAATTAATAAAAATTGGTACAAAATCAATATGCTAAAAAATTACTGGGGTTTGAATGCTGACGAAAAAGCAACCGTAAAAACAAACATTGCCAACAAATGGGCAAACGTGCCAGCAAATGAAAATTACATAGGTATAATTGAAAGCGAAAACGACCAAGCAGTTAACCAAATTCAATCTATTGAATTATGCAATGAAGACGAAAAAGAAATTATTGAAAAGATAAGAGCAAATAAAATTGAGTTTAATGAAGATTTCGACAACTTAATTGAGTTTGACAAACTTATTCGTAAGGATGAACAAAAACCCGAAGTTTTCACAATAGACGGAACAGATAGCAAAGTTCTTACTTATGATACGGTTTTCGGCAAAGCCTACCAATACAAAGAAAATGAGCGTATTATTGTTGAAGCTCTCGTGTTTGATAACACATTGTATGTTGACCAATATTTAAATGGTTACGGCGATGAAGGACATTGGAACAAGGATAATATAAACTTTGATTTGGGCGTGGAATTAATAAGACAATATAGCGCAACAAAATAACAAGCAAAAAAGGGTATTAAATTAAAGAAGGCTAACCGTAAAAAGTTAGCCTTTTTTTATTTAATTTTGATATAGCAATGTCTCAATTATGTACGACCATACTTTAATATTGACCACAACCAAGACGGCAACAAACGACTTGTCTTTAGATTTCGTCACTCATTTGATTAATACTGGTGACGCAATGGTTGAATATTTCGGTGTTGAGATTGACAACCAAGCGGATTTTATCGATGATGATATGCGAGAAGTGAGCCGAGAAATTACATACATTGAAATTTTCTTTGACACACCTGACCCTATCGATTACGATGCGATGACCGAAATTGAAATTGATGATTTCATTTTGAAACTGCTTGCCAATTCAACTATCTATGATATGACAACGGACGGCAAAGATGTTATTCTAAATCTTGAACATCATCCAAATTAGAAACTGGGTTAAAATCAATTTGGATTACTTTAACCTCATCATAGTATTTTTCCTCATACGGCATTATTAACGGTGAAATTTCATCTAATTTCACTTTTGCTAAGTCATTAAGTTTATTGTTGTCAACGTTCAAACCTTGCTCATATGAACCCGTACTTATTTCAGTCTCTATGTATCGTGCTAATACACTTCTGCATCTTTGAAAATGTTCAATTATAGCATCGTCAGGCTCTGTAAACTCGTACAGGTAAGTATAGTTGATTAATTCTTTTCTGCAGTTCATCACTTCTAAATAATAAGCAATAAAATCATCGTTCGTTTTTCCGTTGTAATAATCCATAACTTTATTATTTGGTTTGAAATGCAACAATTTTTGATTCGTAAGGATATGCAAATTTAGCAATATCGGTTGACGGGTCTAAATATTTTTGTTCGTCTTCCCTATTTAAAACAATAGGCATTCGTTCCCTGTTATTGTGAACAAACTTCATAGTTTCATTTGCTTGCGTAGTTACCATTGTAAACGATTTTATGACCTCACCATTTGCAGGATTAACCCAGCTGTCATACAATCCAGCAAAGCAAAAAATTTCGTCATTCTGCGAAAAGATTTGATACTTTTCTTTTTGTTTTCCTTTTGGGTCTAGCCATCGCCACTCATAGTAGGATGTTGCAATTATCAAACAGCGATTACTCAAAATATTTTTATATGATGCTGTAGTACCAATTGTTTCAATACGTGCGTTAAGCGTCTTGTCTCTGAACTCCATATTTTTAGCCCAAAAAGGAACAAGACCCCAGTAAGAGTTTGTTGTTATTTCTGCTGGGTTGTCGTTCGTAATTATTGGCAAGTTTGGATGTTCAAAACCATTTACAAATACGCCCTCGTAAAAATCACCATTATTATTTACGGCGATGTTGAAACGTATCTTTACGTCTCTACGGCTCGATTTCTGGTCAACGTAATAACACATATGTTTTCTAGCTTTATAACAAAATTAACACTTTTCTGTTGATAATTTTATTTTTGATTATCATATAAATACAAGTACTTTTATAAATTAATTTTAAATTTTTATAATGGACATTTTAGAAACTAGAGAGTTTTGGTATTTTTTTATTCCACTCGTTGTTGGAACTTTCGTTGCTTTTAAAATCCACTATATGAGTGAGAGTACAAAAGAAGAAAAAGAGCATCTTCTTTATTTGTTTAAACAAAATCAAATACTTTCAAAAAGTACACAAGAAATGCTACATAAGTATATCATTGATTATAATGCTTCAAATAGAATCGCATTCCCTGACAGTGATGTAACATTAGGCAACTATTACGAACTAATGACCGAAGAATATAATCGTAAATTATCCGATGAAAGATATAATTACATTAAAAGTGAAAAAATGTCTAAAACAAGATTGTTGTCGCACTTAGATTCACTCTCAAAGCAGAATGAAGCACTTTTAAAAATTGAGCTTGATATGAAGATGTTAATTAAAAAATCTGACAATTGGTTTGTAATGTAATATAAAAATAAGGCTAACCTACAGGTTAGCCTTTTTCATTTAAAAAATCTGAGTTGCGTGTCCTAAGCCAACCTTCACCCTCAACATAAGTTCTAAGCTTTGACAAAGGTTTGTGCGGTGGTTGCTTGTTATGTATTTCCCTTATATAGTACTTTGTTTTTGCATTTTCTACTAATTCGATGCCACCGTCAAAAAAGCGCCATTCAAGACCGATATGGTCGAGCACCTTAATAAATTCGCCCGTGTCTTCAACACCTAATCTTTCATACATCAACAATCCATTTTGTAGCAGGTTAAGCATTGCGTTGTAACCTCTTTTATCCTTTACCAATCCCGATGCATTCAGTATATGTTCATCTACTGAAATTGCTTTTTGTACTTCATTTTCCATAATACCAAAATTTAGAAAAACAAAATTAGTACAGTTTGAAACAATTGTAAAAAATAAAATGTTCTAATTAATAACAAAATATAAGACATCAATAAATTCTAGGTTTTAAATAATAGTCAATTACGGATTTCCGTAATATTAGTAAACAATTACATATTAAATTGCACAAAACTTCAAATAAATTAAAATGACAAAATCACTAGAAGAAAAATATTTCGATGCAAAAAGAGAATTTAGGGATAACTTTAATGAATTTGAAAGAGAAATAAAGTTTGAAATTATAGCAATTAAAATTCTAATAGTTTTATTAATTGTTACATCTTTGACTTATTTCTTATATTAACAATCTACATCTTTAGCTTTGCTATATTTACACCTTTTCTACTGCTATTACTGGTCTTACATTTATTACCTTTAGTACGTCTATAACTATTTGCACTATTATTTCGTTTATTATCTTTATTATTAAATATACTTTTTGTATATCTATTATACTTTTGTATTATACTTTTGTTGTATATTTGCAAACAGAAGTTTAAAGTAAGATTTTTTACTATTACTATTTGTAGTATTGATTTACGGGTTTCCGTAACTTAACAATGTTTAGTTAAAAAAAACCTAACCCGTAGGTTAGGAATTTGCTTCTAATGATGTGTCAAAAGGTACAGAACAAACAACAAATCAGTCAAAGCTTGGAGGCAGGACATAATTTGTTGATGTGACCAAAACATCGTTTTTTTCTTTTTACCCATAATCGTGTATTAAGAAAGTTATTACTCGCTTCTCGGAGCTGCCCCAAGTGGCATAGTTTAAATCTTTTTTCATAACACAAAGGTTTAAATTAAAAATAAGAACATACAAAGCCCACTTACATAATGTAAGAATGGGCTATTTTTGATTTAATAAATTATCGGGGATAAAATTAGTCAAATTTTTCCATACAAAAAAGCTACCTTAATTAAAAAGAATATTAGTTATCAACATATAAGTATCAATAAAAAAGAGGTCGCATTGACCTCTTTTCTTTTATTCAAATCTTTTTAAATAGTCTCGAATACCATATAAATATTCATAGTCCTCAGTTGCCAGGAACTCAATTTTAAGCCTTTCAAGATTTAGGCACAAGCCAAAGCTGTACGGGTGATTCTTAAGGCTTTTATTAAATTCTCTATAGTTGAATGTTGCTTTAATCTTTTGTGCTGACCAGCGGTAAATATCTGCTTCCATTTGGTGCAATGTTTGAAAAACTCGCATATCGTAGAAATATTTTGAGTTATCCCGATGTACGCATCGAGTTTATTTTTCTTTCTTTTCGTCAATCAATTCGTTCAAGTCCGATTTAATCCCTTTTAACCTGTCAATCATTTCTTTTAATAACACCCAAACCGATTTATTGCCTAGCTTCATACTGCTTTCATCAATCGATTTGATTTCAATATAAGTCCATAACGCTGTTACGATTTTTGGAATTAGAAACTTAATCCCGAAAAGTGTTTCGCTCAGCAAATACTTGTTTACTAGGAATGACATTATGATTGTCATTAAGTAGAAAAAAAGCTTTACAACGATGTTGAATAACTTATGAGATTTAAAGGATTTTAAGCCCTCTAATTTGATGCTAACGTATATGCCGAAACTTGTATCTAACAAGACAAAAAGCATCATCAACCAAAGCAAGCCCGCAATAGGTGTTAAAAACGTTGTGATTATCGCAACGCATAGTAATAGTATTTTCAATTTTTTAATCATTAATTTTTGTGATTCGGTGCTTTCAACCTTAAGTATATTATAGTATCAAAAAGGGCAATCGTAAACCAATTGCCCTTTTAAATTTTGTTTATTTAGTCTTATGGATAAACTCTGATTTCTACTGTTGCTTTGGTAAGCAGACCATCAACCGATGTACCGTTTTGCCTTGTATTTATAGTTGTAACATTAGCACTAGTGTAATAAGCGTGCAATTGTTCTGCTGAACTTGAACCTAAAGGACTACCGTCTGTAAGGAACGTAACAGTTTTATTCGCTGTAAATGCACCCGTTAATGTAGCATCATAAGTTCCTGCAACGCTTCTAGTCCAAACGATTGAACCAATTGAGTTTTCAAGTACGGTTGCAACTGGTGCGCTAGTTCCTGTTTGGGTCAACAAAGCAACGTAAGATTTATATGGTCTTGCGTCCGTTTTGACTGAACCGTCAGCCATTAAAAACTCGGTTGATGCCCCACCCTGTTTAACAAAACCGTTACCTGTTACAATACCAGTCTTTGCAACTTTAAACAAAGTACCGCCTGTTGTATTGTAACCTTGGATTAAATCAGCATCGTTTGAACCACCGTTATTTGTAAGCCCCAATAAAGCACCACTTGAAAATGACCCCTGATTTTGAATGTTAACTAAATCACCGTTTCGGCTTGTTGTAAAGTTGACAAAAGAGGCCGCAATACCGTTGTTGCTAGATGTTGCAACAAATCCCGCTGTACCAGTTCCGCTAACGTTTGTATTTAGTGTTGCTGATGTCGAGTTAGGGTTATTGAAGTTCTTAGCACTTGTGATGTTTTGAACCGCACCCGATACCGTCATTACGTTTGCATTGGCATTGGCAACGAAAGCAGTTGTTGCAATTTGCGTTGTTGATGTACCCGCCGCCGCTGTCGGTGCTGTCGGTGTACCTGTAAGCGTTGCACTACCTGAGTAAGTGCTTGCAACGATGTTACCAAATCTGTCAACACTAAATGTTGTAGTACCGTTGTTTTGACCTAAAAAGTTACTTGCTATACTACCCGTTGCAACATTGGCAACAAAATTGTTTCCACCTGACGCACTAGACGACTGAGCAAAAAATCCTTTACCTGTTGAGTTGTTGATTACTTGGTAACCTGTACCAGTCGATTGATTTATTGCATTATAACCGATACCAGCCCCTGTAACTTCTGATTCTAAACCGATACCAAAAGCGTTTGAAGTCACTGCGTACAAACCTCTACCTGATGATGTGTTTTGAATGTTTAAACCGTTTCCTGCACCTGCATTATTGATATACTCGCCACTACCGCCCGCTTGGTTGTCGATATAAGTACCAACACCAGTTGAAGTATTGGTTACTTTTAGAGAGTGACCGTTAACTGTTGTACCGTTGTTTGTTAAAGCAATACCCGTATTTAAAGTAGTTCCCGTATTGGTCGATGTCATCAAACCGTTTTGGTCGAACTTGGTAGTTAAAACGCTGTTCTTTCTGAATGTAAGTAAATCACCTGTTGAAGATGAAACACTATTCAAAGACATTAACGCACCTGTAGTTTGATTGTCTGATTGATAACCAACACCTGTTGATACATTATTTACATAAAGTCCTATTCCAGCACCGTTATTAGCCGTAACAAGCCCCGTACCTGTTGACCCGTTGGTCAATAAGATACCACGCCCACCGCTGGTATTGCTAACCGTTAATACTTGTGATGCACCTGTTGCACTATTTACTAATAAAGCACCAGTTGTTTGTGTTGTAGTGGTGTTTGAAGCATTAAATAAACCGTTTTGGTCAAAATATGTTGTTGTAGCACCATTTTTGGTAAATCTCAATAAGTCGCCAGTTGATGCGGTTTGAGAATTCAAAATAGTAAGCGCACCAGTGCTAACGTTGTCAAAAGTTGCACCTCGACCAGTTGAAATATTACTTATATAAAAACCTGAGCCTGCGCCTGAGTTTTCAACCGCTGCCGCTATACTACCGTTATTTGACTGGAATACTGCACCACGTCCACCGCCTGTGCTATTTGTAATCAAAACTTGCGAACCACTAGAACCAGCATTTGTTAATGAAATACCAGCTGTTTGTGCCGAACTTGTATTTGTTGAGGACATCAAACCGTTTTGGTCGAACTTGGTAGTTAAAACACTGTTTTTACGGAACTGCAATAAATCACCAGTTGAACCACTCATCGAGTTGAAATACATCATTGTTCCACCGCTAATGTTATCACCACCAAAGGCATTACCAGTTGATTGATTTGAAATATAAGTACCCCAACCTGTTGAAGTATTAGCAAGCAAAATCCCTGAACCTGTACCGTTGTTTGTTACTCTTTGACCAACACCCGTACTATTATTAATCACGTTGATAATTTGAGGTGCTGAACCGCTGTTAGTGAAGTCTATACCATTCGTTGCAGTTGTTCCGTTGTTTGTGGCTCTAATCATTCCCTCACTATCAACTCTTAGCGTTCCCGTTGAGTTTTTTCTGAATGCAATTAAATCACCATTCGACCCAGTATTACTGTTTAAAACAATACCCGCACCAGTTCCAGCATTATCCAGTGCAATTGCATTACCATTGCTTGCGTTGGCTATGTACTGAGCAACACCAGTTGAAACATTAGTTATTGCAAAACCTGTACCTGTTGAGTTGTTCGTAATTCTTTGACCTACACCAGTTGAAGCATTGTTAATATTAATAACTTGCGTACCTGAACTACCACCATTATAAACATCGATACCAACCGTTGAACCTGTACCCGTATTAGATGCTCTATACATACCGTTCGAATCGATACGAGCAACAACCGAATTGCTTTTTGCGATTTTAAGCAAGTCACCAGTTGAAACGGTATTACTGTTTAAATAAACTCCTGTACCAGTATCGTCATTCTCAACACGCAAACCAAATCCCGCTGCTGTACGTACTCTAATACCCTCGGCTACACTTGTACCAAGATTGTTGAAATATGCTCCAATCCCTGTACTACCCGATGCAGTTGTAAATCTTGCACCTATAGCGTTATCTGTATTGGTTACATTTAATACTTGTGTTCCACCTGTTGCACTATTTGTTAAAACAATACCTGCATTACTTGTAGAACCTGTGTTGATTGCAGTTTTTAAACCTGTAAAAGTTTCATCACCTGTTGTATGTAGAAAACCGCTGTTTAAAGCCTTTTCAATTAAACCAGTTGAGGCGTTACGGGTTAAAATATCATAACCAGTTGTTGACGTGGTTGGTGTTGTGTTTATCTGAATACTACCATTACCATTAATTTTAAATTTTTCAGTTCTAACAACTGAACCAAGGGGTGTTGTATCAAAAGATATTGTAGTTCCTTGTCCACTACTTGTAAAGTCTTCACCAGCAATAAATCTAATCGCCGCAGTATATGTTCCATCTGTTGTGCCGTCATAACCTCCACCATATAATCCTGTTAAAACATAAGTATTTAATGTTGCTGTTGGCAACGCCTTAGTTCCTCCGTATCTTCTTGATACAATGTTAGCACCTACACCAAATGAATTATTGTAATTAGCTAGATACAAATTGTCTTGCCCTTCACTCCTAACTTCTAATATTGTTGATGGGTTTGTCGTACCGTTAACACTTAATCTTTTTGTCGTGTTATTCCAATACAAAGCAGAATCACCCGCAAGCGTATTTGTACCGTTGAAAAATGATAATTGACCATTTGCACCAGTTCCTGTAATATTGTTTGTGATAAGTGGCTGTTTGCTATCCAACTGCGTTTGAATTGAACTTGTCGCATCATTTCGGGCCGCTTGAGCGTCCGTTTGATACCTCTTGTTTGTTGTATCAGGAACAAGTGCCGTTGTATAATCGCCACTATTAGCCACGACCGCACCAACACGCCCGAAAACGCTTGTTACTGCATCCGTTGGCGTTAAAAGTTCCTGCCAGTTGGCAAGCGTTGAATATGGGCTTTGCTTAAGAATGAAAGTTTTGTTTACGTCCGTTCTTACCGCAATATCTCCCTGCTCTGCACCTGATAAAGCAAGCATTGCAGACTGTGAAGCAACAACGAAAGTCTCAGAAATAGCCAAAGCTGGCAACTGGTTAGAAAAAACCTTACCTGATGCATCTAAACCAGCGTAACCGTTGGCTGTGTTCTTTTGAGCTGTGTCTTGTTTAAGGCTCAAAGCATTAAAAACTGCATCTTCTGACGGTGCAAAGTCTGTCGTACCGCTAGAAATAGTTTGCGTTATCTTACCATCAACATAGGCAAAATCAGTCTTTTCAGCCAAGGCATTTTGCAAATCGCTTTGATTGGTGATGTCGCCCGTAATATCGCCCCAATTAACAGCAGTTACAAAGGCTGGCTTGTTCTTGATATAAGCGTCGCTTGACGGGTCATTAACTAAAAAATCCGCTTGTACGTTCTTTTCTGCATCTGCTGGGATGCCGTCAAGTTTGGTTTTGTCTGCTGTCGTGTAGTCGTTTGTTGAAAGCCCTTTACCGCTTACCTTGTCAACCTTATTTGCGTATAATTCGTTGAAGTTGTCTTCTGTTTTATTGAATGCATCCCTTAAAGCGTCACCGTTTCCGCTGTTAGGAATGTCAGTATTTATGTGTTTTTGTGCCATATTAATACCAACCTATAAGATTGGTTGTATTTTTTGTATCGTTATTGTTTCCGTACTCAGGAACAGGGTTTTTCTTTATGAATTCATAGAAATTTGATTCGTATTGAATCGCTATCGATTCGTAAGTCTTGCCAAGTATCGTAAGCTCATTGGCTGGCGTGTTCTGTGAACCCTCAACGCCTATCTTGTAAGTGCCTGCGTTGGTTGTTTTGCTTGTATTGATGCTCAAATACACGCTACAACTGAAAAATGAAAGCATATCGATTACGTAATCGGTGTAAATGGTCTCATAAGTTCCGCTTAACGTTCCTGCGCTGTAATCTGCCTCGATTTTGTCGTATAAATCAGTTCCTAGAATCCTTTTTAAGTAGGTTGTCTGAGCAATTACAATGCTTGGCGTTAATTGGTTGATGTCGATATTTCCACCAAACCCGACCGTTTCACTTATTGTATTGGGTTTGATAAGAATTTTGGTTTTTGCCATTATGAAATTGGTGTTTCATTTGCGTTATTTTCTGCTGGTTGCGGGTCTCCTAAAAGCCTCACCGCTTGCAGTCTGTTGAATCCAAAAATTAGATTTAGCATTGCGATTGCACTTGCGTATGATGTCGTACCAGCCACATAAGATGCTTGTATCGCCAAGATTGAATCAACACCACCTACTGAACCCCTAAGTTGTGCCTGTGCTTGTTTGGTTGCTTCATCAAATTGGTCAACTTCTTCGCTATTTTCGTCTGTTGGCAATAGGCTTAAGTTTGTCGAATTGGCTTTGCTTGTGTTGTTGGTGTTTTCAAGTCTTGTCTCTTCGTCGAAGTCTTTAAAATCCAGTTCGATAGTTGAATCGATTACGCTAAACACTTGGTTAAGTCCTCTTATGATAACCTTACGCATTGGGTTGATGTTTTCACGATACAAACCACGTGTAGCGGTTGCGATTTCGTCAGCGTTTGAGCTAAAACCGTTTCCAGCTGTCGAACCAGCAAACAAGATTGGCGGTGCTGAGTGTGCAACGATTAACTTTCTTTCTGCTTCTTCAGAATAAAAAACGTTTTGCTGGTTAAGCTCAGGCGGGCTAAGCTGGTCAACTGTTACGGCTGTTTCGATACCATCGTTAAAGGCAACAATTACCTTGCTTTGGTTTTCCGTTCCCGTTATATCATCCCTAACCTTTTGCGCTTGCGCTTTTGCTTCGTCGTCTTCGTGAATACGCCCGTTATTGTAGTTGATTACAGTAAGTACGCCCAATGCATTGATAAAGTGGTGCTTCGCTGCGTTCGCAAGTCTTCCCTCGACATTAGCCCAAGGAATCCCAGCCAAGTAATCAGGAATAGGGAAATAAGGCTCAGGTGTCGGTCTTCTTACTAAAAGTATTTCCAAGTCCGCACCCTTATAAACTCCGTCGTATAATGGATAAAATGCAGGCTTGTATCTGTATTGGTTGCACCAATCCCAGCTATACCAAAACCCGTCTATTTCGTAGTTGTCGTTTAGGTTAACACCTAATTTGTAAACTGGTATGTATTCGATTCTTAAAGGCTTCTTTGCAACGCTCCAAATGATTTGAATTGCATAACCTCCGTACGTTTTGTAGTCTTGGCAAATCAATAAAACATCTTCTTCGCTTATGTATTTATTGATGTTCTGACCGTTGATGTCTTCTAAGCCCTCACCATAGATATAGTTTACGAATGAGTTAATAATACTGGCATTTGTTGGGCTGTCGTCGTATGCGTCTTTGTAAACTCTATAGTTTGCGTTGTTAGTTCCATTGGTCAGCCACTTGCGCCCGTAACTTGGTTTGATGTCAATAGGCTGATAGGCTGACATCATCACGTTTGCGCTAAATGAATGGATGTTATTAGTATTCGAAACGGCTGTTCGACTGTTTTTGGTAGTCATAATTTTGTATATCTGTATGCTCATCAACAATCAAAAGCTTGCCTAAATAGACCGTTTTGTCTTGTTGTGTTATGTTGGTAATAGTTATTTCGTACTTATTACCCGTTGCAAAATCGGCTGGTACATCTTCAACGATTACAGTTAAATATGCGTCCGATAAATTGAAAGTAAACACCAAATCAATTACTAGGTTTGTCAATTCATTCTTAAGCTTTACGCTTAACGTATCGCTTGGATTTGGGTATTCTCTAGGTATGCAACTAAATTGTTCACTTGTATTTAATCTTAGTACTTTCATTTAATTGTGTTGTATAAAAAAAGCAGGCATTTAATTTGCCTGCCTTAGTTTGTGTTATTAACTCGTTACTTATACGTATGGCTTAATTGCCGCTGCGTAATCAACCAAAGCGGTTGATGTCAGTAAGTAGTTTCTTGAAAAGTCTGGCTCTTCTGTATGGAACGTAACCGTAAAACCGTTCAAGTCCGCAATTGCACCCCCTGTTTGGTCAGTGATTGTTATTGCCTGTGCGCCAAGCTGAGAACCAGCCGCCACGATAGTACCGTCATTTTTTTCTATAAATAAAACAACCTCACCCTTAAGTAATTCTTTTATTAAATTTGCTGTTTCTAAGTCTGCCCCTGTTGCTACGTTGAACACGCAAGGAATATCGCCAACAACACTAACGCTACGGTTGTCACCGCCCGCTGTTGCTGTCTCTAAATAGTTAACAGTTGTATTTTTAAGTTCCAATCTTGCGATAGTTGAACCGCTGTAAACACTTGCAAGTGAAGTTACACCTGTACCGCTCACTGATAAACGTTTCAAACTTTCGTAAGGTGCAACCCCAACCGCCTTAACTCCACCCATTCCTGAGTTACAAGCTAGTTTACGGCTTTTTGATATTGATGTACAACCCATTTTTATATTGTCTGTTTAGTCTTGTATAAAGTCTTGGGCTAGTGCTGAACACTAGCCAAAATCTTTATGTTATGTTTATCCGTAAATCGTGATGTATCTTTGGTTAGTTACCCACGTTGAAACTGATTGTTTGTTTTTGATGTATCTTTTTTGCGCTCCGTTAGCCATTTTGTCGATTTCTAAGAATGACATATCACCAGCCAAGTCAACAAGTACTTTTAAGTACTCAGGCAATGTTAAAATCATAAAGCCAACCAATGGGTGGAACTCGATTTCAACACCGTTGTAGTAGATTTTTTCTGTTGCTCCAGCACCCTCAACCAAGAAGTTGATTTGTTGAGCTGCACCAACTGTGTTGTTTGCAATTTTGATTAATTGACGGTGTGCCAATGGCGCAAAGATTTTCGCTGTTCCTGTAGTTGCGTTGATAACTTTATCAGGCGCACCAGCGTATAATTTTGAGTACTCAGCTGCAATGTTAGCCGCTGTGATAGTTGTACCAGTTATTTTAACTGTGTCAGCAACACCAGCACCAGCAACAACTTTAGAGTTTGAATCATTCCAAAGCGCACGCACTGTTAATGAATCAAAATATGTTGTTGGCATAGCCGCAACCAATGCCTTAACACTAGCTGTTAAGCCTGTAGCACCTGCAATGCTTGCTTTTGTAGCTGTAGTTGCTCCGTTCCACAATTTGCTTTCGATGTCCTCACCGATTGCTGGGGCAACTTGGATAAGTACCTTTCTGTCGAATTCGTCAGATACTTGGTTAAAAGCACCTTTAGCCATTGAAGCCTCGAATCTTGTACCAAATAATACCGCATCGTCAATAACGTCGCTGTACTCGATTGATACTAATGAAACTGGTGATTTTTGTACGAATAAGCCGATTGAACCGTCTGCTGTTACTGCATCTGTTGAACCTGCTTTCATTGTTACGGTTGCTTTACTCTCGTAAACGTCTGCACCGCTTTTGAAACCCTCTTGAATGTCGATAGTACGGTCTCTAAATGTTTTTGAATCTGCGTATAATTCAGATTGAATGTTTTCTAAATCAGGGTTTTTCTTACCTCCTGCATAATTTATAGCCATTTGTTAGTTAATATTTATTTGCTCTTGTTATGTTGCATCTTTTCGTAGTTGGTCATATCCTCATACGCTTTGATTGTTTGAACTGGTACGTTCTTAATTGGTTGTGTTGCTGGCGTTTCCGCTTTCATTTGCGTTAACTCTGTTTCAGCTTTCACTTTCTCAGCTTGTAGTTTTGCTAAGTCTTCTTGCGCTTTTGCCAAGTCTTTCTTTAATTGCTCATTTTCTGCTTCTAAATCGACTTTTGGCTCTGCTTCATCTGCTGGCTGTTCGTCAGCTTTTGGCTCTTCTGCTGGCGCATCGTCTGCCATTTCTTCAACTGCTGGTGCGTCTTCTTTTGGTTCGTCGGTTTCCTTGTCTTCGATTGATACAATCGTACCTAAATCGTCCGTTTTATAAATCTTTGAATCAATTTCTAGCTCAGCATTTGAAAGCGGTTCGCCTGCTTCATCCGTTAAGATTTCGCCCTCGTTTAAATCAATTGCAAAGACCTTTTTATCACCTGCTTGGAACTCTTTTTTGTCCTCAGTTGCCATAAAAAAATCAACGATTGATTTGATAATGCTTTTTTTGTTCATAGTCTGCTTGTTATAATTGTTATTGTCGTTGACCTCTTTGAATCCAAGACTTGCTTCGATGCTCAACCCGTCAAGATTTCCGTTTTTAACCTCATTCCAAACTTGCTCATTGTCGATTTTATACCCCATCATCCAAGTACCTGCTGGCACTTCGAAACCCATTGCGTTTGCTTTGTCGTTTCGTGGGTCTTGAACAATCCAACTCTCGAAAGGATAAACCCCTGCTGTGTTTTCTGCTTGGTGGTTGATATTTGTTGTTGAATTGTGACCGTTTTTGAAGTAGTTCTTTTGCAACTGGTCGATGGTGTCGGACGTATAGAAAACTTGTGCGTTTTCACCGTTTACGTCCTTTCTAAAAATCAATTTGTTAGGAATCATTGCAGGTGCGTAAACGATTTGTTTTTCGTCTTGCGTAAAGAGTAAGATTTGAGGCTTTACAGCGTTGAAGTGAAGTAACGTCGATTCGATTGCAGGGTCTTTCACAAGTGAAATTTTAAAAACTCCCTCTTCGTCTTTGTTAAATACTAATTCATACTTTTTCATAACTATATTATAGTTTCGAAAAGAGAAAAAGTAAACTAGATTAATTAACTTTTTTAATTAACTTGCTTAGTTAACAATTAGTTAGTACATTTGTGTAAAATAATCAACAACTGAGATATGAAAAAATTAATACTTTGCGCATTCATTGCACTATCAACGCTAACAAGCTGTTCAAATGATGATAGCGAACCCGCTAAGGTTGACAATTCATTTAGCTATAAAATAACTGCGTTAAAAGGCGTTAATGATGCTGGTGAATATGTAGACATATCAACATCTAAAAATGTTGATGCCAATTCAAAAATCGTTTACGATAAATCAGCTAAAACAATTACTATAAGTGTTGGAGCAAGCAACGATATAATTAAGGATATTAGCGTTAATGACAGTACTTACGATGGTCTTTTTAAAGTTCCTACAAGTGATAAAGAAACTTATACCAAGGCAAACTTAGAATTGAAAAATGATGTTGCTTTGCTCAGTATTACAAATCTTAATCTAGTTGGCTCAGTGAGCAAATACGCCTTTTTTATATCCAAATAATACTAAATCCATAAGCATAAAAAAACCCGCTCAAAAGGCGGGTTTCTTGTTTTTATTAAAAGCTGTTTGCGTCAACTTTCTTTTTATCTAAAGCTTGTTGCGTCGTTACTTCTGAACTTACAACGTAAGCCTTTAATGGTGCTTGCTCACTTTGATTTTTAGCAATGCTTGTGGCGATTTGATTCTCACTACTTGCTTGAAACCCGACCTGTGGTGTAGCTGTCGCCTGTGTTCTTGTACCACCACCTGTTGGACTGGCTGGCATACTTGGGGCACTTCCAGCTGAACCACCGCCACCAACTGCACTAAGTGCTTTCGAGGTGTTGGCTATAATGCTGGCCGCTCCTAATGCCCCCGTTGCGATATGCACCGCTGACCAAGGCAAACCGAACGTTAACGGGCTGGCTGCGTTGTCTTTCGAAACCGCTTCAACGGTATTGATTGCAACCTTACCCAATGCAATTGCACCCTCTGTGGCTATCACACCCTTTTGAACTCCTTTGTTTTTCTCAAACAATCCTTTGGCCGCATTCAATCCAGCATTCGCCAAGTTGTTTAACGAATCCTGTTCAGCTTGTTTTTGAGCCAGTTTTTTGTCTGCTATCTCTTTTTGCTTTTCAGCGTCGGCAATGGCTAAATCAGCTTGTTGTGCGAAATAATCTTCATTCGCTTTGAGTGCATCGGCTTTGGCTTTTGCGTCTAGCTCGGCTTGCAACGTATTATACTGCTCGGCATTGTAAGCCATTAGGTTTGTGACATCAACACCTTTTTGTCTTAGTGCTTCAATCTCTTCTAAATCCCTTTGCTTCTTAAGGTCTAGTTTTTCTTGGTCAGTCTTGGCGTTGTTGTCTTGGATTGCGTGCAATGCGTCCTTTTCAGCCTTTGCAAGCTCTTCAAGATTTTTCTTTCTAAGGTCTAGGGCTTCTTGTGCGTGCTTTTTGTCCTCTTCGATTTTCTTTTTGTTGGCATCCTGTTGCGCCTTTAACGCATCATCGGCCGCTTTCTTTCTTAAATCGGTTTCCTTTTGAGTTTCAGATACAATAAAATCATTGTTCAACTCGATACGCTTATCTTTTAATTCGTTGGTTTTCTTGTTGTAGTCCTGCAATTCCTCATAAGCGTTTTTCATTGCTTCTTTTTGGGCTTTGATTGCCTCTTCGCTGGCATCATTTGCTTTCAAGTCTAGCAAGATTGAACGCTCACGCAAAAAGTTAAGGCTTGCAATCTTTGCGTTCTTCTGACTTATTGCGCTTGCCTCGTTGATATGAGCGTTAGCAAGCTTGTTAACTTCTTTCGCACTTGCTCCGCTGGCTTTTGCTAGTTCTAACTCAAAATCGTTTTGGCGTTCCAGCACCTTAAGGCTTTCTTTTCTTGCCTCGGTCAATTTCTTTTGCGCTTTCTCGTTGTCCTGAGCCGTTTTAATTTGTTTCTGTTCCGCTTCTTCACTTGCATTCATTGCAGATACAAGCAACCATATACCACCAGTAAGGGCCGCAACACCAGCAACAAGCAAACCGATTGGGTTTGCCATCATTGCCGCATTCCAAAGCCATTGTGCTGCGGTTAAGGCTGTAGTTGCAACCGCACTTAATCCTTTTTGTATGATGTTCTTTTTCTCGCTTGCTGTGTCAACTTCTCGTACTGCTGTCGCTGCTATGATGGTTGATTTAAGTATTGCGAACTGGTCACCTAAATCGCTAAGACCTTTAAGACCCTCAGCGAATGCCATAAGCGACTGCATTTTTTGTAATACCGCTGTTGCCTCTTCTGAATCATCACTAAACGCACCGATTGCACCAGCCGCAAAGTTGATACCAGTTGCCGCAACTTTTGCCGAGGCATCCAACGCTTTGAATTTTTGGTCAGGGTTGAAGTTTGCCGTTAAATCTGCCGCAAATTCCATTTGGTCACGCAATTCTGCAACGGCTTGGGCCGCTTTAATTGCTTGTTCTGAGGTTTCACCGTGCAATTGGATTGCTTTTGTAAGCTCGTTGTTAGCTTCACGTATTTGAGCTTTAAGACTTTTATACTTTTCAGCACTTTTTTCCGTTTCCTTGTTGCTGTCGGCTGTTGCTTCTGTTGTTCCGTCAATCGAATTGGTTAGCGAATCGACCTCTTTTTGTATTTGGTTGGCGTTCGTGTCAAACTGCAACCTAATATTTTGTTCTAAGTTCTCGTTTTGCTCTGCCATTAGTACCCGATTGTTTCAAAATGCCAACGTAAAGCCTGTGCTATGTTCGCCCACTCACGCAAAACAACTTGAAACTGGTTACCTGAGATAATTTTAAACACTGGTTCACCAACTGTTGAAGTGTTAGGCAGTGTTATTGCTGATACTGGCACAAGTTCGAACCAGCTTTTAACAACATAGTTGTTGTTGGGGTGTGCGTTTTGAAGCGTCACCGTTAAGATTGTAGAGTTAGAACTCGATACACACGTTACGGCTGTAACGTTTCCAACTTTGCGCAGTCTGCTAGACAACTGTACACCAACTTCGATGCCGACCTCTGACCCGCCCGTATCTGCATTGTTGGCTGTAATATAGCCCCTGTTAACTGGCAAGTTGCTTGTTGATATTGGTTGCAGTGTTTCTATGTAATCAATCAAAGCAAGTTCAACCGCTCTATGTTCCGACGGTTCAATATTGCTATTGTCTGCTAAGTTTGTGTTTACTAAATCTTTTAATTGTGCTATGGTTAAAGCCATTTTTGTAAGTCATATTTTTTCTTTTTGCGTTATAGTGTTTGGTATTGTGTTGCGTCGTAGCCGTCAGGGTTGTAAACGTTTGGCGTTGGTACGATTTCCTTGTCGTTGTCGCTGTTGGTGATATAATTCAACAAGGTCAATTTTGTT
This sequence comes from Flavobacterium daemonense, assembly GCF_007341385.1. Lineage (GTDB taxonomy): Bacteria > Bacteroidota > Bacteroidia > Flavobacteriales > Flavobacteriaceae > Flavobacterium > Flavobacterium daemonense. Next base: position 499,208 of record NZ_VJYD01000001.1, read on the forward strand.
TTACCTGTCGTTATATCTATGTTTGCATCTAAGATGCTGAAACGGGTTTCACCTATGATAATATCATTCTGTAGTCGAAAGCCTGTAGGCGGTTCGTTGCTCCTTGACGGGTTGACATATATTTCTGAACTCGGCAAAGACAAGTCAAACTTGTGAGACAAAACATTTACGTTAAGTAATCGCTCGGTTTGCGTCTCATAGAATCGCTTATATAATGAACTGGTCTTTTGAGTATTGGCTAAGTCACCGCTGACATCATCAACCAAGACGCTGAAACCTAAGCTTTGCTTTGCATTGACGAACCAAGGCAACATAAGCATATACCTATTTAACGGGGCGGTTACTGTGTCGCTCATTAAGAAACCTAATTCAACATTGTTGGTTAGGTAACTCAAATCGTTGTTTACAAATAAAACCAGCTCGTTGTTAATTGTTTTGTATCGGTTTTCTTGGTCTGCTGATTCGTTCGTAAATCCGTAATACGTTTGCAGGTTGGTATTAATTACACCTCTTGGCGGGATAATCGTATAATTGGTTACTACTGCATATTCGTTTATCTTACCGCTTTGGTTGTCCTGCGTAATTTGTCCGTATTCCAAACCCGCAGGATTACCAGCCAAGTAATCAACATTTGATTTATACTTAGATGTTGCGTGCTTAAAGTTGTACTTGTTGAATTTGTCCTCAACTGATTTTGTGTGACTCTGAGCGTTGACAAATGGTGTATAATCAACTTCATTTTTAGCGTAAATCTTATGGGTTTCGTTGATGTCTTCTATGCTTAAAATCTGCAATTCGTTGGTGTTAACAATCGGGTTGAAAACTGATAAATTGAATGTCTTCAAAAAGCTTTGGAAAAAATCAATAACTTTCATCTTTGGCAACGACTGTATTAAATCAATTCCACCGCTTGCTTTTACCTTTTCTGTTGAATCCGTAAAACATAACTGTGTAATGATATTGTAACCCTGCAAAAAACCTACTTCATCGTTGGCGTAACCGTATTGGGTAAAGACGTTTGTTTCTGTCCAGCTTGCCAAGTCTGCCTTAAATAAAATATATGTCTCAAACGTTGGGTAAAGTTCGTAACCCTCGGTGTAGCCGTCGAAAGCCGTATCGGGAATATCAATAAATACGCAGTTATCACCGCTTGTCATATTAATTTCAGCCTTAAGGATTTCTTCACACTCTGACGGTGCTTTGTTCCCGCTTGGTCTTCTTAACGAAATGCTGATTTTACCGCCAACATTCTGCATTACAACATTGGTCAACTGCACGCTTAATCGTATGCTTTTGGTTGTTCTCGATAATGCGAAAATATCGGGCATCGTTCCGCTGGGCTTGTCACCGATATTGATTTTTACAATCTGAAACCCGTTTCTAGTGTAGTTGCTTGCTGTATATTTAACTGGCAATGCTCCAATTAGAAAACCTGCGATAGGGTCAGCAACTGGTGTTGGTGGATAAACAACACCTACACTCAACGCATCAAAATACATTGTTTGAGCGTATGGCGTGTTGAAGTTATTTATATAACCCAATACGTTTGAATCGCTTAATTTTTCATCTGCTGACGAACCATTAACCCAGCAATACATTTCGTTGAATAGCTTATCACTTCGAAGTGGCAAGTTGACCTTTAAATCGTACTTTCTGAATATCATTTCAACAAGTGAACGATAGCTTATTGCTGGTCGTAACTCACTTGTTGTAATTGGTGAAAGCGTAGCACCCGTCATATTGCTGGTGTAAGCTATGTTGTCAATAACATCACTGTTGCGGTCGTAAGACCAAACACGGTTGTTTGATGCAAGCGGTGTTATGTAATTTATAATGATGTCGTTTGCGCTGGTTGTTCCTGCGTTGGCGGTATCTAAATCTTTTAAAAGCAATTGCTTTGATTCTATCGAAGCCTTGGCAACTGCTGGCGTGTACTGCAATTGAGTTGAACCTGTTAAGATGCTCCCTAACTCAGATATTAGACCGTCTCCCATTCTATCCTTAAGGCTTTTTAAATTGGTCTCAAAACTGCCTTGTATTGAAACAATAGAATTGTTTGTATAGTTAGCGTCTTCAACCGTAAAGTTTCCCGTCAGGTTTAAGTTTCCATCTGTGTAAATCTTGCAAGGAAACGAGCCAGTAATATTTGATTTGAGTACATCGGTATCACCGAAAAATAAAAGTGCCTGCCTGTTCTTTGGCGTTGCTGGAATTGTGAACGACAAAGAATAAGGCGCAAAAACTCTGCTCAAATCTGTAACATCTTTAAGCGTATATTTCAAGTTGATTGTTTCATCACTGTACAAGTCTAACTTTATGTAGTCAGTTGACCCGCTGTACGGTGCTATGTAAATTTCTGTAACTACCTGCATTTATTTTATGTCTAGCATCTTGTTATTGGTCTCATCAAATTTGATGGTGTACTCAATATTTATTTTATCGTTTAGTCTTGTCTTGTTTATGATGTCTTGCGGATTGCTTATAATAACTGGTATCTGCTGGTACGTTGAAAAGTACCCGATGCTTTCAGCCCCGACCGTATCATTATCAACTGTAATGTGCGTATTGTCAACGCTTATGTATGTGTTATCGACCGTAATACCTGTTATTGCGCTTGTCGTTTTATCACCTTTGAACCTTACCAAATAAACCTTTGGACTATAAACCAGCTCTTCGATTAATTGGGTTGCCGTTTCATCGATGTGACCCGTGTTGATTGTATAGGATTGAAGCACGTTTACACTGTCTCTAAGGCTCGAATGCACTTGCGAGTTGTCGACGTAGCTAGGGTCTCTAAACATTCGGTTTGATGTGGTTGTATCAATCTTGGTTGAGATTATTGTTTTGCCAAATGGCGTGAACGAATCCCATAAGCCCAGCTTGTTTAAGAACACAATCAAATAACTGTCACGTGCGCAAAACTTTTGTTTTGCTGGTGGTGTTACCTTGGCTTGCGTTATCATCGTTGCCGTTGTACACGACCAAGTTTCTTGACCAAGATTAAACGAGTTGGTAAAATAGTTGTCAATCGATTCGTTGTAAAATCTGTAAACGTCACGACCGAACGGGTCAGCCTTGTATGGTGTTAATGCGTTGTTGCTCCCTGCGTTCTGCTCGTAGTTCCAGCGATAGCCAAGCGTTGCAAAATATGTAGGGCTTACAACTGTCGTCTCAACGATTGCGTTTGTTACTGGCTCTTGCTCTAACACGTCGCTAACCACTTGGTAAAACACGCCTTGCCCTGTTTGTGCTGGTAAGCTGTACGTGTTCCAAGCAAATTGTGGCTGGTTTGTATTTCTTGCATTCTCAGGACTGACAAGCCAAGCCTTTATAAGGTCGGCAATATTTACGTTGATGTAGTCGTCATAATGGCTTACAAGTTCTTTCGCAATTATATGGTTAGGTTCGCCAAGGTCTTTGTTTTGGTCGGTGTTCCAAATCCATAAATAATGCGTTACTTTCTTTAATACGTTCCCGCTGTTTACTGCTGTTTGTCGTATGTGAATTGGACTGTTGCAGAATTGTATCTTATCGGGTGTGTCTATTGGTGTTCTGTCTTCACTTGTTAAATCATACATTAGTTGTAATTGGTTGTAATATCTTTTCTGTTATGGTTTGAATGATTGCTTTTGTTGCGTCGGGCGTGTGTCTGTCAACGCTTTCCAGCAATTCGTTGGGATGTTGGTACGCTCCGTAATAAACTTGTCCAAGCAATAGCGTTGTATCGCCCTGTACTCTGTAGTTTATCGAATCTCTTAGCGTTCCCCCTGCTTTGTTTAGCGTTCCTGCTGGCTGTACTCTGTCGGTCGTGTAGTAAATATCCTGTGCAACCCTAGAGTTTCTTTTTGCTTCTTCATAGATGATTTCACCAAGCTTTAAAAGTTCCTCTTTGATAATCTTGTCGGTCTGTATCTGCTCCTTAGTTCTTCTTGTTCTCTGAATCGCCATCGTTTTTTGCTCGGTTTCTTTTGACTGTTTCAATCAACCTCTTAAGATTTGAAGTTGTTTGCTTATTGCTTGCGGGTGTTGGCGACTTAACCAGCTTGCGTCCGCTTTTTAATTTTGTTGTTTTAACGGTCTTGCCGTCGAAGTCCGTACCCACGACTTGATAATCAACACCTGCGGGCATCATCTTGCGTGCGTTCTCTTCCAGCTGTGAGTTAATACCGCTTGGGTTGTCCTCACCGTAAAACCCGTAATACATCTGTCTAAAAATGTACTTGCCTTTGTCAACCGTGTAGCTAATGGAACGTTTAAGCGTTCCTTGGTCAACGTGTGCGGTCGATTTGGATTTGTCCACAATCTGCTGGGCTATCTTTCTTATCTCTTCTGTGGTTAGCATATAGTACCAGCATTAGGGATTGATAACTCTAATTCAAATTGTACACCGTCTAGGCTGTTGCGTGACCAGTCTTTTAATTGTCTTAGCGTTGATTGTGAAAGTATTTCGATGTTCAAATCGTTGTGGTCTCTAAGCAGTTTGTTAAGTAGCTTATGTGCGATTGAATGCGTTTCGTTTACGTTGTCGATGTAGTTCGTATCAACCAATAATTTGTTATCGGTTACCTGTGCTTTGGTGTCACGTTGTTGAACTATAGTAATGCGATAGTTTGCAGAAATTTGGCTTTCTGTAATATCCGTGTCGAGCAAATCCAAGTTTACCAGCGGATAGATATTTGAAATGTTTGTATCAATTTGAAGCGTCGGCAACGTTGAAATTGTGTTAACCAATACGTTCTTTTGAAACTCTTTTATAAGCCAATCATTTATGATATATATTTCATTCATTTAATTTTTAAGTGTTAGTACTTCTTTATTTTATGTTTTCAACCGTTCGCTTTCTCATTAGGTATTCAGCCCAAAATAAAAAGTCGGTCGTCTTCCATTGCTCAACCTCTTTGACTTTGCTTAAGTCACCTTTGCAAATCATATAGAACATTTCTGTATATGCTCCGTAATGCTCATTAAACGCTTTACGCTCATACAATCCTTGCGTTTCCTCTTCTGCTGGTTGATAAATTACAGGTGGGTTATAGATGTATGGGTATTGCTCTTTGATGCTTAATAAGCTGGTGAGAAAGACTTAAGTATGTGTTCAGCCTCAGCGTAGCTAATCTTGTGAACATCAACTTTCTCAAACCTGTGATTGGGCTTAACGAACATTCTAAGTAATGCCTCGATGTCGTTTTCTCCTTGGAATATTTCAGCGTCTATGTAATCGTTGATGATGCTTAAGTCAACTACAAACTTGTATCTAAACTTAATTCGTTTCGGGTCGGTCTCTAATGCCTTGTGAAACTTAACCATATCGCTGGTGTTGAAATATTTCTTTACCATTTGCTCAATAAAATCTATGTCGGTTTCTCTGCCTTTTACTTCTTTTCCAAAAGCCAAAAGCTTTATATATGGAATGTCGTTTTTTGTTTTATAAATTCTTTCTGTTACTTGTGATAGCTTCATAATTATTTTCCTGCTTTGCTTAATTGCTGAAACTGAAAGACTGCTTTTAAAAATCCTAAATCAACGCTTTCGTTATCAGGAAACAATTCTTTAAAAACTTGTTCGCTTTCAATTTCAGTTTCTTTTAATTCTCGAAACTCATTTTTCAGAAATGGAAAAAAGTTTTTGAGAATATTTATTTTTTGTGTGTTGCTCGGCTCACTGCTTTTGCAGGCACTGCAACCTTTTGATTGTGTCATATTTTTATTTTAAATATCCTATCAAAAACCAAAATGTAAATGCTTATAGTACTTGCGATTTCATACCGTACAACTGTCTGAAAACTGCATAACCTGCCGCCTCTGTCACGTGGTCGTAACCGCCTGTTTTATCAGGGTAGCCGTTTTTGTAAACTTGGTTTTCTAACGCCTCGGCATACACGGGGCAAGCTTCATCGTTGACGTGGTACGTACCATTTTCAAAAGCTAGGTTTACACTGTTCACACGTTCGCTAACGTTTGGATTTTTACGGAACGATTCGACAACAAACCCGTTGCCCCTTAAGATTGTAAAGTCACTCGCACCGCTGGTGCTTCTCGCTGCTCCGCTCGAATCGGGGTTGATGATTATTTTATGATTTTCGTATCTGTGTTTTAAAATATCGCAAATGTCCTGCGTGTTGTAAGCTTTGGTTATCTCATCAACTGCGTGAAGTTCTCCTTTGCGCTTAACGTGTATCACCGCATTCATATTTGTGATGTTAAAATCTAGTCCAACGTATAGCATTTCACCAGCTTTCACCGTTTCGTGGCTTCTGTTTACCTTACGATTGTATGATTTATATACACTAGAGCTGTTTAAGTTCACAAACTCACCGTTGATGTATGCATTTACTTGTGATTCAGTGTATGTTTCCCTTAAAATCTGCACGTAATTCTCAGGCAAAAAAGGATTATTTGACGTTTTAGCCCTAATTACGTTCTTGTTTGGGGTCTCTTCTTTGACAAAAAACTCATATAACCAGCCGAAACCCTCAGGTGTGCTCACCGTATCAACGCAATTCTGCTCACCGTTTGGCAATTTTAACCTGTTACGCCCTAGAATCCTGACGAAAACGTCAGCCATTTTGCCCTTTGGCAGGGTGTCAGCCTCATCTATAAGGCTGTAGGCAACCTCATAACCCACAATTTTGTTAGGGTCGGACATATTACGCAGTAGTATTTTACCGTAATCTGTCGTAATTGTATTGTCGTGCTTGTTGATTTTGTATTTAATACCCCATTCTGTAAGCAATGCGCTGAACTTTGGCAGGGCAATATCTTTGATAAGTGCGTATGTTGGCAGATAATAAGCAACATCTAGCCCGTTGTACTGCAACTTTTTAAAGATGGTCTTCATTACTCCAGCGTGGGTTTTTCCAGCACCATAACCGCCAATAAGTGCGGTGTGGTTTGCAGTGCTCAGCAAAAATTTTTGTTGATGCGGTAATCCCTTAATCTGTAATTTCATCAAATCCCAATATCTGTATGCTCGTTATCTGCTTACTTGTATCAGGTTCAACAATTACTTTCTCGCCATACTTGGCTGGGTTCATCTTAGACAAAGCCCATTTGATTGTATTAATTTTTAGTCTTCTGTCTTCTGCTGAATCCTTAACGGTTGTTTTGATAAGCTCACCGCCTCGATATTCTTTAATCGTTTTCGGGCTATCGCTGTAAGCGATTCGTATAGCCTCGTCAAATAGGAATGTTTCACGCATTCGTTGCGTGTCTTCCCAAAGCATCCTAAGGCTAGGGTCTTGGTTAATCCAATACTGAAACGTCGAGTAACTTGTTACTCCGTTCTGTTCCAGTGCGACCGTTACCAAAACACCGTTTGCCACATCATCACAAATGCGTTGGAATGTGTGCAGTCTTTGGTCGTCCGTAAATCTTTGTAATTCATTCATAATTATATTATAGTTTGTAATGTCCTAGTTTATAGGTTATTTTGAATTTTATTTTTGAAAAATTCGTTTTTCTTAAGCTTGCTTATTGCTCGTTGAAGCTTATTGTGGGTATTCTGTTTTGTTTGGTCGATGGATTTTGCAATGTGGTTAAGCGATAGTTCTTGTTCACTGCAATAGCGTTTGAGCAGTAAGTCGATTTCATCGGGCGTGCAAATCTTATTGACCATAAACCAGAACAATTGCTTATCAATTCCATTCTCAGCTTCTTGTATTTCTAATTCTACACGCTCCAAGTCGGTTGTGGTTATCTCTTGCAGTGTTCCGTCTTTGACCTGTTTGATATAATGCTTTGGTATCGGGATTGTATTTTTAACAAGGTTCAGCCCCGTATTTATTTCGTTAGTGATGCAGGTTGTGGCGTAGGTGGAAAACTTTATTTTTTTGGTGGGGTCGAATCCATCGATTGCGCTGAGCAGTCCGATAAAACCGTATTGTTCTAAGTCGTCCGTGTCGGGTGTCTTGTATCTGTTGCAGATTGAGAACACCAAGCCAAGATTTGCGTTAAATATTTTATCCCTTATTGCGGGGGATTTGTTAGTTTTGTAGTCTTCAAAGAGTTGAAGCAGTTCAATATATTGTAAGTCTTTATTTATATTTTGTAATTCCCTATGAAATTGTTTCATTATTTTATTTTTTTTTATAAAATAATTATAGGGTCTAACAGCCCTAGAGTAAAGGGCTTAAGTTGTATTTTAGTAATATGGCTAGTGTATAACTGATATATTTAGACCCGCAATGTTTGTATCGCTTGGCGCATACGCAAAGCCAGAAAACAGAACCCGAGCATTGACACTTGTTCGTCTTGCCGTAAATTTAGGATTTGCTGCAGGCCCGGCTCTTGGTGGTTTGATTATTATGGGAATGGGATATTCTGGACTTTTCTGGGTTGACGGTGCTTCTTGTATTCTTTCGATATCCATTTTTGCACTTTTAGTTAAAGAGAAGAAAAATGCAGAACATAACGACAAAACTGAAACTGCTGCCGATATAAAATCTGTATTTCATGATAAGATATTCTGGGTTTTCCTGTTTGTGAGTTTTATTACAGCAATGATTTTCTTTCAGCTTTTTACCACGCTTCCTTTATATCATAATGAGAAATTTGGCCTAAGCGAATTCCAGACTGGTTTATTAATGACTTTAAACGGACTTCTGATTTTTTCTTTAGAAATGCCAACAGTTGGCTTTATGGAGCGAAAAGGTTTTCCTAAAATCAAAATCATAATAGCAGGTTCATTTTTAATGGCATTCAGTTTTATACTCCTATTAATAAATGTTTGGGCAGGAATTCTTGTAATAGCCATGATTTGCATTTCTATTGGTGAAATCCTGACTTTCCCATTTTCAAATGCATTTGCTTTGAGTCGTGCTCCGCGTGGTCAGGAAGGCCGATATATGGCACTTTACACCATGAGTTTTAGTTTGGCACATATTGTAAGCTCTAAAGTCGGTTTCGGGATCATAGCCGTTTTTCATTATCAAATGAATTGGCTTTTTATGGCCAGCAGCGGATTTGTAGCAACCCTTTGCTGCTTTTGGATAAAAAAAGCTTTAACACGCGAACGCATTTCTTAAATTTTCATTTTTACATAAATAATTAGTTTTCAATTTATTACATTTAAATTGAATTAATTTCGCGCGCCTAATTCTCAATTCAAACTTAAAAAATAGTTAAATAACTAGTTTTGTAGTTGTGTAACTAGAAAAATAGTTGTAGGTTTGAATTAAAATTAGAAGAAATGCAAAAGTTAACCAATAAAGAAGAAGAAATCATGCATATTTTATGGAAGCTAAAAAAAGCTTTTGTAAAAGAAATTCAGGCAGAAATTACTGAAGATCAACCGCATTACAATACACTTTCGACTATTGTACGCAATCTTGAAGAGAAAGGTTTTGTAGCGCACAATGCTTTTGGGAATACGCATCAATACTACCCAGCAATTACTTTAGAAGCGTACAGCAAAAAGTATATGAAAACGGCTATTGACAATTACTTCAATAGTTCTTATAAAAATATGGTGTCATTTTTTGCTAAAGAAGAAAAAATTTCGGCTGCAGAATTACGCGAGATCTTGGCTATGATAGAAAATCCAAAAGAAGAAAAATAATCATTATGGAAACACTCTTCATTTATATCGCAAAATCATCAGGATTAATAGCTCTATTTTATTTTTCTTATTATTTCTTGCTTCGCAAGGAAACTTTTTTCAACAGCAATAGATGGTTTTTATTGACAGGACTTCTCACTTCTGCCTTATTGCCACTTTACGTTTATACTAAAACCGTTTGGATTGAGTCAACTGCGGTTTTAAATGGAAGTTATTCTGAAACGGTATCTATTCCTGTAAAAGAAAGTGTCGAAATCGACTGGAATATGATTTTGATTGCGCTTTATGCAGTTGGTGTTTTGGCGCTAATCTTAAAATTTGCTTTCGATTATTACAATCTGAATTCCATCTTAAAAGGAAAAAAAATCAAACAACAAGCCGATTTCAAATTTGTGGATGTCAATGAAAATATCGCTCCGTTTTCTTATTTTGAATATATCGTTTACAACTCATCAATGTTTACGCCTGAAGAATTAGAAACTATTATTGAACACGAAAAAGTACACAGCGATCAAAACCACACTGTCGATGTTTTGATTTCCAGAGCTTTCTGTATTCTATTCTGGTTCAACCCATTAATATGGTTTTACAAAAAAGCAATTGTTCAAAATCTAGAATTTATTGCGGATAAAGAAGCCGCAAAAAAATTAAACGACAAAAAAGCGTATCAATACACGCTTTTAAAAATAACAACACATGACAAATGTGTTGCCATTACCAATCATTTTTATCAATCATTAATCAAAAAACGAATTATTATGTTAAACAAAAATCAATCAAGTAAAAGAAATTCTTGGAAGTATTATTTTGTAGCTCTTGCTCTTTTAATCTTCGTACTATTGTTTCAAGTTCAAATTATTGCAAAAGAGAAACAGCCAGTTTTAAAAGAAGTCTCAGGTAAAATCAAATCTGTTGACGTTTTTAAAATCAATAAAAATTCTACTGATGCCGAATTAAAAACAATTAAAGAGAATTTAAAAAAGAATCATAACATTGATGCAAATTTATCTGATGTAAAGCGCAATACAGCTGGAGAATTAACAGCTATCAAAATCGAACTTACAACAGCCGAAGAATTATCTAAAACGTACATGGCCTCTGGAAGCAATGCAATAAAAGACTGCGGTATTGTTGTTATTACTGGAGAAAATGGTTCTAAAAAAATCAATTTCAATACAGAGAACACTGAAGCTAAAAATGTTGTAGCTGCAACTGACAAAAAATCTAAAGGCAAAGAAAAAAGAGAAGAAACAATAAACACCATCACTAATGTCAACACTGATACTAATACTAATGCAGAAGTTAGTAGCACTACTAATGCTAGTACTACTGTTACTGTAACATCTGACGCAACAGGCAAAAACAAATCAAATGTTGTGGTTATGACAAACTCACAGCCAAAAGTTCGCATTGCAGATCAATTAATTATTATTGACGGAGAAATTGCACCCGGAGCAACGATTAAAGATATTGAAAACCTAAATATCAAATCGATGAGCGTCTTGAATGGTCAAAATGCAATTAATGAATATGGAGAACAAGGGAAAGATGGCGTGATTATTATTGAAACAAAAAAATAAGAGATCCATCCAATTACGTAAACTGCCAAAACCAAAAAAATGCAAAAATTAACCAATAAAGAAGAAGAGATAATGCACATTTTATGGAAGCTGAAAAAAGCTTTCGTAAAAGAAATTCAGGCCGAAATTACGGAAGAACAACCGCATTATAACACGCTTTCGACTATTGTCAGAAATCTTGAAGAGAAAGGTTATGTGAGCCACAATGCATTTGGAAATACACATCAATATTACCCTATTGTAAGTATCGAAGAATATAGAAAAGGCTTTATGAGCACTGCTATTGATAATTATTTCAACAGCTCTTATAAAAGTATGGTTTCGTTTTTTGCCAAAGAAGAAAAAATTTCTGCAAAGGAATTACGCGAAATCTTAGCAATGATTGAAAAACCGAAAGAAGAAAAATAATCGTTATGGAAGCACTTTTCACTTTTATCATCAAATCGAGCGGTTTAATAGCGCTGTTCTATTTTGCTTATTATTTTTTACTGCGAAAAGAGACTTTTTTCACCAGCAACAGGTATTTTTTGCTTGCGGGATTAATAACCTCGGTTGTTTTGCCGTTTGTAATTTATACCAAAATAATCTGGATTGATCCGGCTCCAATTGTGTATTCTCCAATTGTTCATGCAACTGCTGCTAGCCACAATTATATTTCATCTTACAGCCCTCAAGTAATGAAAGAAGAACCTTTTGAAATAAACTGGAATCTTGTTTCGCTGGCGGTTTACGCAATTGGATTTGCGGCTTTTATGCTAAAATTTGCTGTTGATTTTTACAGTTTAAATTCGGTTTTAAAAGGAAAAAATATCAAACAGCAAAAAGACTTCAAATTTGTTGATGTTACCGAAAATATTGCTCCTTTTTCTTATTTCGATTATATCGTGTACAATTCATCACTGTACACAGAAGCAGAATTGCAAAGTATTTTAGAACACGAAAAAGTACACAGTGATCAGCATCATACAATTGATGTAATAATTTCGAGAATTTTCTGTATTCTTTTTTGGTTTAATCCAATAATCTGGCTTTACAAAAAAGCAATTCTGCAAAATTTGGAATTCATTGCGGACAATGAGGCTTCAAAAAAATTATCAGACAAAAAAGCGTACCAGTACACGCTTTTAAAAATAACAACACATGAAACTTGTGTTGCAATCACCAATCATTTTTATCAATCATTAATCAAAAAACGAATTGTCATGTTAAACAAAAATCAATCAAAAAAATGGAATTACTGGAAGTATTATGCTGTAATTCCGGCCCTAGCAGCTTTTGTGCTTTTATTCCAAATAAAAACGATTGCACAAGAAAAAAAGACAGCGGCAAAAGAAGTTTCAGCATCTAAAAGCCTGGATGCAGAAATTTTTAAAATTACAAAATCGACTACAGATCAGGAATTAAAAGACTTAACCGCAAAACTAAAATCGGAGCACAATATTGACGTTGCAATTTCAGATTTAAAAAGAAACAGCAACAACGAAATTACAAGCATCAAAATTCAGATTGTTAGAGAAAACGGCAAAAAACAAATCATTGAAGTCAACAGTACAAAAGCAATAAAAGACTGCAATATTGTATTAGATACTGATAGTAATGGTACTAAAAATGTGACTTTGACTACAGATGAAACACCTGAAGCACCAACAATGGTAAAAACACAAAGCATTGTTATAAAAGACTTCAAAAATGCCGATGATGCTCCTAATACTCCAGACGCTCCGGCTCCGCCAAGCGCTCCAGGTATGGCAGCTCCTATTCCGCCAGTTGCACCAGTTTTCCCAGCTGGAGCACTGCCTCCTGCTCCAGCAATTGATATGTCAAAAATGCCAAAACCTCCTAAAGCGCCAAAAAATCCAAAAGACAAAGTAGCAATGGCGCAATTTGAAAAAGACATGGAGGAATTTGAGAAAAAAATGGAAAAATTTCAGCCAAATATTGATGCAATGTCAGCGTATGGTGAGGCTGTAGACGAAATCATGTCTAAGCGCGAAGCCATTTTTGAAAAACAAATGGAACAATATGAAATTGCCATGCAAAAATTTAACGCCAACATGGACAAATTCAATTTCGATATGAAAATGAAATTTGGAAGCGATTCTGACGAATATCAAAACAACATGAAGCAATATGAGCAAGATATGCGACAATATCAACTTGACATGAAGCAGCATGAAAAAGAAATGAAGGAACATGCAAAACAAATGAAACAGCAAGCAAAAGACATTAAAATGCAAGAAAGAGACAGAAGAGCTGCCGAAAAAGAAAGCCAAAAATCTTAATTCAAGTCACTTACTTTAAAATTAAAGCCACAAAAAAGACTTTGCCATTAGCAAAGTCTTTTTTTTATATCTTTGAAAAAACAAATCTGCCATGTATAAAATTTTAGCCAAACTGAATAAAATTCTCTTGCCAAGTTTTACCAAACAAGGTTTAGATATCTCGAAAGCCAAAAAATGGCAAATGGCAATTATTGGTTATCGCGCTTTTGTAACCAAAAAAGCGTTAGGATAATATCCCACAAACTTAATTTATTTATACAGCAGAAAATATTTCGATTATTTCTCTGCAATTTTACTTTTATGAAAAATAGAGAAATCAGCCTTCCTCCTGTTCCAGCAGTTTTATTGGCAATAATAAGCGTTCAGTGTGGCGCCGCAATTGCGAAAACCCTTTTTCCAGCGATTGGCGCAGCAGGAACAGCATCTATACGAATTGGCGTTTCGGCTTTGCTTTTATTACTGGCATACAGGCCAAATTTAAAAGCGATCACGCCTGCACAGTGGAAAATCGTAATTCCGTATGGATTGTCTTTAGGAGCAATGAACCTAATTTTTTATTTTGCGATTGAACGAATTCCAATTGGTCTCGCAGTAACTTTAGAATTTGTTGGCCCGTTATTGCTGGCAATTGCAGGTTCAACACGATTAATTGACTATTGTTGGGTATTACTTGCTGCAATCGGAATTTTATTGATTGCGCCTTGGACAAACGAGCGTATAGATTCACTAGGTGTGCTATTTGCACTTTTAGCAGGTGCACTTTGGGCAGCTTATATTGTTTTTGGAGGGAAGATTTCAAAAATAATGAATGATGGTCAAGCCGTTTCCACAGGAATGCTCTTTGCAGCAATCTTAGTTTTGCCTTTCGGGCTTTTCGAAAACGGATTGGTCAATCTGACTCCAAAGCTTTTCGGAATGGGAATTGCGCTTGCACTTTTATCCAGTGCCATTCCGTTTACTTTAGAAATGAAAGCTTTAGGTCAGCTTCCTCCACGAACTTTCAGTATTTTGATGAGTCTTGAACCGGCTGCCGCATCTATTTGTGCTTTTATATTTTTACAGGAAAAATTAAGATTCACTGAGATTTTGGCCGTTGTATGTGTTATAATTGCTTCTGCAGGAAGTACGCTGACTGCTAAAAGATAAATTCAAAAAAATCAAAATTCCAAATCCCAATTTAAAATTTGGATTTGAAATTTTAAATATTGTGATTTTACCACATATTATTTTTTAGGCAACAATACCGTATCAATAACATGAATTACACCATTTGATTGGTTCACATCTGCAATTGTAACTTTAGCTTTATTACCGCTTTCGTCACTAATATAAAGATCTTTTCCATCCATCCAAGCTGTTAAAGTTCCGCCACTTACTGTTTTAAGCATTGCTTTTCCTTTACCTTCTTTTATTGCTTTTGCTATGTCTTTCGCGTTCCATTTTCCAGCAACAACGTGATAAGTCAAAATCGTTTGAAGCATTTTTTTGTTTTCTGGTTTTAATAAAGATTCAACAGTTCCTTTTGGAAGTTTGTCAAAAGCTTCATTTGTTGGAGCAAAAACAGTGAACGGTCCTTTGCCTTCTAAGGTTTCTACCAAACCTGCAGCTTTTACAGCAGCTACAAGAGTTGTATGATCTTTTGAATTAACGGCATTTTCAATAATATTCTTGTTTGGATACATTGCTGCTCCACCAACCATTACTGTTTTTTGTGCAAAAGAGGTAAATCCGAATGTCAAAGCTAAAATTGCTGTGGCTAAAAATTGTCTAGTTTTCATAATTAATATTTTAAGTTATAAGCTCATTTACGACGGAATATCTGTTTTGGTTTTGCGAAAAATTAAAATAATTAAAAAGAATATTGTAAAAATCTCAAAATACCCTGTAAAACAGTTCATTGAAAGCAAAAAATAGTATTGATTTTTTTTTAAGAGCGAAATGGATTTTGCGCCTTTTTATTTCTAAATTTAACTTCAAAATCTACATTAAAAAACAAGAAATAAAAAACTGAATACACTCCTATTTCAACCCCAAAATGAAAATTAATAACCACATAAAAGCATTTTTTTCAATTTTAGTTCTACTAACTTTTATTCAATGTAAACCAACAGCTTATAAAATGAATTATCAGGAAAATTACCTTTCAACAGCAGATAAAGAAATAAAACAATATACAATTCCGCCTTATCTCCAAAAAGGCGACACCATAATGATTGTTGCTCCAGCAGGTTTTTTAGCCGATTCAACAGAAATTGATGCAGGAATTGAACTCGCTAAAAGTTGGGGACTAAACATTAAATTAGGCCAGAATCTTTTCAAAAGACATAATCATTTTGCAGGTACAGACCTTGAAAGACAAAGCGATCTGCAAGAAGCTTTAGACTATAAAAACATTAAAGCAATATGGTGCGCCAGAGGCGGTTATGGAACGGTGAGAATTGTTGACCAACTAGATTTTAAAGCTTTTAAGAAAAACCCAAAATGGATTATCGGTTATTCAGATATTACCACGCTTCATGAACAAGTTCATAGATTAGGATTTGCTTCAATCCATGCTACAATGCCTGGCGGAATGAGAAGAGCAACTCCTGAATGCAAAGAAACACTTTACAAATCATTGTTTGGTGAGGAAATAATTTACGAAATAGCTACAAATCCGCTTAATAAATTAGGCGCAAGCAAAGGAGTTCTTATTGGTGGAAATTTATCCATTATTATGTCGATGTTAGGAAGCAATTCTGATATTGATCCAAAAGGAAAAATTTTATTTATCGAAGATGTTGGAGAAGATTTGTACCGTGTTGACAGAATGATGTATACGCTGAAAAGAAATGGTTTTTTGAAAGATTTAAAAGGAATTATTGTTGGTGATTTTGATTATAAAAAAGAAGAAAATATTCTATTTGGCGGAACACATCGTGAGATTATTTTAAATGCAGTAAAAGAGTATGATTATCCAGTCATTTTCGATTTTCCTGCTGGACACATTAGAAACAATCATGCGATGACTTTTGGCAAAAAAGTTAAGTTAGAATCTAATGCAAGCTCCGTTATTATTTCATACAAATAAATCTTTTTTTTTAGATTTATTTTCTGAATAAAATTTTGATTAACTTTAAGATTAAAATCGGATTCATATGCAAAATCTACCTCAAAAAGTCAGAAGCA
This sequence comes from Flavobacterium daemonense, assembly GCF_007341385.1. GTDB lineage: Bacteria > Bacteroidota > Bacteroidia > Flavobacteriales > Flavobacteriaceae > Flavobacterium > Flavobacterium daemonense. The sequence continues at coordinate 515,793 of NZ_VJYD01000001.1, forward strand.
AAAAGCTAAATTCAAGAGTTGATTTAACCGCTATGGTCAGCGTTTCTTTTCTGCTGATTATATTTTTTATGGTTGTTGGGGAATTGTCGAAGCCGAAATCTCTAGATTTAAATACAGGCCGTGACTGTGATGACTGTGGTGTTTATCCTTACGAAGGCGAAAATCGCTCAGTTACTATTTTGTTGGGTGAAAACAACAAAATAATATATTATGTTGGTCTTATTGCTAGTCCAATTAAAAAGCCTAAGAGTACTACATATGGCAAAAATGGAATTCAAAAGGAACTAATTGCTAGAATTGAATCGTTACAAAAACATTCTAATGGATCGAGTAAACGAAAACCAAATCTTATAGTCATCATTAAACCTACTAAAAAATCTAATTATGGTAATTTGGTGGATATTTTAGATGAAATGAAAATGACTGGAATAACATCTTATTTTATAGTACCAGAATTTACTCCCGAAGAATCAAAATTATTAGCATCAAATTGATTGTGATTAACCAAAACTCAAAACCATGCAAAATCTACCTCAAAAAGTCAGAAGCAAAAAGCTAAATTCAAGAGTTGATTTAACCGCTATGGTCAGCGTTTCTTTTCTGCTGATTATATTTTTTATGGTTGTTGGTGAATTGTCTAAGTCAAAGAACATGAAATTCGGCAAACCAGATTGTATTGATGAATATCCTCGAACTGGATGTTATATGCATGACGAAAGGCGCGTCATGACATTACTTTTGGATAACAACAACAAAATAATTACTTACACCGGATTATTATTTATTCCTATTGATGCTCCTAAAGAAGTCCAATATGGCAAAAGCGGTATTAGAAAAGTATTATTAGAAAGAAATAAAAAAGTTTTAGACTATTCCGCCGCTTTGGGAAAACCTGGACGAGGAGTTACTGTAATTATCAAACCAAGCAAAAATTCAAATTATGGCAACTTAGTTGACATTTTAGACGAAATGAAAATAACAGGAATAACTTCTTATTCAGTAGTTGATTATTACACTCCAGAAGAATCAAAATTATTAGCTTCAAAATAAACAGATATCATTTTCATAAAGTTCTCGACTCTGCTCGAACTGACAAACTTGAAACATGAAACAAAGAAAACCTGAAACAAAAAGCATAAAAAAAAAGTCCCACATTACTGTGGGACTTTCTATTTAGAGGAAACTAAGAATTATTTTTTCTCGGTTTTTTCCATTTTAGCTTTTAAAGCAGCTAATACATCATTGTTATCACCTAAAGTCGCAGCTGGTGCGTTAGTAGATGCAGATGCAGTAGTTTCAGCAGCAGCTTTCACGTTTTTCTCTTCTTCTTCACGGAAGATAGCAGTGTGAGAAGCAACTACTCTTTTGAATTCTTTGTTGAATTCAATTACTTTGAAATCAGCTGTATCACCTTTTTTCAATTTCTTTCCGTCTTCTTTTTCAAGGTGACGAGTTGGAATGAAAGCAACGATATCATCTCCGAATTCTACAGTAGCTCCTTTGTCAACGATTTCAGAAATTTCACCATTGTGGATAGTTCCTACAGCGAAAGAATCTTCGTATTGATCCCAAGGATTAGCAGTAGTTTGTTTGTGACCTAAAGATAATTTACGTCCTTCAACATCTAACTCTAATACAACAACATCAAGTTTTTCACCAACGTTTACAAACTCAGATGGGTGTTTGATTTTCTTAGTCCAAGAAAGGTCAGAAATGTAGATTAATCCATCAATTCCTTCTTCTAATTCTACGAAAATACCAAAGTTTGTAAAGTTTCTAACGATACCTGTATGTTTAGAACCTACTGGGTATTTAGAAGTAATGTCAGTCCATGGATCTTGAGTTAATTGTTTGATACCTAATGACATCTTACGATCATCTCTGTCAAGAGTTAAGATAACAGCCTCAACAACATCTCCAACTTTCACGAAGTCCTGAGCAGAACGTAAGTGAGTTGACCATGACATTTCAGAAACGTGGATTAAACCTTCAACACCTTCAGCAACTTCGATAAATGCACCGTAATCAGCGATTACAACTACTTTACCTTTAACTTTATCACCAATTGTTAAGTTAGCATCTAAAGCATCCCATGGGTGAGCGTTTAATTGTTTCAATCCTAATTGAATTCTTGTTTTCTCATCATCGAAATCAAGGATTACAACATTTAATTTTTGGTCTAATTCAAGAACTTCACTTGGGTGGTTGATTCTGCTCCAAGAAAGGTCAGTAATGTGAATTAATCCGTCAACACCACCTAAGTCAATGAACACACCATAAGAAGTAATGTTTTTAACAACACCTTCTAATACTTGTCCTTTTTGTAATTGACCAATGATCTCTTTTTTCTGTACTTCAATATCAGCCTCGATAAGTGCTTTATGAGATACAACAACGTTTTTGAATTCGTGGTTAATTTTTACCACTTTGAATTCCATCATTTTGTTTACATATACATCGTAGTCTCTAATTGGCTTAACGTCAATTTGAGATCCAGGTAAGAACGCTTCGATACCGAATACGTCAACAATCATACCTCCTTTAGTTCTACATTTAACAAAACCGTTAACGATTTCTCCAGTTTCATTAGCTGCAATAACTCTATCCCAAGATTTGATAGTACGTGCTTTTCTGTGAGATAATACTAATTGACCTGTTTTATCCTCACGGATGTCAATTAATACTTCTACTTTGTCACCTACTTTTAAATTAGGGTTGTAACGAAATTCGTTTAAAGAAATAACACCTTCAGATTTAGCATTGATATCAACGATAACGTCTCTATCTGTAATTCTAACAACAACTCCTTCAACTACTTCTTCTTGATCTGTAGCGATGAAAGTTTTTGATACTAGTTCCTCAAACTCTTGTAAGTTTTTTTCATCTACTGCATCGATTCCTTCTTGGAAGTTATGCCAGTTAAAATTTGCTAAAAACTCTTCTTGTGATTTTGTTTGTTCAGACATGCTGATAAAAAAATTTGTATTCTGTTTTTCTCGAGTTTCTCCAAGCGATAGAAAATACAGAAGTTGTTTTACATAAATGGTTGATACCTAAAGGAAACTCTTCTCTGCCAAAAGGTCTGCAAAATTACTACAAATATTTGGACTTACAAAATATTTCAACATTGATTATCAGTCATTTTGTTAAGAAGCAGAAGATTTATGTTTTTTAAGACGTGAAGTCCTGCTATTCGTTGCAATCTTTTATGGTGAACCCCACCATAAAAGGATTTTCACTTCTATCGGGGCTAGATAAGAAAATTTTATTTTCAATAAGAACCTAAAGGGCTAAACCCGACAGGTTTTAAAAACCTGTCGGGTTTAGCTGATCCTATTTATGCTTATCATCAAAATATTTTTCCTTGTCTTGAATTCTCACTAGTCTGTATCCAAACTTCAGATCTTGAAAATTTGCCGTTTTCAAAATACAATTCCAAATTTGGATAGACATTAAATGAGTGTTTTGTTCCAATATCAAATGTCAAATACAAATAATGAGAACCAAAAGCATTACTTTCACCTGACCATAATAATTTTAACGTTGAAAAATGAATTTCTGGAATCTTCGGCAATTTATTTTGAGCTATATACAAATTTTTTCCTTTAAAGCTTATTTTAAACATTGTCCAGTTGATTCCATCAGATCCTACAGTTACAATTTCTCCCGTTTTAAAACATATTTCAGCTTTTAAAATTTCTATCTTTTCATCAATAACATTTTGACAGAATTCATTAAGTTTTAAATCGTTCGCTTTAAACTGGAAGGTCTCCTTATTTTTCAAAATAAATGTGAATTTTTCCGGAAATGAAACCCTGTCCTTATGAGCATGAGTTACTCCAAAAACAAAAAAAGTCAATACAAATAAAATAAATCTAATCTTTTTCATAACAGCATTTTGTTTAAAAAACAAACCCGATAGATTTTAAATCTATCGGGTTCAAAAATTTTTAATGACTCAAATTCTCAATCTCTTTCGGGTCATGTTTATGTTTAAACAGCAAAGCAAAAGCAATCGCAATTATTAAAGCATAAGCCGCAAACGACAACCAGATCGTATGCCAGTCTTTCATTAAAATTGGATTTGTAAAAATCCCATCTGCAGAGATTGAATTTCCTTGACCTTTTACGAATTCCAACATTTTAGAGTTCGTTGTATCTGTTTGTAAAAATCCTGCTAGCTCCGTTGTATTTGCAAATGATTTTGTAAAGAAACGATCAATCGCCCAGCCCGAAGTCAAACTTCCTAGAACCGCCCCTACTCCATTAGTCATCATCATAAACAACCCTTGCGCTGAAGAACGAATTTTAGAATCGGTATTGCTTTCTACGAATAAAGAACCTGAAATATTAAAGAAATCAAATGCCATTCCGTAAACGATACAAGAAAGGATAATCATCCATAAACCGCCAATTGGATCTCCAAAAGCAAATAATCCAAAACGCAATACCCAAGCCAACATACTAATCAACATAACTTGTTTAATTCCAAAACGCTTTAAGAAAAACGGAATCGCTAATATAAATAACGTCTCAGAAACCTGAGAAATCGACATAATAATAGTCGAATACCTTATAACGAACGAATCTGCATATTTTGGAAAATGCTTAAATTCATCTAGAAAAACATCTCCATAAGCATTTGTCAATTGTAATGCTCCCCCTAAAAACATAGAGAAAACAAAAAACAAAGCCATTTTGTAGTTCGTAAACAATTTAAAAGATTCTAAACCAAATGTTTCTGTCCAAGAAGCATTTTCTTTAATCAAACGCTGTGGTTCACATTTTGGCAAAGTAAAAGCGTAAATTCCAAGAATTAAAGCTCCAATTCCGGCAATATAAAACTGATATTCAGTTGCTTTGCTTCCACTTAAATTAGTAATCCACATGGCCACAATAAAACCGATAGTCCCCCAAACACGAATTGGCGGAAAATCTTTGACAATATTTTTATTGTTTAATTTTAATGAAGTATAAGAAATTGAGTTGCTCAATGCAATTGTTGGCATATAACAGCACATCGCCAATAACATTACAACAATAAAATTATCTGGAGTAGTAACTTGTGCAATTCCAAACAAAACTGCTGCGTAGGCAATATGCAAAAAGCCGTATAATTTTTCAGCATTTACCCATCTGTCGGCAATAATTCCGGTTAATGTAGGCATGAACAAAGAAGCAATTCCCATGGTTCCGAATACCAAACCAAATTGTGTTCCTTCCCAATTTTTGGTTCCAAACCAATAATTTCCAATTGTAATCAGCCAAGCTCCCCACACAAAAAACTGAAGAAAGCTCATTACGATTAACCTGTTTTTAATTCCCATATATTGAAATTGTCTTTAAAATAAAAATGAAGCGGTAAAACTAACATTTAAAATAATATCTGCAAAAAATTAAGCCGTTTTTACAACATCATTTATCAATTCTAAAACAGCCGCAAACTGTTCCTCTTTATTTAAGTAGGAATTATCTATTTCAATTGCATCATCGGCAATCACTAAAGGAGAATCTTCACGATGTGTATCCACATAATCTCTGTCCATAACATTTTTCAAAACTTCTTCATAAGTTACATTGTCGCCTTTTTGTTGTAGTTCATCAAAACGTCTTTGCGCACGCGTCTCCGCACTAGCTGTCATAAAAATTTTAAGTTCAGCATCAGGAAAAACAACGGTCCCAATATCTCTTCCATCCATCACAATTCCTTTGTTTTTTCCCATTTCCTGCTGCTGTTCTACTAATTTCGAACGCACTTCAGAAACTTCTGCTACTTTGCTCACAAAATTTGAAACTTCAATCGTTCTAATTTGTTTTTCAACATTTTCACCGTTTAAATACATTTCTGCAAAACCTAAATCGGCGTTGAATTTGAATTCCAATTGAATATTAGGCAAAGCTTCAATCAAGGCCTTTTTATCAAAAGATTCATTTGTAATAAGTTTATTCTGCATCGCAAAATAAGCAACTGCACGATACATTGCTCCCGTATCTACATAGACATATTCAAGCTCTTTTGCCAATTGTTTTGCCAAAGTACTTTTTCCTGTTGATGAAAATCCGTCGATTGCAATTGTGATTTTTTTCAATTTTATATTTTTAAATTTTTATTATTTTGGTTTCTGCGAAACAGCATTTTGAAAATCAGATATTTAATTTACAAGGCTTGAGTATCCTCAAGTTCCACATAAACGACCGACTGATTTTTCGCCCTGCAAATGTAACCATCTTTCTTCTTTTTCGGAAGTTTAATAAGAGATATGAGTCTGTTTAATGATATAAGTTTTAAACAAAAAAAAACTTTTCATCATCGAAAATCACTAATCTCGATCATAAAAAGTTTTAAACTTTTGATTTTATTTTATTGCTGATTCTTAATAGTAAATATCCATTAGGATATTTGTTTTAGAATTATCAATCAACTTTTGAATTCTTTTAAAAAATTCTTCGTTTACCATCGGACAACCGTGGCTGTTGCTGATATAATAATCCTGTTCTTCTAAAGGAACTGCAGAATAGGCGTGCAATACAATAGCACGTTCTAAGGCTTTATTATTAGTCTCATCCAAACCTGCCAATCTATATGCTTTTCCAAAAATTCCTTTATAAGTTTTTCCAATTGCATATCTGCCAAGTGCAGTGCAATTAGAATTTGGCAGATTGCTAAACTTCAACATACCTCTAATCCCTGTTTCAGAACCAGAACCGTGAGCTACAAGCCCCTGGTCTATAACTTCGTTCTTTTCTAAATCATATACAAAAAAGCGATTTTTTCCTGAAGGAACTTTCATATCAATCAAAAATGCAATTTTTGGATTGTATTTATGGTCTTGATTGATCAAGTTTTTGATGTCTGTTATTCTGCTGTTGATTCTTTCGATCTCGACATTGGTTATCGTAGATTCATCTTCATTAAAAAAGTGTTTAGCTCCCGTAAAAACACTTACAGTCATGAACAAAAATAAAGTAAATATTTTCATATTATTACTGAAAATTTAAAGTTAAACCAAAAAGACTTGTATTAGCCGCCAATGTATACCTTGAATAAGAATAGTTAAATTTTAATTTATTCATTCTTAAGCCAAATCCTAATGAAACTCCCGAAAAATTGCGTTGTTCATCAATTCGCAATTCTTCGCCTCTTCTAAAATTATATCCTAAACGCAAATTAAATGCTCTTTGTGGAAAAAGCTCCACACCAAAAACGACGTGTCTTAAAGCATTATTTGCAAACGAGATCTTCTCGTTGGTTGTTGATCCATCAATATTGGTTTCTCCACGAACGGGGTTCGAAAAAGATATGTTCCACTGTTGCAAATTTTCTAGCGACAAATGCCAACGAAGCGGTACATGCTCTAATTCTTGTGAGACACCAGCAATAATTTCAAAGGGCAAATTCTCCTTTATTCCTGAGTAAGTTGTAAATTGGGTTCCAATATTACGAAATACTAGGGCCAAATTTACATTATTTTTTTGAATTTCATACATAATTCCCACATCAATTGCTCCACCAATAGAATTATAACTTTCTAGAGTCGAAGTTATTAGCTTTCCATTTACTCCAATATGAACATCTGTATAAGGAATATTATATGCGTATCCTAGCGTAAGAGCACCTTCACTCCCTGTAAAATCTGATGTTGATTGACCATTTTCATCATAACCTTCAAAACTTCCATAATTGACGTAACTCACACCTGCGTAGAAAGTTTGAACGTGCCTGTCATATGTATAAGCGTATGAAGCAGTTCCATAAGAAGCTTCTCCGTAATAGCTGCCATAATTTATAGCAAGATGATTATCCATATCTTCATTTAATACTGCTGGGTTAAACATCACCTGATTCACATCATCATCATAAATCGTAATATTTTTTCCTCCTAACGCCGCCTGCCTTGGCGAAGACGTCAAATTCAGAAATTGATAGGTGTAGCGCCCTCCAACTTGCCCGAAAGAAATCGAGCAGATCAACAACATTAAAAATGAAACAAATCGTTTGAACATGCTTTTGGGGCGATTCCTATATGGGAATAACGCAAATACAAATATAAAATTATATAACGTAAAAAATAATTTTTATAATTATCTAGCAATCAACCTTTATGCCATTATTTTTTACTTTGTAAAATATGTTTATGCATAAAAAAAATCCCAAATTCCGTTTGGAATATGGGATTTTAAAATATCTGAAATTTTTAACCTAAAGTTTATTTAAGTTGTTTAGCGTTTTTAACGTTTTGATCTGTAAGTGCCAAAGCCAAAACTTCACTCATTTCTTTCACATAATGAAACGTAAGGCCTTCTAAATATTCAGCTTTAATTTCATCAATGTCGCTTTTATTTTCATGGCATAAAATAATTTCTTTGATGCCAGCTCTTTTTGCAGCTAGGATTTTCTCTTTAATTCCGCCTACTGGCAAAACTTTTCCACGTAAAGTGATTTCCCCAGTCATTGCAAGACTCTTTTTAACCTTCTTTTGAGTCAATAAAGAAACCAAAGAAGTAAGCATTGCAATACCAGCACTTGGTCCATCTTTTGGAGTCGCCCCTTCTGGAACGTGCAAATGAATATTATATTTTTGAAAAAGCTCAATTGGCAAACCAAGTTTTTCAGCATTAGCTTTAATGTATTCAAGTGCAATCGTTGCTGATTCTTTCATGACATTTCCAAGATTTCCTGTAATTGTCAACGAACCTTTTCCTTCAGAAATTAAAGATTCTATGAATAAAATATCGCCACCAACACTTGTCCAAGCTAAACCTGTAACAACACCGGCAACATCATTGTTTTCGTATTTATCGCGCTCTAATCTTGGCACGCCAAGAACATTTATGATATCTTCGTCAGTAACTTTTTTATTGTACTCCTCTTCCATCGCAACAGATTTTGCTGCATTACGAATTACTTGAGCGATTTTATTTTCTAAATTACGAACTCCAGATTCTCTAGTATAACCTTCAACGATTTTTTCTAATTGTTTTTTACCAATTGTCAAATCTTTTGAAGTTAATCCATGAGCTTCTAATTGTTTTGGAAAAAGATGTCTTTTTGCGATTTCAACTTTTTCCTCAATAGTATAACCTGACATTTTGATCACTTCCATTCTGTCACGCAATGCTGGCTGAATTGTCGCCATATTGTTTGACGTTGCAATGAACATCACCTTAGACAAATCATAACCCATTTCTAGGAAATTATCATAAAAAGCACTGTTTTGCTCTGGATCTAAAACTTCTAATAACGCTGAAGAAGGATCACCGCTGTTGCCACTAGACAATTTGTCGATTTCATCCAAAATAAAAACAGGGTTTGAAGTTCCAGCTTTTTTCAAGCTTTGAATAATTCTTCCTGGCATTGCTCCAATATATGTTTTTCTGTGTCCACGAATTTCCGCTTCATCACGCAAACCGCCTAATGAAATACGAACATATTCACGCCCTAGAGCTTCAGCCACAGAACGACCAATAGATGTTTTACCAACTCCCGGAGGCCCTGTCAAACATATAATTGGTGATTTCATATCATTTCGCAATTTTAGAACTGCCAAATGTTCAATCATTCTTTTCTTAACTTCATCAAGACCAAAATGATCTTTATCTAATATTTTTTGAGCGTGTTTCAAATCGAATTTATCTTTAGAATATTCACCCCAAGGCAATTCTAAAAACAATTCTAAATAGTTGCGCTGGATTCCGAAATCTGGTGACTGCGGATTCATACGACGCATTTTAGATAATTCTTTTTCGAAATGTTTCTGCGTTTTTTCGTCCCATTTTTTGGTTTTCGCTTTCTGGCCCATTTCGTCCATTTCCTCTTCCTGCGAAACGCCACCCAATTCTTCCTGAATGGTTTTCATTTGCTGATGAAGGAAATATTCACGCTGTTGCTGATCTAAATCAAAACGAACTTTTGACTGAATATCATTCTTCAATTCTAATTTTTGAAGTTCAACATTCATGTAACGCAACGTTTCTAAAGCACGTTCTTTCAATCCGTTTATCGATAAAAGGCCTTGTTTTTCTTTTACAGATAAATTCATGTTTGAAGAAACAAAATTGATCAAAAACGATTGGCTTTCAATGTTTTTAATTGCAAATGTCGCTTCAGATGGAATATTCGGGCTCTCTTTAATAATTTGGATAGCCAATTCTTTAACAGAATCTAAAATAGCCGTAAATTCAGTATCGTTCTCTGTTGGGCGTTCTTCTACAACTTCTTTAATTGTTGCTGTTATATATGGTTCTTCTGAAACAACTTCGTTGATTTCAAAGCGCTTTTTCCCCTGTAAAATAACCGTAACATTTCCGTCAGGCATTTTTAAAACGCGAAGAATTCTGGCTACGGTTCCAATTTTATGAATATCATCTTTACACGGATCTTCGTCTTCTTCATTAATTTGAGAAACAACTCCAATAATTTTTCCGCCGGCATTTGCATCATTAATCAATTTAATAGACTTGTCTCTTCCTGCTGAAATAGGAATTACAACACCTGGAAATAGAACAGTATTACGCAAAGGTAAAATTGGCAGAGAAACAGGAAGTTCCTCATTGTTCATTTCCTCTTCGTCTTCTGGAGTTAATAAAGGAATTAATTCTGCTTCTGAATCAAATTCCTGAAGTGACAGATTGTCAATAGTGAGTATTTTATGATTTGACATAATAATATTTAAGTCGTTTTGTCATTAAAAGTTTTAATACTGTCTACAAAAGTAACATTCCTTTAACCAGTTTTTAGTAAAATTTTGCTAAATGTGATCGTTACAAGACAGGGCATAAAAATAGACAATCATTGTGCCAAAAGCAAAAAAGACAAATTTTCAAATAAAATCGTTTTAATTATAAGGCAAAATCAAAAAAGCCTGAAATAAGTTTCAGGCCATTTAATTGTAATTTTTATCATTACAACACCTATTGCATTTTAATTCTTATTGCATCATAACTATTTGAATGAACACCGATTAATCCATAAACAGTTTCGCCTTTTTTTATGGTTTTCCCATTAATCTCATATTGCATTAAATCATTTTTGAAATTATGATTTGCATCTCCCGCAGCAATCATATTTCCTGCTGCTAATCCTGGTCCAGCAATTAATCCTATCGGAAATGAACTGCTTGGCTTAGTTTCTGTATAGCCATTATTTGTACTTGTTGTGCTTCCAGAATAAATTTGAATTGGAGACAACAATAAATACCACAAATAAGAAGCTGGACTCTGTTTAAGAGTTTTATAAAATTTTTCAGTTTCAATCAAACTTAACTGATTGCCATTTTCATAAAAAAGCCTAAAATCTTGCCCAAAAACAACATCATTTTCTGAGTTATTGCTAATTTTTACAGCAATTAGCTTTACATCATTTTTAGTTTCTTTCTTTTTGTATTTTTTAAACAACAAATCGTATTTATATTCTAATGCAATATTGTTGTCAATACTTTTAGAAGAATAATTTATTGCTGTTGGGTTTATCTTTTTATATCCTGATGCACAACTATTTAAAAGCACAGTTAATAATAAAAGAAGAGTAATTCTGGTCATTTTTTGTGTTTTGTTTTTTGGTTAAAATTTTTATTTTTTTTTTGCCAAATATATAGTATAAAATAAATTTCCTGCCTTTAAGTTGTTAAAAAAAATATAAAATAGTAAACAATTATTAAAAAATGATTCAATATCAATCAATTAAGATCTTTAAAAAATATGTATTTTTAATAATCCAACTTTTAGAAATTATTACAAATCCACCTATTCAAAAAAAAAATAAAATTATTTTTTTCAAAACTGTAACAAATCAAAAAAAGCAAAGTCATTGTAAAAAACTAGCAACCATTACTTGAGTATAACTAACCAAAATATCGAAGAATTAATCGCGCTTTGTAAAGAGAATAATCAAAAAGCCCAATTTGAAATTTACAACCGTTACAGTAAAGCCATGTACAATGTGGCGTATCGTATTGTAAAAGACGAACATTTTGCACAAGACGTCATGCAGGAAGGATTTTTGAAGGCATTTACAAAAATAAACGACTACAAACAAGAAGTTGCTTTTGGCGCGTGGCTGAAGAAAATTGTAATCAATTACAGTATTGATTTTTATAAAAAGAATAATGCTTTTCAGGTCGAAGATCTAAGCAAAACGCTTTATAAAATTGAAGGCAGTGATGATTTTTATTCTGAAACCATTGATTTTAACACTTTAAAAGTAAAACAAGTTTTAGATACTATTTTAAGTCTAAAAGACAGCTACCGGATGGTTCTGACACTTTTTTACATTGAAGGTTACGATCAAGAAGAAATAAGCGAAATTTTGAAAATTAGTTATCAAAACTGCCGAACTACACTTAGCAGAGCAAAAGAAAGTTTGCGAAAAAAATTAGAGGAGATATGAAATCATCAACAATAAAAAATTTGTGCAAACAAATACCAATAAAAAAGATGATAACATATATCACAACTAAAAAATAAAATCAGGATATATGAAAAAGGAAAATGACAATTTAGATCAATTATTCAACAAATTTGAAAACCAATGGGATGTTCAGGAATTAAATCCGGATCATCAGGACGTTTTTTTAAATAAACTGAACGGAAAGAAACCAAAAAAGAAAAATTACTGGTTTGCAGCTTCGATTGCGGCTTCGATCGCATTGATGCTTGGAATTTCAGTTTTTTATCAAAATGAAAAACCAAAAGAGTTCAAATTTGCATCTAAAGAAACGCAACGTACTGATTCTATTTTCAATATTCTAATTGATAATGAACTTGTTAAACTCAAAGAAAAAAGTTCGCCAGAAAATGAGCAAATCATAAATGATGCATTAAAACAAATGAAAGTTTTTGATGCCGATTATCAAAAAATCATTAACGAGCTGCAAAAAAATGGCGAAAACAAACAAATTATTTATGCCATGATAAGCAATCTGCAAACCAGAATATCTTTTTTGCAGACGGTTTTGAAAAGAATTGAAGAAAACGAAAATTTAAAAAACACAAGCCATGAAAAAACATTATAAAATAGTATTTCTTTTCATTTTAATTCCGTTTTTGGGATTTTCAAATGATGATACAAATATTTCAAAACAAAAAAACATCAAAAAAACGTATATTGTTAATTCGAATGCAGGAATTGATATTGACAACAAATACGGAAATATTTCAATATCGACTTGGGATGAAGATAAAGTTGATCTTGATATCACAATAAAAGTGACAGGAAACAATGAAAATTGGGTAAACGAAAAACTAAACACCATTGATGTTGATATTGAAGCATTAAAATCAATGGTTACCGCTGTTACAAAAATTGGAAATTCAACCAACAAAGGAAGAGGCAGCAGTAATAGTTTCGAAATCAATTATGTAGTAAAAATTCCAAAAAACGGAACCGTAAAATTGATGAATAAATACGGAAACATTACGACGCTTGCTTTAGAAGGTGCAACAGATATAAGCTGTAAATACGGTAAAGTAACGCTTGGGAAATTAAATAACCAGACCAATAGAATAAATATCGAATATTGCTCCAATTCATCAATTGATTATATTAAAAACGGACTAATTGAAGCTCGCTATTCTGGCTTAAAAGTCAACGATTCTGGGAATTTAAACTTTGATACAAATTATACTGATTTAGTCATTTCTGATGCTCAAAATATTAAGTACGACTGTAGCTACGGAAATCTGAAATTTCAGAAAGTGAATTCCTGCAATGGTACAGGAAATTATCTTACAGTTTCTGTTGCTGAAGTTTCAAACAACTTAAATATTGATACAAATTACAGCAAAGTCAACATTGGCACTTTGACCGAAAAAGCAAAAAATGTCAATATAAATTCGGGTTACACAGATGTTACAGTGGGCTACAATTACAATTACGCTTTTGATTTTGACATTAATACAAAATACGCAAACATTAAAAATGGCGATGATTTAGAAATCAATGTAAATGAAACCAAAAACAGCTCAAAAAGCATAAGTGGTTTTCATAAAAAGAAAGGTCAGAATAAGGTAATAATTAATTCAACTTACGGAAACGTATCATTAATCAAAAAACAATAATTTTAAACTAACAAAAAACCATGAAAAAAATTATTCATTTAGCAGTTTACGGTGCATTTTTAATTGGCTTGACAGCTAGCGCACAAGAAAAGATCAACGGAAATGGAAATGTTGTAACTGAAACAAGAACAACTTCAGAATATGATGCTATCAAAATATCTGGATTTTTTGACGTTGATTTAGTAGCAGGGAAAGAAGGGAAAATTTCGATAAAAGGAGAACAAAATATTTTAGCTGCAATTATTGTTGAAGTTGAGGATAATGCATTGAAAGTTTATGTAAAGAAAGGAACAAACTTGCGTCCGAGCACAGGAAAAAAAGTAGAGATTACAATTCCTTTTGAAAAAATATCTGAACTTAGTTTGTCTGGCTCAGGCGATATTGTTGCTAAATCTCAAATTAAGAATGACAAATTTTCAGCAAAATTATCAGGATCAGGTGATGTTGATTTAGATGTGGCAGCAAACTCTTTTGATTTCAACTTAAGCGGTTCAGGAGACATCAAATTAAAAGGAAATTCAGATAATGTAGCTATCAAGCTTTCAGGCTCTGGCGATATCGAAGCGGCAAATTTGAAAGCTAAGAATGCTGATGTAATGGTTTCAGGCTCTGGGGATGTTAAGGTAAACTGCAACGAAAGCATTACTGCAAGAGTTTCGGGATCTGGCGATATTAAATACACAGGAAATCCTGAAAAACGTGATGTAAAAGTTTCTGGTTCAGGAAGTATTTCAAAAGCATAAATTTAAATAAAGCTCAATAATAAAAGATTTTTTCAAAATCATCAAATCAAAAAACGAACTAATCATTCCTCTTTTATTATTGAGCTTTTATTTATAGATAATTCAAAATATCAAAAAACAAAAGAGGCGTTTAAAGCGCCTCTTTTTTATGAACTCTCATTAAAAGAAAAATTGCAGTAACGAAGAAAATTGCGAGAATAACGATCGCTTTCCTCGGACTTCCTGTTTGCTGGTCAATTATCCCATAAATACACATTCCGATTACGATTCCGATTTTCTCAGCAACATCATAAAAACTAAAAAATGAAGCTGTATCCTGTGTTTCAGGCAATAGTTTTGAATAAGTCGAACGTGATAATGCCTGAATACCGCCCATTACAAATCCGGCAACGGTTGCCATCACGTAAAAATGAATTGGCAGTGTTATAAAATAAGCCAAAGCGCAAAATACCGCCCAAATAGCATTTATATAGATCAATGTTTTTACGTTTCCAAATTTTGCTGAAGCTCTGGAAGTTAAAACAGCTCCGATAACGGCAACCAATTGAATGATTAAAATACAAATTATTAAACCGATTGTACTTTCTTCTTTAGACGACCATTTAATTTCCTGAGCACCAAAATAAGTAGCAACAAGC
Source organism: Flavobacterium daemonense (assembly GCF_007341385.1). Classification (GTDB taxonomy): domain Bacteria; phylum Bacteroidota; class Bacteroidia; order Flavobacteriales; family Flavobacteriaceae; genus Flavobacterium; species Flavobacterium daemonense. The sequence goes on from NZ_VJYD01000001.1 coordinate 531,229, forward strand.
ATAACAGTTTGCACGGCCATGCTCGAAACGAAAAAACCTCCTAAATATCTTTTCAAAGGAATATTTTCTTGCAATAATGCCCAAACCTTTTTTAATTCTTTAAATCCATTAAAAACAACAGATCTAGTCAGTTTTTCTCCAGATTCTTTACTTCCTTTTGGTAAATAATAATAAGTGTATTGGCTGAATAAAATCCACCAGACTCCCACCATAATAAACGAATAACGCATCGCTTTCATCGCAGCGCCCTCACCTGTTATTCCAAAAATTTCTGGCTTCATGATCATCGCTAAATTGATAATCAACAATATAACACTACCAATATATCCTAACGAATATCCTTTGGCACTGATTTTATCTTGTTGTTCTTCAAAAGCGATATCCGGCAAATAGGAATTGTAAAAAACCAAGCTTCCCCAGTACCCAATTAATCCTAAGAAATAAAATACTAAACCGATATAAATATTTCCGAGATCAAACCAGTACAATCCCATGCAGGACAAAGCACCTAGATAGCAAAAGAATTTCATGAATGATTTTTTATTCCCAACGTAATCAGCTATTCCTGATAATAATGGCGAAATAAAAGAAACAACCAAAAATGCAAAAGCAGTTGTAAAACTGATTAATGCAGAATTTTTTAAATGCATTCCGAACACGTCAATATAGTGATCGCGGTCAGCAAATAATTGTTCGTAAAATATTGGAAATACAGCCGAAGCAATTGTAAGTGTATAAACGGAGTTTGCCCAATCATAAAACGCCCATGCATTTAATAATTTCTTGTCTCCTTTCTGTAGGTTTTTCATAGAAATGGTTTGTTAGTACGCTACGAATTTATCCAATTTTTATCATAATCAAATAGAAATTGTTCGTTTCATACATTATTAAATTATGAACAACAAAAAAGCCGCCCGAAAACGAACGGCTTTTAAAATTATTTCTGATAAATTACAATTCTATTTTATAGTTCCAACTTTAAGCGCTATAGCTCTAGCTTCTGGAACTAATGCTTTAATATTAGCAATTCTTGTCGCGTCAGACGGGTGTGTACTCATAAATTCTGGCGTTCCTGAAGCTCCAGATTTCGCCGCCATTCTGCTCCAGAATGTTACTGCATCATCAGGATTATAACCCGCAATTGCCATTAATGTCAAACCAATTTTATCAGCTTCGCTTTCATTGCTTCTGCTAAATGGCAACATTACGCCAACTTCAGATCCGATTCCGTATGCTTGAGCAAAAATTTCTTGAGTTTGCGCCGATTTTGTGCTGGTTGCTGCACTTAATGCTGCTCCGCCTATTTCTTGTAACTGTGCTGCAGACATTCGTTGTGCACCGTGATTGGCTAAAGCATGCGAAACTTCGTGTCCCATTACAGTTGCTAAACCAGATTCATTTTGAGTTACTGGCAAAATACCAGAATACACTACGATTTTTCCTCCTGGCAAGCACCAAGCATTAACTTCTTTATTATCAACAAGTTTATATTCCCATCGATAATCTTTTAAATATTGTGTTTGACCTAAATAATTTAGGTATCTCTCGGCCGCCATTTTAATTTTATATCCAACTGTTTCAACAAGTTTTGCATCAGCTGTTCCTGAAATGACCTTGTTTTCGGTCAAGAACTGATTGTACTGCTGAAAAGAAGACGGAAATAATTCACTATTTGATACAAAATTTAAACTTTGTTTTCCTGTTATAGGATTCGTCGCACAGCTGTACAATAAAACTGCTGTAAAAAGTCCTGCAATTAGATGTTTTTTCATAATAGTATAAATTTTTTCATACACAAAAATACAACTAAAATCGTTTTACCTTTTACATAATTTTCAAAAACCTTATCAGAATTTACCTACTCACCTATAATATGAAGTTCATTGAACTCTTTATCAACAATTAAGAATTTATTTAATTCAAAATTTACTTGATCAAATTCAATCTTTTCGTTATCAATCTCAATCTCAGTTACTTTAAAAGGAAGTCCAATCAAATTGATTTTATATTTGCTATAAGGCGTATCATATTTTCCATCTTTATGAAGCTGAATAATCAATTCTTTTTCTTTTCCGATGGTTCTGAAAGACAAAAAGCTATAACGGCCTTTTTTGTAATCATAACCGTCTTGTGCATCTTCATAAACCACAGATTTCTCTTTTCCTCTTTTGAAATACACATCCAGCATCAATTCGTCAAATTCTAACTCTCCAACATATTGTTGTACCGGATATTTAGGAATCACCGAACCCGCTTTTACAAAAACAGGAATCTCGTCGAATTTTGTATCAATCCATACTTCTCGTCCTCCAACAGCAAACTCATTTGTCCAAAAGTTATACCATTCACCTCTAGGAATATACATACGTCTACCTATAGCATTAGGTTCAAGAATTGGACAAACCAAAATATGGTTTCCAAAGATGAATTCATCATTTCGATAATGTGTTTGCGTATCATCTTGATCATAATACACCAAAGGTTTCAACATTGGTACACCTTCTTCAATATATTGCCAAAACATCGTATATAAATACGGAAGCAACTGATAACGAAGACTCACAAATTTTCTAGTGATATTAACTACTTCTTCATCAAAAGCCCAAGGTTCTTGGTTTCCGTGATCTCCAGAAGAGTGTGTTCTGCAAAACGGATGAAAAACCCCTAACTGAATCCAACGGGCATACAATTCGCCTGTTGGCTGTTCGGCAAAACCGCCAATATCAGAACCTGTAAAGCCCATTCCAGAGATTGATAATCGTTGTACTTGTATATTTGCAATCCATAGATGCTCCCAAGTTGCCACATTATCGCCCGTCCATGACGATGTATATCGCTGTGCACCAGAATATGCTGATCTTGTAATAACAAAAGGTCTTTTAGGATATGCAAAACGTTTTACACCATGATAGGTCGCTCTTGCCATTTGGGTCCCATAAATATTATGCGCTTTTCTGTGGCTGCAAGGATTTCCGTCGTAAACATGACGAACATCCATCGGAAATGTCTTGTTAGGAACTTCCATAACGGCCGGTTCGTTCATATCATTCCAAACTCCTTTTACGCCAATCTCTGAAATTAATTCTTTAAATAATCCTGCCCACCATTCTCTTACTACGGGATTTGTGTAATCTGGAAAATTACATTCTCCTGGCCAAACTTTTCCTTTCATGTAAGGACCATCAGCTCTTTTGCAGAAATAATCTTTTTCTAAAGCTTCTTGATAAACCCAATAATTTTTATCGATTTTAATTCCCGGATCAATGATGACAATTGTTTTAAAACCATCTTCGGCTAACTCGGTAACCATTTTTTTTGGATCCGGAAAATATTCTTTATTCCATGTAAAACATCGAAAACCTTCCATATAATCGATATCCAAATAAATAGCATCACATGGAATTTTGAGTTCTCTAAATTTTGAAGTAATCTCTTTGACTTTGCTTTCTGGATAATAACTCCATTTGCATTGATGATAACCTAAAACCCAAAGTGGCGGTAATTCAGGTTTTCCGGTCAAATCGGTATAAGTCGTAACAACATCTTGCATTTGAGGTCCGTAAATGAAATAATAATTCATTTCGCCTCCTTCGGCCCAAAAACTAGTTACATTTCTTCTTTCCTGACAAAAATCAAAAAAAGTTCTGAAAGTATTGTCAAAGAAAATACCATAAGATTGTTTATTGTGCAAACCAATATAAAACGGAACTACTTTATACAGAGGTTCCTGTTCTTTTTGGTAAGCATATTGATCGGTAGCAAAATTTTCTACTCTTTTGCCTTTTAAGTTCATTTGAGTGGCTTTGTCGCCAAGACCGTAAAAACATTCTCCATCTTTTGAAGATTTGCTCATTTTCACGATGTTTCCGCCATATTCGTAACTTTCTTCCCAATGAAAACCAAGTTCATCTTGAAGAATTAAAAAATTATTCAAGTCATAAATTGACAAACGGACATCAGCTTTCTTGATTTTACAAACCACTTTGCTGGTTGTAATTTCAAAGTAATTTTCATCTTCGCTGACTTTCAGAAAATTATACCCATGAAGTTGCGTTTTGTCAATTGCATATGAAAAATCATTACTGAAGTATCCTTTTGTGGTAAAACGAAAACGAATTAAACTGTCACGAAGTACGGTGACTTTTAAGATTACATTATTGTCGGTGTAAAAAGAAACCGAATCGCCCTCATGCTCATACGAAACTATTTTTGATGGAAATAGATTGCCTTTATGTTCTAATGATGTGTTTGTAATCATATCGCTGTTATCTTAAATTCATAACTCTATTCTATATCAAACATACAAAAAAACTCGCTAAAGCACTATGAATAAAAGGATTATTCACGAAAACGTTTTTTCTGAATGTGTTGCAAAATAGGACGCTTAAAATCGACAATTCGATAATTTAAGAACATTTAAATTCTAATTTAGCATTACAAAAAAATCAATGCAACTTCTATTCGAAAGAATAAACAGTAACACTCAAAGGTGGCAAAATTAATTCTACAGAAAAATCTCTTCCATCATAAGGTGAATTATCAACTTTTAAAGGCTTGTGATTTGCAACACCGCTTCCTCCGTAAATGACCGCATCTGTATTAAAAATTTCTTTCAATTTTCCTTTTTTAGAAATTCCAATTCTATAATTTTCTCGGACAATCTGTGTGAAATTACAAACGACAATTAGATTTTCATTTTCATTATTTCCTTTTCGGATATACGAAATAACAGCATTTTGATGATCTGAATAATTAATCCACTCAAAACCTTGGCCTGTAAATTGTTTTTCATACAATGCTGGGCTTGATTTATATAACTGATTCAAATCTGTAATCACTTTTTTAATACCCGAATGAAAATCATATTGAAGCAAATGCCAATCAAGGCTTTTTTCAAAATTCCATTCGTCGCTCTGACCAAATTCAGCTCCCATGAACAATAATTTTGTTCCCGGATGCGTAAACATATATCCGTACAGCAATCTTAAATTAGCAAATCGTTGCCATTCGTCGCCAGGCATTTTATAAATAAGCGATTTTTTTCCGTAAACAACTTCATCGTGAGAAAACGGAAGCATGAAATTTTCGGTAAAAGCATATGTCATCGAAAATGTCAAATCATTTTGATGGTATTTTCGATAAACAGTTTCTTTTTGGAAATATTTTAAAGTATCGTGCATCCAGCCCATCATCCATTTCATTCCAAAACCTAAACCTCCTGTAAATGTTGGTCTTGAAACCATCGGAAACGAAGTGCTTTCTTCTGCAATGGTTTGAACTCCAGAAAAATTAGCATAAATAACTTCATTGAATTCTTTAAGAAAACTAATTGTTTCAAGATTTTCTCTTCCACCATAAATATTAGCTTCCCATTCACCTTCATTTCTAGAATAATCAAGATAAAGCATTGACGCAACAGCATCAACTCTAAGTCCGTCAGCATGATAATTTTGAAGCCAAAAAACAGCATTACTGATTAAAAAAGCACGGACTTCATTACGTCCATAATTAAAAACCAAACTTTTCCAATCCGGGTGATAGCCTTTTCTGCGATCTGGATGTTCATACAAATGTGAGCCATCAAAGAAACCAAGACCATGTGCATCATCAGGAAAATGTGACGGAACCCAATCTAAAATAACTCCGATGCCTGCTTGATGCAATTTATCCACCAAAACCATAAAATCTTGCGGTTTTCCAAAACGCGAAGTTGGTGCAAAATAACCCGTCAATTGATATCCCCACGAAGGATCATAAGGATATTCCATAATTGGCATAAATTCAACATGCGTAAAACCAGTCTCTTTGACATAATTTACGAGATCATCTGCCAACTCTAAATAACTCAAAAACCGATTGTGTTCTCCTCGTTTCCATGAACCTAAATGAACTTCATAAACCGAATAAGGTTTGTCTAAAGCGTTATTTTCATGGCGGGATTCCATCCAATTCTTATCTTTCCAAGTGTAATCCAAATCCCAGACAACTGAAGCTGTATGAGGCGGTTTTTCGCAATATAGTGCAAAAGGATCTGCCTTTTCAGTTGCAATTCCATCTATATTTGATTGAATTTTATACTTATAAAGCGAACCTTTAGACAAATCTGGAATAAAACCTTCCCAAATTCCTGAAGAATCCCATCGAACTTGAAGCTGATGTTCATCTTGCGTCCAATAGTTAAAATCGCCCACCACAGAAACCGACTTTGCAGTGGGTGCCCAAACGGCAAAGTAAACTCCCTTAACTCCATTTACTTCAATTAAATGCGCTCCTAACTTTTCGTATAATTTAAAATGTTTTCCCGCTTTGAATAAATCGATATCAAAATCAGTAAAAAGAGAATACGTGATTACTTTTGTCATATTTGGTTTTTAAGGCAACTATTAGAATTTGGGTTTTGGATTTTTGCTTTTATTCAATTCTAAAATTATCTGCAAGAATTGCTCCTTTTTTAATGACAACAATACCGTCTTTTATGCTGTACAATTCATTGGTAAAATTGTCTAAATGCTTGCCGCCGCTAATGTGAACGTTATTTCCAATGCGAACATTTTTATCAACCAAAGCATTTTGTATAAAGCAGTTTTCACCTATCCCAACATGAATTTTATTGATACTGGCTTCGTGATTCAGTTCATCTAAATCTTGATAGAAATCATTGCCCATTACGTAACAATTTTCTAAAACAGTGCCTTCACCAATTCTAGAACGAATTCCAATCACTGAACTTTTAATTTCTTTCGCATTTATGATACAGCCTTCGGAAATAAGCGACTGGTTTATAATCGAATTTCTGAATTTTGATGGCGGAAGCAATCTAGGTCTTGTGAAAATTTTATTGTCATTATCAAACAAATTAAATTCAGGAATATCTGCCGTTAAACCAATATTAGCCTCAAAAAATGATTCAATATTTCCAATATCTGTCCAATATCCTTCATATTGATAACTCAAAATCTTATGCTTTCCAACGGCTTGAGGAATAATTTCTTTTCCAAAATCTTTCGTTTCCGGATTAGCCATTAATTCTTCCAACAACGATTTATTAAAAATATAAATTCCCATTGATGCAAGATACTTTTTACCTTTTTCCTGCATATGCTCACTCACTTCAGACTCCCATTCTGGCAATAAAGAAGCATGAGGTTTTTCTATAAAAGCATGAATATTGTTTTCATGATCGGTTTTTAAAATTCCGAATTCTGGTGCGTCTTTTGCATTTACAGGTAACGTTGCGATAGAAATTTCAGCATCGGCCGCAATGTGCGCTTCCAGCATTTCGTTAAAATCCATTTGGTACAATTGATCTCCGGAAAGAATCAAAGCATGGTCAAAATCGTGCTTTAAAAAATGTGACATGCATTGTCTAACGGCATCGGCAGTTCCTTGAAACCATGTAGGATTGTCTGGAGTTTGTTCAGCAGCTAAAATATCAACGAAAGACTGACTGAAAATACTAAAATTAAAAGTGTTCTTAATGTGTGCATTTAATGATGCAGAATTGAATTGTGTCAAAACAAATATTTTAAAAATATCAGAATTGATACAATTTGAAATAGGAATATCCACTAATCGGTACTTTCCACCAATTGGCACTGCAGGTTTTGATCTTGTTTCCGTCAACGGAAACAAACGTGATCCTTGTCCTCCTCCTAAAATAATAGCAACTACATTTTTCTTTTTAAATTTCATTTTTCTCAATTATTAGGTTGTATATCTCGATATATTCTTGGCACACTCTTTCCCAGGAATGATCTGCCGCCATTCCTCGTTTTAAAACTATGTTGAAATTTATTTTATCATCATATAATTTGACCGCACGATTTATTGAATAACAAATATCTCCAACCGATGCTTGGTCATGGCAAATACCATTCCCTTCATCCCCAAAATCAATCACTGTATCTCTTAATCCTCCAGTTCTTCTCACAATCGGAACGGTTCCATATCGCATTGCATACATCTGGTTCAAACCACATGGTTCAACTCTTGATGGCATTAAAATATAATCGGAACCGGCATAAATTAAATGCGCCAATTCTTCATTGTAACCAATAAAAACATTGTAGTTGCCTTTATAATCATTACGCAATTGTGTTAATTGCGATTCTATTTCTGTATTTCCTGATCCTAAAATCAGAATATTAATGTTTTCGAAATTTTCCGATAATGCCAATGCAGAAGCTTGTGGCAATAGATCTCCACCTTTTTCTTCAAATAAGCGACCAATGAAACTAAAAAGCGGTTTTGTAGGATCTAAATCAAACTGCTCACAAAGTTTTTCTTTGTTTTTTTGTTTCCCCGATTCAAAATTTTCAATTGAATAATGATATTCAAGCATTTTATCTTTTGTAGGATCCCAAACTTCAATATCAATTCCGTTTAAAATTCCTTTCGATTTACTCCTAACAGAATTAAACAACGATTCTAAACCATTTGCTGCATAATTGATCTCATTTAAATAACTAGGAGAAACAGTTGTCACAGCATTTGCACATTTTATACCAACTGCCAACGAATTAATTGAATGATTCCATTCTAAAAAACCGATGTGTCTTAAATCAAATTCTGGCAAATAATGCAGTTTGTCAAAACCAAACCAGCCTTGGTACAGGCCATTGTGAATTGTAATAACAGTTTTTACATTTTGCAGACTCGCATATTTGTAAGCATATTTCATCATAAACGGAACAACACCAGTATGATGATCATGACAATTTATAATTTCAGGAACTTTTTTTCGTGCTAAAATCCAATCTAAACTTGCTATTTGAAAAGATAAAAAACGTTCAATATCATCTTCATATCCATAAACGTTTGGACGGTCAAACAAATCTTTAATTTCGATTAGATATAATTCGTAACCTAATTTATCTGATGTTTCTTTTAAAACGCTAAACGGAAAATCAAAATTCCCAAGCTTGATATTTCCCCAGTGAACACATTCAAAATCGTTTTCTTTTTTGAATTTAGTATCGTAACATGGAACGACAACTCTGACTTCATGACCTGCATTTGTCTGATACTTAGGCAATGCTCCAACAACGTCAGCCAGTCCACCCACTTTTGCCATTGGGTAACACTCTGCACTTAAATGAAATATTTCCATGCTGAAAATTTATAAAAAGATTAAATAGCAATTAATGATTTATTTTTTTTCTACAAACAATTATTAATATGCTACTTTTATGTTTTTTAAATTTAGGAAAAAATAAGCAAAATTCAGCTTTCTTAAAAAATTTATTAATTATGGCAAAAAAGGAAACTAATCCTACTAAATCATTAAAAATTCCACAGTTTATTATTCTATCCTGTAAAATTTGCGCTTTTATTTCAACCAAATTGGTTACCAAATATGCAGCGAAATTATTTACAACACCAATAAAACATAAGGTTCCAAAACGAGAACTTGAAATGGATTCTAAAAGTGTTCACAAAATAATTCATGTCCCAGCGATAAATAAAAATATTGTGACATATCAATATGGAGAAAGCGATCGTAAAATTTTATTAGTCCATGGATGGTCTGGAAGAGGCACTCAGCTGTTTAAAATAGCAGACGAACTTTTGAAAAATGGTTTTTCAACAGTTAGTTTCGATGCTCCAGCACATGGAAAATCAAGAGGAAAATCTACGATAATGTCTGAGTTTATTGCTTCTATATTAGAACTTGAAAAACAATTTGGACCTTTCGAAATGGCAATAGGTCATTCACTTGGTGGAATGTCAGTTTTAAACGCAATAAAAGACGGACTACAAACGAATAAGGCAATTATAATAGGAAGCGGTGATATTGTACAGGATATTTTGGATGAGTTCATTTCAAAATTAGGTTTAAAACAAGAAATAAGTGAACGCCTGCGTAATCTTTTTGAAGAGAAATATCAAGTCAAAATGGATGACTTTTCAGCCTACAGAGCAGCACAGAAAGTAAAAATACCAGTTTTAGTAATTCATGACAATGATGATCCTGAAGTTTCTGTTAAAGCTGGAATTCATATTCATCAACAACTCGAAAATGGAACTGTGTATTTAACCGATGGATTGGGACACAGAAAAATACTTGGCAATCAAAATGTTATAAAAAAAATCATGAATTTCATCAAAACTAACTAATTTTGTGATAGTTACAGCTTACAATTTCTAATTTAAACTAAAACTGAAATGGATTTATTTGGAGAAACAACAGATTGGGAAATAAAACTGAAACCTATTTTGAATAAATATAAAGGCAAAAAGCATCCTTTAGAATATAAAAACACCTATCAGTTATTAGTAATGGTAATTTTGTCAGCACAAGATTCTGATGCAAATATTAACAAAATAGCACCTGTGCTATTTGAAAAATTCCCAACACTTAACAGTTTATCAAAAACAGACCTTGAAACATTAATTTCATACATAAGTAAAGTTCGGAATTTTGGCACAAAAGCAAATTGGCTTTTAGAAATTGCAAAAACACTTAAAAATGATGCTGATATTCCTTTAAACATGAAAGAGTTAACGGCATTGAAAGGAGTCGGAAGAAAATCAGCAAATGTTATTCTGAGAGAAACAAATCAACCGGCAGAAGGCATTATTGCCGATTTACATGTCATTCGTGTCGCACCTAGAATCGGAATAATAAAAGAAGCAAAAGATGGCAATAAAGTAGAGAAAGATTTAATGCAGGTTTTGCCAAAAAGTATTTGGTCTGAAATTGGAATGGCAATATCATTTTTAGGAAGAGAAACCTGTAGACCAAAACCAAAATGTGACGAATGCCCTTTGACCGATTTTTGCTTTTATTATGCTACAGAAGTTCTTTAAAAGTTATTTTCTTCGAGTATCAATTAAATATATAATTTCCCAAGAATCTTTTTCTTTAAACAAAGTAAAAGTATTTACTCCTGAATGACTTAATTTATCATTTAGATAAAATTCATAAGGCGCCCAAACATGCGCCATTGTTCCATCAATTTGAATAGTATAACTAAGTATTTTCTCCTGAAACTTCATAATCGACGGAATTGATGCAATTGATTTATAAAATTCATTAGCTTTTTCCTCAGATAATTTATTTCCCTTTGAAACACTCTCACTAATGGATTGAAGAATCATCTTATCAGCACAAACCAATTTTATTTTCAAAGTATCTTTTTGATGAAATCCTTCAAAAAAAGTTTCAATAGTTTTTTGAACTTCCTGTTTTTGAGCATTAACCGAAAATCCTACAAGCAAAAAACAAATAATTATAGAAAATTTCATGGTTATCAAATTTTAAACACCAAATTGAGAAAGATGATGCTCTAAATGTTTTGCAAACATATTATTCCATTCTGCCGATGTTAACTTCCCAAAAGAATGAGAATCTTTTCCTTCAAAACTATTTTCACCAATCTCTTGAGTTTTATCAATATAAGCTATTAGACGATTTTTTTCAATTTCGAAATTGCGATCATTTTTAATAATAAACTGAGGAGCTGTGTGAACATTTCTAGGATAAGGCTTATCACCTACAACTGTATTTTTTGCAAGCAATTTCAAAATGAATTTCATAAATGTGTTTGGTTTCGGATGAATATTATCATAAACCATTTCGTATGTAACATTACAATGTGCAAGCATTTGAGCAACTGTCATTTTACCCCATAATCCTTTTGAATCTGGTCTAAGCTCATTTATTCTATTAATAAACTGATTACAATCTTCTTTCTGGAAAACATTTTGCATAATGATATATTTATATGAGAAAGTAAAAATAGGAATTTTATAATAAATATTTTATCAAAAAAGATTTTCAATAAGACCAAGAATCTCTAAAAACAAAAAAAATCCTCATCAAGTGAATGATGAGGATTCTCAAAAGAAAGGCGACGACATACTCTCCCACAAAACTGCAGTACCATCTGCGCTGGCGGGCTTAACTTCTCTGTTCG
>NZ_VJYD01000020.1 GCF_007341385.1 Flavobacterium daemonense
ACTTTTGCTTCCTTTCTCAATCATAAATCTACTCAAAATTTCAAAAAACAAATCTAAAGGAGGAACGAGGAATCTCCGCAAGAAACTCCGTATAAAAATTCGCCAATCTTTGTCGAGCTACTTGCGAAGATTTCTCCTTCGTCGAAATGACAAAATAGACGATTACAAACCTAATTTATTAAACAAACTAACACATTCCACCGCTTCCTTCACATCATGAACACGCAGAATCTTTGCGCCTTTTGTCAGCGCAATCGTATTTAAAAACGTTGTTCCGTTTAAGGCCTCTTGTGGCGTAATATTAAGCGTTTTATAAATCATTGATTTTCTAGAAATACCAGCTAAAACAGGTAATTCCAATAAATTAAAAAGTTCCATTTTTTGCATGACTTCATAATTTTGATCCGTTGTTTTGGCGAAACCAAAACCTGGATCAAGAATCAAATCATTAATTCCCAGACTTCTTGCCTTTTTTACTTTTTCTGAAAAATAAAAAAGCATTTCTTTTACAATGTCATCATATTGCGTCAAACTCTGCATCGTCTGCGGATTGCCACGCATGTGCATCATGATGTATGGAACGTTATATTTCGCAATAACCTCAAACATTTTTTCGTCCAGTTCTCCCGCCGCAATATCATTTATAATCGCCGCGCCACTTTCGATGCTTGCTTTCGCAACTTCGGCTCTAAAAGTGTCGATTGACAATAATGTTTTAGGAAAATGCTTTAAAATCAATTCTATTGCGGGAACAATTCGGTCGATTTCTTCTTGTTCGCTGACAAATTCGGCGCTTGGTTTGCTTGAATATGCCCCAATATCAATAAATGTTGCTCCTTCAGAAAGCATTTTATCGACTTGAGAAATAATCTCTTCTTCGTTTTTGTATTTCCCTCCATCAAAGAAAGAATTTGGCGTAACATTCAAAATTCCCATTACTTTCGGAATCGATAAATCTATAAGTTCGCCTTTGCAGTTAATCGTCATTGTTTATTTTGTTTCAGGTTTCAAGTTTCAAGTTGACATAGATTGCACAAGTTCCAGAACTTGCAACTTGAAACCTGAAACTTGAAACATTTTTCAGTTTCAAGTCATAACCGTTAACACTTTGTTTAGAAAAAACTTGAAACAAAGAGAACATGAAACTTGAAACTCTTAAAAAATTATCCTTATTTTTGAAAAAATTTAAGCAAATATACAGCAATAAATGAAGAATACTTCCCTTGAATTTGATAATGTAATTACGGTTTGCCGTACTTTATTTATCAATAAAATGAAAGATTACGGCAGCGCATGGAGAATTTTAAGACTTCCGTCATTGACTGACCAAATTTTCATAAAAGCACAACGAATCAGAAGTTTACAGGAAAATGATGTCCGTAAAGTTGATGAAGATGAAAAAGGAGAATTTATAGGAATCATCAATTATTCAATCATGGCTTTAATTCAGTTAGAATTGGGCGTTGTTGATCAGCCGGATTTGGACGTTGAAAAAGCAACCGAATTATATGATGCAAAAGTGAAGCTTACCAAAGATTTAATGGAAGCCAAAAATCACGATTACGGTGAAGCGTGGCGTGATATGCGTGTTAGTTCATTAACCGATTTGATTCTGCAAAAACTTCTTCGCGTAAAGCAAATCGAAGACAATAAAGGCGCAACTTTAGTTTCTGAAGGAATCGACGCAAATTATCAGGATATGATTAATTATGCTGTTTTTGCTCTAATTCTCAATCCAATTAAATAATAGTTAGCCACTAATTTCACAAATTTTCACAAATTAATTCGTGGAGATTCGTGAAATTCGGGCCAATGACAATCCCAAATAAATTACCATGAAAAACATCATTACCCAATTCTCCCGATTATTTGTCGGTGTTTTATTTATCATTTCTGGATTAATCAAACTAAATGATCCTGTTGGTTTCTCTTATAAATTAGCCGAATATTTTAGCGAGCCGGTTTTCAATATGCCTTTTTTAGAGCCTCTTGCTTTAGGGTTAGCAATATTTTTAGTGATTCTAGAAGTAGTTTTGGGTGTCATGTTGTTGCTTGGCTATAAATCAAAATTGACCATTTGGGCGCTACTTTTATTAATTGTTTTCTTCACATTCCTTACCTTCTACTCTGCTTATTTTGATGTAGTAAAAGATTGTGGCTGTTTTGGTGATGCTTTACACTTAACACCTTGGCAGTCATTTACAAAAGATGTTGTTTTGCTTTTCTTTATTGTGATCTTATTCACCAATAAAAAATTAGTAAGGCCTTTATTTTCAAAAATGATTACCAATATACTGGCTCTAATCAGCATTATTTTATGCGTTTTTATGGCTGTTTGGGTTTTAAACCACAATCCAATTAAAGATTTCCGTCCGTATAAAGTGGGGACAAACATAGAGAAAGGGATGGAAATTCCAGAAGGCGCTCCAAAATCAGTTGTTGAAATGATTTTCATTTATAAAGTAAATGGAATTGATAAAGAATTTACTGAAAAAGATTTAATGAAAATTCCTGAAGGCGCTACTTTTGTTGACAGAAAAGACAAAGTGATTACTGAAGGTTATACACCTCCAATTCATGATTTTACCATGACGAAAGATGATTCTGATTACAAAGCAGAATTATTGCAAGAACCAAAATTATTAGTTTTTGTAACCTATGATCTGGCTTTATCTAATCCTGACGGAATGAAAAAATTAGCCAAAGTAAGCGCAGACGCAAAAGCAAAAGGTTACAAAGTAATTGGCATGACCGCTTCTGGAGCCGATGAAATTGCAAAAGCTAAAAAACAATATAATTTAGATATTGATTTTTATTTCTGTGATGCAACAGCTTTAAAAACAATTGAAAGAGCAAATCCAAGCATTGTCGTACTTCACAAAGGAACAATTGTTCAAAAAGTACATTATAATGATGTTGATGATTTGAAATTATCAGATGTTGCTTACGGGATTTAAAAAAATAAAAACTTAAAATAGTTATGAACGCCGATATTCTTCTTCAAGAAATATCGGCGTTTTTTTTATAAGAAAATTTTTAAATTCCACAATTGTTTTTACCTATATTTGGTTTGAAAATTATCCAAAACAAACCATATTTATGAAACAATTACCAAAGTTTTTTTCGCCTTATTTGCTACTTCTATTTTTCAGCGTTCTTGTTTCAGCTCAAGACAATAAAGACCAACGCTATATCTTTTTTCTCCACAATGCATATATTGAACAAAATCCGTTAAATGTTCCCCATCCTGAATATGGAAAAGCAGAATATAACGAAATTTTAGCTTCATTTAAAAAAGACAACTTTATTGTTTTCAGTGAAATAAGAAAGAAAAATACAAATGCCGCTGAATATGCGCAAAAGATTGTAAAGCAAATTAAAAAACTTATTAAAGACGGAGTTTCTCCAAATAAAATTACCGTTATCGGAACCTCAAAAGGTGGTTATATTGCACAATATACTTCTACTTATTTAGCAAATCCAGATGTGAATTTTGTCTTTATTGGATGTTTTAGAGATGTTGATATTGAACAGGCTCCAGAAATCAACTTCTGTGGAAACATATTAACTATTTATGAAAAATCAGATGTCTACGGTGTTTCGGCAATCAAAAGAAAAGAAACTTCGAAACTTAAAATAAATCATTTTAAAGAAATCGAACTCAATACGGGGCTTAAACATGGCTTTTTATACAAAGCTTTGGATTTATGGATTATTCCTTGCAAGAAATGGGCAAATGGAAATTATGATTTAAACTAAAATTCATAATCAAAACTTAATATTTAAATCAGAATATAATTCTTACATTTGAAAAAAGCCTAACCAATTTTTTACTATGAAAATTATAACAAAGTTTATTTTTATTTTCTTGGCCGTTATTTCTTATGGATGCAGCAATGATTCTATTTCTTGTTTTACACCCCCAGAAGGCTTCTCTTTTGAACTTGTAGATAAAACAACGGGAGAAAATTTATTTACCAACGGAACTTACAAAAGCAGTGACATTACAGTAAAAGACTTAGATGATTCTGGGAAAAATATCGAATTCAATTTTTTTTCTGAGAACAACTATAATATAATTAGAATTGAAAGTATTGGGTGGAAAACCGAAACCATAAATTATTCCGTAAATATTGCTGGAAAAAGTATTTTTGAATTTCATGTACAAGCAAATAGAATTAGTGGTAAATGTTCACATACAGAATACAAAGATTTTCAAATAAAAAATGCAACCTTTCAATTAGATCAAACTCGAGGAGTTTATAAAATTTTAGTTGACACGAAGATTTAAAATATATTAAAAAAGGAACTTAATTTTAGGTTCCTTTTTTGTTCAAAAAAAGCAAAACATTGACGTTTTTTTTCTTCAAAAACAGTTTCAAAAAATAAAAATCCAATTCTTTTTTCATCTTTAAAAAAACAATTTCAAATAATCTCTACTTTTTTGTACCAACTATTACGATTTCATTCTGTTTTTTCTAACCAAAATTTCACGTATTGTTACAAATCAAACGACTCTTCAAATTTTGTTAATCTCCATTTGGCATTCAATTTGTTTGTTTAACTTTGTGAATTCAGTACTTAATAAAAATAATTTAAATATAATATGAAACAATTAGCCCTAGTCGTTATTGCGTTTATTACATTTTCATGTTCTCAGGCACAGAAAAAAGAATTTTCAAAAGAAGCTTTATCTGAAAAATTATTAGCGACAAATGATAGTCAGGTAGCATTTAAAAGCATTCTGAAAAAATACAAAGGAAAAACTTTAGTTATCGAAGTTTGGGCGTCATGGTGCGGCGACTGCGTAAAAGCAATGCCAAAAGTAAAAGAGCTTCAAGCAAATAATCCTGATGTTTCGTATTTGTTCATTTCTGCAGATAAAACAGCTGACAAATGGAAAGCCGGAATTGAAAAACATGAATTAAAAGGCGATCATTACATGATGAACGACGGAATGAAAGGCTTATTCGGAAAAGCAATCGACTTAGATTGGATTCCACGTTACATTATAGTTGATAAAAAAGGAAATATAGTGCTTTACCGTGCTATTGAAACTGATTTTGATAAAATCAATGAAGCTTTAAAAGGCTTAAAACAAGCATAAAAAATTGCCACTAAAAACAAAAAATTAAAAGAATAATAAAAACTACCAAAATGAGAAAAAAGATTGTTGCAGGAAACTGGAAAATGCATAAAAACGCAGCTCAAACTGAAGAATTATTAAGCGAATTAATCACTAAAATACCAGCACAAACTACTGCACAAGTTATTGTAGCGCCAACGTTTGTAAACTTACAAGCTGCTGCCACAAAATTAAAAAATACAACTATTGGAGTTTCTGCTCAAAATGTTCACCAAGCTGAAGGTGGTGCTTTTACAGGAGAAATTTCTGCAGATATGTTGACTAGTATTGGCGTTAATACAGTAATTCTTGGGCACTCTGAGCGTAGAGCTATTTTCCATGAAACAGATGCATTAATCGCTAACAAAGTTGATACTGCTTTGAAACATGATATGACAGTAATTTTCTGTTTTGGAGAAGAATTAAAAGATCGTCAATCTGGAAATCATTTCAACATTGTTGAAAACCAATTACGTGACGGATTGTTCCAAATTTCAAAAGAATCTTGGTCAAATGTTGTTTTAGCATATGAGCCAGTTTGGGCTATTGGAACGGGAGAAACTGCTTCGCCAGAACAAGCTCAAGAAATGCACGAATTTATCAGAGAAGTTATCCGCAAAGCTTTTGGAGCTGAAATTGCTGATGAAGTTTCTATTTTATACGGTGGTTCTGTTAAACCAGAAAACGCTAAAGAAATTTTCTCTAAACCAGACGTAGATGGTGGTTTAATTGGAGGCGCTGCTTTAAAAGCTGACGATTTCTTAGCAATTGTAACAGCTATCTAAAAAACATTTTTTTCTAGCCACAGATTAAAAGGATTAATTGGATTTTTTAAAGTAGTCCAAAAAAAATCTTTGGAAATCCTTTTAATCTGTGGCTAAAAACATAGAGCGATGCTAAATGCATCGCTTTTTTTATATTTTAAATTATTCTTAAATTATCAATGTTCTCATAGATTTATAAGCAATTTCTACTTTGTATTCTTACCTTTGCAAAAAAAAATTATTTATGTCAAATATATATTTAGGATATCATTTTACAATTGAGCCGAAAGAATTGGGATCAGAAATTTTAGTGGCTGAATTGGGCGAAAAAGCGTTTGAAAGTTTTACAGAAACTGAAAGCGGGATTTCTGCTTTTGTGAAAAAGGATTTATGGGTTGAGAATATCCTAGATGATATTTATATTTTACAATCGGAAGAATTTAAAATTGAATATACCATTGAAGAAATCGATCAGGTAAACTGGAACGAAGAATGGGAAAAGAATTTTGAACCAATTGACGTTGACGGAAAATGTCATGTTCGCGCTCCTTTTCACCCAAAAACAGATGCCGAATTTGATATTGTAATAGAACCAAAAATGAGTTTTGGAACCGGACATCATGAAACTACACATATGATGATTCAGCATCTATTAGAAATGGATGTCAAAGGTTTGAAAACGCTTGATATGGGTTGTGGAACTGCGATTCTGGCTATTTTAGCCGAAATGAAAGGTGCTGAGCCAATTGATGCAATTGATATTGATAACTGGTGTTATTTGAATTCTATCGAAAATGCCGAACGCAATAACTGCAAGCATATTTCTGTTTACGAAGGCGATGCTGCTTTATTAGCCGGAAAAAAATACGACCTGATTATTGCTAACATCAACAGAAATATTCTATTGAACGACATGCAGGCTTATGTTGACAGTTTGAATCCAAAAGGAATTATTTTATTCAGCGGTTTTTATGAAGAAGATATTCCGTTTATCGATGCTTCTTGCGTTGAAAAAGGATTGACTTATGTTAAAAAATTCCAGCGAAACAATTGGGTTTCATTAAAATACGTAAATTAGTTATAAGTAATTACAAGTACAAAAACTAGACAAGATGAGTACTAAAGAAAAAGTAAGAGAAAGAGTTCGCGAAAAGGAAGCAACCGTTTTCAATAACGAAATCATAGTTTATAACGACGATGTAAACACTTTTGATCACGTAATTGATACTTTAATGCGTGTTTGCAGCCACACGGCAGAACAAGCAGAACAATGTTCGTTAATTGTACATTACAACGGAAAATGCACCGTAAAAACTGGTCCGCTTGACAAGTTAAAACCGCAATGCACACAACTTTTAGAAGCCGGATTAAGCGCAGAAATTGTTTAATTGCAAATAATTTAAAAAGCATTCTATTTTATTTTATATTTGAATAAAATAGAATGCTTTTTTTATGGAAGAATACGGGAAAATACTCATTTATTGCCATGCCGGTTTTTTTAACTTTAATCGTGATAGAAAAGTTATATGGCATTTATATAAAAAACGATACCGCGCCCTTAATAGACAGCGTATCGAGTATCAGCTCTGGAATCACGAATTCTGTTAAAGATGTTTTGGGGCTTAGTGTTACTTTTCTTTCCTATGAATGGCTGGTTTCAAAAATTGCGCTGCAGCATTTAGAACCAAGTGTCCTCTCCTATATCATCGCTTTTTTTGTGATTGATTTTTATGGTTATTGGAGCCATCGTTTGGCACATCAAATCAATTTTCTTTGGAACAAACATGCCATTCATCACAGCAGTGAAGAATTTAACTTGGCGTGTGCACTTCGTCAGCCAATTGCAAGTTTGGTCAATCTGTTTACCTTTTTGCTTATTCCTGCTGCATTGCTTGGCGTTCCTGCATCTATAATTGCTATTACGCTTCCACTCCACTTATTTTTACAGTTTTGGTATCATACCAAACACATCAAAAAAATGGGATTTCTGGAGCATATTATCGTAACGCCTTCGCATCATCGCGTGCATCATGCTATCAATCCAGAATATTTAGATAAAAATCATTCTCAGATTTTCATTTTTTGGGATAAGCTTTTCGGAACTTTTCAGGCTGAAATGGATGATGTTCCGCCTGTTTTTGGCATTACAAGACCAGCAAATACTTGGAATCCTGTAAAAATCAATTTTCAGCATTTGACATTATTAATTAGGTATGTATATATTAGTTTACAGTGAATTTCTACGGCTTTCGAAGAAATGTTAAATTTAATTGTTTTTTATTATATTTAGAGATGTAATTTAATCTAATAAAATTCATTTATGAATGACGACGTTGCCGAAGAAATATTTGATATTATTCTAAGAACAGGAAGTTGTAATCCAATTACAAATTTTGAGCAAATAAAATGTACAGCTATTTTAAAAAGCAAAGGGTATTTGATTACTCCTCGTGCTGAAATATATGAACCCACTGCGTTAGGACAAGAAGTTCTGCAAAATGGTAGCTGGAAAGCATATATTAAAGCAAAAAATAAAAGGCAAAAAAACTTAGATAGGAAAGAGTATTATGAGGGCTTAATATCGAGGTTGAAATATTGGCTATTTTGGCCAATACTAATTTTATCTGCCTTTGGCGGTTTTATAGAAGTTCTAAGATTTTATTCAGAATACAATAGCCAAGATCAAAAATCCAGTAGCTCCAAAATAAAACCCAAAATGGGAGAAGCCAAACAAAATACTTCATACGAATCCCCAAAAATTTCGACTTATCCTCCCGTAAAAGTTGTCGATACTCTTTACGTTCGGGAGAAAACAAAAGAAGGTAGTAAATAGTAAACATAACTAAGATTTTTTAATTATTCACTCACTTAAAAATGGTAGAATGATTGACCATGTGATATTAAAAAAGCCTCACTTATAGTGAGGCTTTCGAGTTATTTATTTTTGTTCTGATTTATCTGCTTTTCCCATTACTGTCATATTATAATATCCTAGCAACGAACCAGCTATAGAGATGCACATTTTTGTTATTTCCAATGGCTCTGAATACAATTTCTTTAAATAAAATTCTGAAACTAGCATAATAGCGGTAAACACGAAAAAAGCAACAAATGCAGACTTCAATTTATAATTAGGTACAATGAAATAAACTATCGTTACAAATAATATTCCCTGAGCAAAAAACTGAATATATGTACCGAATATTGTAAATAATTTAGGCTCTGAAATAACTAAACTTACAATGTAAGAGTAGGCGGATGAAATTAAGGAACTAGCTATTATAGCAAAAGGAAATGCTATAATCCAAAGTAATAAATTCTTCATGTATCTATTTTCTTTTATAAAACAAGGTATTCTCATACAAAACTCCTTGTTGAGTTACTCTTGAAGATGTAGAAAATTCATCTTTATTAATAACGGAAAGTTTAAAAATAGTACCATTTGCCTTGTAAATGCCATCAATATATGAATAGGTAAAATTATATCCTTGTGGCTGAATTTTACCAGTTCCATCAGAGTAGTAAGTTAATGCGAGATTACAATCAAATCCAGAGCCTGCAGTTCCACATGTAGTAATTACGGCTGGAACACCGGCATCTACACGTAATTTTGATTGTTTGTAATTGTACCAATCGCCAACTAATGAGAATGAATTGTTTTGCTTAGGTTTTTCTTCATCACTT
The DNA here is from genome assembly GCF_007341385.1 of Flavobacterium daemonense. GTDB lineage: Bacteria > Bacteroidota > Bacteroidia > Flavobacteriales > Flavobacteriaceae > Flavobacterium > Flavobacterium daemonense. The sequence continues at coordinate 9,574 of NZ_VJYD01000020.1, forward strand.
GAACAAGAATTGAATACTAAGAAGCAAAATGTTAATACAACGAAAAGATTTAAATGTTTCATTTAATTAGATTTAAGTTTGTTCCACTTAAACCCAAAGTGAAGTTAGTTATAAATAACAAGCGTGGGTTTGCAAGCTAGTATCAGTCAGAGGCTTCCGAGGGCCCACACACATAAACAAGTCACAAATACCCACGCCATAGCATGAGCATCAGTCTTATTTTTTCGGTGTGTGTTTAAAATTTTCGGAATTTCTGACACGAAAAAACAGCTAACGCTATATTTTATTTCGAGAACAAATATATAAATCTATTCCTTCTTTTTCTTCTCTTCTTTTGGATTAAATTCTAATCCTTGTTTTAGCTTTTGGTTAAACGATGAAAGTTTCTCTAATTTTGGTTTTGATGTTTTTTCTTGTTCTATAGAACTTTCTATTTCGTCGAAATTCAATTCTATCTGTCCATTAGCTCTATCGACCATTCTGTTAAAACTATTCTTAAACTCTTCCCATGTGTTAGAAACACTCATAATACCAATCACTTTGTAAATTTGAGCAGTTAATGCGGGATGTCCAATATCTGGCGTTAAGCTTTGAAAAAATCTAGCGGTATAGTTTCCGGATTCACTCTTAGGAGTTTTAGTCTTTAATTCATCTAAAACTCCTTTTGGAAGCTGTTTGTAAATTAATTCGTTTGTCCAAGTTCCAATTACTCCCGGTCTTTTCTTGATTCCGCTTACAGTATAATCCCATTTGTTTAGTCTGAAAATCTCGAAATAAAATGAATCTGGAAACTTTTGCTGCCATTTAAGCAACTCATCATTTATGTATGCTTTTAAAACTACTTGTAAAGCATCTTTTTCCCTTTCATATTGGTATCCTGTAGCTTCATCAACAAGAGCAATAATACCAACTCTTGCCAGAGCTCTAATAAGTATATCTGCATGCTCTATAACCGATAATTGCCTACTTCCAAGATATTCGCCATTAGACTTTGCATAATCCCTTACTTTTAACATGGTTTCACATATTTCAGGTAAAATAACAGCCTTATAAGCACTAATCTTCTTCTTTCCTTGATAACACGTTACAGAATTGTATTTCGCCGAATCCTCATCCGTTGATATGAAACGACTTACAGCTTTTGAGGATAGTATTTCATCTAATCTTCCCGACGAACGTTGGTTTGCTTCTGTCTCTAATCCTAATGCTCTTTGCATTCCAGCAGTAGACAGAACTCTCTCGCCATTTTCTAAAACATAACAAGGTATTTTAAAACCATTTAGGTCTAATTCGCCTTCATGTGAAATTTTGTTATCCATTGATTAGTTCTTTATAAGTTATACGATTCTCCATATTAGAGAGCAAGATAGTAAATCTATCAAATTGCGTAGTTTTTCTGTTATTAAATCTGAAAACAAACTCGTCAACATATTTTTGCATGTGTTTTCTCGACCACCAATTATAGATTCCGTTATAACCACGTTTCATGATTCCCCAAAACCCTTCAATGCTATTGCTGTGGATTTCTGAATTATTGAAATCAACATATTGTTTCTTTCCGTGGTCAACAACATGGTGGTCGAAATGACTATGCAAGCCTCTGTAACCGTGCCATTCATCAGATATGAAAACACTATCCTTTTGAACGTGTTTTAGAATTATAGGCTGAATAGTTTTGGATTTAGTATCGGGAATAACAAACGCTCTAACTGTTCCATCACGTTGTAACAAACCTAATACAGGAGTTTTGTCTTTGAAGCTTCGCCCTTGTGATTGTTCTACTTTTTTATCTTTATGGCGGTTCTTATTCTTACCGCCGACAAAAGTTTCGTCCGCTTCAATTATTCCATCTAATTGCTCTTCATCATCAATCCCAAAACAGTTTCTAATACGTTGTAATAAGAACCAAGCCGATTTCTGAGTAATATCTAACTCTTTGGATAATTGTATAGAAGAAATACCTTTCTTATATGAAGTAACTAACCAAATTGCTAAAAACCATTTCTGCAGTTCAATTTTAGTGTTGTCGAAAATAGTATTAGTCTTGACGTTAAAGTATTTTCCTGTGTTCTTGCATTGGTATTTATTACCTTTACACTTATAGACTTTAGAACTAGCATCGAAAGGACTGACAACTTCGCGATCCCAACGTAACATCTCTAAATGATCTATACAAGTCTGTTCATCAGGAAAAGCCTTGATTAAATCTAGTACTGATTTGATTTCTTTATTAAACATGATAAAGCTTGTTTTTGATATTACAAATATAAGTAGTTAGTTACAGTAAACCTAATTTATTTTACTGTAAAATTGTATATACTTGCCATTAATTAAAGATGCTTGGCGTGCCGAAAACTGGAAAGACAAATTTACCATCTGGTTTAAACCAACAGGATGGCGTCCCGAAAATTTTGAAGAAAAATATCCTGTAAACAAAATTGAAAATGTTTTTAATTTTGACAAATACGGCACTCAAAACTCTCAAAAACTTATTTATTGGTCGGTTGTACAAATGTTAATTACGCTTTTGTTCGTAAGTTATCTGTTTGACAATATTGCAAAAATTGGTCTGCCAAATATCTTTATCTACGGCTTTTTTATTTTGATCACCATTTACAGTTATACTGAATTGATGGACAAAAATAAATATGCCATTTTTTGGGAAGGATTGCGTTTTGCAGTTGCATCAGGAATTATATTGTATTTTGGCGACTGGTTTGGTTTAAATACTATTTTTTCAGCCGGAAATTATATAATTTTGGCCTACTTGGCTTTATCGTTTTTAACCACAATTTACTTTGTTGCTATAGATTTTAAAAAACCAATGACCCAAACCGCTAATTTACTTAACCATTTATGAGAAACTCTACTTATTTTAAAATTTATAGCGCCTTTTGTTTTGTTTATCTGCTTGTTATATTTTTAGGCTACGAAAATCTAGATTTATTTTTAAAGCCAATTCTGATTCCCTTACTAAGTTTTGGAGTTTATTTTTACCGAAATTTTCCAACAAAAAACATTCTGCTTCTTGCACTTCTATTTTCATGGATTGGTGACGTTATTTTGCTCTTTACAGATTTAGGAGAAATCTATTTTATTCTAGGATTGGTAGCATTTCTAACTTCGCACGTTGCCTATTGTGTCTTATTCAACAAACAAAATAAAGGCGAAATCAAAAGAAACTTAGTTCGTTTTGGTATTGGAAGTGTTGTAATTGGTTTATACTTAATTGGAATGCTGTCTTTTCTGTTGCCTTCTTTAGGCGCTTTAAAAATTCCGGTAATTGTGTATGCAAGTGTCATTTCAATAATGCTTTTATTTGCTTTTAATGGCTATTTGATCTGGAAAAAACCTGGAAATTTATATGTTTTCTCTGGAGCTGCCTTTTTTGTCCTTTCAGACAGTATTTTGGCCGTTAACAAATTCTATTCGCCAATTGAAAAAAGTTCGTTTTTTATCATGCTCACATACCTTGTGGCACAATATCTGATTGTGGTTGGTATATTAAAACTGAATCCGAAAAAGGCTGAATAACGTTTTTAAATCGATTTTAAGTTTTAAACTTTTCATCATTTAACTGATAGCTATCGGGAGTGATAAAAAAACCTATTAAATTTGCATGACCAAAAACGCATAAACAATGAAAAAAATAACCTTCTTTTTAATTTTATTAATCACCGCAACTTCGTGCGTGAGTACTAAATCGACATTAAAAAATGTTGATGATAATGCTCCTGATTTAATTTTGAAGAAAGACAATACGTTTGCTATCACCCTTTTTGCTAAAGACAAAAGATACGGCTACGATCCTGATTACCCAATAAATATTTTCTTTAGAAACACCAAAGACGAGGCATTAAACGAAACTCGTTTTCTAAATGCTCTTGCTGGTCCAAACGGAGAAAAAATCACTTATAAACGCTTGGAAACTTGTTGTCCTTTTCCAACCAAAAGAAGCGATATGGGAGCCGGATTTTTAAACGTTTATGAATTAACTTGGAATGGGCAAAAAAAGCCAATCAAGCTGTATTTGAATATTTATGAAAAAGGAATTTTAATGGTTCCGATGGGATTGGGATTGAAGAAAGAGTAATTCTTAAAGAATAGAAATAATTAACTATGTACGGAATATCTCCATTAATTTTAATTCTATTACCCTTATTTTTTCAATTGATATGCGGGCGAAAAGCAATTGGCGAAAGTATTTCATTAAAATTTGGAACTATTTCTTTGATCAGTTTGTTTTTGCAATTTGTATTATCAATTTTAGCTTACTTTATTGCTTCATATAATTTTACTGAAAGCCTTCAAGGGCAACCATATCGATGCGGAATGGGAATGATTGGAATATTTTTCTTTTCGTTTTTATTTACAATACTGCTTATCATTGTTATTATAGTGCAATATTTTATAAAAAAATCTTACGAGAAGTAAAATGATCAGGACAAAAACAGCTTTTGTAATTTTTGTATTTTTATGCGTAACCACATTTCCTTATTACATTTTTATTTTCCTTATCAATTCTGATTCAGTTTATTCAATTATTCCGGGTTGGCATACAACTATTATTCCTGGGCAAATTATTTCAAATTCAAGTAAGTTTTTAATTCTTTTTATAACAACTTTTTTTTATTGGAAACTTTCAAAAAGTGCTTCCGAAATAAATCTTAAAAAATTTTTAATTCATTTTTCGCTAACAATTCCAGCTATTTTTATTGGGAAATTTAGTCTTTATAATCTGCTTAATTTCAGTTCTACAAATCCAGAAAGTCTTATAAATAACATCCAAATTATTGTATTTCTGAATATTTGCATCAACATTTTATTTTTTATTGGACAGCTTCTTTTTTGGAGATTTTATCAAAAACATCAAATGCAGATTGGCAATAACTAATCTAAATTCCCAATCAAACAGCAGAATGTTTCCTCAATATTAGAATTTGTAACTTTACATTAAAATTAAATTACAATGCAACAATCAAAAACTCACTATAAAATTGAAGCCACAAATTTCAATTTACAGCAGTATTTAAACAGAATAAATTTTTCTGGCGAAATTGAATTGAATTTTACAGGAATCAAAAAATTAATGCAATCGCAGTTGTTCAGCGTTCCTTTTGAAAATATTGATGTACAGGCCGGTAAAATCATTTCGCTTGCTGGCGATGATATTGTAGATCAAATTATCCATAAAAAACGTGGCGGTTATTGTTATCAGATTAACGGGATATTTTCTTTGGCATTGCAAGAAATCGGGCTTCCGCATTATTATATTGCGGCACGGCCAATGGTGAATCCGGGGGAGAATGCAAAAACGCATTTTGGGATTATTGCTACTATTGAAAACGAAGATTATTTAATCGATTTGGGTTTTGGCGGCAATAGTATTCGCGAACCTTTAAAATTGAGCGAAATTGGAAAGGAAATCCAGCATGATTGGGATACTTTTATGCTGACTAAAACCGAAGATGACGAATATCTGCTTCAAATTTTAATGGGAAAAGAATGGTCGAATTTATATTCATTTAATCTCTCTCCGCAAAGATGGATTGATTTTAAGCCTGCCAATTATTATAATTATTCGCATCCCGATTCGTTTTTTACGCAAAACTTGATTGTAGTTTTACAAAATCCATTGGGAAAAAAATATTATTTAAAAATTCGGTAAAATCTGTAAGCGACGGCAAAACCGAAATTATTTATTTTGAGGATGGTGATTTAAAAACTGTTCTTGAAACGGAGTTTAATTTGAAAAATTTATCTTAAAATCTAAATTAACTTAAATTTTCTAAATTCCACTAAACTTCTAGCCCTGATAGAAGCGGAAATCCTTTTTTGAGAAAACCTATTTTTTATGGTTTTTGCAGAGCGACCGGAGGAAGCTCCTGCAATGACCAATAAAAAAAGGTTTTAGAGAAAAAGATTACAGCGGATAGCAGGATCAGCTTCTTAAAATAATCTTAAATCTTCATGTGGTATTCATAAATCATAACTACCTTTGCACTGCTAAAAAATAACTTTATGAATCTACAACATATTCCACAAATTAAGCATACTGACAGCGGGAATTTCTTTTTATTGGCGGGACCTTGCGCTATTGAAGGAGAAGAAATGGCTCTTAGAATTGCTGAAAAATTAGTTGGTATTACCGACAATCTTAAGATTCCTTATGTTTTTAAAGGATCTTTTAAAAAAGCAAACCGTTCTAGAATCGACAGTTTTTCTGGAATTGGAGATGAAAAAGCTTTAAAAATATTAAGAAAAGTTTCGGAGACTTTTCATGTTCCAACCGTTACTGATATTCACACAAATGAAGATGCTGACATGGCAGCTCAATATGTTGACGTTTTACAAATTCCTGCGTTTTTAGTTCGCCAAACAGATCTTGTTGTGGCGGCAGCAAATACTGGAAAAACAGTAAACTTGAAAAAAGGACAATTTATGAGTCCGGAGAGCATGAAACATGCGGTTCAAAAAGTATTAGACTGTAATAATGAGAATGTTATGGTTACAGATCGCGGTACTATGTTTGGCTACCAAGACATGATTGTTGATTTTAGAGGAATTCCTACTATGCAGCAATATGCGTCTACGGTTCTGGATGTGACACATTCTTTGCAACAGCCTAATCAAACTGCTGGTGTAACTGGAGGAAGACCTGATATGATCGAAACAGTTGCCAAAGCGGGTATCGCTGTTGGTGTTGATGGTATTTTTATCGAAACGCACTTTGATCCTGCAAATGCAAAAAGCGATGGCGCTAACATGCTTCATTTAGACTATTTTGAAGGCCTGATGACAAAATTAGTGGCTATTAGAAAAACAGTTAACTCATTCTAAATTTATAATACTAAGTTCTTTGAAAACAAAAATTTTATTTTTCCTTCTGACTTGTGTTTCTTTAAACACTTTTGCACAGAGTGAAATTCCGGTAGAAAAATATACGGCTCATAACAAAGGTAAATTCTTTGTTTCATGGGGAGGAAACAGAGACAGCTACACAAAATCTGATGTAAATTTCAGAGGAAAAGATTACAACTTTTCGGTTGCTGACATTTCTGCTCATGATAAACCAAAAGGATACCATATTGATTATGTGAATCCGGCAAATATGACAATTCCTCAAACTAACTTTAGAATGGGATATTTCATCAACGATCATTACAGTGTTGCTATTGGCTGGGATCACATGAAATATGTAATGACTCAAAATCAAATTGCAAACGTTACTGGTTATATCAATTTACCTGCTGATCAACCGGGATCTTACTACAACGGAACGTATAATAACACTCCTGTTGATATGTCTCAAAATGGCGCTATCGAAGGTGGTTACGACAAAGGCGTTGCACAAGGAAATCCTCCTGCTTTTTTGATGTACGAGCATACAGATGGTTTGAACTATATCAATACAGAGGTTTCTAGACATGACGATATTTCGAAATGGTTTGGTTTGCCAAATATTGACAAAGTTCAAATCAACTTAACTGAAGGTATTGGAGGCGGAGTTTTGTATCCAAAAACAAATACAACTTTATTAGGAATGGAGCGTCATGATGATTTCCATATTTCTGGATTTGGGGTTTCTGCAAAAGCGGGATTAAACTTTACTTTCTTTAAACATTTTTACCTTCAAGGTGAGTTAAAAGGTGGTTATATCGATATGAAAGATATTAGAACTACGATTAGCAACGATGATAAAGCGACACAGCATTTCTTATTCTTTCAGAGAATTATTGCGGTAGGCGGTATTTTTAGAATTTAAGCAAGTCGAAAGTGTAAAGTCTTAAAGTCAAAAGGACTAGAGGCTTTAAAACGCGAGATTACATTTTACTTACTATTTAATATAAATTAGCTGTCATTTATTTGGCAGCTAATTTTTTTATTATTTACTTTGTACTTCAAAGTACTTTTTATTTATTCTCTAAAATATGAAAAAGCAAAAATATATTTTCCTGATTATTACTTTCTTGTTGAGTTTTGGCTGTGCATTATTTGTAGCAATGAAGGTGTTTCCTAATAATCCATTTTCTGATTCAAAAGCAAAAAAAACTTCTGCAGATAAAATTCAAGATGGAGACATTATATTTCAAACTTCGCAGTCACCTCAATGCGAAGCGGTTCGAATTGCTACTAATTCAAAATTTTCACATTGTGGGATAATCTACAATATAAACGGAAATTGGTTTGTTTTTGAAGCTGTACAACCCGTTAAACTTACTCCTTTTGATGAATGGATCCAACATGGAAAAGACAATAAATATGTTGTAAAAAGACTAAAGAATTCAGAGAAAATTTTGACTCCGAATGTTCTTGAAAAAATGAAAGATTACAGCCAAAAATTTGATGGAAAAGAATATGATGCTTATTTTGAATGGACAGACAATCGAATTTATTGTTCGGAACTAGTTTGGAAAATTTATAAAAATGCTGCCGGTATCGAACTTTCAAAACTTAGGGAATTAAAAGATTTTAATTTGAAAGATCCAAGAGTCGAAAAAATTTTAAAGGAACGATATGGGAATGAAATTCCGCTTGAAGAAAAAGTTGTCGCTCCCTCCGACCTTTCTGATTCTGAGTTATTAAAAACGGTAATTGACACGTATTAAAAATAGACAAAGCTAATTCAAAACACAATTAGCTTTTTTATTTTCTTTTTTACTTTGAAATTCAAAGAACTTTTTAAAATATATTTTATGAGAGATTATTTAATTGAAAAACTTTATGAATGTTCTAAAAAACCATATCAAAAATATTTCAAAAAAAACGAACCTTGGCAAATCAATAAATCGGAATTAATGAATTATCCTGAAAATAGCTTGGGATATGGATTAGGGAATTTCTTGTACAAATATCATTTTGACATTCAGGAAAAACTTGAAGATCATGATATAATTCATGTTTTAACCAAGACAGGAATTTCGGTTTACGAAGAAATAGGAATGCAATATTATCTTTTAGGAAATGGAAAAAAAAGCTTGTATCTGTTCGCTGTTATTGCATCAGGAACTATTTTTTATCCAAAACAAATTTCCTATTTCATTCGCCAATTTAAAAAAGGAAAACGCGCTTTTGCATTTCATCATCTGGACTTTTCAAAAATGTTGTTCCTGCCCATTACAACTATTCAAGAAGCATTTAATATCTAAACTTATGAAAACAAATTATAAAAAAGCTTTTGAAGAAAAGCAATCTATCGAATTAGCAATCGGAACTTTTATAATGAGTACTGTATTCTTTATACTTTTTATTTTGACCAACGAAAGCTCCAATTTTCTTGTTATTGCGTGGCCATTTGCTTTTTCGGCTATAATTCTAAACAGTATTATGGTTTTCCATTTAACGGAAAGATTTATTCATTTGCCACAATACCGAAAAGATATTTGCTTTAAAATCTTGCTACTGCTTTCAAACATTCCCATAACCTATTTTTATTATTTGATTGTGGTCAAATCTTAGTTTGGAAATATTCGGCAAAAAAAAGCTATGAGCATAAACTCATAGCTTTTTGTTCAGCTTATAAAGATTTTTAGTTTGCAGTTGGAAGTACAATTCCGTTTTGATCTACTAAATAAATCAATGATGTCATTGTTGCAGCACCAAGCTCTAATTCTCTTTTATTGATGGCATCAAATTTATCATTTGCAGCGTGGTGGTAATCAAAATAACGTTGTGAATCTGGCTGTAAACCTGCTTTTACAATCGTTTTTGAAGTTAAATGCTCAATATCTGATCCTGCGTGTCCTTTTACAAAACTGTGAATTAAATAAGGCTCAAAAAGATCTTTGTATCCTTGCAGTTTTTTGAAGTTTGCGTCATCAGCTTCGATTGAGAATCCTCTTGGCGTAAATCCGCCTGAATCACTTTCTAAAGCAAAAATATGGTTCTCGTTCTTTTGCTTTGCAACTTCTTCATATTTTGCACCGCCTTTTCCACCGTTTTCTTCATTCATAAACAATACAACACGAATTGTATTTTTTGGCTTGTAGTTCAAGTTTTTCAAAATACGAACTACTTCCATACTTTGCACCACTCCTGCTCCATCGTCATGAGAACCGTCTGCCAAATCCCAAGAATCCAAGTGTCCGCCAACAACCAAAACATTTTCTGGAGTTACCGTTCCTGTCAATTCTCCAATTACATTATATGATAATGCATCAGGCAAAGTTTCGCAAGATTGTTTGAAATAGAATTTTAACGTGGGATTTGCTTTTAATGTTTTGCTCAATAATTCAGCTCCATTTGTACTAATTGCAGCAGCCGGAATGTATTGTTCTTTTGGTAAATCGCCATAGCTTTGCGCCCCTGCATGAGGAAAATCATCTTGACGCAAGTTTAACGAACGAACAATTGCGCCAACTGCACCAAGTTTAGCAGCTTCTTTTGCACCGCTTCTTCTTTGGTCTCCTGCAGCAGAATAAGAATCAAAAGTTCCAATGTTTTCAGGATTCATTGGTCGGTTAAAAAACACAATTTTACCTTTTACTTTGTCGCCAAGTCCTTTTAATTCGTCAAGGCTTTGCACTTCGATTACTTCTGCCGTAATTCCAGTTTTTGGAGTTGCAACAGAACCTCCTAAAGCACAAATTGGCACAGCAGTTTTTACTTTTCCATCTTGAATAAAAGCTGTTTCTTTTTCACCGCGAACCCAGTGAGGAACCATAACTTCTTGAAGATATACTTTGTCAAGACCTAGACCTTCTAGTTGTCTTTTTGTGTATTCAACTGCTTCAGCAGCACCTTTAGAACCAGATAAACGGCTTCCGATATCATTTGAAAGATATTCTAACCAAGAATAACATTTAGCTTCGGTCAAGGCTTTTTTATAAAATAATTTGATGTTTTTTTCATCATTTGACTGTGCAAAAGATGCGGTCAATCCATTTAAAACTAAAGCAGTTAAAAGAATCGTTTTTTTCATTGTTTTTATAGCATTTTGGGTTGTTTAGCAAAGGAACAAAATTCTTCAGACCTGTCAGAATTTTTTTCGTAGTCTTTTTTCAAAAAAAGAGCTCTAATTGTAATTCTTCAAACTTACAATTAGAGCTTTTAATATTTTAATTAATAAACCAATCCAAACTTGAAGTCAATAAGTTTGATTAATAGGCTTATATTTTACAAGATTACAAAGTTCTAATAACCGCAAATTCCACAAATTTTCGCAAATTAATTTGTGCGAATTTGTGGAATTTGTGTTTGACTTTTTTTGTTCAATGAAAATTATTTCACCTCAATCAGTTTATTTCTTGTACCAATTCCGTTTTCATTAAAAGGTTCAATGGTGAAATAATATTTTGTCCCTTTGTCCAGACCTCTAAAATCATATGATTTGTCGCCGTAAACCATAATACTGTTGTACAATTTATCAGGGGCAATTCCGTAATAAATATTGTAACCAACGGCATCATTTTGCTTTTTCCAAGAAATCATGGCGTTGCGTGAATCAGTTTTGTTTCGATCTACTTTAAAAGAAGATACTGCTTTGGGTTTTTCTGCCAAACCATTTCCAAAAACTCTGAAATCTGATATTGCAAACAATCCCGATGCGTTGTGAATGTTCTCCATTTTGATGTAACGCGCTTTGATTGATTTTGTAAGCTCTACATAATCGTGCGGAACATCTTTATCATTTTTAGATTTATCGACAACCAAAGTCCAATTTACAGCATCATCAGACATGAATATTTTATATTGGTAATAAATATCCATCGCCTTGTTATATTGCGTTGCTTTATGATCCGCATAATTAATCTGAAGCGCTTTAATTTCCATTTGTCTTCCCAAATCCATTTGAAGCCATTCGCCAGGATTGCTAGTTTTTGCAGACCAGTAGGTTTGGATATTTTCGTCGGTTAAATTTTCAGCTCCGTAACAGAATTTCTCATAGACTTTTTTCCCTCCGTTATCCATTCTGTGCGTTTCAACTTCCATACATTCTTCAGAAGAAGAAACAGTTACAGGCTTTTTGTATGAAAGCAACATCCAACCAGATGAAACGCCTTTTGTTTGATCGCGCTCGCCCGTTGGAAGCACAATTGGGAAATCTCCGTAAGCTGTAATTGAATACATTACATCATCTTTATCAAATCCGGCGGGAAACATATCGATACGACGCTCAAAACGGTCTTTTATTGAGATTTTACAGGTTCCTGTGTTCCAATAATTTCCGTAAATATCTGCAAAAGTATTACCGTGACCCGCTCCAATTACAAAGCCACCAGGTTTATACGACATCGGATTGTGTTTTTGATACATAAAAGGCCCTAGCGGATTATCTCCTACATGAACTCCATTTGCATAACCTTTAAACTCCGTTGCCGGCGCTCCGTATTGCATATAATACTTTCCATTGTGTTTCGTCATCCAAGCACCTTCAATGAAATTTCCCCAAGGTGCAGGTTCCATATCATTATTTGGTCCAAAACGTTCCCACCCGTGAGATGACGGATCTAAAATTGCAACTTCTTTTATTTGTCCGTAAGGGCGCTGAATATCTTCGACTTCTGTCGCTTTGTATAATTGTGCATAATCCGCTTGATTCCCCTTTGGAAGCCAAGTATTATAATCAACTTCTGTTCCCACAAGAGGTAATTTTCCGCTTGAACCGTAGTACATATATACTTTTTTGTCATCGTCTTGAAAAATCGCTGGATCCCAAGTCGGCAACATAGCTTTATCAACGTGACGTGTCCATCTTCCTGATTTTGGATCAGCCGTTTTCCAAATTGGATGATCTCTTTTCCAAGTTGAACCAACGTAAAACAACGTATCGTTTACCACCCAAGCTGCAGGTGCGCATTGGTCATCGTCGCCCGGTTGTCTTTGAAAACTTCCGTACACAAATTTCCAATCCGACATGTCTTTGCTCCAAAAGAAACCTGCTTGATTTGTGGCAAATAAATAATATTCTCCCTTGTACGTAATGATTACAGGATCAGCACTTGAGCGTCGAGATTCAGGAATTCCATTGTGATTGTGTGTGGTGAAATTGTACCCAATATTAACTGGATTACAATATGTTGTTGCGGGTTTTGCAGGATCAAACCATTCTGTTTTACCAGAATTTTGTGCCAAAAGACTGCCTCCGAAAAACATCGAAAACAAGATCGGCGTAAGTTGTTTATATATCTTTTTCATGGTTAGATTTCTTTAGTAAAGCTTAAAAAGATTAGTTCTTAATCTCTTTTCTTTCCTTTAAAAGTTCGGGTTCATTTGTTGTTATGTAATTGAATTTCTGAGCGATAATCCAATCCATATCTTTTGCATCATTAACAGTCCAAGCGTTTAGGATGATTTTATTGTCCTTTGCTTCCTGTATCCATTCTGGGTGTTTTTGAAAAACAGAATAATGATAATCAACGCCATTGATTTTGTCTGCTCTAACTTCTTTTGGAGATTTATTTCCTTCCAAATATTGCAGCGAAGTTTTTGAATCAATAGCTCTAATTTGTTTCAGAATATCGTAATCAAAACTTATATAGCATGTTTTTTTATTGGCTTTCAGTTTCTTGATGACTTCAACCGTCATTACTGCTGTTTTTTGCCCTCGTTCTTTGCTTATTTCCGAAGGTTTTATTTCGCAAACTAAAAGTGTGTGTTTATTGTTTTTTATTCCTTCTGAAATATATTCATAAAGCGTTGGAAGCTTTTCGCCATTTGATAATTTAAACTTCATCAAATCGGCATAATTTGTTTGTTCGATCAAGAGTTTGTTGAAATGTGCATCGTGATTGATTACTAACGAATCATCCGCAGTTCTCCAAACGTCAAATTCTGACCCGTCCAATTTCAGATCAATTGCATGTCTTAAAGAAGCAATCGAATTTTCAGGAAAATTGTTTTTTTTCCAAGCCCCGCGATGTGCTACAATCGCATTTTTCTGCGCATTGCAAGAAGCAAAAACAACTAACAAGAGTAGAGAAAAAGTGTGAGATATTTTAAAAGTATTCATAGATAAAAAATTAAAAGAGAATATTTATTTTAGAAAAAAAGCCCTCCATATGAAGGGCTCTTAACTAACCAATAAACCAACTATTTAGTTAACTCGAAACTAACTTTCTTGTCGGCAGTTGAATTTCCTCCAACGAAAATATCAAACTGTCCAGGTTCTGCTGCGAACTGCAAATCAGAATTATAAAATTTTAAATCTTCAACAGTGATATCAAAACTTACTGTTTGTTTTTCACCTTTTTTAAGTGCTATTTTTTGGAAACCTTTCAATTCTCTAACAGGTCTTGTTACTGAACCAACTAAATCTCTGATGTATAATTGAACCGTTTCTTTTCCGTCAAAATTTCCAGTATTTGTTACATCAACCGTTACTTTTAATTTTCCGCTGAAATTCATTTTATCAGAAGAAATTTTCAAGTTTGAATAATCAAAAGTTGTGTAGCTCAATCCGTATCCGAATGGGAATAAAGGCTCGTTTCTTTCGTCAATATAATTAGATCTGAATTTTTCGAATTTTCCTTCTGTATTAGAAAGTGGTCTTCCTGTATTTTTGTGTGCGTAATAAATTGGCAATTGACCAACACTTCTTGGGAAAGTTGAAGTTAATTTTCCAGAAGGATTTACATCTCCAAACAAAACATCAGCAATTGCATAACCAGCCTCTGTACCAGCAAACCAAGCATTTAAAATAGCTGGAACTGTTTTTTCTTCTTCAGTAATTACTAAAGGACGTCCGTCAAATAAAACTACAACAACTGGTTTTCCTGTTTTCAATAAAGCGTTTAGTAAATCTTTTTGCGCTTGTGGAATTTGTAAATTCGTACGGCTGCTTGATTCGCCGCTCATTTCTGCAGATTCACCAAGTGCAGCAACAATTACATCTGACTGCTGCGCAACTTTTAAAGCTTCTGCCAATAATTCTTCTTTTGAACGTCCGTCACGGTGCAACGTTTTACCAAACATTGTAGCGTTAGTTTCAAAAGTTTCATCATAATCTAAATTGCTTCCTTTAGCATATAGAACTTTTGTTGATGGTCCTGCAACTTCTTTAATTCCAGCCAATAATGAAACAGCGTTTTCCATTTTTGTAGCCACACTCCAAGTTCCTGGCATGTTTTCTTTAGCATCAGCCAAAGGTCCGATTAAAGCAATAGTTCCTGATTTTTTAAGAGGTAATAATTGGTTTTGATTTTTTAATAAAACCAATGATTGAGCTGCGATTTGACGGGCTTCTTTTCTGCTATCCATTGTGAAGATTTCAGTTTTCGCTCTTTTTTCATCACAGTATTTGTATGGATCTTCAAATAATCCTAAATCGTATTTTGCATCCAAAATAAGTTTAACTGCATTGTCGATTGTTTCCATAGAAACTCTTTTTTCGTCCAATGATTTTTTCAAAGTTCCTAAGAAACCTTCTCCAACCATATCCATTTCAACACCAGCATTTAAAGCCAAAGCCGAAACATCTTGAAGATTCCCCATTCCGTGTTCGATCATTTCTGGAATTCCTGTAAAATCAGTAACTACGAAACCTTTGAAACCCCATTTTTTTCTTAAAACATCTGTCATCAACCATTTATTTCCAGTTGCAGGAACTCCGTCAACTTCATTGAAAGATGCCATAACCGATCCTACACCTGCATCAACTGCGGCTTTGTAAGGAGGAAAATAATCATTGAACATTCTGATGTGGCTCATATCAACTGTGTTATAATCACGTCCAGCTTCTGGCGCGCCATATAATGCGAAGTGTTTAACGCAGGCTAAAATTGAATTGTTTTTTGAAAGGTCGTGTTGCTGATATCCATTAACCATTGCTTTTGCAATTTGGCTTCCTAAATATGGATCTTCTCCAGAACCTTCAGAAACTCTTCCCCAACGTGGATCGCGAGAAATATCAACCATTGGAGAGAATGTCCAGTTGATTCCGTCAGCACTTGCTTCTTTTGCTGCAATTTGCGCACTTCTTTCAATTAAAGCCATATCCCAAGTACAAGACAATCCCAACGGAATTGGGAATGTTGTTTCGTAACCGTGAATAACATCCATACCAAAAAGCAACGGAATTTTTAAACGGCTTTTTTCAACAGCAATTTTCTGTACTTCTTTAATTTTTTGTACTGATTTTATATTGAACAAACCGCCTACTTTACCTTCAGCAATATTTTTTGCAACATTTGAACTATTTGCCTGACCAGTTGTTATATCACCGGATGTTGGTAAATTCAACTGCCCTAATTTTTCTTCTAATGTCATTTTTGACATTAACTCTGCCACAAACTCTGACTTAGGTTTAATTTTCACTGTACTTTTTGTGCTCTTTTTTTGAGCGTAACCCAAAACAGCACATCCTAAAAAAAGTAAGACTAATTTGTTTTTCATTATGTATTATTTATTTGTTTGTATTCGTTTTTCTTTGTTGTAGCATCCAGTCATAAATCGCTGCATTATCATAAACTCTAGTCCAGCTGTTATGTCCCGCATCATCAAAAATGGTCAATTCCACATCTTTGGCATTACATTTTTTTAATTCTTTGTAAATGGTTATCGCATAATCCACATTTACAACATCATCTAATAATCCGTGGAAAATTCTGGTTGGAATACCAGCAATTTTACAAGCACCTTCCAGCGGAATCAAATCTACGAAACCAGCGATAGGCACAACTGCGGCAAACTTATCTGGATAAGAAAGAGCTAAATTCCAAGTTGCCCATCCGCCAGAACTTAAACCGGTAACGTATATTCTATCTGAATCAATTTTATTTTCCTTTTCAATCTTTAAAATCAATTGGTAAATGGATTCAATGTCCCAATTTTCATCTTCTTTACATTGAGGAGCCAAAACATAAGCATCTAATTGATGTGTCTTTAAATAATTCAAAGGCCCGTGAATTTTTACTTTTTCAATATCGGTACCTTTTTCTCCATCTCCCGAAATAAAAACGATCAAAGGCTTCTTTTCTTTAGTATTTGCAGGTTTATGAAGCGCATAACCAAGTTCGTACTTTGACACGATAACTGTATTTATTTTCCCCGTAGTTTCAGATTGAGCGAAACCAAACGCAGAAAATAATAAGACGAGAAGCGTTGTTTTAAATTTCATTTAGATGTAATTAGATTCCGTATTTCCCTGATGTAAAACCTAGTTTTTTCAAACCTTGTTTTGTATCAGATGCATTCATGAATAATTTCCACAATAAACCTGTTCTGTAGTTTTCAACCATAGGAGCAATAGTTCCTTGATCGATTGCTAAATAACGCGTTGTTACCCAATTGTATTGAGGCGAAAAGGCATCATATGGGCCTGCAATTCCAACAAGTTTTGCTCTATTTTCATCATAGATATAATGCAAAAACTTCATTGCTTCAACTGGTGCATATGGAAACGATGATAAAGCTGCTGTTGGCGAAATTACTCCATTATCGTTATTTGGCTGATGCGCTGTATAACCCGTTGTCCCATCAGGATTTCTCGTATAACTTGCTGTCAATCCCCAACATTTATCTGAATAATCTTTAAATCCTTTTGGATTGGCAATGCTGTACTGAACCATGATTTTTGCATGATTTTGTGTCAATTGCCAATAATCAGCATATTTATCTTTCAGCATATTTGGATCTAAACCTAAGTACGAATAGTGCGACCAAAACATTGGCCCAACATTTCCAACGGCTCCGTTATAACTTAAAACAACCGGAATTCCATACTGAGAACCTCCATTTACTATGGCGCCATTTCTCGCCCAAGCCTGATGATACGCTTCCGCAGAAATTGGATGCGTTGGAGATGAAGCTGCCATAACATACGTAATCAAACATTCGTTGTAACCTTCCAATTTAAAGTTCATTTCCCAGCCATAACTTGGCGACCAATGCCAATACAAAGCATTTTCTCCTTTTGTGTACCAGTCCCATTCAACACCTTTCCAAAGTTCATCTGCTTTTGCAGCCAATGCTTTTTCAGAAGTGCTTCCGTTTTTAAAATATTCGCGAATCGTAATTAAAGCTTGACAAACAAAAGATGTTTCCACCAAATCGCCACCATTATCTTTTGTTCCAAATGGTATAACTTTCCCCGATTTATTGTCCATCCAATGTGGCCATGCACCGTGAAAACGATCAGCATTTTCAAGGAAAGTCAATGCCGTAGTAAGTCTAGAAACAGCTTCAGCCCTAGGCAAAAAACCTCTTTCTACGCCTACAACTATAGTCATTAATCCAAACCCTGAACCTCCTGTAGTTATAATATTTGACTCAAAATTAGGGTCTTCCGTCAGGTATCTTTCTCTTGCCAATTTTGAATTAGCGTCAGCATAATCCCAAAAATATTTTATTGCATCTTTTTGAACCTGATCCATTGCTTCAGCATCAGTCAAAGGTTTGGTTGGCGTTGTTGGATTTGTCGGCAATGGAGTTCCGCCTCCCGATCCCTCTGGAGTAGATGATGAGCATGAATTAAAAAAGCTCAAAAAAGCAACTAGGTATATTGAAATTTTCATTTTATTCTAAATAATATTAACTAAATAATACACCCGGAGGAAACCTCCAGGTGTATTGAAAAAATAATTATCTCTTATCTTTTTCCAGTTTATATAAAGCCGTAACTTCATTTTCTGCAAGAACTGAGTCGTAAATTCTTAATTCATCCATTAAACCAGTATAGTGAAGCATCCAACTATCTGGAGCACCCCATGGAGCACCCAAATGCTGTTGATAACCACCAATAATGAATTTTGAAACTTCAGAATTAGCTAATTCTCCAAATGGACCACCGCCCGTTGCAGGATCGCTAGCATATCTTTTTGAAATAGATTCTGGCAATGTTACTTTTTTTCCATCAATATAAAGGCTGTAAGTCGAACTTGTTCCGTTATATGTCCAAACTAAATGTTTCCATGCTCCAAACATATTAGGCAAAGCATTTGCTCCTCCATGCTCAATAAATTGTCCTGCAAAAGGGATACTTGGAGTAACGTCTCTTTGAATGTGATTTTTAAGAAACATTTTTTCTGGTCCATTTGCTTCAATTAAAGTAAAGATGTTACCCCAGAAATCAGTTTTCTTTGGAAGCATAAACAATGACTGAGCGCCTCCAGTATGAGGATCTGTTTTGATCCACATTGAAACAGTGATATTTTTTACGCCTACTATAGAACTTGCAACATTGTTATATGCAATAAATGTTGTTGGAGAACCTTTATAAGCACTTCCTTTAATACCTGTGTCATAAGAAACGTCTGTTCCTGTTCCGCCAGTTATTCCACCTTTTGAATCGCTGATGTTTCCATCAAAACTGAATTTAGCAAGTAAATGGCTTGGTGCAATATCATCTGAATTCTCATATCCGCCAATTGACTCGTATGGAATTGGGCTGTTCACTTTATCAATACTATCCTCACAGCTCACAAAAATTTGCGAAGCCAAAGCAAAAGAAAGTAATAAAATAGATTTATTTTTTTTCATTTTAATTAAGATTTAAGGATTAGTAACCAGGATTTTGAGCCGATAAACCACCAGCTTGTTTAATGAACGATGCCGGAATTGGGAATAATTCATTTTTACCTTCTGTGAATACTTTGCCATCAACCGCAAAAGCAGCTTTAGCTTGGCCAGTACGAACTAAATCAAAAAATCTGTCGTGCTCAAAAGCCATTTCTACTCTTCTTTCTTTCCAGATTGCTGTTCTAACATCTGCTTGCGAACTTGCAGTTGTGTTTCCTAAACCAGCTCTGTTTCTAATTTGATTCACTAACGGAATTGCTGCAGAAGTTTGTCCTAATTCATTTGATGCTTCTGCTTTCATTAATAAAACTTCAGCATATCTTAAATATTTAATATCAACATCTGTTTCCCAAGCATTTGTGTATGCAGATGAATAGGCTTTGTAGTTGTATCTTTCGTTTTCAACTGTATTTGGAATTACTCTTCCATCATATAAAGTCTGACCTCTAAAAATGATCGTTGCTGCTTTTCTAACATCGCCCGCCTCATATGCATTTACTAAACTTTGAGATGGCGTATTGAAACCCCAGCCCCAGCCTCCAGTACCACGAGCGCCTTGTGTATTAGAATAACCTTCGATTCCTTTTGACGGTACAGCACCTTGTGCATAGATTTCAAAGATAGATTCAGAGTCAAATTTTCCTGTCGCTTTGTATTGTGATGCATAATCACTTACAAGTGCATAACCTGTAACTTTATTGCAATTATCGATTACTTGCTGCCATTTCTTTTGGTACAAACTTACTTTTGCTAATAAAGCATAAGCTGCGCCTTTTGAAACTCTTGCTTTTTCATCAGCTGAATAAGCTGTTTTATCTGGTAATGCCGCAATAGCATCATTTAAATCAGCTTCGATAAAAGTGTAAACTTCTGCAGCAGTTTTACGTGTCAACTGCATAACTCTATCTGATTCTAAACCAGGAACTGGCAAATGATCAACAATTGGTACACCTCCGTAACATTTTACTAAAGTAAAGTACATAAATGCTCTCATAAATTTAGCTTCACCAGCTAATCTGCTTCTTAAGCCAGCATCAACTTTATCTAATTTTGGAAGTATATTCAACGCTTGATTACATCTGTTGATTCCATCATAATTAGCAATAAAAGTACTTTCTGCAGAAGGATTAGAAGCATTGTAAGTCAATGCATCCAATACATCTTTGTCTGTTCCTGTATCTCCTGGAGATGATCCTTTGTCAGCATCATCAGAAGTAATACTTGACAAACCAATCCATCCAAAAGAAGTCATATCCCAATTTAGAAACTTGTTGTAAATAGCGGTAACAAACTGCGCTGCTCCTGCATCATTATTATACAACTCCGTATCATTTGTCGAAATAGTTTCTGTTTGATCTACGTCTAAATAGTCGCTTGAACATCCCGTAAAAATGGATGCTGATAATACAAACGCTGCTATATATATCTTTTTCATCTTATTAAAATTTTAAATTAGCACCAATTACAAACGATCTTAAAGTTGGATAAGCATCCAGCTCCACACCTTGAGTTCCATAAGGATCTCCATCTCCATTTAACTCTGGAGAAAATCCTGAGAATTTTTGTGTAATAAATGGGTTAATAGCATTTACATACAATCTGCAAGAACTAATAAAATTGTTGCTTGCGATAGGCAGTTTGTAACCAACTGTAATATTGTTTATTCTGAAGAAATCGCCAGACTCTAAGTAATAAGTAGAAGCTACTGGCACTTCATTGAATGGTGCAGGATTTGAAGCCGATAAATTATTTAGTGTCCAGAAATTTGTAGCTAAAGAATCTTCAATATTTTCTCCTGAGAAACGTTGCGCTTTTTTACCATTATAAACTTTAGCGCCACCAGTTCCGTATCCGTCAACTGAGAAATCAAAGTTTTTGTAGTTGAAACCTAATGTGATTCCGTAGTTTGTTTTTGGCAAACTAGATCCCATGTATTTTCTATCTTTATTAGCATCTAAAGCATCTTGAGTAACTTTATCTCCTGCTGCATTATAGTATAACATTTTTCCGTTTGTAGCGTCAAAACCAGCATATTCATAAAGATAAAAACTTCCTAATGGCTGACCGATTGTAGTGTTATCCAACAATTTAGTTGTTTGACCATTTCCTAAGCTACCACCAGTTTTTGGAGCCAAAATAACGTCTTTCAAACCTGTAAGCTCATTTTTATTGTTTGAAAAGTTTCCACCAATCCAATAGCTGAAATTGTCTCCAATTTTATCTTCCCAACGCAATGAAATCTCATATCCTTTGTTTGATACTTCTCCAACGTGTGCTGGTGATTGATCAGTAAGTCCTGATGTCATGTATGGTTTAGTAAACAAAATTACATTTGATGTATTTTTGTCATACAAATCAAAAGATCCTTTTAATCTGTTGTTCAATAATTCGAAATCTAAACCTACAGAAGATTCTTCAGTAACCTCCCAAGATAAGCTAGGGTCAATTTGTGAACTGATCGTAGTTCCTTCATATAAAATAGAACCTCCTAAATAAGCATTTTTACCTGAAGCATAAGACTGATTGTTAAGCGGTACATTTTGGTTACCTAATTTACCCCAACCTCCTCTTAATTTCAATAAATTGATCGCTTTAACATCAGACATGAAATCTTCTTTTGTTATAACCCATCCTAAACCAAAAGCTGGAAAAGTTCCCCAACGATAATCTTTACCAAAGTTAGATGATCCGTCACGTCTAAGTGTTCCCGTAACTAAATATCTATCCATTAATTTGTATTGAAAACGACCAAAATAAGATGCTAATTTCGTTTCGTTGAATACTACATCGTATAAACTTGTTACCGTTGCAGCATATTCAACTCCATGTCCTGCATTTGGATCATTTAAAGCCCAGTAATTTGAATCTGGATTAACATTTTTTCTAGCAATTGTAAGCTTTTCTCTTGGCCCTTTTACAGAAGTCTCGATACCAGCTGTTGCTTCTACGTCATGAATTTCAGCAAATACTTTGTTGTATGTCAAATAATTAGATAAGTTCCAGTTAAAGTATTGCTCTCTTCCTTTTGTCAATAAATTGATATTTCCGTTTGGAAATTCTTTTGCATAATCGCTATCCACTTTATTAGGATTTGCAGCTAACCAGATATTTTTAGTGTCATCGTAGTTATACTGTTTCCAAGTATAAAATTCTCCATTAAATTGAGAAGTAAATTTTAATGATTTGATGATTTCATAATCTAATTTCAAACCACCTTGCAATGTTACGCTTCTTTGTTGTTCATCGTAAAAATTCAGCTGAGCAACTGGATTTCCAACATTGTTGAATGAAGAACCTGTTTCACTTGCAAACCCATTTTCACCTACACGAGATACACCATATTTACCATCAGCAAAATATACTGGCACAATAGGAGATTGTTTGTAAGCATTTGTAAATGCGCTTAATGGTTTTGGAGATGAATTTGCGCTTGAAACACTAAAGTTTTGATTTAAAGTTACTTTCTTAGAAATTTTGTATTCGTTATTATTTCTAAACGTTGTACGGCCAAAATCTAAACCATTTAAAACAGCTTTTTCTTCGTAATTTCCTAAACTGAAAAAATATTTTACATTTTCAGTAGCTCCTGAAACTGACACGTTATTTTGTGTATAGCTTCCTGTTCTTGTGATTTCATCAAACCAATCTGTATTAACAGGCTGATCTTGTGAAAAAGTCGTTGATTGCAAAGCTGCATTTGAATAGTATGAATACTTGTTGCTGCCCGCCATTTTTACAGTTTTAAGAGGTGCTCTAAAACCTGCAAAACTTTCAACTTCTACAGAAACTTTGTCTCCTGAACCTTTTTTAGTCGTAATAATGATAACTCCATTTGCGGCTCTAGTACCGTAAATTGCTAAAGCAGAAGCATCTTTTAAAATCTCATACGATGTAATATCGTTAGTATTGATGTTATTGATGTTTTCAGTCTGCATTCCGTCAACAATATATAAAGGATTTCTTCCTCCGATTGCTGTACCCAAACCTCTAATAACAACTGAAGGAGTACTTCCTGGCAAATCAGATGAAATTACCTGAACACCAGCCGCTTTACCTTGAATAGCTTGTGAAGCATTTAAAACTTTGGTTTTTACAATCTCTTCCGATTTAATTGAGGAAATTGCTGTCGTATTATCAACCTTTTTTCTGGTTCCGTATCCAATTACAACAACTTCTTTTAAAGCAGTGTCCTCAGATTCCTTTAAGGTGATTTTCATTGGTGCTGTGGTTGCTGGCACAGAAACTGGATCGAATCCCAGCATCGAGATTTTTAAAATCTCACCTTCTTTGGCATTGATTGTAAAGTTACCGTCGAAGTCAGCATCAGCAGTTGTTCTGGAATTTGAAGCACTGATTACGGCTCCCGGAATCCCCATTCCGCTGCTGTCTACTACTTTTCCTTTAATTGCTTGCCCAGACATATAAGCCGGTAGCAGCAATAGCGCTAAAAAGCTAAAAATAAAATTTTTCATACAGTATGTAATCGTTTAAGTTAGTAGAGCCAAATTAAACAATTACAACGTTGTAGTACATCAAACAGCACTACTACATAGCTACATCATTATGTTAAAATACTTTTATATACTACTGAAAATCAATACTATAAATGTTAATTTATTTTCTTTAACATAACCTTATGATGTAGTAATGATGTGTTGGAATTCTATAAAAAAAGGAATAGAAAAATATAAAATATTTAAAATTTAATGTCAAATCTTACAGAGTTAATAAAAACTTTGACAGGTTTTCTTCCTGATTCAGGTTTAGCTTCTTTCTTAAGCGATATCTGTGCAATTCTACGCCTCTAAATGAGATATTCATCATAGGGGCAATTTCCTTAGATGAAAGGTTCATTTTTAGGTAAACACACAACTTAATATCTTTTGGTGTCAGATTCGGGAATTTCTTCGAAAGATTAATAATAAACTCATTGTGGATCTGATTTAAGTTTGTTTCAAAAATCTCCCACTCGTGTTTGTTCACTTCATTAATCTTGATCGCTTTTTTAATTTCGCTTTTAAGCTTATTAAAATCTTTTTCAGAATCCAGAATATTTTGAATGTTCTCAATCATTTCGCTTTGCTTGGCAATAGAAAGTGATTTTCCAGCAACTTCTGATGATTTTGTTTGAAGTTCTAATTCTAAAATATGTTTCTCGTATTCCTGAACATTCAATTCATTCTCTTTTTTCAATTCCATTTCTAGAATCTCACGTTGATGTTTCAGTTCTTCTGCCTGCAATTTTAATTTTTGCGTATAGCGAAGTTTATTCCATTTGTAATAAAAGAACAAAACAGCTCCAATAAGCAATAAGTAAAGCAATATCATCCAAAATGAAAAATACCAAGGTTGCGCTACTTTAAATTCAAAAGATACAACCTCATCATAATTTGCTCCGTCATGCTTAAAAATTACAACTGAATGAAAACCACTATTTAGGTTATTCAAAACAATTGTTCCGTTTGAAATTGGAATGTAATTTTTACTGCCGTTTAACTGATAAAATAAATTTGGTTTGCTTGCGCCATAAATTCCCGATATTACGTTGATGCGCAATTCGGTGTTGTGTTTTATTTTTCCTTCGTCTGGCAATAACATATTATTGTTGTACGCTTCGACTTTGACTCCGGTATTTTGATTGTTTTCATACGAAAGCTGCAATGAAATAAATCCGTCATCAAGATTCATCAAATAATGATTATTGCTTTTGAAGATTCGCAGGTTTTCATTAATCAATTTTCCTTTATAATATTTCTCCTGAATCATGTTCCAGACAAACTTGTTGCCATTTGCATAAATATGATATAAGATCCCCTCTTGAAGTACTATAAAATGATTTTCGTCGATGGCAACAACATCAGAGATATTTTTAAAATTTGTATTGAACAGTTCGTTCTCTTCTAATTTATTTGTAATTGAATTGAAAGTGTACCAAACGTTATTGATCAAGAAAAGAATTTCATCTCTAAATTCAAAAATCTTTACGCCAAAGTCATTTTCTATTTTACTCTGCTGCGTAATATTTTCAACTTTTGTGGTTTTAAAATTATCATCAAAAAGAACTCGATATAAGCCACGGTAATTATCTGCTGCCCAAATTTCGTTTCTTTTATTCTGTGCAACATATTTTATTGGTTTAGAAAGATCATCGATTTTTTTGCTTTCGTTTAATTTTGAAACATTGTCATAAACCAAAATTCCGCTGTAAGTCGATTGAAAATAAGTGTCATTTATAATACTTTTTGACAAATTCCATCCACCACTCACATTGTTGATTTTTGTTAACGCGCCACTCTCATAACAAAATGTTCCGTCATTATGTCCAATGACATATTTACTGCCAATTTTTGTAATATTCCACCCCTGTCCTTGTGTGTTGGGAAGCATTTTAAAATTCCCAGATTCGAATTCAAAAATACCGTGATTCGAGGCAATCAAATAGCCTTTATCGATTGTGGCAACAGAATAAACAGAACCTAGAAGCCCTGAATTATCATAGAAAAATGAAATCGGTGAATTTACCTCGACATGCGCAATTCCGTTATCAAGTCCGAGCCATAAATCTTGTTCTTTATCAAAACCAATGCATAAAACCGAATTGTTCATTAAAACATTATTGCGGTCGATATTTTTAAAAGTCGACGTATTGAAATCATAAATAAAAACACCTTTATTTCCTGTTCCGATAACTAATTTATTGTTTTTGATGAATTTTGCTACGTTGATTCCGGTTCCTTTCAATGTTTCGTTCAACGGATTGTTCCAAGCCGTCAATCCATTTTTCTCAACAATAAAAACGCCTTTTTTATGGGTAAAAATATACGTTTTGCCTTTATATTTTTCAATTGCGTGAACGACTGTATTTTTTAAAATATCCCAACCTTTCGGGTTTGCAATTTTTGAGCCATTCATTCTAAAAATACCTTTGTTGACAGAAGCAACATACAGGTTTTTATCGACAACAAAACAATATGATATCAGGAAAGGAAATTTGATTTTTTTAATGTGTTTTCCATCATAAATAAAAACATCATTGAAAGATTGAAAATACAGCGAGCCATTAAACCTGAAAATTTTCCAGATTTCTTCATTGTCTTTTTCATCAAACAAACGCAGATTTTTAGTAATCGAAACGTAAAGCATTTTTCCGTCCTTTCGATACCAATATCCAAATTCTTTATACGAACCCGAATAAATTCGGTCGCCTTCAATTAAAATGGAACGAATAATGGTTTTGTTTGGCAAAGAATATTTTTCCCAAACTACGCCGTCATATCGCAGTAAGTAATGATTATTGGCAAAATACATTGCACGATCACGACCTTGAGCAATGTTCCATATTTGATTATCGCCCTGATAATCTGATTTATTGTAATTTTCAACAAAGGGAAGTAATTCTTGTGCTTGTATGTGTGAAGCAATGAAAAAGAAGAAAACTAGTTTTAAAAGTGTAGATTTCAAGATATTCAGTTTTATAGCCAAAGATACTCACAAATATTTAATTTTTAGACCTAAAAAAAGCCTCTCGACAGAGAAGCTTTTTTAAAATGGGTTTGTATTTTAACTGTTTAATAATTGATAAACCTGATTTGCAATTTCATATTCTTCATCCGTCGGAACAACCAAAACTTTAGTATTTGAATTTGCTTTATTGATTTCTCTGACTTCTTTTGAGCGAATTTGATTTTTATCCGAATCAATTTCAATTCCGAAATAATCCATATCCGTACAAACCAATTGACGCATATATGAAGAATTTTCGCCAATTCCTGCCGTAAAAACAATAGCATCCAAACCATTCAAAGCAGCAACATACGCGCCAATAGTTTTTTTGATACGATACGCATTCATTAACAGTGCCAACTGGCAATCTTTATTTCCTTTTGCGGCTTCTGCTTCAATATCACGCAAATCACTGTAACCTGTAAGACCAAGCATACCGCTTTGTTTCAGTAAAACTGCATTTACTTCATCTGGCGTATATCCCAAATTTTTAATCATATAAAAAACCACAGATTGGTCAATATCGCCCGCACGCGTTCCCATAATCAAACCATTTGACGGCGAAAATCCCATTGAAGTATCAATACATTTTCCGTCTTTTACAGCCGCCATACTGCAACCGTTTCCTAAATGAATGGTAATTATTTTTGAATGTTTTTCTAGAAATTTAATTGCTTTTTCCGAAACATATTTATGACTTGTTCCATGAAAACCATAAACACGAACTTTATTTTCTGTCAAAAGATAATTCGGAATCGCATATCGATAAGCTTCTTCTGGCATGGTTTGGTGAAAAGCAGTATCAAAAACGGCAATTTGTTCCGCCGAACTAAATATTTCTTCTGCAACATTAATTCCTTCTAAATTGGCAGGATTATGCAATGGCGCCAACTCAAAAAGTTGTTTGATCTTTGATTTTACTTTTTCGTCAATTTTAACCGTATCGCTAAAATCGCTTCCGCCGTGCACTACGCGATGTCCAACGGCAGCAATTTCTGAAGTTGATTTAATTACCCCTTTTTCGGCATCTAAAAGCATATTGGCTACTTTTTGCAAACCTACTTTATGATTCGGAATTGGAAGTGATTCTTCTATCGAATTTGAAGCCGTTTTAAAAGTCACATTTGAAGTTTCTAAACCAATTCTGTCAATCATTCCCGAACAAATTACTTCGTTCTCTGGCATAACCATTAATTGATATTTTATTGACGAACTTCCTGAGTTTATAATTAGTATTTTCATTTTTTTTAAGTTGCTAAGGTTCTAAGATACTAAGGTGCTGAGTTTTTTTTACCTCAAAGACAGAAATTTTAATTGTTGAGATTAGCACGCGAATGAATCGGATTTACTTCGTAAAGACACGGATTAAAACGGATCTTTCAATTTTTCAAAAATAAAATCCGTGTAAATCTGCGTTTTCACATAGCGAATCAGTCGCATGCGTGATCTATTTTTTTAATTCATAATTCATAATTCACAATTAACCTAAAGTCCTTGAGCCTGAATTGCCGTAATTACTACGGTATTGATAATATCATCAACAGTACAGCCACGACTTAAATCGTTTACGGGTTTGTTTAAACCTTGAAGCATTGGCCCAATTGCCAAAGCTCCCGTTTCTCTCTGAACGGCTTTATAAGTGTTATTTCCCGTATTTAAATCAGGAAAAATCAACACGCTCGCCTGCCCTGCCACTTCAGAATCTGGCATTTTACTTTTTCCGACAGCGCGATCTACTGCAGCATCATATTGAATTGGTCCTTCGATTTTTAAATCGGGGCGTTTTTGTTTTACAATTTCGGTTGCTGTTCTTACTTTATCCACTTCATCCCCTTTTCCAGAAGCTCCAGAAGAATACGATAGCATGGCGATTTTTGGCTCAATTCCGAAAGCCGAACTTGATTCTGCTGACGAAATAGCAATTTCTGCCAATTGTTCAGCCGTTGGGTTTGGATTAATCGCGCAATCACCAAAAACAGAAACTCTGTCTTCCAAACACATAAAAAATACAGAAGAAACTACTGAAGAATTAGGTTTTGTTTTAATAAACTGCAATGCTGGCAAAATGGTATGTTGCGTAGTGTGCGCGGCTCCCGAAACCATTCCGTCTGCGTGACCTTTATACACCATCATAGTTCCGTAATACGAAACATCTTCCATTAAATCTCTTGCCATGGTTATACTTATATTCTTCGCTTTTCTAAGCTCATAATAAGTATTAGCATAATCCTCAAAAAGTTTTGATTCTTTTGGATTAATAATCTGCACTTTTGAAAAATCAAATGTAAGTCCCAGTTCGGCAACTTTGCTTTCAATTTGTTTTTTATCTCCAATGATTGAGATATCAACTACATCCATATCTAGCAATCTTGAGGCTGCAGTGATAATTCGGTCGTCATTTCCTTCTGGGAGTACAATATGTTTGCGATGTTGTTTGGCTCTTTTCACCATATTGTACTGAAACATTTTTGGCGTCATTCCCTCTGGCTGGAAAGTAATTACTCGCTCAGACAAAGCCTCAATTTCAACGTATTTTTCAAATGTGCTGATCGAAGTTTCAATTTTATGCGTGTTTGAAGCATAAATCTCCGATTTTATTGCGCCTATTTTATTTGTAATATTATAGGTTCCGCCATCAACAGCAATAATGGGAACAATTGCCGAAAGTCCCTCTATCAATTTTAAAATACTATCCTCAGGAACAATATTTCCAGTCAAAATTATACCGGAAATCGTGGGATAATTAACCGATTCATTTGCTTGCAAAGCTCCTAAAATAATGTCTGAACGATCTCCTGGCGTAATCACAAGCGCATTATTATTCAAATGCACTAGATAATTATGCAACTGCATTGCTCCTACACTGTAATGACCAATTTCGTTATTTAGATAGTTTTCGCCAAATAAAACTTTGGCATCAAGTTCATTTACAATTTCCTGCATAGTAGGATTGTTCAAGCTTGATATTAGAGGAATTGTATTTACCAAAACATTTGGAGGCAAACTCTTTTGCAAGCTTTTGGTAACCAGTTTTATATTTTCAGGCTGCACTTTATTGGCGAAAACCGATAAAACCTCAACTTCTTTCACTTTAAAAGAGTCGTAAACCAAATATAGACTATCAACAAGTTCTTCCAAAGTTTTTCCAACACCGGAGCCAATGATTATGGTTGGAATCCCGAGATTTTTTGCAATTAAGACATTCAAATCCAATTCAATTGAAGTGCCTTCGCCTGTGAAGCTCGTTCCTTCCACCAAAACAAAATCAAAGCGTTCTTCAAGTTTTTTATACTTTTCGATAATTAAATCTAAAATCTCGCCTATTTTGCCTTTATTTTTCTTCTTGATCAGTTTGCTTTTGGTAATTGCATACGCATCTTCAAACTTAATATCAAGGTTAAAATGCGACAAAACTGTTTCGATATGATTGTCTTGTTCACCATCTACAAAATCTTCTACAATAGGCCTGAAATAACCCACTTTTGCTGTTTTACCAAGCAAAATACTCATTAAACCAAGGGTAATTATCGATTTACCGCTATTATGATCACTTGTGGCAATGTATATCGCTTTACTCATAATGTATGTTTTAAAACTGTCTCTTTTTATAAAATAAAAACGCTAAAACCAACGTCTTTTTTTGAAATATATAATCAACGCGATAACCAGTAAAAACATTACGCCCATAACTACAAAATAACCATTTTCAGTCTTTAGTTCTGGCATGTTTTCAAAGTTCATTCCGTATACTCCAACAATAAATGTCAGCGGAATAAATATGGCCGAAATGATTGTCAACGTTTTCATAATTTCATTCATTTTTCGGCTTTGTTCCGAAAAATAAAAGTTTGATGCGCTTTCCAACGCACTCATATCTGACTCTATTTGTTCTAAAAGCTCCAAACTCTTTTGGTGAAGCCTGATAAAGAAATTAAATGTTTCCTTTTTAATAAGACCGTTATTCTCACTTTCATCGTCGTCTTTAATCGTTTTCAGATAATACAACGAATCTCGAAGAGGTACAATGGAACGTTTTAAAAAATTAAAATTGTCACGATGATTTTCAATTTTTTCCAAAATAACAGGATGTGCTCCCTTTTTAGCTTTATTGATTAATTCTTCGATCTTTTCCTCTTCATCTTCAATAGTTATATAGAAGTTCTCCATTACGGCATCAAGCAACAAATACAGAAGGTAATCGACTTTTTTTGTTCTTACAATTCCCGCATGCGTGCGAAGGCGCTCCCGAATATGTGTAAAGAAATCACTTCTTTTTTCTTGGAAAGAAATCAGTAATCCATCTTTTAAAATAAAACTAAGTTGCTCAACACTAATATTATCTGAATATTCAGAGGGCAAAAGCGATTTTATATTGAAAAAAAGAACGTTTTGCTGTTCTTCTAATTTGGTTCTTTTTGTGGTATTTAAAATATCGGCTAAAAGAAAATCATCGAGCTTAAAATGAGCTCCAATTGTTTTTATTAAATCAATGTCATTTAAGCCATGAATATTCAGCCAATTGTTTTTAGTATAATCAAAACAAGAATTTAAAGCTAAAACGGTAAACTTATCGTATTCAATAACATCATTATCATCATATACAAAAAGCTGCATTTCGGTTTCATTTTCTTTGTGCGTGCCTGTATACTCTAATGTAATGTGCTGCAGCTTGCGCCCTTTCTTATATTTAATCTTTCTCATTCAAAAAAATTTGCAATAGTAATATTACGAAAAAGAATTTGATTGGGAAATGACATTTATCATTTTGATAAGAAAGATTACCAAAATAGATTGATATTAAAAAGTAATCTTTTTACTACTTTTGAATAATTAAACCCGACAGGTTTTAAAAACCTGTCGGGTTTCTTGAACATACATATATGCAAAAAAATGAAACTCTCGAATCTGGAAAATATTATCATATTTACAATCGTGGAATTAATAGCGAAAATTTATTTAAAGAAAATAGAAATCATGAGTATTTTCTAATGCTTTATACTAAACACATTGACCCAATCGCAGAAACATTAGCTTGGTGCTTGCTAAAAAACCATTTCCATTTATTAGTGAGAATTAAAACTTTTGAAGAAATTTTAAAAGATCATAAAGATTATGAAATAAAAAAAATAATTCCTGCTCATCAATCATTCGGGAATTTATTTAATGCTTACACAAAAGCAATCAATAAAGGTTATAACAGACATGGCGCTCTATTTGAAAGACCATTTAAGAGAAAATTAATCAATAATGAAAACTATTTACGTTCTGTCATAAAATATATTCATTACAATCCAGTTAATCATGGTTTTTGCCAACATCCAATAGAATATCCATGGAGTTCTTATTTAACTTGTGTTTCTGAAAAAACAACAAAATTAAAACGCGAAAAAGTCATCTTATTATTTGAAAATATCGACAATTTAAAAGCTTCTCACAATGAAAGAGAAAATTTCGTTTCTTTGGAAGAATTTCTAAATTTATAAAGCAAAGCAAACCCGACAGGTTTTAAAAACCTGTCGGGTTTAACCACCAAGAAAAAATCACCAATCAATTTCATAAGGTAAACATCAAAGAAATTTTCAAAGTACTCGAAAAATCGAAACCTATTCTTGTCGCATAGCAAACCCGACAGGTTTTTAAAACCTGTCGGGTTTAACTACCAAGAAAAAATCACCAACCAATTTCAAAAGGTAAACATC
This sequence comes from Flavobacterium daemonense, assembly GCF_007341385.1. GTDB lineage: Bacteria > Bacteroidota > Bacteroidia > Flavobacteriales > Flavobacteriaceae > Flavobacterium > Flavobacterium daemonense. The sequence continues at coordinate 42,231 of NZ_VJYD01000020.1, forward strand.
AAAGAAATTTTCAAAGTACTCGAAAAATCGAAACCTATTCTTGCAGCATAGCAAACCCGACAGGTTTTAAAAACCTGTCGGGTTTAACTAAGCGCAAAATAACGAATAAAAAAACCGAGTCATTTCTGACTCGGTTTTCATATTCAATTGTAGAGACGCACAGCAGTGCTTCTCTGCGTAGTAAATTATTTTACTTCTTCGAATTCAACGTCTTCAACATTGTCTCCAGATTGCTCTTGTTGTGGAGCAGCTTGTTGAGCTTGGTCACCACCTTGAGCGTACATTGCTTCTGTAGCTGTTTTCCAAGCTGCATTTACATTGTCTAATCCTTTTTGGATTGCGTCAAGATCTTGAGATTGGTGTGCCATTCTCAATTCAGTTAAAGCATATTCGATAGCTGTTTTGTGCTCATCTGTCAATTTATCTCCCAATTCTTTCAATTGACTTTCAGTTTGGAAAATAGTACTGTCAGCTTCGTTCAATTTCTCAGCTCTTTCTTTTGCAATTCTGTCAGCATCAGCGTTAGCTTCAGCATCTTTTTTCATTCTTTCGATTTCTTCAGCTGTTAATCCAGAAGAAGCTTCGATACGGATATCGTGAGATTTTCCTGTTCCTTTATCAGTTGCAGAAACTTTGATGATACCATTAGCATCGATATCGAAAGTTACTTCGATTTGAGGAACTCCTCTTGGTGCTGGTGGAATACCGTCTAAGTGGAAACGACCGATAGTTTTGTTATCAGCAGCCATAGCTCTTTCTCCTTGTAATACGTGGATTTCAACAGATGGTTGAGAATCAGCAGCAGTAGAGAATACTTGAGATTTTTTAGTTGGGATAGTTGTGTTAGACTCGATTAATTTAGTCAATACACCACCCATAGTTTCGATACCTAAAGAAAGAGGTGTTACGTCAAGCAACAATACATCTTTTACATCTCCAGATAAAACTCCACCTTGAATAGCAGCTCCAATAGCAACAACCTCATCAGGGTTAACACCTTTAGATGCTTTTTTACCGAAGAATTTTTCAACTTCGTCAGCGATTCTTGGCATACGAGTAGAACCTCCTACAAGGATTACTTCGTCGATATCAGATGTAGATAAACCTGCATCTTTTAATGCTTTAGCAACTGGCTCCATAGAACGTTTTACTAAAGAATCAGATAATTGCTCAAATTTAGCTCTAGATAATTTTTTTACTAAGTGTTTTGGTCCAGAAGCAGTAGCTGTAACGTATGGCAAGTTGATTTCTGTTTCAGCAGAAGATGATAATTCAATCTTAGCTTTCTCAGCAGCTTCTTTCAAACGCTGTAATGACATTGGATCTAAACGTAAATCAATTCCTTCTTCAGCTTTGAATTCGTCAGCTAACCAGTCTATAACAACTTGGTCAAAGTCATCACCACCTAAGTGAGTATCACCATTTGTAGATAATACTTCAAATACACCGTCACCTAATTCAAGAACAGAGATATCAAAAGTACCTCCACCTAAATCGTAAACAGCAATTTTTTGATCAGTTCCTTTTTTATCTAATCCGTAAGCAAGTGCAGCAGCAGTTGGCTCATTGATGATACGCATAACTTTAAGACCAGCGATTTCACCAGCTTCTTTAGTAGCTTGACGTTGCGCATCGTTAAAGTAAGCAGGAACAGTGATAACTGCCTCAGTAACTGTTTGACCTAAATAGTCTTCAGCAGTTTTTTTCATTTTTTGAAGTGTCATTGCAGACAATTCTTGTGGAGTGTATAAACGACCATCAATATCCACACGTGGCGTATTGTTGTCACCTTTTACAACACTGTAAGGAACTCTTTTTGCCTCATCTTGAGTTTCAGCAAAAGTGTGTCCCATAAAACGTTTAATAGAAGCAATCGTTTTTGTAGGATTCGTTACTGCTTGTCTTTTTGCAGGATCACCTACTTTAATTTCTCCACCTTCAACAAAAGCGATGATAGATGGTGTAGTTCTTTTTCCTTCTGCGTTAGGGATAACAACTGCTTCGTTACCTTCCATTACAGAAACACAAGAGTTCGTCGTACCTAAGTCAATTCCGATTATTTTACCCATTTTTTATATATTTAATTTTTGATTTAATTTTATAACTCAGGTGGCATAAGTCAATCTTTGTGCCAATATAAAAAACCAAAGTAAATTGTCAGTTTTGCCGTCAGAACCTTAAAAATCATCTGACAACATGACATTTTACACAACTGACAGGTTTGACATAATTGTATTTTATCTGTCATTATTAGGAAGTTGCGAAATATAATTGCCTCAAATAATAATTTTATTCGTAATTATATTTTTAAGTAAATTCGTTAAAAACTTTATTTATGAAAAAAATCTACTACGTATTTTTATTTGTTTTAGCGATAAACACTATAAATGCGCATACTTGTGAAAATGAAACTGTCAATTGTCCGCTGGATAATGCCAAAGTCGATTTTTGTGTCACCATGAGTATGACAACTTTTGGCTCTTTAAAAGATTTTCAACAACAAGGCGCCATTGGAAGTTATTATGAAGAACTTATCAATTCATGTCCTAAATGTCATTTTTCAGGCTATATAGATGACTTTAAAGTAAAATATACTGAAGAAGAAAAAACGAAATTAAAGCAATTTCTGCAACAGTATGACAAGATAAAAACATCTGATATAACTGAATGCCAAATTGCTGGAGATCTAAAAGATTTTCTTTCTAAACCAAATAATGAAATAGCGCATTGCTATTTAATTGGCTCGTATCTAGCCAAAGACAAACCAAAATTTCTTGATTTAAGAAAAGAACTTCAGGTAAAAACTAAGACTTTTTTGATTCTTTCGATTGAAAAAAATGAATATGAAGATAAATCCTCAATTGCAAATATAAATTACTTGATTGGCGAATTAAACAGAAGAACAGCAAACTTTGATGATGCTGTAAAATTTTACGATTTAGCCCTAAATGATCCAAATAGACAAAAATGGATTGATGAAGTCGCCAAAATGCAAAAAGATCTGGCTTTGAAAAAAGATGACAATAATACTATATAACATATTATAACAGAAAATCAGAAACCCTATACTATTTCATAGCACTAATCATAAACTAATTTTTAAATCAATGGAAAACTACAACAAAGAAGTTACTGCCTACATTGCAAAAATGGCTGATTTTGCAAAACCAATCCTAACTCAATTAAGAGAAATAATTTTTAGCACATGTCCTGAAGTAGAAGAAAACATCAAATGGGGAACTCCACATTATTCGTACAAAGGCGACCATTTAGTTATGATGGGAGGTTTTAAACAGCATTGTTCTTTTAGTTTGTATAAAGCTGAACTGATGAAGGATAAAGACATACAGGAAAGTGTAAAATCAGGTAAAAAATTCGGATATATGGATAAGGTTAAAGATATATCTGAACTGCCAAATAAGGAAATTTTAATTGCGTATATCAAAGAAGCAATGGAATTAAATCAAAACGGCACCGTAAAACCAAAACCTGTAAAAGAAAAATCAGCAGTAGAAGTTGTTGCTCCGAAAGAATTTTTGGATGCATTAAAAAAAGACAGCAAAGCAACCGAAATCTTTGAAAGCAAATCACCATCATTTCGTAAAAATTATATCATTTGGATTGCTGACGCAAAAACAGACGAAACCAGAAATAAAAGAATTACGCAATCTTTAGAATGGATTGCAGAAGGGAAAGATAGATTTTGGCAATCGAAAAAGTAAACCAGCAAAAAGACCTTTTTTCTAAGATTAAATATGATAAAGAATCCGAGATTGATTAAAACACTTAAGATTTTTGCTTCAGGATTAATGTTGCTCGCACTATTGACATTAACGATCAACTCTATTGAACCAAATATTGAATTTCCAAGTGTTGGTTTTAATAGATTTTGGGGATTTTTGATTTGTTATTCCTGCTTGATTTCATTTTTAATCGTTATTTTGGTTTTCAAGAGTTTTAATAAAATTGCCAAACGGATTCTATTGATTATTGGAATCCCAACTGTTTTTATAGCACTACTTTTCACATTGATTATGAGTTTAAAACTTGAATATCAGCCACGTTTTGACAGATATATAGCGTACAGAAATGTATATCAACCTAATCAATATGTATTTGTTCAGGATTATGTGAAATGGAAAACTAATCAACCAGCAGTTGATACAACCTTTATTAAAAATTTATATTTTCTACGAAAAGCCAAACATATTGATTCGATGAAAATTAAAGGGAAATGGATTAAATTTGATGAAAACGGAAAAATAATTGACACTGTATTTATTAAGTAAAAAAATCACTCAATTAAGATTTGGCAAATCCGAAAACCGGAATTAATTTAGTCCAAATACCTTTGTAATAGTTGAATATAGCCAGTTATAACACTTAAACAGAAAAACAAAATACAGGAAATGGATTGGAGATTTAACACTATCTGGTTTGAACAATTAGAACAAAATAAAATCTTTAGAAAAGACTTTAAGGAAAATTCTATTCATACTGAAAACAAGAGTTTTGACAATTCTGAATATGCAATCATATGGCATTTAAAAGAAAACCTACAATCATTTGACAATTTATCTGAAAACGACAAACTTTTATATCTTGAACTGCATTCTGCAAACATCAAGAATTTTACAGGAATAGGAAAACTTAAAAATCTTAAAAGACTTGAACTTCATTACTGTACAAAACTAGAAGATGACAAAGATCTTATTCAAATTAGCAACAATTTAGAATTTTTGCATATTAACCAATCTAAAAAATTCAAATTTTCTGAAGAACTTTTGAAGCTAAAAAAACTTAAAGCCTTATGTTTAAATGCCTGTGCTCCAATTGAAAATCTTAACTTTTTAAGTAATTTTCCAAATCTCATAGACTTTCGTTTTGTCGACACAAATATTTTAGATGGGAATATGAAGCCAATTCTTGAGCATCCTACAATACGAACAGTTGGTTTTTTAAATAAAAAACATTACAACTACAAGCCAGAGAAACTCAAACAAGAGCTTGAAAACAAGTTCAATAAAGAGTACAAAACCGTAATTCAGAAAGGGGAATATTCGACCTATAGATATGATTACTAAAAAAATCACAACAATCAACAATTACTACAAGAGATTTAAACAATTCGCTTAAAACAAATCATCTAACCAAACCGATAAAGTCTCTAACCAAAAATAGACAACTGAATAAAATAAAAAATGGAAAACTACACCATAATCATTTTCATATTAGCCATTGTAATTGGTATTTCTGCCTTTGCTGAAAAATCAAAACTGCCCTTCCCTATTCTTTTAGTAATTGTTGGGGTTGCCATTGGTTTTATTCCGACGATGAATGAAATCGAAATTAATCCTGAAATTATTTTCCTGATCTTCCTGCCTCCTTTGTTGTATGACGCATCCTTTAACATTTCTCCAAAACATTTTAAAACAAATCTGAGTACGATAAGCACATTAGCGATTCCGCTTGTATTTCTAACTACCTTTTGGATTGCTGTGGTTTCACATTATATGATTTCCGGCATGAGTTGGCCTTTGTCGTTTGTACTTGGCGCCATACTTTCGGCAACTGATGCTGTTGCTGCCATAAACATCACGCGAGGTCTAGATATTCCTGAAAAAACGCTGACCATTCTTGAAGGCGAAAGTCTCATTAATGATGCTTCTGCTCTAGTTGCGTATCGTTTTGCCGTAGCTGCGGTTATGGGTTCTGTTTTTATTCTTTGGAAAGCTACGCTTCAATTTATGTTTTTGCTTGGAGGCGGATTTTTAGTGGGCTTTGTTATGGGCAAAATCTTGGCTTTTATTCTAAAGAAAGTCCGCAATAATATAAATGTGACCGTTAGTTTTATGCTTTTAATGCCGTTTGTAACCTATCTTGTTGCAGAACATTTGCATGTTTCGGGCGTAATTGCTGTTGTATTTTTAGGTTTGGCAATGGCGCGTTTGAGCAATAAAATCTTGCCTGAAAAATTACGAACCAATTCTAAAAACCTTTGGGACGTCATTATCTTTTTGCTCAACGGATTAATTTTTATCTTAATCGGACTTAATTTTCGATACGTTTTAAAAGATATTGAAAACGGAATGATTCTGCCATACATTGGTTATGCTTTGATAATTACCATTGTGGCCTTATTAACCCGAATGGTGAGGATATTTTTTCAAAAAATAAATCTGCAGAAAGCCTATCGAAAAAATAGCAAGAAAAAACGAAAAGTAAGCGAGCATGCCTTACTGGATTCAAAAAACAGTTTTATTATTGCATGGTCTGGAATGCGCGGTATTGTTTCGCTGGCAATTGCTTTGGGTTTGCCTAAATTTCTAGAAGACGGAACGCCTTTTCCACATCGAAATGCCATTATTTTTATTTCGGTGGCCGTTGTATTGATAACCATAATTGGCCAAGGACTTAGTTTGCCTTGGATCGTAAAAAAAATAAATGCCAAAAATGACGTTAATCCATCATCAAAATAGTTTCTTTTTTATCTTTACATAAATAAATCTTTCTACTTTACTATTTTACTTTAGATAAAATATTCGCCCATATCCCAAAACTATTTACTAACTAACCAAAAAACTAAGCATGAACGAAGAATTACAAAGCCAATTTGACGAATTTGAAAAAACAGGAATCATCCGAAGAAAATTGCTTCCGTGGTGGATCAAAACCTTCTGCTGGATTTTTATGATCTTGGCTGTTTGCGGGTTGTTCACATTAATAGGAAGTGCCTTTTCAAATAATGTCCAATTATCTTTGTATGGCTTTGAAACCAATACGGCTTATTCTGTTATCGGAATTTTTCTGATTGCAGTTATGACCTTAAAAGGTTATGCTGGTTATTCACTTTGGTTTGAAAAAGCAAATGCAATTTCAATTGCTAAAATTGATGCCATTATTGGAGTTGTAATTTGTGTCGCTTCTATGTTTGTAATTCCATTTACTTCTGGTGATGGGCATATCCAGTTACGATTAGAACTTCTATTATTAATTCCGTACTACATTAAAATTAATAAAATAGAATACGAATGGGATAATTTGGAAAAAATATAATTATCTAAAAAATACTTAATTACTAAACAGATAAAAATGAAATCAGAAATCATCATAACAACGCCAGACTCAGAAATTGTTACGACACGAATTCTGAATTTTCCTCATGAACTGGTTTTTAAAGCCTGGAGCGATCCCGATCATTTAAAAAATTGGTGGGGACCAAAAGGCTTTACCAATACTTTTAATAAATTTGACTTTTGCGAAGGCGGAAAATGGGAATTCATCATGCATGGTCCGGAAGTCGGAAATTATGCCAATGAATGTGAATTCATAAAAATTGACAGACCCAATCTTATTGCGTGGAAACGTCATTCGAAACCCTTATTTCAAATTCTAACAACCTTTGAAACTGTTGAAGAAAACCAGACAAAAGTAGTTTTTAAAATGCTTTTTGAAACTGTTGAAGAATGCCAAAAACTAAAACCTTACGTTGTCGATAAAAACGAAGAAAACTTTGATAAACTTGAAGTTGAATTATCGAAAATGAAGCCCTAAACATCTATCAAACACATCTTATGACCGCTAATGAAAGAAGAATATGTGTAGAGTTTATAATACGATCGGTTGCCTGAATGCTATACAATTAATGCTAGTCAGATATAATGTTGACGAATTTCGCACGTTGAATGAATTGATCCATTTTCGGAAAAATTATCAGTTCAACGAAGAAGAAATCATTTCTGACCATACACTTTTCATACAAGAAGAAAAATCAACTCTTGAACAAGAAATCGCTGAATTGATTGAAGCTATTCCGCGAAATAAAAATGATCTTGAAGATCGGCTTCGGCAACAGCTTGACGATTATAACCAAGAAATAGAAAACCTACCCGAAACGCATTCTAAAATTATACCTACAATTCGGGATTATTGGTTAAACCTCGTCATTTGTTCCAAATTTTGGTTTGTTCAACTCGAATGTCAATTTAACATCAAAACCTTCAATTATCAGGCAAAAAAATTACTCTCAGAAAAAAATAAACGTTTCGATTATCTTTCTGCAAATTTTCAAGATGCGGTAAACGAAAGCTGTTTTCCGGCTTTACAGGCATTTGAAAAGAAAAAAGAAATAATTGAAAACTTAAACAACACGATTTACGGCGCTGTTGGCGAACAAAAGGTTGAGAATGCACTCCGAATACTCTCCGATGATTTTATTTTAATAAACGATTTCTGCTGTACTTTTAAGCCTCCTATCTACAATAAAGCCAAAAACGATCACATTTATTCCATTCAAATTGATCATCTTTTAATTTCTACTTCGGGGATTTTTTTAATCGAAACGAAAAACTGGAGCGACAATTCACTCAATAATCCAGATTTGCGATCTCCTGTTGAACAGATTCTTAGAACAAATTTTGCTCTTTATATTTTGTTATCTGATGCGTCAAAAAGACGAAATGGAAGTTTTGAGCACCAAAATTTGATCGACAGAAAAATTCCGATAAAAAATATAATTGTTTTTACAAACAACAAACCCGCTGAAGAATTTCAATTTGTAAAAATGCTGACTTTGCCAGAATTGGTGCCCTACATAAAATACTTTAAATCAATTTTTTCTGCAGAAGAAACCGAAATCATAGCAGAATATCTTCTTAAATTTTCGGAACAGAAAAAATTACGCTCCAAATTAAAATGTTGAAAATAAAACAACTCTACTTCTATTTCTGAGGCAATTCTTTTTTTTATTCTTAAAATATGCCCAAGAAAAAAGAATTAAATCTATGAATAAAGACGTATCTGAAAAAGAAAGAGATGAATTAGCTAAAAAATATGGTGATAAAATTGGTGACAGAGAATTTATAACGGTTGTTGAGATTTTTTCTGAAAATGAAAAACTTGAAAATAGCAACCAAAGTGTTGCCGAAACACCAAAACAAGAAATTACAAAAAAAAACGACAGAATATCTTTTAAACGTTAATGACAATGCAAAAGATTTTACTTTAAAACTAATAGATGGCAAAACAATTAAACTTTCTGATTTAAAAGAAAAAGTGGTTCTTGTCAATTTTTTGGCTACATGGTGTGCGCCTTGCCTCCAAGAATTTTACGATGTTCCAGCAAAAATTATAGAACCATTTAAAAATGACAATTTTATATTTTTAGCCATCTCAAAGTGGAGAAGCTGAAAATCTAGTTTTAAAAAAAAAACGGATAAATTAAAAAAAGATGGTTTGAATTTTAATTACGGTTTGACCCAGAAAGCAAAATTTGGAACAATTATGCCACCAATTCAATTCCAAAAAACTTCCTAAATGATCAAAATGGAGTTATAAAATTTGTAACCACAGGAAATGTAGAAGGAAACCTATATAATCTTGCGGCCGAAATCAAAAAACTGCTTTCAAAATAAAATATTCACCAACATATTGCAAGATTGCAAAAAATAAAATATGCATGAATAGTAATTTTGTGTTATTCGTCTATTTTTATTCGTAATCTCGGTAAACCATTTATCCTAAATTACAACAACTTACTAACAAACAAAAAATGAGTGAAGAATTACAAAGCAAATTTGAAAAATTTGAAAAACCACCCGTTTATTAAAAAAAACTTTTCATAGTGGATTAAAACTTTCTGTTGGATTTTTATGTTTTTAACTGTTTGTAGTCTGAGAGTCTTTTTTAATTTGAAATGCTTTTACAGATAACGTTAATCATCTCTTTATGGATTCTCAAGCAATACCATATATTTAGAAGTTGGAATTTTTATCACTTTAATTATTACAATAAAAGACATTGCCACTTATTCCTTGTGGTTCGAAAAGCCAAATATCATAATTATTGCTAAAATCGATCCTATTGTCGGAATTGTGTTTTGTATTGTATCACATATCAACACACCCATAATGGAAACCTTTCTTTTATATTAGAAATTCTTTTCCTTATTCCATGTTACATCAAAATAAATAAAATTGAATATGAGTAGGATAATCATAATCTGAAAAGCCTTTGGCTTTTTTTAATAGAATTCTTATAAATAAAGCTGTTAATTCTTAAATCAGAAAAAAGTACTAATATTTACAGACATTTCTTAACTATTTAGAAATAATTTACTGTAAAACAATAAATTATTTTTTTTGTCAAAAAAACACTACTTTTATTTAAATTTTAATACTAATTTTAATAAAAATCTATGAAAAAAATTACTCTAAAAATTCTTTTTCTCTTTTTTGTTTTTACAAATTTAATGAGTGCTCAAGTTGCAGGAATTTCTGATGTAAAGGTCAACAACAAATCTATTGATAATTGCAGTACGATTGCACTTGGCCTTAATACTTCAGTAACTGTAACTTTTACCTTAAAAATCGTTAAAAATTCTTCAACTGATGTCGGCACCACAGCTAAATTTAAAATCTTTTTGAAAAAAAACAATAGTTCTACTCCTGTTGAACTAAACGGAATTATTGTAAACAACTCGGCTTTTTCGGAAGGAGGAACAACATGGGAAGGAACTTTTTCCCAAATAATATCAGCCTCAGATATTGAAGTTTCAGGCAGTACTTTTTATGCAGAGTATAGTCATGCATCAACAAATTCACCTGCCATATCCTGTACTTATAATTTAACTAAAACATCGCCAACATTTGAAATTTCTCCGACATCTCAGGTAATATATTGCCAACCATACTCTTATACATTCTCTGTTAATAATGTTTATGACTCTCCAGGAACATTATCTTATAAATGGTGGGTTGGATACGGATGGAGCAGAAACAATTCTCCAGTTCCCCCACTTACAGAATTTACTACAACCACAAACAGTGTAACATTAAATCCAACAGATTTCACAGTTGTTCCATCAAGTGTAACGGTAGTTCCGGTTTTAAATGGTGTCGACCAGGTGCGAAAAACTTGTACTATAACTAGAAGTGGTTTTAGTCCAACTTTATTATCAATTAGCGGAAGTCCGTCAATTTGTTATCAGTCTTCATCAGCAATATATTCCATTCCAGATCTATACAATGGATTAAGTGTCACATGGAGCTCATCTAATAATGCTGTTGCAACTGTTACTAATTCAGGTAATCAAGCTGTGGTCGTTCCGGTATCAAAAGGGACTTTTATTTTGACAGGTTTGTTGAGCAATGAATGTGGACAAACATTTGCGCTAACAAAAAAAATAACAATTGTTGGTTCTCCTGCAGCAAACTATACTGGAGAAAGAGTAGAAAGATATGTTTTTAATTATCGAGGTCAAGATCTATATAATGACTTCTCAACCTTTACTTGGGAATTTGTCTCTAGTACAGGTTATTATGTAGATTTCCGCAGTCAAGGTGATCTTGCAGTTTTTACGGCTTACCCTCCCTTTTCAATAACAATGAAATTAACTGCAACAAATGCTTGTGGAAGTGTTTCAGAATATGTTACACAATCATTAAATAGTGAAGATGAGCAAATAAACAAACCTTCTAAGGTAAATAAATCAAACACAGTTACAGATGACATATCAAATACTACAGTAAAAACCAATTCGAACTTTAATATATACCCAAATCCTTCAAATGGTGAAATTAATATAAGACGAAACGAAGTAACTCAAAAACCAGACTCAAAAATTACTGCAGTACTTTATGATATTAACGGAAATCGAAACCGTGAAATTAAAATTATAGATGAAATTACTACAATGAATGTGCAGGGATTGTCTAAGGGAATCTATTTTCTAAAAATAAATAATAATGGAAAAGAAGAAACCAATAAAATAGTAATCGAGTAATTTTCACAATAGAGAAACGTTAATTGATAAATATTTTTAAATTAAATCATACTTAAATGCCCTTAAGTTTAAGGGCATTTTTTTTATAATCTAACACTTCCACTAAAATAAATTTTATTCGTAATTTCGATTTTTTAAAAGATTGTCTTTTTTAAACGAAACAATTTCGGCAGGCAATCACAATACAATTTAAATTACAATTACAAAATGGCTTCATTTATTAAAGAAATTTCTTTTCGCTGGTCAGATCTTGACCCTAATTTTCACGTTCGTCACAGTGCATATTATGATTTTGGTGCACAACATCGTATCGAAATCCTTGAAGAATTAGGTTTGACTTTAAGAGTGATGCAAACGCAGGGTTTTGGACCTGTTTTGTTTAGAGAAGAATGTGTTTTCAGAAAAGAATTAAAACTTTCGGACAAAATTTTTATTCATACCAAAACTTCAAAAATGAAAGCCGATGCTTCGCGCTGGTCGATCATTCACGAATTTAGAAGAGAAGATGATACACTTTGTGCTACAATTACGGTTGATGGGGCTTGGATGGATACAAAACTGCGCAAACTAGCTTCTCCAACCCCTGAAATTGCGATTGAAGCATTAAGCATTTTCCCTAAAAGCGATGATTTTGTTGGACTGTAAAAGTTCAAGTCATTTAGTGAATTAATTCAAACACATAGAAACATAGATTTAAAAAGCTTTAAAAAAGACGTTTTACTTGTTTTAAACGACATAGCAAGCACACTATGCGTTAGAAGCCAGTTTCTTTTTAAGCTCTTTTCTGCAAACAAAATCTATGTTTCTGTGCGTTGAAAATATGCAGTTTATTTTATTCAAACTTTAGTCCGAAGTTGACTTTCTCAAAAGTTGTGCTACAAGAAAATGCAAATCGGCCGACATTTACTGTTCCAAAGATTCCACCAACGGAATGTCCAGAATAAAATCCGCCAGCTGAAAATCGGCGAACTTGATATTTCAGCGCAATATCGTTAACTCTACTGCTCAATTGACCAAAAGCAATGACATTGGGGATGATTTCATAACTCCCAAAAACTTTCGGAACGAGTTTTTTGTAATAATCATAACTTTCATCGGTTTCATAATCAACGCTTGTTGAATGCAGATTTTCGAGATTTCCACCTATGTAAGTATTTTCAGAAAAATGCCATGAAACGCTAAAACCCGTAAAAGTTCCCTGATAATCACTCCGTGAGTCAACGTAACCAACACCAATTGTGGCTCTGAAATTGCCACATATTTTTCCGATGTAACCAATGTAGGTTCTGTCAATTTCTGATTTATCGATTCCGGCACCAAAAATAATATCGTCATCACACATACTAAATGCGTACTGAAAATAAGCCGAATATTGATCTCTATTGGCCGCGACAACGCTTCGGCCTTTATCAAGATCGATATTTGCAGAAATTAAGGTTGAATTTATAACGGCGAAATCAAATGTGTTGATTTCTTGGGCAAATGTGGGGACTGTGAGCAGGAGCAAAAGTATTGTTTTTTTCATAATACATTTTTTTAGCTGACAACATTCTACTATAAAATTACAGACAATTTTCCTGTTAATAAAAGAAGTCCTTTCAAATGCTACATTTTTCGTCAAAATGCATTATTTTCATAATCAGCATCATTTAATCGATAAAATTTCAATAAATCATCGATTATTAGCACTAAAAACAATGAATTTAATTCGAAAGCATTTTTTCTGATAACTTTAAGACACTAATCTTTGCATTTCAAAATCGTTAACGGTAATTTTATGCTTTGCAACATATAATCTGCCAAAAATGAAAATTATAAAGCTTTTATTGTTCTTCTTTCCTCCTTTAGTCTTTTCTCAGGAAGTCAAAATAAAACCATTGGATATTAATCTTTCGAACTACGAATATCCTTTTCCGGTTCAGTTTGTAGAAATAAACAGCCAGCGACAATACATGCAAATGTTTTATATGGATATTATTCCAGATAATTACAATCATAAAAATGTCGTTTTGCTTCACGGAAAAAACTTCAACGGAGCCTATTGGGAAACAACCATAAAAGCATTGACTGCCCAAGGTTTTCGTGTGATTGTTCCGGATCAGATTGGTTTTGGGAAATCATCAAAACCAGATAATTTTCAATATACTTTTCAGCAATTGGCAGAAAATACCAAAAAACTGCTGGATCATCTCGGAATTGGAAAAGCGACAATTTTAGGACATTCTATGGGCGGAATGCTTGCTACACGTTTTGCATTGATGTATCCAGATATGACTGAGAAATTGGTTTTAGAAAATCCAATTGGTTTAGAAGACTGGAAATTAGTTGTTCCCTATAAACCAGTTGATTGGTGGTATGAATCTGAATTGAAGCAGAATTACCAATCCATCAAAAATTATCAAATGGCTAATTATTATAACGGAAAATGGAATGCCGATTATCAAAAATGGGCCGAATTAAGCGCAGGCTGGACAACTGATCCCGAATATGATAAAGTTGCTTGGAACTCGGCACTTTTGTATGATATGATTTTTACGCAGCCAGTTTTGTATGAATTCAAAAACATTCAAGTTCCAACGCTTTTAATTATTGGAACAAGAGATAAAACGGCATTAGGAAAACCGTTAGTTTCGGAAGAAATTCAAGCAACAATGGGAAATTATGCCGAACTAGGCCGAAGAACTCAAAAAGCAATTCCGAATTCAAAACTTGTTGAAATTCCAAATACAGGACATTTGCCGCATATTGAATCTTTTGATCAATTTATAAAACCATTAATCGTATTTTTGAAACAATAAAATTTTTATTAGCCACGAATTCACGAATTATATCTGTTGTTTTTATTTTGCCACAGATTAGAAGATTTACACAGATTAAATCATTTTAACCCTTTTAATCTGTGGCAAAATAAAAAAGTTCGCAAAAATTAGTGTAATTCGTGGCAAATCCTAACTAAAAAAACTAAAACTATGTTTACTATCGACCAAATCAAAGAAGCGCATTCTAAAGTAAAAACTGGTGCTGATTTCCCAAACTATATTCAAGATTTAATCATTCTTGGCGTAAAAGGCTACGATACTTTTGTGCATGACGGAAGCGTAATTTATTTTGGATTAAATAATTATACGGCTGCTGCCGAAGAAAAATATCCTGAAATCAAAGTTGCTGATTTTCCAAACAAGGAACTTTTCATTGAATTTTTAGTAAAACATCAGCATGGCGAATCAGATTATATGACGTTTTGCAAGCAATGTGCACAATGTGGCATTGCAAAATGGCGTGTTAATATCATCGAAATGACTTGCACTTATTTTGATAAGGCTGAAAACGAAATTTTAATTGAAAAAATCCCTAGTTAAGAAAAATGAGCATTTTCAATCAACAACTAAAATTAGTTGGAAAAAGCATTTTACTGACGCTTTTTCTAGTTTGTTTTGCAGGTATTGCACAACATAAAAAAGAAAAATCAAAATTTAAGGTCATTGCTTTTTACACCGCCAAAAATGATCAGGCGCATATCAGTTTTGTACATGAAGCTAATAAATGGTTTCCAAAAATAGCTGAGGAAAATCATTTCGAATACGATTCAACAAGCAATTGGGATAATTTGAATGCTAATTTTTTAGCTAAATATCAAGTCGTTTTATTTTTAGACACAAGACCAGAAACACCAGCACAACGTGAAGCTTTTCAAAAATACATGGAAAACGGCGGCGGTTTTATTGGTTTTCACTTTTCGGCTTTTGCTTTAAACAATTCAAGTTATCCGCAAAACTGGGATTGGTATCACAATATCTTTTTAGGTTCTGGCGAATATGGAAGCAATACTTGGCGCCCTACATCGGCAGTTTTAAGGGTTGAAAATCAAGATCCGATTATGAAAAATATTCCGAAAACATTCAAATCGCAGCCAAACGAATGGTACCGATGGAGCAATGATTTGACAAAGAATCCAGACATCAAAATTCTGCTGGCAATCGACGAAAGCAGTTTCCCTTTGGGAACAGGACCAAAACCTCATGAAATTTGGCACAGCGGTTATTATCCAGTCGTTTGGACTAATAAAAAATACAAAATGATGTATGTAAATATGGGACATAATGATATTGATTATGAAGGCAAAACCAATAAAACTCTTTCGTACACATTTGAAAATGAAACACAAAACAAAGTGATTTTGAATGCTTTGCTTTTGTTTGGAAGTAAAAAAAGTAAATAATTGCAATATGTCAGACAAACTTTCTCCAATTATAAATTCTGATGTATTAATTCAATTATTGCATTCAAAATCAATTGTTTTAATCGATGCAAGAGCAGGAATTAACGCCGAAGAAAATTATCAAAAAGAACATTTAAAAGGTGCTCGATATGTTGATTTAAACAAAGATTTAGCCACAGTTGACTGTAATCCGAAAAATGGTGGAAGACATCCACTTCCATCGTTAGAAAAATTTGCTGATGTACTTTCTAAAACAGGAATTTCGGCGGAAAGCCATGTCGTAATTTATGATGACAAAAACGGATCAAATGCCGCATCAAGATTTTGGTGGATGATGCGAGCCGTTGGACATGAAAAAGTTCAAGTTTTAAATGGAGGTTTACAAGAAGCTATAAAAGCTGGATTTCCTGTAAGTTCGGAAGTTGAGAATTTTGAGAAATCAGAAAAATATCCAATTTCAGAATGGAAATTAAAAACCGCCGATATTGAAGAAGTTGAAAAAGCCCGCAATAATGCCGAAAATATCGTAATCGACGTAAGAGACAAAAATCGTTTTGACGGGCTCACAGAACCTTTGGATTTAATTGCGGGACATATTCCTGGTGCAATTAATGTTCCTTTTAGTGAAAATCTAAATGAAGAAGGTATTTACAAATCTCCTGAAGTTTTAAAAGAAAAATACAATGCCATTTTAGGCGATATTACTTCAGAAAATGTAATTGTGCACTGCGGTTCAGGAGTTACGGCATGTCACACCTTACTTGCAATGGATTATGCAGGAATTCCGATTCCAAAACTATATGTTGGTTCATGGAGCGAATGGTCCAGAAATGACCGCGAAATGGCAACAAAAAAACTAGAATAAACTTTTTTGCCACATATTAAAAGGATTAAAAAGATTAATCATTTAAATCTGTCTAATCTGTGGCAAAAGAAACTTTTAACAATACAAAAATGCAACACTGGGACATACTTTTATCTAACCAGGTAAACAAAAAAGCTTTTATTGACAATATACTCAACGGAGAAGCAAATGGAGAATTAGCCGTTTTTAATAACCAAAAAGGGATTTTGTTCTCTGATATCGCAATCGAAAAATTCATCGAAAAAGAATATCAATATGACAGCGTAGAAGCTTCTCCAGAATCTCATCGCCAGTTGAGAACCTTTTCTTCAGGAGAACGCAAAAAAGAATTCTTGAAATACTGCATCAATCAAAAACCTGATTTTATCATTTTTGATAATCCGTTTGACCATTTGGATCAGGCTTCAAGAGTCGTTTTAGCCGATTCTCTAAAAGATTTGACCAATGATATTGCTATTATTCAGCTTTTGAATCGCGTTGTTGATGTTTTAGAATTTGTTCCGAATAAAGCACAAATTAAAGACAACACTTTTGAACTGCATCCAATTTCAAAAACAGAAAATCATTTTAAAACTTTAAATACTGCAGCAATTCCGAAAGCGATTGAACCACATTCTTTCCACGAAAGTGTATTAATAAAACTGGAAAATGTTTCTGTTAGTTATGAAGAAAGAAAAATTTTAGACAACATTTCTTGGACTATAAAACAAGGCGAATTCTGGCAGTTAATTGGTCCAAATGGTTCTGGAAAAAGCACTATTTTATCCTTAATTACAGGTGATAATCCAAAAGGTTTCGGACAAGGTTTGTATTTGTTTGGAAGAAAAAAAGGAACTGGTGAAAGCGTTTGGGACATTAAAAAGCAAATCGGAATCTTCACAACTTCAATGACCGATTTGTTTCAAAAAGGACATACTTTGGAGCAAATGATTTTATCAGGATTTTTTGATTCTATCGGACTTTACACAGAGCCAACAACACATCAAAAAAATATTGTAACACAATGGCTTGAAGTCATTGAAATGACGCAATTACGTAAAAAACGTTTTATTGATCTTTCGATTGGCCAGCAAAGAGTTGCATTGATTGTCCGTGCCGTTTTAAAACATCCTCCATTACTAATTTTAGACGAACCTGTAGAAGGTCTCGACGACGAAAATGTTGATTTGGTTATTCAGCTAATCAACACCATAAAACAAGAAACAAACGTTACAATTTTGTACGTTTCTCATAGAATAGAACAAGGCCTTGCTCCTACTTCTGTTTTTGAGCTTTTACCAAATCCAACAGGGTCAATCGGCAAAATAAAATCTCATTCGGAACTGAATTAAAACACGAATTCCACTAATTTACACAGATTAATTTTCGTGTAAATTAGTGGAATTTGTGTTATAGAAATTATCTAATTTTCTAATTGACAAATTATCTAATTAATTCTCATCTTCCGTATTATGTGACTT
Organism: Flavobacterium daemonense; assembly: GCF_007341385.1. Lineage (GTDB taxonomy): Bacteria > Bacteroidota > Bacteroidia > Flavobacteriales > Flavobacteriaceae > Flavobacterium > Flavobacterium daemonense. The sequence continues at coordinate 60,557 of NZ_VJYD01000020.1, forward strand.
TACATACGTACGCCATTTTTCAATACAATCTTGAAAATCTTGTGGAAGTTCTGTATCAAAACGCATCATTTCACCAGTATTTGGATGAACAAATCCAAGCGTTTTAGCGTGCAAAGCCTGACGAGGCAAAGCTTTGAAACAATTATCAATAAACTGTTTGTATTTTGTAAATGTCGTACCTTTCAAAATCAAATGTCCGCCGTAACGCTCGTCATTAAATAAAGGATGACCAATATGCTTCATATGTGCACGAATTTGGTGTGTTCTTCCTGTTTCTAATTTGCAAGAAATCAAAGTCACATAACCAAAACGTTCCAAAACTTTATAATGCGTAATAGCAGGTTTTCCAATTTCCGGATCTGCAAAAACAGCCATTTGCATTCTGTCTTTCAAATGTCTTGCAAGGTTTCCTTCAATTGTTCCGCTTTCTTCTGCAACATTTCCCCAAACAAGCGCAATATATTCTCGCTCAGTAGTTTTAGCTTCAAATTGTTTTGCCAAATGCGTCATCGCCGCTTCCGTTTTGGCCACAACCAAAAGCCCAGAAGTATCCTTATCAATTCGGTGAACTAAACCTGGACGCTCACTGCTGTTCATTGGCAAATTATCAAAATGATGTGCCAAAGCGTTTACAAGAGTTCCTGTATAATTTCCGTGACCCGGATGCACCACCATTCCTGGCTCTTTATTGATTAGTAAAAGAGCATCATCTTCATAAACAATATTCAACGGAATATCCTCAGGAAGAATATGGTTTTCAAACGGCGGATGTGACAGCATTACCGTAATCACATCAAAGGGTTTTACTTTGTAATTTGATTTTACCGGAATATCATTTACAAAGATATTTCCGTTCGTTGCCGCATTCTGAATTTTATTTCGCGTGGCATTCGGAATCAAATACATTAAATATTTGTCAATACGCAAGAACGTCTGACCTTTTGGGACTTCAAATCTGTAATGTTCGAATAATTCGTCTTCCAGATCTAAATTTTCTTCAATATTATTGTTCATCTTTTGGTGTTTCTGCAGGCACTGCTGTACTATCTGTTGCCTGGCTATCATCTACATAACTCGCTTTTCCGTCACCTAAAACCAAATCAATTTTAGACGCTTTCAAAACGCGGTCTCCTACTTTTAAATTTCTTCCTTTGTAACGCATTTCAAGAACCATATCTTTTCCAAGATTCGGAATATAAGTAATCGTTCCCGGCTCAAGCCCTAAAGCTTTCAATGTTGGAACAGCCTCACGATATGTTTTCTCAATTAAATCAGGAATTTTAACCGAAGAAAAACCCGAAGCATTAATTTTAATATATATTTTACGTCCTACTTTCACCATCGTTCCCGGTAACGGATCTTGCTCAACAACGCTGAATTTTGGATATTCACTTCTGTAATCAACACTATCCAAAAGCACATAATCCAAGTCCAGTTCATCCAATTTCTCTTCAACCTGTTCTTCTGTTAATCTTGCTAAATTCGGAACCGCAATTTCGTGTCCGTGATCCGTTGTAAAAGTCAACCAATGCATAAACAAATACCCTAAAACTGCAATGATAGCAGCCGCACTCAATAATTGTAAAAAAAATACGCGGCTAGTTAAATACTTACGTAAACTCATAAATTTATTTTTAGTTGTCGCAAAGATAAAGTATTTCATTTCAAAAAAAATGATAATTTTGTTTAAAACAAGAAAGATGCGCGATTGAGTTCCTGAGCAAAGTCTAAGGATAATTTTCAGAAGCTGTTTCCTGCTGTCCGCTGTATCTTTTGCGCCGAACCCCGGCACAAAAGGATGCCGCTTCCATCAGGGCTAGGGCACTCGGTTTCAAAAGAAGATTTTGTTTTTATTTAAATAACGACAGTTTTGTCAGGCTGAGCGAAGTCGAAGCCCCTCGCAAAGTGATTCAGCAAACGAGGCTTCGACTTCGCTCAGCCTGACAAACGAATGAATAAAAAAATTCCAGAAAATTCGAGAAATTCGTGGCAAAAAAACCAAATTAACGATTAAACGAATCAACGGTTAAACAAATTAACGATTAAACAAATAAACAAAAAGTCAATGAAAAACATTGCCATCATCATGGGCGGATATTCAAGCGAATACAAAATTTCGCTTATCAGCGGAAACGTTGTGTACCAATATCTTGACAAAAAAAAATACAACGGATTCCGAATTCATATCTTCAAAGAAAAATGGGTTTATGTAGATGCAAACGACGCTGAATTCCCAATCGATAGAAACGATTTTTCTGTAACCGTAAACGGCGAAAAAATTACTTTCGACTGCGTTTTCAATGCCATTCATGGAACTCCAGGCGAAGATGGTTTAATGCAGGCTTATTTTGAGTTGTTAGGCATTCCGCAATCATCTTGCGATTATTACCAATCAGCTTTGACTTTTAACAAAAGAGATTTACTATCAGTTTTAAAACCATACGGAATCAAAACGGCTATTTCTTATTACTTGAACAAAGGAGATGCAATCAATACCGAAGAAATTGTTAAAAAAGTAGGTTTGCCATGTTTCGTAAAACCGAATAAAGCGGGTTCTAGTTTCGGAATCTCAAAAGTAAAATCGGAAGCAGAACTTCCTATCGCAATTGAAGTTGCATACAAAGAAGACAACGAAATCATCATTGAAAGTTTCCTTGACGGAACTGAAGTTTCTGTGGGAGTAATCAATTACAAAGGCGAAATCAAAGTTTTACCAATCACTGAAATTGTTTCAGACAATGATTTCTTCGATTATGAAGCCAAATACGAAGGAAAATCACAAGAAATCACACCAGCCAGAATCTCTGACGAATTGACTAGGAAAGTTGGAGAAACGGCAAAACGTGCTTACGAAGTCTTGAAAATGAAAGGTTTCTCACGAAGCGAATTCATCATCGTTGATAACGAACCATACATGTTGGAGATGAATACAATTCCGGGTTTAACAACCGAAAGTTTGATTCCGCAACAAGCAAAAGCAGCCGGAATTTCTCTGGAAGATTTATTTACAAATGCAATTGAGTTGGCGCTTTCTTAAAGATGCTAAGATACTAAGGTTCTGAGATTCTACGATTTCAGAACCTTTTTAATTTATACAATTGTCAGGCTGAGCGAAGTCGAAGCCCAAAAACTTTGAACCTTTGTCACTCTGTACCTTTGAACCTAAAAAACAAAAAATGCGAAAAGCCATATTTCCTGGATCATTTGACCCAATTACACTTGGACACGAAGATATTATCAAAAGAGGAATTTCTTTATTTGATGAAATCGTAATTGCGATTGGTGTCAATGCCGAAAAAAAATACATGTTTTCACTCGAAGAAAGAAAACGCTTCATTGAAGAAACTTTCAAAGACGAACCAAAAATTTCGGTGATTACTTATGAAGGACTTACTATTGATTTGGCACATAAACTAAAAGCCAATTTTATTTTAAGAGGTCTTCGCAACCCAGCCGATTTCGAATTTGAAAAAGCAATCGCACATACAAACCGACGTCTTTCTAAAATTGAAACCGTGTTTTTATTGACTGCAGCAAGAACATCATATATCAGCTCAAGTATTGTTCGTGATGTATTGCGAAATGGCGGTGAATACGAAATGTTAGTTCCAGATGCTGTGAGAGTTAAGAAATAACTCAAACAAATAAACTTATTTGTGTAGCTCAATTAAATCATTATTTTTGTTTTATTAACCAATAAAACCTTAATAATGATTTTTTACGGCACCAAATCAAAACACATTAAAAACGACCGTATTAATAATGTAGATTGCCCAGATTGCACTACGACAGTTTCAATGAATTACAGTGTGTATGAAAAATACGCACACATTTATTGGATACCATTTTTCCCTATCAAAAAATTAACTTTTGCCGAGTGCAACTCGTGTAAAAAAACATTTGAACAAAAAGAATTCTCTCCTTCCATTAAGCAAAAAATACAACATTCAATGGGGAGAATCAGCAGTCCGCTTTGGATGTATTCTGGAATTTTTATCATCGCTGCTCTTTTTCTTTTTGGCATGTTAAGTTCTGTACAAAAAGGAAAAGACACTGTTTCTTATATCGAAAGTCCAAAAATTGGAGACGTTTACAGCATCGACAATTCAAATGGTTTTTACTCTACAATGAAATTGACTGAAATTTCAAGAGACAGTTTGACTTTACTGCTAAACAATATGGAAGTAGACAAGAAAACTAGTACTGATAAAATTGACCTAGAAAAAAATTACGTTGAAAAAAAGGTTATTGCAAAAACAGAATTGCAAAAACTCTTTAAAGAAAATAAAATTTATGAAGTTGTTAGGCATTAAGCCACTTTAAGCCTAAATTTGCAAAAAATTACTGACTATAAGTAATTTTGCATTTTTAAAATAAAACAATCAATAATGAGCATCGAAAGAGAATTAAGCAAACGAAGCGGATCTAAATGTGAACTTTGCGGCGCAGAAGAAAACCTAAAAGTATATCAAGTATTGCCAACTAAAAAAGGCGGAATTGATGAAGCAATATTTGCCTGCAATACTTGCATTGACCAAATTGAAAATCCAGACAACGTTGATTTAAATCACTGGAGATGCCTGAATGACAGTATGTGGAATGAAAACATTCCGGTTCAAGTGGTAGCTTGGAGAATGTTAAGCCGTTTGCGCGCTGCTGGTTGGCCACAAGAATTGCTTGACATGATGTATTTAGACGAAGATACACTGGAATGGGCAAAAGCAACAGGCGAAGGTGAAGATGATGAAAACAAACTCGTTCACCGCGACAGCAATGGCGTAGTTTTACAACACGGAGATTCGGTTGTTTTAATCAAAGATCTTAAAGTAAAAGGCTCTAGCATGGTTGCCAAACAAGGAACCGCTGTTAGAAACATTCGTCTGGACCACGAAAACGCTGAATATATCGAAGGAAAAGTCGACGGACAACAGATTGTGATTATTACGCAATATGTTAAGAAAATATAGTTTATTTTAAAGGTTCAAAGGAGCAAAAGGTTCAGAGGGACAAAGGTTTTAAATCTTTGATTTTTTGCCACTTTAAGCCCTCGAACATAAAAATTATACAAAAAAAGCTGTTCTTTGAACAGCTTTTTTTTTTGATATCAAGGGACAAAGATTTAAAACCTTAGTCCCTTTGTTACTTTGAGACTATGAACCTTAAAAAAAATTATTTCTGGAATAATTTATTGATTTGATCTTTAACAAATGGTTCAGAAACACTGCTTGTTGCCGCAGTAGCTTCTTTGCTTGAAACCATAAATTGTACTGTCGCTTTTTCTGGAATAACGCTTCCTGTATAGTGCAACCAAATGTAGTTGTTAGGTAACTCTAATTTGATGTCGTACAAAGGATTTGCTGTAAAACCATTCATAATAATATTGTAAAGGCTTGCGTAATCGTTATTTACATTTTTGAATGTAAATTTTCTTAAAGACGAACCTTCGTCATCGTTTTGAATACTAGTGTAGTACACTGTATATTCGTCTCCAATTTTTTGAATGTAGTTGTTGTTTACTTTTCCTAATTTTTCAACAGGAACGGTTTCAATAACTTTAATTTGTGCGAAAGACGCAAAACTAAAGAACAAAATGGCAACGGTAATAATTCTTTTCATAATGGATTTGGGGTTTACATTTTTACTGTAACAAAAAAACATAGAATTTATGAAAAAACCCCTATCAAATCGTTATTTTTTTAACACAAAATTGTAAAACTTAGTTTCCGAATTCTAAAAACCTGACAAACAACAAAATAGAACCAAATTCATTTTCCAATTGACAATTTTGTCAAATCTAGTACTTTTTACCCTTCTCCTCTTCTTTCTTGATTACGTTGCGGGCAACTTCAATTTTAAATTTCTTGCCTTTCATTTTTTCATCTTTAATATGCTTCAAAAGCTCTTTTACTTTTCCGAATTTTACCGCTGCAAACGACACAAAATCTTTAACTTCTATAAGTCCCAAATCATCTTTTTCCAGCTTTCCTTTTTGAGAAAAGAATCCAACAATATCAAACTTATTCAATTTTGTCTTTTTGCCTCCGCTGATATAAATGGTTTGGAATTCTGGTGGTTTTGGCAACGAAACTTTTCCTTCAACATTTAAGACTTCCATTTCATAATCAATATAGTCAAGCTGTTTTTCGCTTTCATGAATGATTACATAGGCTGTTCCCGTTGCCTGCATACGAGCTGTACGTCCGTTTCTATGCGTAAACTCATCTTCTTTTAAAGGCAAATGATAATGAATTACGTGTTTCATTTCAGGAATATCCAATCCTCTTGCTGCTAAATCGGTTGTGATTAGATACGAAATGCTTCCGTTTCTAAACTGAATCAACGCGCGTTCCCTTTCATCCTGATCCATTCCGCCATGATAATAGGTGGCGTAAATTCCTTTTTCGTTTAAAGTATCGCTGATTCTTTCTGCAGCGTCGCGATGATTACAAAAAATAATTGCCGACTGCGATTTAAGTGAACAAATTAAATTGAATAAACTTTCCAATTTGTCTTTTGATGGCGACAAAATCATCTTCATCGAAAGATTTGCTTTTTCTTCTTCTTCCGGAATAAAATCCAAAACTGTCGGATTTATAACTCGTGTATATTTCGGAATTTCAATATCTGAAGTTGCTGAAACCAAAACTCTTTTGTTCACTTTTGGCAATCTTCCAATGATGAAAGACATCTGTTCGTGAAATCCTAATTGAAGCGATTTGTCAAACTCGTCTAAAATTAAAGTCTGGATTTTATCTGTCCTAAAAGTATCTCGGTCAATATGATCTGCAATTCTTCCTGGCGTTCCAATTAAAACTGCCGGAGGATTGCTTAAATTCTTGATTTCAGTGTCAATTGAGTGTCCGCCATAGCAAATATTAACTTTGTACTGCGTTCCCATTTTTTTCCAAACTTGTTCAATCTGCAATCCAAGTTCGCGCGACGGAACTAAAATAAGACATTGAACCGATAAAATTTCTGGCTGTAATAATTCTAAAATTGGAAGCAAAAAAGCCAATGTTTTTCCTGATCCCGTTGGCGAAAGCAGTAAAACATTATTATCGTTCAAAATAGCATCTTGTGCCATTTCTTGCATTTCGTTCAGGCTTTCAATTCCTAAATTCGAAAGTATATTGTTGGAATGGTGTTTTTTATTCATTTTGCAAAAGTAATTAAAAAAGTTTTGTTTCAGGTTTCAGGTTCTCTTTGTTTCAGGTTCTCTAACCGCAAAGCACGCAAAGGTTTACGCAAAGTTCGCCAAGTTTATGTTCAAAGCTTTGCGAACTTTGCGTTTTTTTTTAAAGCTTTATATAAAAAACCTTGCGCACTTTGCGGTTAAAAACACAATGAATATCAACCTGAAACTTGAAACAAAAAAACTTATATTTGACTCCTATTAAAATTAAAATCATGAAACTTTTTACCCTTCTTCTTTCCCTATTCACAATCACCACTTTTGCTCAAAACAACAAAAAATACGATACGTTTTTTGAGAAAGGAAACGGAAATCAATCGGCTTCGTATGCTGAGACTATTGCTTATTTTAAAATGTTGGCAAGTGATTTTCCAACGATTCAAATAAAAGAAATGGGTTTGACGGATTCTGGCGAACCTTTGCATATGGTGACTTTTAATCCGGATAAGGAATTTGATTTTGATAAAATTCAGAAAACAAAAGCCGTGCTGTTTGTAAATAACGGAATTCATGCCGGAGAACCAGACGGAATCGACGCAACGATGCAATTTTACCGAGATTTAGCAATTGGAAAACTGAAAGCGCCTAAAAATACTGTTTTGGTTTCTATTCCGGTTTATAATATTGGCGGGGCTTTAAACCGAAATTCAACAACAAGAGCAAATCAAGACGGACCAGAAATTTACGGTTTTAGAGGAAATGCTAGAAACTACGATTTGAATCGTGATTTGATGAAATCGGATACGAGAAATACGAAGAGTTTTGTTGAGATTTTCCAGAAAATAAATGCCGATGTTTTTATTGACAATCACGTGAGCAATGGTTCTGATTATCAATACAAACTGACTTACATCATGACGGAACACAATAAATTAGGAACGGTTCTAGGCGGTTTTATGAATAACGAAATGATGCCGGCGCTGGTAAAAAATTTACAGAAAAAGAAAATCGAAACAACGCCTTATGTTGATTCGTTTAAAGATACACCAGACAAAGGTTTTGGACAATTTGTCGACAGTCCGAGATATACTACGGGTTATACTTCGTTGTTCAATACAATTGGTTTTGTGGTTGAAACACATATGTTGAAAAAATATGCCGAACGTGTAAAAATGACATACGAATACATGAAATCGACTTTGGATTTTACCGACGCTAATTATCAGAAAATCAAAGACCTTCGTGTTAAAAATTTAGAGCAATATCAACCGAAGAAAAAATATACTTTGCAATGGGAATTAGACAGCACAAAAGCGACTACTTTTTCGTTTTTAGGATATGAAGCGAGTTACAAAAAAAGCGAGGCAACAACAGGAGATCGTTTGTATTATGACCGAAGCAAACCGTATAAAAAAGACGTGCCATATATTAAAGAATTCAAATCGCTGAAAGATGTTGTTATACCATCTGCTTATATCATTCCGCGTGGCTATTGGAATATTATTGATTTATTGAAAAACAATAATATTTCTTTTTCGCAACTTAAAAACGACACTATTATTGAAGTGGAAAGCTATAGAATTGCTGATTTTAAAACGGTTCCGATGGCTTATGAAGGACATTATGTGCATAGAAATACGACAGTAACTTCTAAAATCGTTAAAATGGCTTTCGCTAAAGGTGATTATATCGTGCCAACAACTCAAAAAGGTGTAAAATATTTAGTTGAAGCTTTTGAACCTGAAGGTGTTGATTCGTTTTTTAACTGGAATTTCTTTGATCCAATTTTACAACAAAAAGAACATTATTCTGAATATATTTTTGAAGATACTGCAGCTAATCTTTTAAAAGAAAATCCGTCTCTAAAAGCGGAATTAGAAGCTAAAAAACAAACTGATGCTACATTTGCTAAAAGCCCTGAAGCGCAATTAGACTGGATTTACAAACATTCTGCTTATTATGAAAAGGCGCATATGCAATATCCTGTTTACCGCGTTTTGTAGTTTTTTTTTTAACGCAAAGTACGCTAAGTTTTTTTTTTATTTTGATTGTGTTTGGATTGCGATAAGAACGCAAAGCTTTATGTACATGATAGCGCGGATTTGCCCGCGCTAGCCAAAAAAACTTGAAACTTCAAACCTGAAACAAATTATACAGAAAGTGTAGCTCCGCGTGAGGGATAGAGCCAGGCTACCGAAGTAGCGGCGAAAGCCCGACAGTATTTACAAAAAGACCCAATGAACGCAAAGTTGATTGGGTCTTTTTGTAAATACTGGCACGCCCAAATTCATTTTATAATTGTGGTTGTCTTTTTTGATAAGAAAATTTTTCGTTTTTACGTCTTCCCGTAAAGATTTTATATTTCAAGATTTTATATTTGGGCTTCAAAAATTATTGCCTAATTCTAACCTGTTTAACCACAAATTATGAATAATCAGACCGGCGACACGATTGTTGAGGGAATCTTTTACGGATTAAATTATTTGGGAGCGCTATTTCATTGGTCTGTTTTCTTTGGGCGAAAATCTTTTCAAAACGTACTTCAAAGCAGTTTTATTAATTGCATTATTGGGATTTTGGCAATTGTCTTGGTTGTCATTTTATTCAAAAATGAAGTGCTTCATTTTCTATTGTACTTAATCAAAAACCGACTAAACCATAACTAAAAATGAATTACCAATCTTCAGGAAACCCAAAGCCTTTTGCTATAATAGGTTTAGTATTTGCAATTTTAGCGCTTCTTTTTTCAATGATTCCATGTGTGGGATATTACGCCGTTGGACCAAGTTTTTTCGCACTTGCTTTTAGCGGTATTTCTTATCTTGGCTTGAAACAAAAAAACGAAAGTACATCTGTTCCTCTAGCTGGTTTGATTATCGGCGTGGCAGCGTTTTCAATTGGTATTTTTCAATATTACAAGTACGAAACGGTTTATGCGACCAAAGCTGAAATTGAAAAATCAATTAACGAAGCGCAAACTGAGGTTCTCGACACTATCCAAAAAAAGGTTTTAGAAAAGACCGAACAGAAACTAAAGGAAGAAATAGCGAAAGATTCGATTTTACAGCTAAAAAAAGATTCGATCCAAAAAATCAAGAATGATTCTGTTTCGAAATAAAGAATATCATTTTTTTAATTTCCTGATATTTAGCGTTGTACTGATTTTAATTCTATATCTGAAAACGGAAATTATCAGTATTAAATGCCCTTACGCCGAAATTGGGTTGAAATGCAGAACGTGCGGACTCACAACTTCTTTTAAAAGAATTTTAAACGGCGATTTCTCTAATTTAAATCTTGGGTATTTACTATTGTTTATTGCCTTTCTTTCACAATTGATTTTAAGACCGTTGGTGAGTTTTGCGTTGTTTTTACCAGACAACTGGAAATTGGTTCGAAATATTGATGTCGCGTTTTCTATATTTTTGTTTGGATATACTTATATTCGATTACTTTTATAAATATTTTAAAGAAAAATGGACACTTCGTTTTATCTAGAAAACTTTCAAAAAATAGCCAAGCAGCTTGATCATAAGCTTCTGGATGAAAAAGCAATTGAAGTTTCTGTTGGTGTTTATTTGGATTCTGTTTTTATAAAACTGTATAAAAAATCGTGGACAAATAATCCAGAAGAAGCTTTAACTGCTGAATCGAGGATTTTCTTTTCGGTTTGGATTAACGATTCCAGCATCAAGAAACAAAAAATCATGTATAATATTCATGCCTTAAAATTGAGAAAATTAAAAGGTTATACAATTGAAAGCAGAAAATTTGCCGAGAATTTCAGAAATTATTTTGAAAAATATCTTCATAAATGGCCAAACGTCAGCACAAATTTTGGCCCGCTGACTCTAATGGAAGGTTGGATTGAATTGGATACAGAAAATTTCCAGAAAGAAATTTTAGAAATCTGTACTAATTTTTTAGAGATTGAATTTTTGATTGATGATACTTTGGCTCCATTTAGATCAATTAAATAGAATTACAAAGTAAAATGCACCATTTAAAACCTAAAGTCCCGATTACGAAATTTCATAATCGGGACTTTATAATTTTGCATTTATTTAGAAATTTTTGTTATCGGATTTTCTTTCTCTTCAAACAATAATTTTATGTTTTCATAAGAATTTTTAAGCGCCTCTTTGATTTGTTCTGGATTCAGCCAAGCTACTTTTTCAATTCCTTCTTCAAGTTGTCCGTGCGGCGTACCTTCAAAATCAGACTGCATTTCAAACCAATGAGTGATTTTAAGTTTATATTTTCCGTTGCGTTTGAAAATATGATAGGTTTTTTGAAGTTTATTGGTAATTCGAAGTTTATTTACACCAGTTTCTTCCTCAACTTCGCGCATTGCGGTAACTTCAATGTCCTCGCCTTTCTCGATTCCACCCTTTGGAAGATCCCATTTCCCATTTCTGAAGATGAATAAAACCTCGCCTTTTTTATTGTACACAAAACCGCCGCCGGCTTTATTTACCGGAATTTTGGCCTTAAGGGTTTTCATAATTTCACTTTCATCTGGATGATAGAGAATAGCTTTTTGAATTTTATTTTGAAAAATTTTTATAATAAGCTGTTCTATATCAATACTTTCCAACAAGAACAATTGAAAATCTGTTTCACGAGAAATTTCATTTGTCAAAAAAAGTGGTTTGTCGTTCACAAAAACTTTATACATTTGTACTATGATTTTTAATAAAGATACTGCCGAAAAAACAGCCGAATTGCTTTTGCAAATAAATGCAATTAAATTGAATCCCGAAAATCCTTTTACATGGGCTTCTGGTTGGAAATCTCCTATTTACTGTGATAATAGGTTAATTCTTTCATTTCCGAGCATTCGAAATTACGTTCGTGATGAGTTTGCAAAGAATATTGAAAAACAATTTGGAAAACCTGACGTAATTGCCGGTGTCGCTACTGGAGCGATTGGAGTTGGAATTCTTGTTGCTGAAAGTCTTGGATTGCCGTTTGTATATGTGCGTCCAGAACCTAAAAAACACGGAAGACAGAACCAAGTGGAAGGTTTTTTACAAAAAGGCCAAAATATTGTTGTTGTAGAAGATTTAATTAGTACAGGAAATAGCAGTTTAATGGCTGTTGAAGCTTTGCGTAATGAAGGTGCTAATATTAAAGGTATGGCAGCGATTTTTACATACGGTTTTGGTGTTGCCGAAGAAAATTTCAAAAATGCAAATATTGATCTATACACTTTGAGCAACTATGAAAATTTATTAAGCTTAGCGGTTCAAAAACAATATATCACCGAAGATCAGCAATCGACTTTATTGGAATGGAACGAAAGTCCATCGACTTGGGGACAAGAATAAATTTTAGTCCCGAAGCCTCGGGATTAGATTTTAGATTTTAGATTTTAGATTTTAGATTTTAGATTTTAGATTTTAGATTTTAGATTTTAGATTTTAGATT
>NZ_VJYD01000021.1 GCF_007341385.1 Flavobacterium daemonense
AAGCAAATAAAAAAATATTAACTCAGCAGTAGAAAAGCCTAAAGCTTAAAGCCTACTGCCTAAAGCAAATAAAAAAATATTAACTCAGCAGTAGAAAAGCCTAAAGCTTAAAGCCTACTGCCTAAAGCAAATAAAAAAAAAAATGGCAAAAGATATAAAATTTGATATTGAAGCACGTGACGGATTAAAACGTGGTGTTGATGCATTAGCAAATGCTGTAAAAGTAACTCTTGGACCAAAAGGTCGTAACGTAATTATCGGAAAATCATTTGGTGGACCAACAGTTACTAAAGATGGTGTTTCTGTTGCAAAAGAAATCGAATTAAAAGACGCACTAGAAAATATGGGTGCGCAAATGGTAAAAGAAGTTGCTTCTAAAACCAATGATTTAGCTGGAGACGGAACTACAACTGCTACAGTTTTAGCTCAAGCAATCGTAAAAGAAGGACTTAAAAACGTTGCTGCAGGTGCAAATCCAATGGACTTGAAACGCGGAATCGACAAAGCAGTTGAAACTATCGTTGCTGACTTGGCAAAACAAGCTAAAGTTGTTGGAAGCGACTCTGACAAAATCAAACAAATTGCTTCGATCTCTGCTAACAATGACGAAGTTATTGGTGAATTAATCGCTACAGCTTTCGCTAAAGTTGGAAAAGAAGGTGTAATCACGGTTGAAGAAGCTAAAGGAACTGACACTTTCGTGGATGTTGTTGAAGGAATGCAGTTTGACAGAGGATATCTTTCTCCTTACTTCGTAACAAATCCTGAGAAAATGGAAGTTGAATTAGATTCTCCTTACATTTTATTATACGACAAAAAAGTATCTTCTTTAAAAGAATTACTTCCAGTTTTAGAGCCAGTTGCTCAATCAGGAAAACCATTATTGATCATTGCTGAAGATGTTGACGGTGAAGCGCTTTCTACATTAGTAGTAAACAAATTAAGAGGTGCTCTTAAAATTGCTGCTGTTAAAGCTCCAGGTTTTGGAGACAGAAGAAAAGCAATGTTAGAAGATATCGCAATCTTGACTGGTGGAACTGTAATTTCTGAAGAAAGAGGTTATACTTTAGAAAACACAACTATCGAAATGTTAGGAAACGCAAAAAGAGTTTCTATCGATAAAGACAATACCACTATCGTAAGCGGTGCTGGTGAAGCTGATATCATCAAAAACAGAGTAAACCAAATTAAAGGTCAGATGGAAACTACTACATCTGATTACGATAAAGAAAAATTACAAGAGCGTTTGGCTAAATTAGCTGGCGGTGTTGCTGTTCTTTATGTTGGTGCTGCTTCTGAAGTTGAAATGAAAGAGAAAAAAGACAGAGTTGATGATGCTTTACACGCAACTCGTGCTGCTGTTGAAGAAGGAATTGTTGCCGGAGGTGGTGTTGCTTTATTAAGAGCTAAACTTGCTTTGGCTGACTTAAAAGCTGACAATGCTGATGAAGCTACAGGAATTCAAATTGTTTCTCGTGCTGTTGAATCTCCATTGAGAACTATCGTTGAAAACGCTGGTCTTGAAGGATCTGTTGTTGTGGCTAAAGTTGCTGAAGGTTCTGGTGATTTTGGATACAATGCAAAAACTGACGAATATGTAGATATGCTTAAAGCTGGAATTATTGATCCTAAAAAAGTAACTCGCGTAGCTCTTGAAAACGCTGCGTCTGTTTCTGGAATGATCTTGACTACAGAATGTGCATTAATCGATATTAAAGAAGAAAATGCTGGTGGCGGAATGCCAATGGGAGGCGGAATGCCAGGAATGATGTAATTCATTCTCTTCTTAAAACTTAAAACGCCGGATATTTATCTGGCGTTTTTTTTCGCCACGAATTCACGAATTATTTTTTCTAATCTTTACACATATTTTTATTAGTGAGAGATTACACAGATTAAAAGGATTATAATCTGTGAGAATCTTTTCAATCTGTGGCAAAAAAATTAAATAAAAAGATTTTAAAAAAATAATTCGTGAATTCGTGGCTATCCCTTTATTTAACATTCTCTTTTTCTTTAAAAAATCTGTTATTTCTACCTTTGCAATTCTATTTAAAATTGTAAAATGAGAAAATTCACAACTCACCTTTTATCTTTCACATTCTTATTTCTTACCACTTTTTTACATTCGCAAACTAATAAAGATACTTACGTCGTTTTAGTTTCGATGGATGGATTTCGTTGGGATTATCAAAAACAATTTAATCTTCCGAATTTAAAAGAAATAGCAAAAGAAGGCGTTCGTGCCAAATCAATGAAGCCGTCTTATCCAAGCAAAACTTTTCCAAATCATTATTCGATTGTAACAGGACTTTATCCAGATCATCACGGAATTATTAATAACGTTTTTTATGATGCTCAATTAAATGAATCTTTCTCATTATCAAGCGATGCAAAAAATGATTCAAGATTTTATGGCGGAAATCCGATTTGGAATTTAGCCGAACAGCAAGGTGTCAAAACTGCCTCGTTCTTCTGGCCAGGTTCTGATATTGATAACAGAAATCCAAGTATTTACAAAAAATATGATAATAAGATTCCGTATGGAGCTCGAATTGATACGGTTTTAAAATGGTTGCAGCTTCCAGAAAAACAGCGCCCGCATTTGGTTACTTTATATTTTGACGAACCAGATCATACGGGACATAATTTTGGCCCGCTTTCGCCAGAGAACAAAAAAATGGTCATAAAAATGGATTCAATTATGGGCGAATTGTCACGAAGATTGGATCAGCTTGCTATTGGAAAACAAATCAATTTAATTATCGTTTCTGATCACGGAATGGCCGATATAAGTGATGCTAAAAAAATCGCTGTTCTTGATTATTTAAAACCAGAATGGTTGGGATATAAAGATGTAATCAACCCAATTATGAGTCTTCAGGCAAAATCTGGCTATCAAGATTCTATTGCAAATGCTTTGAAAAAAGTACCTCATATCCATTTTTGGAAATCTACAGAAGTTCCAAAAAGATTGCATTACGGAACAAATCCGCGTGTGCATGATTTTGTTATTGAAGCCGATAAAGGCTGGAGTTTGGTAACCAAAAAATCTCAAAATGTAAAAGGCGGAACGCATGGCTACGACAATAATGAAAAAGATATGCACGCCATTTTTTATGCTAAAGGACCCGTTTTTAAGGTTGATAAAACAGTCAAAACATTTCAAAATGTTTCTGTCTATCCTTTAATTGCACATATTTTAGGATTACAAATTGGCGAAATTGACGGAAAGTTAAGCGATGTAAAATCAGCTTTAGCTAATTAGAAAATTTGTCAATTTGATAATTAGATAATGAAGCTTGTGTCACCCTGAGCGAAGTCGAAGGGCGCTCCAATTGGTACGTGGGCTTCGACTTCGCTCAGCCTGACATACTAGATCTAAATAAACAACAGTAAACCCGACAGGTTTTTGAAACCTGTCGGGTTTGTTGCGTTTATAATCTTTATGTATAAGACGCACTACTGTACGCCTCTACGATATACATTGTCAATGCAATCATCACATTTATTAATTATCTGCTGTAACGCAATAAAACTTTAAACATTATACTTTTTTTAACCATTACAGATTAGTATTACAATTAAATTTATAATTTTACTACAAACATCACAATCGCCCCAATATTTTTTGTATGAAATTAATAATCAAGTTTTTTAGTTTTCTATTTTGCCTTCAATCTTTTGCACAGGCTATTTCTAATCAAGACAAAATTACCAAATACCTTAATGATTATTTTTTTCAGGATCGAGAGATCATCCATGTACAATTCAACAAAGACCTTTTTACAAATACCGAAGATATTGCCTTCAAAGGATACATTCTCAGTAAAAACAATGATATCCCAAACACCAATACTACAAATGTTCAATTAATGGTTTATAATGACGAAAACCAGATTGTACTGAAACAATTACTTTTTGCGCAATACGGAGTTTTTTCTGGTGGAATTCACTTAAACGAAAAATTCAAATCGGGCAAATATCATTTTCATTTCTATACCAATTGGATGAATAATTTCAAGGAAGACGATTCCTTTAATCAGACAATTGAAATTATTGATAAAAACGTCCCATATGCATTTCAAACCAATGAACCGAATTGGAAAACAGCAGAAGTAAGCTTATTCCCTGAAGGCGGAATTATATTAAATGACATGGTAAATACAATTGGAATCAAAATTACAGATTGCAATAAAATAGGAATAGAAGTAGCAGATGGCGTTATTTTGGATTCTAAATCAAATGAAATTACACAATTTCATACCAACCAAACCGGAAACGGAGTTTTTTATCTAAGAGCCGATTTAAACGAAAAATATACTCTTAAAATAAATAATGACAAATTAAAAATAACGCAGCCTTTGGACAAAATTGCAGAAACTGGAATTATTTTAAGCGCTCCTAATAATCCTGCAAGAAACAATTTGCTTGTTGTTGTAAAAACAAATGAAAAAGGCCTTCAAACGTATCAAAATAGAAAATTCACCGTTCTTATTCAACAAAATGGAAATACGATGCATCAGGAAGTTACCTTCAATAATAACAAAACGGAACAGCCATTTTATTTTGATAAAAAATATTTGCCAAATGGAATAAATACAATTAGGGTATTAGATGAAGATCTAAATGAAATCACAGAAAGATTAACCTACATTGAAGAAGGCAAAAATCCGTCTACTACATTAGATGCAAAAATAACAGCTAACGACAGCATTATATTATCCGGAAAAACTGACGTTAGCAAGGCACATTTAAGTATTAGTGTACTACCTGAAAAGAGCGTGTCCTTCAATCAAAAGAGAACTATTTTAGGCACTTTTTACCTAAATGCTTATTTAGAAAAACCAGAAACTAATACTTATTTTTATTTTAATCCAGACAATAAAAACCGCAGGCAAGATATAGAGCTATTATTGCTTAATCAAAATAAAGGGAAATATTTATGGGAAAATATCAAATTAGGTCCACCAAAAATCAGTTTTGAATCTGAAAAAGGAGTAACCATAAACGGAAAAGTCGAAAAAGAATTAAAATCGAATTCTAAAAACAAAATTTCTCTTCTTGCAATAAAAAACAGTCTATTTGACCAAACCTCTATCGATCAGAACAATGATTTTAAATTTGAACATTGTTTTGTACAGGATTCTACTGTTGTAGCTTTACAAATGACCAACGAAAAAAACGTTACACTAACGACCAAAATAGAAGCTCGAATTGCCAGAACTGAACCACGATTTGTTTTAGGACCATCATTCGAAAAACCAATTTGCCCAATAATTAAGGGTGCTGACAATGTTTTTAATTTCCCACCACCTAAAACAAAAAGCAGCGAATTAAAAGAAGTAGCTGTAAAGAACACCTTCAAAAAAGAGGTTTTTACCCATAAAGCCGAGATGAGTCCAATGGCAAAAGCTTTTAAATTTGATGGCAACGATTTTAGAACTGTATTGAGTTTCTTGTCTTTTAATGGTTATAAAACAGGTTTTAATTCGATGGATGGCAGTGTATATATCGTAGATAACCGAAATCCGTCATTTCAAGGATCTGGGCATTCTCCTAATATATATATTGACAATTTTTTAGTCTTCGATTTCAACCAGCTTTTTAATATGACGTTAGATCAAGTGGATGAAATCTACATTGATAAAACTGGAAGCTCGGATATTTCAATTACAGGACAAGGAACGATTAAAATTTTCATGAAAATTGGGCAAAAAGACGATTTCTTCAAGCGAAAATTTACGACACTAATTGTGACAAAAGGCTTCGCAAAAAGCATCAATTACAAAACTGCTTCATTTGAAAATCAGGAGGAGTTCAATTATTTCGGCACATTAGGATGGGCTCCAAACATCGAACTAAAAGAGTATTCCGACTATCAAATTAAAATCCCAAAAAATCAGCAAAAAGAAATACAGGTTTTTATTGAAGGTTTTACGAATGACGGTCAATTAATTTCGGAAGTTAAAAAAGTTCCGGTTAATGGGAATTTTTAATTTGATAATTCGGAAATGTGGCAATTAGAAAATTTGATAATTAGGTAATGAATCTATCGTCACCCTGAGCGATCCCGAGGCTTCGGAACTGTCGGGTTTGTCGCATTTATAACCTTTGCGCATAAGACGCACTGCTGTGCGTCTCTACTGAAAATTGGAGCGTTAATTCACAATTAATAATTCATAATTAACCATTATTAAGACACCACTTTATACGTTGGATCATCGATTACATTAACTTTAATTACTGCATCAGCATTTTTAAGCAATTGTCGGCAGTCTGGACTTAAATGCTGTAATTCTATCGTTTTATTTTCCAGACTGTATTTTTTGGTCAGATTATTTAAAGCTTCAATCGCCGACATATCAGAAACACGGCTTTCTTTAAAATCGATTATTACATGATTTGGGTCGTTTTGAATATCAAATTTTTCCATAAAAGCAGTTATGGAACCAAAAAACAATGGCCCATAAATCTCATAATGTTTTGTGCCATTTTCGTCAATAAAATGTCGGGCGCGGATCCTTTTAGCACTTTCCCAAGCAAAAACCAAAGCCGAAATAATTACTCCAATTAAAACCGCTAAAGCCAAATTGTGCAACACAATTGTAATTACAGCGACCAAAATCCCCACAAAAATATCATGTCTCGGCATTTTGTTTATAATCCTGAAACTTGCCCATTCAAAAGTAGTAATGGCCACCATCATCATTACGCCGACTAGTGCAGCCATTGGTAATTTTCCGATAACAGGAGCTCCAAAAAGGATAATCATCAAAATGGTCAAAGCAGCAATTATTCCCGAAAGGCGAGCTCTGGAGCCAGCCCCAAGATTCACTAAAGTTTGTGCAATCATAGGACAACCACCCATCCCGTAAAAAAAGCCGTTTAAGATATTTGAACTTCCTTGCGCAATACATTCTCGGTTGCTGTTTCCTCGGGTTCCCGTAATCTCATCTACTAGATTAAGCGTCAGTAAACCTTCAGTCAAACCAACTGCAGCAACAATAACCGAATACGGAAAAATCACTTTTAAAGTCTCATATGAAAACGGAATATTCGGAATATGAAAAGGAGGAAATCCGCCTTGAACTGAGGCAATATCTTCAACAGTTTTAGTTTCAATATTAAAGATAATAACCAAAGCAAAAACGACCATAATCGCCACTAATGAAGCCGGAACTGCTTTTGTAATTTTTGGAAAAATCAAAACAATTGAAATCGTCAGCGCGACCAATCCCATCATAATGTACAAGGGCGTTCCCTGAAGCCAAGAAACCTGACCGTTGATCACGGTTTTAAACTGCTCCAACTGCGACATAAAAATCACGACTGCCAATCCGTTTACAAAACCAAACATTACGGGCTGGGGAACCAACCGAATAAATTTTCCGAGTTTAAAAAGTCCTATGCAAATTTGCACTACTCCGCCGAGTGCGACGGCTGCAAAAACATATTCTATTCCGTGGGATTTCATCAAAGCAATCAAAACAATAACCGTTGCTCCTGCTCCGCCAGAAATCATTCCGGGTCTTCCTCCAAAAATTGCAGTTACCAATCCGGCTATAAAAGCAGCGTATAAACCAACCAAAGGCGGAAATCCGGCCAGAATAGCAAACGACAACGACTCCGGAATCATGGTCATAGCGACAGTTAAACCGGCTAAAATTTCATTTTTGTAATTGACTTTTTGAGTAAAATCGAAGAGTTGGAATGCTTTTTTCATAGGTCACAAATGTAGAAAATATTGACCGAAAAGAAGGCAAAGCATTTTACACGAAAAAATAAATTATTCTAATCTCACACAAGTATAACCCAGACAATGCACATAATCAATTATATTATCACATTCAAGATCAATGCCTTCGACTCTTAATATTTTATCGCAGTCTTCTAGATCAAAATTAATTTTGTAATCTGGAAACTGACTCTGAATAACGGCAATAACATAATTTTTATCTGCCTCTTTCTGAACATTTGTTTTAAAAACTTCCACTACCATAACCCGCTAGATTTGAGTAATTTAAAGTTAAGAAAAAACTTTCATTCATACAATTAGAAAATGTAGCAATTAGAAAATTTGACAATTAAATAATAAACTATAAAACAATCAAAAATCCCGTAGAAATACCTAGTATCCAATCATTCTTAATCATTATACTTGTATTCATAAACAGATTGTTAAGATTAGCATGATTTTCAGTAGGTGAAAATCTATAAATGTTTATACTAAATTTTGGGGCATAAAGTGAGATCAATAATTGGCAGCGATTATTATCTCACTTTTTTTATTACTTATCTTTTAAAATATAATAATTGGCGTATAAAATCTCAACGTTAAACCTTTTATTATGTACTTCTCTGAACCTTTTCTCCACAAAAAAACACGTACAAATACGTGGTGCTCAAATTTTAAATAGTAGTAATATTGCCCCCGAATAATTTTTACTGTAGAATATAATTTCCGTAAGGCAAATTAGTAAAATGTTGTCATTTTTTTTGGAACGCTAAAATGAGATTTCAGGTCGCTAGTAACGATTTGAAATCTCATTTTTTTTTTTAGCGTAAAGTTTATCATCCTGAGGAATGAAACTCCACAATCATAATCGACAATCTTTGTCGAATCCCGCGTGTGATCCTTCGTTCCTCAGGATGACAAAACTGTGTGGTCAATTCTTTGTGTCTTTAATTCTCGGAGTTTCTTATGTGGCCTTCATTTCCGACAAAACTCTGTGATAATGATAAACTTGATTAAAAAAAATCAAAAAAATCAAATTTCAGGTGGTACTTTTGTGTTTTGTTTATGCACCGAAATTAAGTCCCAAAATCAATATGATACGAGAACATTACATTCCTTTTAATAAGGAATTCTTACTCGAACAACAAATTACCGCTTTTGCTGAAGATGCAGAAAAAGCTGCCGATTTTAGAAATCTATTCGAAATAATTGAGCATTATTATCATTACGAATCTTTTAATCTCAATAAAAATTTAAAACAGAATTACGCCTTATTCGACCCTGATTTGAGCGAAAAAGAACGCGAAGGATTTATTGGAAAAAGTGATTTTTCGATTTTTAAAGAAACTTTGCTTACGGTTTTAGAACGTGGCAATTACCACCGAATTGACAAGCAAACTTTAGAAACTGCTCTTGCCGAATCAGACTTGATTGGTCTGGATTTATCAATTGATTTTAATGCTTTTAAAGATTACGAACTTTATGTACGCGGTCAACATAAAGCCAAAGAAAAAATCAAGAAGTTTATTTTCTGGAAGAAAGAAGTCGAAATCGAATATTATGATCGTGTGCTGATTTACCTAAATTACAGCGACGCTGATTATTTAGCGGCAAAGAAAGTCAAACTGGGAAAAATGCCTATTGATCCAGGTTCGATTGTATTGAAAATATTTAAGCGAGTTCCCAAAAACGACTTGGAAACGATTTTCCCAAATGCTATTCCGAGAATGTCTCTGAAGGATAAAATGCTGCTTTGGATTCCGGGAATTTTTGGTGGAATTTCACTATTGAGTGCCAAAGTAATTCCTGCCCTAATCAATATGTATAATGCATATGAAACAGGCGAAGCAATCGATTTGCTAAATAGCAAAACTTCGCTTAATCAAGGTTTGATTGCATTAGGAATTTTGTCTATTTATTGTTTTCGCCAGTACAACAATTTCGTAAACAAAAAAATCAGATATTCTAAAATTCTTTCGGATAGTTTGTATTTTAAAAATCTCGGAAACAATAGTGGCGCTTTTTATTCGCTTTTAAATTCATCTGAAGAAGAAGTTTTAAAAGAAACTATTCTGGCTTACTCTTTTTTAAACCGAAACAATCATCCGTTGACCGCCGAAGAACTGGATACGCAAATAGAATCTTGGTTTGAAACAACTTTAAAAACCGAATTAGACTTTGACGTAAATGATGCTTTATTGAAATTGAAAAGCATTGGCCTGGGAATTGAAAACAACGGAAAATGGAGCGTAATTCCGCTAAAAGATGCGCTTGTTAAAATTGATGAATTGTGGGATACTATTTTTGAATATAATTCGATTCAGAAAGTTTAATTTAGTTTTTCTCGCAGATTTGGCAAATTGAGCAGATTTTTTCAAAGTCTAAAAAGAAAATCTACCAAATCTGCGAGAGAAATTTTACTCCATTTTCTGCAAATAAATAAAAAGAATTTTCATTAGATTTACAGCAACCTAACTATTAAAACCACAAAAAATGAGAACATTAGATCAATGGTTTGCAGAATATGCTGTAAGTCACCAAAACCCAAAAAACAAAGCAATACACTATATTTGTGTTCCGGCTATTTATTTTTCAATCGTTGGTTTATTAATGAGTATTCCGAGTGGTATTATTGCCGAAACTTTAAAACTGAATGCACCAATTATTGAAAATTGGGCTTTTATTGTTTTACTTTTTGTTCTCGTTTTTTACATTCGCCTATCGATTGCGATGGCGGTTAAAATCGCCATTTTCTCCGCAATTTGTCTAATTGCAAATTATTACATCTCACAGTTTGTGCCGTTGTGGATGTTCTCCATTGGCGTTTTTGTAATTGCATGGATCGGGCAATTTTACGGACACAATATTGAAGGCAAAAAACCATCTTTCTTAAAAGATCTTCAGTTTTTACTGATTGGCCCAGCTTGGGTTGTAGAGAATATTTTTTCTAAGAAATAGATTTCTAATGGCACGCGGATGACACAGATTTAAACAGGTTAACGCGGATTTTTTTTTAATTTTCTGCTTGATAGATTTTTGTCATTTCAAAGAACGAAACCCGAACGATAGCGAATAGGCGAAGCAAATCTCCGCAAGAAACTCCATCTAAATCGCCAATCTTTGTAGAGCTACTTGCGGAGATTTCTCGTTTCTCGAAATGACAAACTCACGCTAAAAAACATTATTACACACTAATTATCAAATACTTAGGAAATATTCTCATAACTTTATCTTACGATAAATCAAATAGTTATGAAGATAAACGACAAAGAAGTGAAAATTGAAAGTTTTGATATTTTTACCTACCGACGAATCAGACGCGCAATTGGGTATTTAGGAATAAGTCTACCCATTCTTTTGGTTAGTTTTTCTCTGATTTCGTTTTTTCAGACTCAGATTCAGCCCTCGATTAGTGATTATTATTACACAAATTTGAGGGAAATTTTTACTGGTACTTTGTGTGCAGTTGGTTTATTTTTGATTCGGTATAAAGGTCACGGAAATACTTCGATCTTGAAAAATGATAATCTGTTAACCAATATTGCCGGAATTATGGCAATTGGCGTCGCCTTGATTCCGACAAACCCAACGGATATTTCTCAAAAAATATACACGTTTATTCCCTCAACAAAAACTTGGCTTGGCTGGCTTCACTATGGCTTTGCCGGAGTATTCTTTTTGATATTGGCTTTGCTCGCGATTAATGTTTTTACAATTGGTCAAGCCAATGAAATGCGGGAACCAAAAAGCATTTTAAATGAAAATAATATTTACAGATTTTGTGGCTATATGATTTTGGTTTCATTGATTTTAGTTCCCGTTTCTGGAAAATTCAAACTGTTTTCTTATTCAACTTTAGTTTTTGAAACCATTGCTTTATTTGCTTTCGGAATTGCCTGGCTTATTAAAGGTCGTGCACTTGGCGATCAAGGAAAAATTGGCCAGAAATTATATCAAGAAAACAATGCTGTCGATACTGAAAAAACAGTGGAGAAGTGAATGGAATTTTGTTTGACAATCATAAATGGCAGAATATAATCCTGAAGAAAAATTACTTTCTTTAAACTTCTTTATAATTGATCATTGTTTTTACATTTTCAAACAGTTCCGGGAATTCTTTTCTGAAGATTTCCGGAGTTTCAAAAAAATGCTCCAAAATCACGGCAAGAAATTCAAACTTGTTAGTATAGGCGTAATCTCTAAAATAGTGCTTTTCTTTAAGTTTATTTGCTAGATTCTCTTGGTCAAAATACTTTTCTATTTCCATAAATTCATCGTAGAAAATTATCGCATTAGGATCGCTTCTTTTTCGGGAATTAAAATGCAGCACATGCGTAAATTCATGTAACCCAAGATTAATATTGTCTTTTGTCTGGTGTCCGCTCAGGAAATCTTCCCATGAAAAAACAATCGTTTTCATTCTCGGATTGTATTCTCCTTTATGATATTCCTGATTGATTGTTGAATAATAAACGGTAGGATAAATGACAATATGTTCAAATAAGTCGATGAGATACGCTCGCATTCCAAAAGTCAGCATTACATAAGTTCCAGCAATAATCAGTTTCATTTCTTGCGTTACTTCAATACTTTTTCCATCAAAATTATAGTGCCCAATGAAGTTTTTTACCCGATGTTCAAAATACCTTTTCTTTTTTTCAGGAAGGTTTTCGTAAAAAGGGAATTCTCTTTCTAAAACCGTTTTGTCCTGTGGATCAATTTGTTGTAATATCGGATAAAAAAACAAATATAACGGCTTGTTAAACAGCAATAAATAAATGGGCTCGATTACTCTGAAAACGATTATCAGGACAAGAATGACAATAAAAATGATTCCGATAAAAAATATAAAAAGCATAATTTATGATTTGTGGCAAAACAGAAATTTTTAGGAATCTCTGCTTTGCTAAAATAGAAATTTAAAAACTGTAAATCGAGTTTTTTTACTTTCACAATATTATTTATTTCTGAATATCCTAAATTTACATAAACACAAAATCAATATATTATGAGAAAAATAATTGTTTTGTCGATGATTTCGCTAGACGGCGTAATGCAGGCTCCGGGCGGGCCAGAAGAAGATAAATCGGACGGATTCAAATACGGAGGCTGGACAGCGCCTTTTGGAGATGAAGCTTATAGTAAAGCTGTACGAAACGAACTCAAACCTGCAGATTATCTTTTAGGCAGAAAAACTTTTGAAATTTGGGAAGATTACTGGCCTAAAAATTCAGAATTTTGGCCCGGAATTAATGACGGTAATAAATATGTACTCTCTAAAACCAGAAAAAATTCAGAATGGAAAAATTCTTCTTTCATAGAAAATCTAGAAGATATAAAGAACCTCAAAAACTCAGAAGGTAAAGATATTCAGGTTTGGGGAAGCAGTGAATTAGTTCATTCATTATTAAAAAATGATTTGGTTGATGAATTGAGATTAAAAATTCATCCGTTATTGCTTGGCAAAGGCAAAAAACTTTTTGACAGTAATGCATATCCATCAGGATTTACTTTAACAGAAAGTAGCACTACCACAACTGGGGTAATTTTAGCCAGTTATAAAAGAGCTGGAGAAATAAAAACAGGAAACGCTGGAGAAACTATTAAGTAACGAACCTTTAACTTTAAAACAGATGAAAAACAATGTACCCGTATTTACTTTTAGTATTGTAGCAATAATTGTAGGCGCTGCACTTTACAAGCAATTCAATTTTGAAACCTTAAGATTTGAAAAACCAGCGCTGGCAATTGTTTATTTAATTGTTTTTTTGTTTTCGATTTTTATACTGATTAAGGGTTTTAGGAAAAAACGATCTGAGAAATAAAAGGAGTGCCATTATAAAAAGAAAAAAGCCAGTCTCACAAACGAAAATGGCTTTTCTATGATGGTAAACTTTTACTGAAATTTTGCCTACCAATTATTGAAATTATTTCAATTCGATTATCACTTACTATTCTATAATAAATTGTATCTACACCGCAGACGCAATATCTATATCCAACTTTAATATGCCTAGCCGATGGAAATAAAAACGGATTTTCCTCTATTCGTTCAAAGCAGTCATGAATAAGACTGAAGTATCTATCAGCCTGATCTAAACCAAATTTACTAATTCCATAATAGTAAATCCTTTTTAAATCATCTTTGGCTTCGTTGCTCAAGAAATAATCATACATCTGGCAGATCTTTCTTGAATTCCGTTAACATTTCTTCTCTTGTCTGTTTTTTAGCAAATCCGCTTTTTTCTCCACTATCTATTTTATTACGAACAAATTCATAATATTCTTCTTGGGAACGAGCTTGTTTAATTAGATAATTAATAGCTTCACTCTTACTCGAAAACTCCTCACTTTTAACTTGCTTTTTTAACCATTCATCATTTTGATTAGCTAAAGAAATACTTTGTCGTGGCATAATAATACTTTTAAAGTTGGTGTAAATTTACACCAACTTTAAATAAAATCGTTCAAAATATTTTTTTTTAACGTTTATTACTTATTGCTATAAATTATTGGGAAGAAGTAGGGAATAAAAAAAGCGTAAACCTTCATTTTAAAGGCATACGCTTTTTTACAGTGACCCAGGAGGGGTTCGAACCCCCAACCCTCAGAGCCGAAATCTGATATTCTATCCAGTTGAACTACGAGGTCATTTTATTGTAGATTGTTGATTTTAGATTTTAGATTCCTTTTTGCAATCTAAAATCTAAAATCTAGTCCCGAAGCTTCGGGATAAAATTATATTTACGAAAGTAATTTCTTTACAATTGTAGAAATGGTTTTTCCTTCAGCAGTTCCTCCTAATTGAGCAGAAGCCAATCCCATTACTTTACCCATTGAAGCAATTCCTGAAGCTCCAGTTTCAGCAATAATTTTTGCAATTACAGCTTCTACTTCTTCTTCGCTTAATTGCGCTGGCAAAAATTTCTCGATTACAGCAACTTGAGCCAATTCTGGTTCAGCTAAGTCAGGACGATTTTGCTCTGTAAAGATTCTTGCGCTTTCTTTACGAGTTTTTACCAATCTTTGAAGCAATTTAATTTCTTCATCTTCTGATAATTCTTCTTTAGAACCTGACGCCGTTGAAGCTAATAATAATTCAGATTTAACTGCTCTTAAAGCCTCTAAAGCTACTGTATCTTTTGCTTTCATGGCCGTTTTGATCTCGTCCATGATTTGTGTTTGTAAACTCATGTTTATGTTTTATTTAAAATAAGCAAATGCTTATTAATTGGTATATTAATTTGGATTTTTTTCTCGACTTCGCTCGAACTGACAATAAGATTCACTTTAAAAACCTATTTAGGAAGTCAAATTTCTAAATTCTGTGCGAAGATAAAAAAAATAACCCGAAAATTAAATCCAATTTTCGGGCTATCCTAATATTATGATTTTAAAATTAATCTACATTGTCATGCAAAAATGAATTATTTGAGCGCAATTGTAAATCATTATTACTGTCTGTTCCAACCGAGATTCTTGAATTGGTGTTATTTGACTGAGAATTCGACAAATCGATTCCTAATCTTTTGTAAGCTGGCTCTTTTTCCAACTCATCAATTCTAGAAACATTATTGTGGAATTTATAATTAAACTCTTTTAGTTTCTTTCTTCTTTCTTCGGCACGCAAACGCAATGTTTCTTCAATTGTCAATTCCATTGGAGAAACCTCTGCAGTTGTTGTAAAATCTGGCTGGCTAGCAAAATCAGCTCTAGATTTCAAAGTAATGTTCAACTCTTCAGGAACAACATCTTCAACCACTTTTTCAACTGGTTTCGAAGCTGTCAATTCATTCTCTACTTCCATATACTCTTCTAACGAATATTTGATAATTCCATTATCAGAAAGTTCTGTTACGGGAACAAATGAAACTGGGTCATTTACTTTGATATTGCGCGTTTCGTTTGTTAATTCAAACATGATTTTCGTTTCCTGCTCAGCAACCGGCTCTCTTTTTACCTCTGGCTCTGATCTGAAAAGCGGCAAATCAAATGAAAAAGTCGTTTGTTCTTCTTTTTCAAAAGTTCTTTGCTGTGCAGGTTTTACTTCTTGATAAGCTGGAACTTCTGGAGTCGAGATTTTAAAATCGATATCTGTAATTGGAGAAACGATTTCAAAAGTCACATCAAGATTTTTGATAAACTCAGACATCACTACCAACTCTTCTTGATTGATTGTTGGCGGCGTTACCGGAACCGCAGGAGCTACGGGAGCAACCGTATCTTCCATTAAATCAAAAACAACTTTATCTTCCGATTTTGCAATAGGTGTTTCAGCATTTAAATCAAAAGAAGCAAGCGGTTTATTCGTTAAATTATGAACACTTCTCTGCTCATCTTCTAACGTGTGAATGATTTTCTTAGGCTCTGTATTAACGATTTCGTTTTGTTGTTCAACATCAAAACCAGTAGCGATAATAGTTACGGCAATAGCTTCACCAAGAGTTTCGTCTTCACCAACTCCCATAATAATATTTGCATTGTAACCTGCTTCTGCCTGAATGTGATCGTTGATTTCTCCGATTTCGTCAAGCGTTATTTCATTAGATCCAGAAACGATAAGCAACAATACGTTTTTGGCACCCGTAATTTTATTGTCATTCAATAATGGAGAATCTAATGCTGATACAATCGCATCTTTAGCTCTGTTTTCTCCCTGTGATACCGCGGAACCCATAATCGCAGTTCCGCTGTTTGCTAAAACTGTTTTAGCATCACGTAAGTCGATATTTTGAGTATAGTGGTGCGTAATAACTTCAGCAATACCTCTAGAGGCAGTTGCCAAAACTTCGTCCGCTTTAGAGAATCCAGCTTTGAAACCTAAATTTCCGTAAACTTCTCTTAATTTATTATTATTAATTACGATCAACGAGTCAACTTGTTTACGTAATTTTTCGATTCCTAAAAGTGCTTGTTCCTGGCGCACTTTCCCTTCAAATTGAAACGGAATGGTCACGATACCAACTGTAAGGATTTCTCTTTCTTTTGCTAATTGTGCGATAACCGGAGCAGCACCTGTACCAGTACCACCACCCATACCAGCGGTAATAAATACCATCTTAGTACCACGGTCTAACATTTTTTCAATATCGGCAATACTTTCAATAGCAGACTGCTGTCCCACATCAGGATTTGCTCCTGCTCCAAGACCTTCTGTCAAATTCATACCTAACTGAATTTTGTTAGGAACCGAACTGTTCTGCAATGCTTGTGAATCGGTATTACAAACGATGAAATCAACGCCTTTAATACCTTGTTTAAACATATGGTTGATAGCATTGCTACCTCCTCCACCTACACCTATTACTTTGATTACATTTGATTGGTTTTTTGGTAAATCAAATGAAATGCTTCCAAATTCTGAGTTGCTCATCATCTTTTTGGTTTTTTAATTCTTATTTAGTACATTTTTTACTTCGTGACTTGGGGCCAGAAAGTAATCCTCTTCTTTTATTATCTCTATTCGGCTTATATTTATTCAGCGTTGTCTAAAAAATCTTTGATTTTGTCGACGTATCTGTCAAAAAATGATCTCCTAATTTTGGTTTCTGTAGATTCTGCTTCGGCCTTGTTCGTTCTTGTCTCTCTAGGCTCTTCAATAGTTTCTACTCTTTCAACGTAGTTTTCTTCAACTTCGTATCGTTGCTGCACTGGCTGTTGTGGCTGAACTGGCGGATTTCTGTAAACTACTTTTGGTTGTTCATTTACAATTTCCATTCTCACAGCGCTTTGTGTACTGTTTTCGATACTGTTCATCACTAAACCAACAGCTGTTGCAAATAATGGACTTGAAATTTCTTCACTTGAATTTCCTGCTAAATGCTCATTTGGATAACCAATTCTGGTATCCATACCAGTAATGTATTCAACTAATTGTTTAATATGTTTTAGTTGAGCTCCACCACCTGTAAGAACAATTCCTGCAATTAATTTTTTGCGTGGATCTTCGTGTCCGTATGCTTTAATTTCGGCAAAAACCTGTTCAATAATTTCCACAACTCTTGCATGGATGATTTTTGATAAATTTTTAAGCGAAATCTCTTTTGGCTCTCTTCCTCTTAAACCTGGAATAGAAACAATTTCGTTGTCTTTATTTTCGCCCGGCCAAGCTGATCCAAATTTTATTTTTAAAAGCTCTGCTTGTTTTTCAATTATCGAACAACCTTCTTTAATATCATCTGTAATTACGTTTCCTCCAAAAGGAATTACAGCAGTATGACGAATAATTCCATCTTTAAAAATGGCCAAATCTGTTGTTCCGCCCCCGATATCGATAAGCGCAACTCCAGCCTCTTTTTCTTCCTGGCTTAAAACTGCATCTGCCGAAGCTAATGGTTCTAAAGTCAATCCTGAAAGCTCAATTCCTGAACTCTGAATACATCTTCCAACATTTCTGATTGAAGAAGCCTGCCCAACTACAACATGAAAACTAGATTCTAGTCTTCCGCCATACATCCCGATTGGCTCTTTAATCTCAGATTGTCCGTCGATTTTAAATTCCTGAGGTAAAACGTGAATAATTTCTTCACCCGGCAACATTGCCAATTTATTTACCTGATCAATTAAAAGCTGAATATCTTTTTCGCCTATTACCTCTTCTGGATTATTTCGGCTGATGTAATCAGTATGCTGAATACTTCTGATGTGTTGTCCGGCAATACCCACAACAACATCTTTTATTTTATAACCTGAATTGTTTTCTGCTTCAAGTATTGCTTGCTGAATTGACTGAATAGTTTGCGTAATGTTGTTTACAACTCCTCTCGCAACACCCAGACTTTTGGATTTCCCAATACCCAAAATTTCCAACTTGCCATACTCATTTTTCTTGCCTATCATGGCAACTATCTTTGTCGTTCCAATATCTAGACCTACTGCAATGTTATCTTTTTCCATTTTCTATTATTTTGTGCAAACTACTTGTTCCGTAAACCTAAGGTCAATTTTTTTGTATTTGTATAACGAACTATCCAAAACTGCTTTTTGAAAAAACGCTTTATAGTTTCTAAATTTTTTATCAACATTCATCGTTCTTCCAAAATCTATGAAGTAATCATAGTTTCGATTAAACATTTTTAGGCTGCCATTAGGCATAATTTGTATTGCAATGATGTTTTTTTTCAAAAACGCATCGTCATAAATTGTGCGAAATAAAGCAGCTAAATCTTCGTTATTTTTTTCATTTATTGCCCCCGAAACAAGAGGAACTCGCGCTGTAAAATTGTCCGACAAGGGCATTTTACCACCCTCATAGTCAATATAAAAAGATCGATCACCATCATAAACTCGCGCTATTGGTGTCTTCTGTTTTACTACCGCTTTTAGAACTCCATCGATACTTACAAAAACATCTGACTTCTCAATCATGTCTTGCGTATCAAGGGTTTTTTCTATCTTATTCAAATCTAGTTCATCTTTTCTAATACTGGAAGCGTCTCTTTTATTTTCTATCAACAATTTATTAACCGTTTCTGCCTTTACAAAAAGCGCATTTTCTCCTACAAAAACAACCATAGATTTCTTCAATTTTCTATCTCCATTTCGATGCTGTGCGAAAGAATACAGAAAAAGTACTAGGCCCAAAATGAGTACTAATCGAATATTTGTCCAATTAAATATTTTCATTTAGCATTTTTTTGATTGACGGAACCATTTCTCCAATATCACCAGCTCCAATTGTCACAATTATTGGCGCATCACTGGCTTTGATTTGCGCTAATAAATCTTCTTTTGCAACAATTTTTTTGTTCGAATTTGTCATTTTCCCCAATAACCATTCCGATGTAACTCCTTCCATTGGAAGTTCTCTCGCTGGGTAAATATCCATCAAATACACTTCATCAAATTTTGACAAGCTTTCTGCAAATCCATCCACAAAATCTTTTGTTCGGCTGAATAAATGCGGCTGAAAAATTGCCAATACTTTTCGTCCTGGATACAACTCTCTAACTGCTTGATGAACAGCATTTATTTCTGTTGGATGATGTGCATAATCATCTATATAAACTAACTTATCTGATTTAATTTGATAAGAAAAACGTCTTCTGATCCCTCTGAATGAAGCAATGGCTTTTGCAATAGACTCGGTCGGGGTGCCGAAAGTTTTTGCCATCGCAATAGCCATTAATCCATTCATTAAATTGTGTTTTCCAGGCAATCCAAAATGAAGATCTTTCATAATTTCTGATGGCGTCTGCACATCAAAAACATAGCTTCCATCTTCAATTCTAACATTATACGCCTTATATACAGCATCTTCGTTTATAGCGCATTGAACACCTTCTAAAGGCAATTCTTTGGTTATAAAAAGATTGCTTTTATCTTCAACTTTTGAAGCAAATTCAACAAACGAAGCTTCGATTGCATCACTCGTTCCATAAATATCCAAATGATCTGCATCCATAGAAGTCACACAAGCAATATTTGGATGCAAATGCAAGAACGATCTATCGAATTCATCTGCTTCAACAACAGTTACCGTTTTTCCGGTTCCAATTAAATTTGAATTATAGTTTTCTACTATTCCACCCACAAATGCCGTAACATCTGCACCGCTTTCAAATAAAATATGTCCAAGAATACTAGAAGTTGTTGTCTTTCCGTGTGTACCAGCAACTGCGAAACTAAAAGTGTCTTTGGTGATAATCCCTAAAACCTCGGCACGTTTTTTAATTTCGTAATTTCTTTCAATAAAATAATTCCACTCCGAATGTGATTTTGGAACCGCAGGCGTAAAAATCACTAACGTATTCTCAACATGATAATCAGTCGGAATCAAATTGATATTATCTTCAAAATGAATATCAATACCACTTTCAATCAATTCACTTGTCAGCATTGAAGGTGTTTTGTCGTAACCTGAAACCTGTTTTCCAATATATTTGAAATAACGAGCCAGAGCACTCATTCCGATGCCTCCAATACCAATAAAATAAACGTTTTGTATTTGATTTAAATTCATTTCTTTTCTGCTTTAAGCATTAAGCTTTAGGCTATAGGCCTTCAACTATTTTATCTTTATTACTTAATCCTATTATACTTTATTATTCTTTTGAACTGCATCATGCTTAAAGCTTATTGCCTATAGCTTACAGCCTATCGAATTAACTTTACAATCTCAGCTACGATATCTTTTGTAGCTTTTGGCATTGCCAGTTTTTTTATGTTAGCACTTAATTGCTTTTGTTTGCCTTCATCTTTCAGAAGCGCTTCAAAAACAATACTGAATTCATTGTCTAATTCTGATTCTTTCAACAAAATAGCGCCTTTTTCATCTACAATTGCTTGTGCATTTTTAGTTTGATGATCTTCAGCAACATTTGGCGACGGAATAAAAATTACCGGTTTACCGACAATGCACAATTCTGAAACCGATGACGCTCCGGCTCTAGAAATAATCACATCAGCCGCCGCGTAAACAAAATCCATTCTTTCAATAAAATCAACCACTTTTACATTTGGCTGATTGTATTTTTTATAGTCTTCAAAATATAGTTTTCCACATTGCCAGATTACCTGAACATCTTGTGAAAGAAAATTTTGCAATTCCTTTTCAATTAACTGATTGATTCTTCTTGCGCCTAAACTTCCGCCTAAAACCAACAATGTTTTTTTATTAGGATCTAAGCCGTAAAATGCAATTGCTTCATCACGTTTGCTTTCAATATCGATCAAATCCTGACGAACTGGATTTCCTGTCAAAACGATTTTCTCTTTTGGAAAAAAACGCTCTAAATTTTGATAGGCAACACAAATTGCATTTGCCTTTTTGCTCAATAATTTATTTGTTATTCCAGGAAAAGAATTCTGTTCCTGAATAACTGTTGGGATTCCTGCTCCGCCAGCCGCTTGTAATAATGGTCCGCTGGCAAAACCTCCGGTTCCAATTACAACATTTGGTTTGAATTTTTTAATAATTCTTCTTGACTCTAACAAACTGCTTGCGAGTTTCAACGGAAACATCATATTTTGCAAAGTCAGTTTTCTTTGTAGACCAGCAATCCAAAGTCCTTTTATCTCGTAACCTGCCTGAGGCACTTTTTGCATTTCCATTTTATCTTTGGCACCCACAAAAAGAAATTCAGCATCAGGGAATTGTAATTTTAACTCATTTGCAATTGCAATCGCAGGATAAATGTGCCCTCCTGTTCCTCCTCCGCTAAGTATGAATTTATACTTTGTCATCTTTCTAAAAATTACAACTTTTTAAAAAATTTTTATATTTTAATCTTATCTGTTTAAAACTGCATTCATCGGGTTTTTTGAATTATCTTCGATTGAATACATCGGTTCTTCTTCATATATTTCGTCAGCAGGCAAATCTTCTTCTGCTAATTCTTTATCAATTAATCTTTGAAGCGCTTCTTTTCGTTTCTTTTTCTCTTCTTTTTCTTCAGCAATTTCTTCTTCTTTTTTAGTAACGCTGATGATGATTCCAAGACCTAAACACGTCATCCAAATTGAACTTCCTCCAGAACTTATCAGCGGAAGTGTTTGCCCAGTTACCGGCAATAATTCGACTGCAACTGCCATATTGATCATCGCCTGAAATATCATTGGGAATCCGAGTCCGACGACTACTAATTTTCCGAACAACGTATTTGCTTTATGTGATGCAATTACAAATCTGAAAAGCAATAATAAATACAAAATCAAAATTGCTACGCCACCAACAAGACCATATTCTTCAACTACGATTGCATAAATAAAATCGGAAGAAGATTGTGGCAAGAAGTTTTTCTGAACGCTTTTTCCTGGACCAAGTCCGCCGAGTCTTCCAGATGCAATGGCGATTTTAGCTTTCTCTATCTGATAATCATCTTCATCAGGTTTATCTGTGGTAAAGTTCATGATACGGCTTTCCCAAGTCGAAACCCTGCTGAAAAATCTTGAATCTGGAAATGCTTTTGCAACCAAAAGGAAAAACGCCAGCATGACAACTCCTGAACCAATAATGATTCCGATATATTTTAATGGATATTTCCCGATGAACGTCAACATTAAAACCATTGCAAATATTAATGCCGTGGTCGAAAAGTTTGCAGGCAAAATCAATGCCAATGTGATAAAAACCGGAATCCAAAGCTGCACAAATGACACTTGAAAAGGCTCGTTTTCTTCTTTAGTTTTTGACAAATAACGTGCTACAAATATGAAAAGAACAATTGATGCCAAAGTGGAAGTCTGAAATGTAATACCGATAAACGGCACTTGAATCCACCGACTCGCATTTGCACCTGCAATGACTGTCCCTTTCAACAATGTATAAAGCAATAAGAACCAAACTATTGGTAAAGCAATTTTTGAAATCGCTCTGAAATAATGATATGGAACTCTGTGAACCCAATAAATAATCAAGAAACCAATACAAATATGAGCTAAGTGTTTTACCAAATACCCGAGCGTATTTCCTGTTCCATGACCGATGTATGCCAAATTACTACTTGCACTAAAAACAGGCATAAACGAAAACAATGCTAATAAAGCCACGAATGACCATATTACTCTGTCTCCCTTTAATTTGTTTACTAGTTCTTTCATTTTAGTTTTGTTTCAGGTTTTTCTTGTTTCAAGTTTCAGGTTCCTCCTAACGTGAAACCTGAAACTTGAAACTATTTTTACAAATTATGTACTGCTTGTTTAAATTGCTTTCCTCTGTCTTCGTAGTTTTCGAATAAATCGAAACTTGCGCAAGCTGGAGACAATAAAACAGCATCACCTTTTTCTGTTAATCTTTGAGCCGTTTTTACAGCATCGTTCATGTTGTTCACTTCAACCATAATATCAACAACGTTTCCGAAAGCATCAATAATTTTACGGTTATCGATTCCTAAGCAAATAATTGCTTTTACTTTTTCGCGTACTAACGGCATTAATTCGTTATAATCATTTCCTTTGTCAACACCTCCAACAATCCAAACTGTCGGCACATTCATGCTGTCTAAAGCAAAAAAAGTAGCATTTACGTTTGTTGCCTTTGAATCGTTGATATATTGTACATTCTGAATTTTTAATACCTTCTCTAAACGGTGTTCAACACCTTGAAAATTAGATAAACTTTCGCGAATTGTTGCATTTCTAATCTGCATCAATTTTGCTACGGAGCTTGCTGCCATTGCGTTTTTCATATTATGTTTTCCTTCTAACGCAATGTGTTCTGTTTCCATTGTAAACTCTTCTTGGTTGATCTTTATTTCCATTTTGTTGTTATTTATAGAAGCCCCTTCTGCAAAACTTTTTGTTAGAGAGAAAGGAATTAATTTTGCTTTCGTTGTATTATTTTTTAACCATTCTGCACTTGCTTCATCATCGGCATCATAAATCAGATAATCTGTTTCGGTCTGATTCATCGTTATTCTGAACTTCGAATTGATATAATTTTGATATTTATACTCGTATCGATCTAAGTGATCCGGACTGATATTTGTAATTATGGCAATATCTGGCCTGTAATCAATAATTCCGTCTAACTGAAAACTGCTTAATTCAAGAACGTACGCATCAAACTTATTTTCGGCCACTTGCCAGGCAAAGCTTTTTCCAATATTTCCTCCCAATCCAACATTCAAACCCGCTGATTTCAGTAAGTGAAAAGTCAGCATTGTTGTGGTTGTTTTTCCGTTGCTTCCAGTAATTCCAATTGTCAATGCTTCTGTATAAGGCTTTGCAAATTCAATTTCCGAAATCACCTTTATTCCAGCCGCAACCAACTTTTTTACAATCGGAGATTTCTCTGGAATTCCCGGGCTTTTCATCACCACATCAGCATTCAGAATCAAATCTTCCGTGTGCTGTTCTTCTTCCCAAGGAATTTTGTTAATGATAAGAACTTCTTTATAGCTTTCTTTTATTTTTCCAAAATCCGATACAAAAACATCATATCCTTTTTTCTTTCCAAGGATCGCAGTACCTACACCACTTTCTCCTCCTCCTAAAACCACTAGCCTCATCTATCTTAATTTTAAGGTAACGATCGACAATATGGCTAACATGATGGCAACAATCCAGAAACGGGTCACAATTTTACTTTCGTGATATCCTTTTTTCTGGTAGTGGTGGTGCAGTGGCGACATCAAGAAAATTCTTCGTCCTTCGCCGTATCTCTTTTTAGTGAATTTGAAATAACTCACCTGCAAAACCACTGAAAAATTCTCTACTAAAAAGATTCCACACAATAACGGAATCAATAATTCTTTACGAACTGCAATGGCTAAAACCGCGATGATTCCCCCAATTGTCAAACTTCCTGTATCTCCCATAAAAACAGATGCCGGATAAGAATTGTACCAAAGAAATCCAATCAAGGCTCCCACAAAAGCAGATATAAAGACTGTCATTTCTCCCGAATTTGGGATGTACATGATATTTAGATAATTTGAGAAAATAATATTCCCCGAAACGAATGTAAATATCCCGAGCGCGAGCACAGAAACCGCGGAGGTTCCGGCTGCGAGTCCGTCAATTCCGTCTGTTAAATTTGCTCCGTTTGAAACCGCTGTAATAATAAAAATTACAACCGGAATGAAAATCAGCCAAGCCCATTTTTCGTATCCATCTCCTGTCCAAGCTAATAATTCGGCATAATCAAATTCATTGTTTTTTACGAAAGGAATTGTAGTTGCTGTTGATTTTTCTTCAACTGGAGCTGGCAAAACAATTGTTGTATTTTGTGATGCTTTAAAAACATCTGTTCTTCCTGTATCAGTACGAACTGTAACTGCAGGATTAAAGTAAAGAACCGCACCCACAATTATTCCTAAACCAACTTGACCAATTACTTTGAAAATTCCTTTAAGCCCTTCTTTATCTTTTTTGAATATTTTGATATAATCATCAATAAAACCAATTGTTCCCATCCAAAGCGTAGTCACAATAAGCAAAACGATGTAAATATTATGCAAACGGGCAAATAACAAAACAGGTACAAGAGTGGCAAAAATAATAATCAGTCCACCCATTGTTGGTGTTCCCGCTTTTTCATTTTGCCCTTGAAGACCAAGCTCACGAACTGTTTCACCAACTTGCTGATTGCGCAAAAAGTTGATAATTCTTTTTCCGTAAATTGTTGATAAAAGCAATGAAAGCATTAATGCTAAAGCCGATCTAAAAGTAATGTACTGAAAAACTCCCGTTCCAGGCACATCTAATGTTTTGTCTAAATATTCAAATAAATAGTATAGCATATTTTTCTATTTTTTTAAATTCCAATTTTGAAATTCCAAATTCCAATCATTCTGGTGGTCTTTGAACTTAAAAACTTATTATTTCTTCAATTGTTCTAAAATTTCTTTTACAGTTTCCATATCATCAAAATGATGGCGAACACCATTTATTTCCTGATACGTTTCGTGTCCTTTTCCTGCAATAAGAATAATATCATTTGGCTGCGCCAATTGACAAGCTGTTTTTATAGCCTGTTTTCTGTCCGTAATTCTTAATATTTTTTTGTAATTATGAGCCTCAACTCCTTGTTCCATTTCATCTAAAATCACTTCAGGATCTTCGTTTCTTGGATTATCAGAAGTCAAAATTGCTTTATCACTTAAGTCTGAAGCAATTTTTGCCATAATTGGTCTTTTCGTTTTATCTCTGTTTCCACCACAACCAACAACCGTAATCAATTGTTCGTTTTTAGTACGGATATCATTTATTGTTTTCAAAACATTATCCAAAGCATCCGGCGTATGAGCATAATCGACAATCGCTGTTATGTTTCCATCTGAAACGATATATTGAAAACGGCCCGAAACACTTTCTAAATCAGACAATAAGCGCAACGCTTCAAGACTATCCATTCCCAACTCAATTGCGGTTCCGTAAATCGCTAAAACATTGTACGCATTAAAAGTTCCGATTAATTTCACCCAAACTTCATTGTCATTTACTTTTAGTAATAAACCAGATAATTGGCTTTCTAAAATTGTCGCTTTAAAATCAGCATACGATTTTAGAGCATAAGTGAACTTTCTAGCAACCGTATTCTGCAACATTACAGTTCCGTTTTTATCATCAATATTTGATAATGCGAAAGCTGTTTTCGGCAATGAATCAAAGAACGATTTTTTTACATCTCTGTATTCCGCAAAAGTTGGATGATAATCTAAATGATCATGCGAAAGATTCGTGAAAATCCCGCCAACAAAATGCAACGCCTCTGTTCTCTTTTGATGAATTCCGTGCGAACTCACTTCCATAAAACAATGTGTTACGCCAGCTTCAATCATTTCATTTAAATAATGATTAATCGTGATTGAATCTGGAGTTGTATGTGTTGCAGGATATTCTGTTTCATCAACCATTATTTTTACAGTTGATAAAAGCCCTACTTTAAAACCTGCTTTTTTAAACAATTGAAACAATAACGACGCAATTGTAGTTTTTCCGTTTGTTCCAGTTACGCCAACTAATTTTAATTTTTCAGATGGATTTCCGAAATAATTAGCCGCCATAAAAGCTAAAGCCGCATTGGTATCTTTTACTTGAATATAAGTGATTCCTTTTTCAATATTTGAAGGTAACGTATCGCAGATAACAGCGACAGCACCAAGTTCAATTGCTTTTTGAATGTAATCATGTCCATCAGAAAGCGAACCGCGAATGGCTACAAAAATATCACCCGATTCTACTTTACGAGAATCAAATTCAATTTTTTGAATGCCAACTTCAGTCGAACCCGTTACAGACTCAATTGCTACTTTATATAATATGTCTTTCAGTACTTTCACGATAATTCTAATACTATGATTGCGTTTTTAGTAATATTTCCTCCAGCTTGTAAAGACTGTTTTTTAACCTTTCCTACTCCGTTTACTTTAACTTTTAAACCTAAATTTTCAAGTAAAGCAATGGCATCCATCCCTGGCATTCCTTTTAAATCTGGAATCACATTTGTTTTTGTGTTTGATTCTTTTTCAAACTTAGCATAGCTGATTTCTTGTTTCGGAATTTTAGAATCCAGCTGTTTTATTTTATTTGTCGAAGGTGCATCAGTAAAAATCTTTTGGGCAATTCTTTTAAAAACTGGCCCTGCAACATCTGCTCCGTAATAATTATTTTTAGATGTATTTGGCTTATGAACTACGACAATACAAGAATATTTAGGATGATCAGCCGGAAAATACCCAACAAAAGATGA
This sequence comes from Flavobacterium daemonense, assembly GCF_007341385.1. Classification (GTDB taxonomy): domain Bacteria; phylum Bacteroidota; class Bacteroidia; order Flavobacteriales; family Flavobacteriaceae; genus Flavobacterium; species Flavobacterium daemonense. The sequence goes on from NZ_VJYD01000021.1 coordinate 27,873, forward strand.
TGCATAATACATTCCTTCTCTTCCTGCTTTATTATAATTAACCATGGCCGTTCCCGTTTTTCCCGCCATCGGAAAATCTTTGGAATAAAGCTTAGAAGCTGTTCCTTTTTTTACCACGTTTCCTAAAACTGCTCTTATTTTTTTAAGCGTTTCATCTGAGCAAATCTTTGGATTAATCACCTCTGTATCGAATTTTTTAATCGTTTTATTCCATTCCTTAATTTCTGAAACAAATTGTGGTCTTACCATTACACCATTATTTGCAACCGAATTATAAAATGCTAATGTCTGCATTGGAGTAACCGAAACCGAATAACCGAAAGCCATCCACGGAAGTGAGATTCCCGACCAGATTTTATCTCCAGGATGAGGAATAACTGGTCTTCCTTCTCCTTTAAAATGCAATCCTAAAGGTTTATCCAAACCAAAACTTTTAATATGATTTACAAATTTTGATGGATTACTTTTATAATTATCGTAAACTGCCTGAACCATTACTGTATTTGACGAAAGTTCAAAACCGCGGGCCAATGAAACTTTTCCGTAACCTCCTTTGTGTGAATCACGAACAGAACGTCCATAATATTTAATCACACCATTGTGACTGTCATAAACTGTACTTGTATCCGCTACTTTATCTTCTAAAATTGCCATTAAATCAACCAATTTAAAAGTCGATCCTGGTTCATGAGATTCTGCTACTGCATAATTTACAGTTTCTGTATACGATCCATCTTCACTTCTTCCTAAATTCGAAATGGCCTTTATATAACCCGTTTCTGTTTCCATTACAACAACACAACCATGGTCAGCTTCGTAATCTTGAAGTTGTTTCAATAAAGCGTGATGTGCAATATCCTGAATAAAAACATCAATTGTCGAAATCACATCGTAACCATCAATTGGATCTACTTCGTTTACGTCACGAATTGGTTTCCATTGCCCTTTTGCAATTTTTTGTTTCAGAATTTTCCCGTCTTTTCCGTTCAAATAACTTTTAAAAGCCCATTCAATTCCTTTTCCAACTTCAATTCCGGTCGCCGGATCAATTCGGTCATAACCAATGGTTCTTTCTGCAATTTGTCCTATCGGATGTTTTCTAACAGTTTCTTGCTCAATTATAATTCCACCTTTAAAAGCGCCTAGATTAAATAATGGAAATCCTTTTATCTTTACATACTCTGTATAACTCAACTTACGAGCAATCAAATAATAACGATTTTGATTTGCTCTCGCTTTTCTTAATTCTTGTTCGTAATAACCAGCCGGCCTGTCTAAAACAGTTGCTAATGAATCTGATAATGCTTTTACATATTTTTCGAAAGTTTCTGTTTTTGGTGCTTTTGCATCAAAACGAATTTCATAATTCGGGATTGATGTTGCCAATAAACTTCCGTCAGCCGAATAAATATTTCCTTTGTTTGCCGGAATTACAAAATTTCGAACTGTACGCTGTTTCGCCAGTTGTCTGTAATGATCACCTTCAACCCATTGAATATTGGTTAATTTAACGACAATAGCAATTGCCATCAAAAAGATGAAAACTGCTACGAGGTAAATTCTGTAGGATATATGTTTATCTTCTACTGCCATATTCTTTTAAAGAAACTTTTTTCTTCTTCTTTTTTAACTTCTATTTTTATTGGAGGAACCGTTGATGGATAAATCTGTTTTTCAAGCATTTTATCTGAAATCGTGGACTCCATTTTTAATTTCATCAATTCTGAACGTCGATCAACAAATTCAGATCTTAGTTCTTTTACTTCATTATTCAGTTTTGCAATTTCAAAAACCTTTTGTTCGTATCGTTGTGTATTTGCAATCATCAAAATGGCAAGCAAAATGATAAAAACAATGAATCGCCAATTTTTGATTGCGTCATCATTGATCAGAAATCTTGCTTTTAATATGCCAAATACTCCACTTTTCATTTCTACCTTATATTATACCTTTTCAGCAATTCTTAATTTTGCGCTTCGTGCTCTGTTATTGATTTTGATCTCAGCTTCATCAGGAACAATCAATTTTCCGATTGTTTTAAACGGAACTGAAAAATTTCCGTAAAAATCGCGTTCTGGTTCTCCCTCAAACATTCCGTTTTTAATGAATCTTTTTACCAATCGATCTTCTAAAGAATGATATGAGATAACCGAGAATCTTCCGCCTGGTTTTAAAATCTCTAATGATTGCTCAATAAATTCTTTTAAAACATCCATTTCCTGATTTACCTCTATTCGTATGGCCTGATAAATTTGAGCCAATATTTTGTTTCGAACTTTCTCTGGCAAATATTTCTTTAAAACTTCTTTCAGTTCATCTGTCGTTTTGATTGGGTAATCTCTTCTTGCTTCAACAATTGTTCTTGCCAAAACCGGCGCGTTTTTCAACTCCCCATAATCAAAAAAAACACGACGTAAATCCTGTTCTTCATATTCGTTAACCACCCGATAAGCATTTAAATCATTTTTCTGACTCATCCGCATATCTAGTTCGGCATCAAATCTTGTTGAGAAACCTCTCTCTGGAACATCAAACTGATGTGATGAAACTCCTAAATCGGCCAAAATTCCGTCAACACTTTTTACCCCATGAAAGCGAAGAAATCTTTTTATAAATCTGAAGTTCTCATTAATTAAGGTAAACCTTTCATCTGGCAATGCATTTGCAAGCGCATCTTCATCTTGATCAAAAGCAAACAATTTCCCATTTGGCCCTAAGCGTTTCAAAATTTCTTTTGAATGTCCGCCGCCACCAAAGGTTACATCCACATACACGCCATCTGGCTTAATGTCTAAACCATCAACTGTTGGATGAAGCAAAACCGGATTATGATATTCCATTGTCGTCGTCATTAATATTTCCCATTACCTCCTCGGCTAAATCAGCAAAATCCATATCTTCGCCGCTTATTGATTTTTCATATAAATCTTTATCCCAAATTTCCACAATATTAACAGCAGATGAGAAAACAACATCTTTAGAAATACTTGAAAAAGCAACCAAATCTTTTGGAACCAGCAATCTTCCTAATGCATCAATCTCTACCATTTTAACGCCAGCAGTAAATCTTCTAATGAAATCATTATTCTTTTTCACAAAGCGATTTAGCTTGTTGATTTTTTGCATCATCAAATTCCATTCTTCCATTGGATACAATTCTAAACACGGCTGAAAAACGGAGCGCTTCAAAACGAAACCGTCCTGAAGTGATGAAGCCAATTGCTTTTTTAAAGGTGCAGGCATCATTAGCCTTCCTTTAGCATCAACTTTACACTCATATGTCCCAACAATTGTGTTCAAAAAAATCAATTAAGATGTTATAGGACAAAAATATAAAAAATATTACCACATTTTACCACAATATACCACTTTGTTAATAAGTTTAACCACTTTTCTACCACCTCGATTAACCAATAGACAATCAATACTTTAACTTATTATTAGCGTTTTCTTAATAACGTTAATCATTCAAAAAAAATAAGCACTAATTTTCTTAAAAAAATGCTTATTATACCAATTTCTTAACATTTGACGATTTTATCAAAAAACAGTCTAAAAGCTGATTTTTAACCACTTACATGTTCTACAAAAATTATCTAGTTAAAAAACAGCAGCAAAAATTCATTTTTATTTATTTAACCCTATATTTGTCGAAATTGAAATTGGCATAAGATTAAATGGACAAACACTACAAAAAAGAAGGCAAATACAGCTATTTTGAAGCTGGAGAAGGAACTCCTATCGTAATTTTACACGGGTTAATGGGAGGCCTTAGTAACTTTGATGGTGTAGCGCAATATTTCCCATCGAAAGGATACAAAGTTGTTATCCCGGATTTGCCAATCTACACGCAAAGTATTTTAAAAACTAACGTAAAAAGTTTTGCTAAATACGTAAAAGACTTCATCACTTTTAAAGGTTTTGACAAAGTAATTTTGTTAGGAAATTCATTGGGCGGACATATCGCTTTATACCACACCAAATTATATCCTGAGAAAGTTGCCGGACTTGTAATTACCGGAAGTTCTGGTCTTTATGAAAGCGCAATGGGAGACAGTTACCCAAGAAGAGGCGATTATGAATACATCAAAAAGAAATCTGAAGCTGTGTTTTATGACCCTAAAATTGCAACTCCTGAGCTTATCGATGAAGTGTACGCAACCGCTAATGACCGAATCAAACTGATCAAAACTTTAACGATTGCCAAAAGCGCAATTCGTCATAATATGGCTAAAGATTTACCAAAAATGACAGTGGAAACCTGTATTATTTGGGGTAAAAACGACTCTGTAACACCTCCAAATGTGGCAGAAGAATTTGATAAATTATTGCCTAATTCAACTTTGTATTGGATTGACAAATGTGGACACGCCGCTATGATGGAACATCCTGATGAATTCAACGAGATTCTTGAAAAATGGCTTACTGAGAAGAAATTTTAGCATTTGACTTTTATTTTTTAAAGAAAGTCTAAAAACAAAAAAACATGAAAATTACTTCTGCCGAATTTATTGTCAGTAATTCTGATGCTTCTAAATGTCCGGCTGAATTTTTGCCGGAATATGCATTTATTGGCCGATCAAACGTTGGAAAATCTTCGTTGATCAACATGATTACGAATCATAAAAATTTAGCAAAAACATCTGGAAGACCTGGAAAAACACAGTTGATAAATCACTTTAAAATCAATAATAATTGGTTTTTAGTCGATTTGCCAGGTTATGGCTATGCTAAAGTTTCTAAAAAAACCAAATCTGTTTTTCAGCAGTTTATCACTGATTATTTTGAAAACAGAGAACAGCTTGTGTGTGCTTTTGTTTTAATCGACATTCGCCATGAAGCTCAAAATATTGACGTCGAATTTATGTCGTATATGGGAGAAAGCGAAATTCCGTTTTGCATCATTTTCACCAAAGCCGATAAAATCAGCAAAACAAAAGTCGACTCACATATTGCTGCATACAAAAAACAGATGTTCGCAAACAACTGGGCCGAAATGCCTCATTATTTCGTTACCTCATCAACAGAATCAATAGGAAAAGAGGAGCTTTTAAATTATATCGACGAAGTAAATCAGGAAGTTTTTAAAAACAACTCTGGATTTTAAAGTTTAAATTCCAATAGAGAAAAACATAATCAATAAAAAATCCCAAATGCCAATTCAAACTTGGAATTTGGGATTTTTTTATTTGAATCTTTTATTGAAATTTCTTCTTAGTTTCTCTTCTGAAATTCAAAGTTTTCCATTCTTTGTATATCATAAACTGATACAGAATATAAAACAGAGAATTAAAAAACCAGAAATCAAGCAAAAATGGTTCTGTAAAAATTACCGAATCACTATTTCCCGAAAGAAAAATGCCAGCACTGCTTGTTACATAAATAATGAGTCCGTTGCAGAAATAGAAATAATTATGCTTATGTTTTTTAAAATTTGAAATGATAAAATACACCGCGTAAAACAACAAAGGAATAGATGTTATTGCAATTTCGACTAAATTAAATCCCCAATAAAGAGAAGGTTTGCTATAATACTGATATCCTAAGAAAAGCAGCACCGAAACAAACACGATTACCATTATCCGCTTTAACATCTTATTTGAAAAACTTTTATAAAAAAAGAGGTTAAGCGTAATAAATTGGAAAATAAAATAATAGTGTGAGAGAAAAAAATTAGAATTAGGATAAAGAAATCCGATTATGTTGCAAAGTAATTCTACACAAAACAACAACACCAAATATGCTGTTATAATACGGTAAAGCACATCTCTATTCCTGCAGGTGGCAAAAAACCTTATCGCATTGGCAAGTAAAAAAAATAATCCGACAAGACTCACAAGAAAAGGAAACAACATATCATTTGGGTTTACCAAGACAATTTACAAAATAAAAAACAAAAAAATCCCAAACTCAATCTCTAAGATTGGAATTTGGGATTTTTATTGATCACTTTAATTCATCGGCATAAGAAAACCCGATAGGTTTTAAAAACCTGTCGGGTTTATATTAGCAATCGTTTGTCATTTTTAATTACTTCGTAAGCTCCAGTTTTTCTGCAAAATAATCACAGAAATCTTTCATTGTGTCCGACATTTTCTCATCATCGGTTGCGCGCTTAAAAGTATCAGCCATAGCAACTAAAGTTTGATGGAAAAAGATTTTCATTTCGTCTACCGGCATATCTTTTGTCCATAAATCGATACGCATCGTTTCTTTTGCTTTGCTGTCCCAGATAGAAAGCATAATCGCTTTTGCTTCTTCTGCCTGAACACCGCCGTCTTGCGCACTCCAAGTTAATTTTTCTGGAACGCGATTTTCATCTAATTCTATATTGAATTTAATTTCTGAATTTATTGTATTTGACATTATTTCTTAGGTTTATATTTTGACTTTTCGAAAATCTCTTTCGCATTAACTTTTAATAATTCCGGCAAAGTTACGTTATTGTTTTTCATGTACGAACGCACAATCTGCCAGCCAATCCAAGCACCAACTCTTCCTGGCGAATCGTTGTCGATTTCTAAATAAAATTTAGAAAACGGAGCCGGAGCAATAAATCGGGTTGTAAGTTTTGGATCATCGCTGTACAGCATTTCTTTTTCCATAAAATAACGCCACATATACGCTTCATTTTCCTCACACCATTTAATTTGTTCTGGTGTATATCCAATCTTATCAGCATCTGAATATTCAGGCAGCAATAAATCTTTTGCATATAATTGCTTTCCTTCAAAAATCATTTGAGAAACCAGATTTTTTTCACCATAAACAGGAATATTTCGGTAAGTAAAACTCGAAACCACATCTGGCATGATTTGTTTCTCTTCAAAATTTTGTTTCAAATAATTGGGAAACTCATAAAATTTATGCTCTTTTCCTAAATACAATTCTAACGCGACAATTACCAGACTGTCTGCATAAATTGCTTTTGCATTATAATCCATTTCTCCAATAACGGTAATTACTTTTGGCGTTTTGGTTTTGGGAAAATAATATTTTACATGCTGAAAAAGCGAATTGAATTCTTGGTGAACAGGTTCAAAATTGCTGTATTTTTTCTGCACTTCGCTGTACACTTCGCGCCAAATTGGCTCCTGCATTTTTTTTATCCATACTGCATCATCATTTCCAGCTGGAAAAAAGTAAGGATATTGCTTTTTTAATTTTCCTAGATCTTCAGGTTTTGCTTCAAAAAATGCTTTATCAAAACGTTCTACCTTAACATCAACCGGAATTTCTTCAACTTCTTTTTCGACTTTGCTTTTTTGTTCACACGACAAAAAAAACAGACACAGAAGCAACGTAAAGCGGTATAATTTCATTTTATTTTAATTAGATTTGTGTTGCTGGAATTAAACTACATATATATGTTATTTATGTAATATATGTAATCAAAAATATTTGTGCAAATATACACCCCTGTATCTTAAAACTTGAATTATTATGGCTAAAAAAAGTACTATTCAAACAGAAAAAGTAAATATCCACATTGTAGAGTGGCTAAAAAATTATGCTGAACGCGCAAAAGTGAACGGTTTTGTAATTGGAATTTCTGGCGGAGTTGATTCTGCGGTTACCTCAACTTTATGTGCACAGACTGGTTTACAGGTTTTATGTGTTGAAATGCCGATTCATCAAGCCGAAAGTCAAGTTTCGAGAGCAAAAGAACATATTGAGCAATTGAAAAAACGATTCCCTAATGTTTCAAGCGTAGAAACCGATTTAACGGCTACTTTTGAAGCTTTTAAGGCCTCGGTTCCAAAAACTGATGACGAAGCAAAGGTTAGCCTTTCTTTAGCTAATACACGCGCTCGTATTCGAATGACTTCTTTATATTATTTAGCAGGAATTCACGGCCTTTTAGTTGCAGGAACAGGAAATAAAGTGGAAGACTTTGGTGTAGGATTTTACACAAAATACGGAGACGGCGGTGTCGATTTAAGTCCAATTGCCGACTTGATGAAATCTGATGTTTATGCTTTGGGAGAATTTTTAGAAATTCCACAATCCATTTTAACAGCAGCTCCAACAGACGGATTATTTGGCGACAATCGTACAGATGAAGACCAATTAGGAGCAAGTTATGACGAACTCGAATGGGCAATGTTGGCAGCGGAGTCAGGAAAAACGGCAGATGACTTTAATGGGAGAGAAAAATCTGTCTTCGAAATTTATAAACGATTAAACACCAGCAACAAGCACAAAATGGATGCAATTCCGGTATGTTTGATACCAAAAACGTTAAAATAAAACTTTTTAACATTTGTCTGTTATAAACTACAGAATTTATTTATTAATTTTACCGTTCCAAAAACATGATAACAATTCTAAAAAGGTAAAAATTATGATTAAAGTATGTCTAGCAGACAATCATCCTGTGACGCACTTTGGCGTTAAGTCTTATTTCAAAGACCACGATCAAATTTCAATTGTTGCCAACGTAGGCAATTTTTCAATGGTTAGAGATATTCTTCAAACGAAGGAGATCGACATCCTAATTCTAGATTTAGAGTTAGAAGGTCTTTCGAGCATCTTTGAAGTTAAATCTATCTTGAAAAACTTCCCAAAAACAAAAATTGTAATTTTTAGTGACCTCGCTGAACAAATGTATGCTCCAAATGCAATTAAAGCAGGGGTTTCTGGGTATGTACACAAAACAGAAAAACTTGAAACATTAGGTCTTTCTATTATTAAAGTACACGAAGGAAAAATTATTATCAACGAAACAGTTCGCAAAAACATGGCCCTTATTGCTAAACAAAGCAAAAGCGAACGTTTGTACAGAAAACTTTCTAATCGCGAGATTGAAGTTTTACGTTACTTAAGTGACGGAAAGAAAAACAATGAAATTTCTAAAATCTTAAATCTGAACGAAAAAACGATCAGTACTTACAAATTAAGATTATTGACTAAATTGAATGTTACTAATTTAGTTGACTTAGTAAACAAAGCTAAGACTTTAGAAATTATTTAAATTAATGGTTGATTTGCCCCGGCAAAACCATCAGTCATAAAAAAAAGCTCTATATTGATTATCGATATAGAGCTTTTTGAATTATTAGTGATATGGAACTACTACCCGTCCTAATTTCTTCGAAAAATTATTGAGCAGTTTCGAATAATCAACCACCATCGATAATACTTCCGAATTATCTTCCTGCGGATCTGTCATCAAAGAATTTTTCAAATCCTGAATGATTTTTGAAACCAAATACCAACGTAGCGAAAATATAGTATCTGATACATTTTGCTCGATTGTTACATTTTTGTGTTTCGGAAAAATATTTTGCCCTTCCCAATCGTGAATGACTACTTTTTCATCTTCCATTAAAATATTTGTTACTTCCTGAGCAAATTCTGGAGGCAAATGCATTAAATATTTATCTAGACTAAATGTCTCATTTTGATTGTAAAAATCGATTAAACCATTGAAAATGCTTTGAAACAAAGTATTTGACAACTCAATCTCATCTTCTTGAAGACTCAAATATATTTTTTCAAAAACTTTATATTCTTTTTTTTCAGAAACCTCTTTTATATTTCCCTCTTCATCAGCTTTTAGGAAAACATCTTCGAAACTTTCAACGACGCTTCCGTACAAAAGAAGGATTTCAATAACCTTTCTTTCGAATTCATATAAAATATCGACTTTTTGATTTTGCTCTGCTGAATATCCTGCGTCTCCAGGATAATCATAACCTTCTGGCGGTCCAGTTCTTGGATCTTCCGGATCTCCTCCTGAGAATGTACCTGCTTGCGGAGGCTGATTTCTATGAACTTCAAAAGGCCTTTGTTCTTGTTTTTGCTTTTTATTAGCTTCGGCAATATCTTTTTGAATCAACTGCGCCAAAGTACTCACCAAAACCTGCTCAGAAATATCCATTATTCGGGCACATTCCTGAATATATACTTCACGCTGGATGCGATCTGGAATTTTTGAAATACTGGCTACCATATCCCGAATCAAATCGGCTTTTTTTATAGGATCGTTTTTTGCTTCGTTCATCAAAATCGAAGCTTTAAACTGTATAAAATCTTTGCTGTTGTTTTCTAAATAAGCGACTAATTCATCATGTGAATTTTTGCGGGCGAAACTATCTGGATCTTCTCCATCGGGAAATGAACAAACTCTAACATTCATACCTTCTTCTAGAATCAAATCGATTCCTCGGATAGAAGCACGCAAACCAGCAGCATCTCCGTCAAAAAGCACAGTAATATTTCGTGTCAATCGATTAATCAAACGAATCTGATCTGGCGTTAAAGCAGTTCCGGATGAAGCTACAACATTCTCAATTCCGGCTTGGCTAAACTGAATTACATCGGTATAACCTTCAACCAAATAACAATTGTTTTGTTTGGCGATCGATTGCTTGGCATGATAAATTCCGTAAAGCACTTTACTTTTATGGTAAATATCACTTTCTGGCGAATTCAGATATTTTGCAGCTTTTTTGTCATTGGTTAAAATACGTCCGCCAAAACCTAAAACTCTGCCCGACATACTTTGAATTGGAAACATCACACGGCCTTTAAATCGGTCAAAAGGACGATCTTCTCTAGGAATGGTCAATCCCGTGCTTTCTAAAAATTCTAATTTATAGCCTTTTCCTAATGCTTCTTTTGTCAAAGCATCCCAAGTTTCCGGAGAATATCCTAAATTGAATTTTTTAATGGTTTCATTTGTAAATCCTCTTTCTTTAAAATAAGACAAACCAATGGCTTTTCCTTCCTCAGAATTTAATAAAACATCCTGAAAATATTTGGCAGCAAATTCAGAAACCAAATACATACTTTCACGAATATCTGTATTTGCTTTTTCTGCTTCAGACTGCTCTGTTTCTTCAATTTCGATATTGTATTTTTTGGCTAAATACCGAATCGCTTCTGGATAAGTAAACTGCGAATGCTCCATCAAAAATTTAACAGAATTTCCGCCTTTTCCGGTACTGAAATCTTTCCAAATTCCTTTTGCGGGCGAAACCATGAACGAGGGAGAGCGCTCATCTGAGAATGGACTCAACCCTTTAAAGTTGCTTCCTGCACGCTTCAAATTAACAAAATCGCCGATAACCTCCTCTACTCGAGCAGTTTCAAAAACAGTATCAATTGTATTTTGTGAAATCAAAACGTAAATTTATTTTTAAAGTTGAAAGCCTGTAAAAGTACATAAATCCATCCTGAAATTTATTTTAAAACTAAAAAAAGTGCCCCTCACGAAGCACTTTTTCTACTAACTAAACTTAAGCCATATACATATCGTATGTTGGGCGAAATCAATTTTAACACATAGAAACATAGATCCAATTAGCTAAAAAAAGGCGTTTCCCTTATTTAAAACAAACATAGTTAGGTAAGTGTTGAAACTAGTTTCTTTTTAATTCTTTTTTGTAAATAAAATCTATGTTTCTATGTGTTTGAAAAAAATATAATTAATTACAATCAAATCGAAGTCCAATAGAAATATTGTTTTCTTTAATTAAATTGTTCTGAAACAACGGATTCAAATCGTATTTCACATACAAGCTTAATTCTCTGTAACCAATGTATGAACTCACACCATAAATGAAATTATTTACGTTGTATTCGCCTTTTATGGTGCTTTTATATTTCAAATCTTCCTCTTCAAATTTTAAAATCTGTTTTGATTTTACATTGATTCCGGCGTAACCTCCCACTCCAAAACGGAAGCTTTTATGTGTTTTAAAATAGGTTTTCCCATCTTTTACTGTTGGTCTTGTAAAATCAAATTCTAAATGAGCAGGAAGCACTAAATAAACATTTCTAAAACGTGATTCGGTTAAATTTATCGCGTTCGTTTCCAAGTTTGTCTGATCGCCATTTACGACAAAATAGCGATTATCCGTCGGACGAATATTGTTATACATTAATGAAAGCCCATATTTAGCGTGAAGCAAATTATCGTTTTTCATCAATCTTGAATTATACGTAAAACCCCATTCATAAAAATGTGAACCTATAAAACTGTAATTTGAATCCTGATATTTTCCATCAACCATCATATTATTCAAGCCTAGCGCGAAGACAAACTGCGTTGTTGTTCTTCTTTCGCCGTGAATCGAGTCTTTGCATTTTTTATGATTCCAGTCATTTTTATCCCAATAAATAACAACTTTGCCTTTCTTTGTCGAATCTTGTTCTTTAAGTTTTCCGTCTACTTTTTGCTGTACAAGATCGTTTAATTCATTTTGAGCCAAAGTCACTTTTTCTTCAATAATAACAGCTCTGGCTTCTGCCAATTCTTTCTTGCGTTTATCAGCTTGTTCTTGCGTAATTTTCCCTTCAGATAATTGCACATTTACGGCTTCAACTTCTTGCTTCAAAGTTTCTTTTTCTTCTTTAGTAACTTTCTCGATTTTATTGGCAATTTTCTTCGCTTTTGATTCAAAAGTTTCCTGTCCCAGAACCTTGCTGACAAATAAGAAAATTAGAACTACTAGATAAATGGTAAAATTTTTCATGATTGATTTGATTGATGATGATTAATTTAATTGTGAATGGTAAATTGTGAATGGTAAATTTTCATTGACTCTTTATCGAGTTGTCCCGAACTGAAAATCTATATCTTTTTCTTGTTTCTTGCTTCTTGCCTCTTTATCCTAGCTTCTTACTCACTCCTGCTGATTTCTATTTGCCAAAGCCACTTTTACCGTCTGATAGTTTCTATTGACTTTTGTGATTACTTTTTCTCGAAACGACTCTTCTAATTCGCCGTCAACTTGATTCAATAAGTCATCGGCGTTGACTTTAATTTTTGCTTTTGGCTTCGGTGTATTTTCGACAACAATTGTTTTTTCGGCCGTATTCAGCAATTGATCTACATTTTCTTTTTTAGGTGTTTCGGCAATTGTAGTTTGATTATTTACTGATTGTTTTTCTTGATTGTTTTTGATGATGACTGAAGACTCCGCTATTTGATTTGATTCATTCTTCCTGATTTTCTCTGATTTTTGTTCTGAAGGCTTAGTATTATTTTTTTCTTCTTTATTTAAAGTTTCCTTTGAAGGATTTTCAGAAACTGCGATTTCATTTTTAACCGAATCAATGTTGTTTAAAACTGGCTTTTCAACCGAATCTTTTTCAGCTTCTTTTTCAACTACCCTATTTTTTGGAGTTTCAACAGCATTTTCTTTTTGATTAAAAAAGAAAGTTCCAGCCAATAAAAATCCGATAACACTTGCAGCGATGTACAACCATTTTTTGCTTTTCTTTTTAGGTTTTTCTTCGGCAACACTCAACATTGCATCCAATCGATCCCAGGCTTTGTCGCTTGGGTCAATTTGTCGCTGATTTAGTTTTTCACGGAAATCCTTTTCAAAATTATTCGGTTCCATTATCTTGTTTTTTTAAAATAGTAATTTGTGTTTGCAGCATTTTTCTAGCGTGCGACAATTGCGATTTCGATGTTCCTTCATTAATTCCTAACATCTTGGCAATTTCATTGTGTTTGTAACCCTCGATCGCATATAAATTGAAAACCATTTTATAGCCGTCAGGCAAAGCATCAATTAAAAACTGAATCTGTTCAACAGTAAACTGGCTGTCGATTTCATTAAAACTCTCTTCAACAAAAAATTCATCTTCAGCAAATTCTACCTTTTTCTGAACTCTTAAATATGAAATACATTCGTTAACCATAATTCGGCGAATCCAGCCTTCAAAACTTCCTTTGTGTTCAAATTTGTTTAAGTTGGTAAACACTTTCATAAAAGCCGTTATCATTACATCTTCTGCCAGCTGAATATCTTTTATATATTGTCGACAAACGCTTAGCATTTTTGAAGAAAACTTACCATAAATCTGTTGCTGTGCCTGACGATTGTTTTCGACAGCCAGCTTTATGATTTTGGTTTCTTCTTGATGTAACGAAATAATTTTCATTAATAAGCTTTCGGTTTTTGGTTTTAGAAACAGACTTCTATTAGCATAGACGATTGTCGATTTAAAATGGTTGCATGAGGGTGAAAAATTTTCAAAAAAAAAAAAATAAAAAAATAAACTCCAAATTACAATCCACAGAAATACATAACTGATTTACAACAAAGTAAAACAATTATCTAATTGACAAATTTTCTAATTATCTAATTAAAAAATTATTTTTTTCTTTCGATGACGTAGTTGACCATTAAAGTCAAAGCGTCTTTATACTCTGAATCTTCGAAGTTTTGAAGTAGAGAAAGTGCTTCTTGCTGGAATTCGACCATTTTGTTTTCGGCGTAAGCCAAACCATTATTATCTTTTACAAAAGCAATAACTTCTTTTACACGTTTTTTGTCTTTGTTGTGGTTTTTGATGGAGTTTATCAACCACTTTTTTTCTTGCGGAGTACAAGTATTCAAAACGTGAATTAAAGGCAAAGTCATTTTTTGCTCTTTAATATCGATTCCGGTTGGTTTACCAATTGCTTCTTCGCTGTAATCAAACAAATCATCTTTTATTTGAAAAGCCATTCCGATCAATTCACCAAACTTTCGCATATTTTCAACCTGCGCATCATCTTCAATTACCGCTTTTGCACCAAGCGCACAACAAGCAGCGATAAGTGTTGCGGTTTTCTTTCGGATAATTTCGTAATAAACATCTTCGGTAATATCGAGTCTTCGGGCTTTTTCTATTTGAAGCAATTCACCTTCGCTCATTTCGCGAACGGCTACAGAAATGATTCGGAGTAAATCAAAATCGCCGTTGTCAATAGAAAGCAGCAAACCTTTTGAAAGCAAATAATCTCCAACAAGAACAGCAATTTTGTTTTTCCAAAGCGCATTGATTGAGAAAAATCCACGTCGGCGATTACTGTCATCCACCACATCATCGTGAACTAAAGTTGCCGTATGAATCAATTCGATTACCGAAGCTCCTCGATATGTTCTTTCGTTTACAACACCTCCAGAGACCATTTTTGCCGTTAAAAAAACGAACATCGGACGCATTTGCTTTCCTTTTCGATTTACGATATAGTACGTAATACGATTCAGCAGCGCGACTTTTGAAGTCATCGATTCATGAAACTTTTTTTCGAAAAGTTCCATTTCGTTAAAAATAGGCTGTTTTATTTGGGAAGTAATATTCATTTCGATTTCAAATATACTATTTTAAATAAAAAAACGTTGTGTATTTTATGTTAGTATATCAACAATTTGCATACTAATATAAATTCACCACCAAAAAACACAATCTAGTTAAAGCCTAATTTGAGTTCATTAATTAAAATCACGAAAACTAATTTATTATGAAAACAAAAATTTTCTTTATTGGAACATTAGCAGCTTTATCTTTTTTTATCAGCTGTAACTCTGATGAAAAAACAAACGACGGCTCATCTACAGCAATTACAAAGGATGAAATCGTTACAAATTCTAAAATTGACGCCTCAATTGATGATGTAACGAATATTGCTGAAGATCAATTTAGCGCACAGCAAAACGTAACCGCAAAACCAAGCGGCGTGGTTAAAAATTTCCTTCCGAGTTGTGCTACTATTACAACAGTATTAACTAATAACACCTGGACAAGAACTGTCGATTTTGGTGTTGATGGCTGTACTTTAGGAAACGGAAACACAGTTAAAGGAAAAATGATTATTTCTTTTTCTAATGATTTTGCATCTTCTACACAAACTATCAGTTATACTTTTGATGGATTTTACCACAATGGCAAAAAACTTCAAGGAAGCAAAAGCATCGTGAGAACGGTAAAAGCAACCGATTTGCTTGCAACAGCACATCCTGTTTTTACAGCAGCAATCGATATGACTATTACTTTTGATGATGGAGGTGTATATACCAGAAAAGGTAATTTAGTTAAAGAAATGGTTGAAGGTTTTGACACTTGGTTCGACTGGGATGATAATGCTTATTTAGTAACTGGAAGCGGCACAACAACTTTCCCAAACGGAGATACTTTTTCTGCTGAAATTACAACACCTTTACAATTTAAAGCATCTTGCAAAACATCTTTCCCTGTCAAAGGAGTTGTATCTGTTACCAAAAATGCAGCTACGGCAGTTATTGATTATGGTGGCGGAACATGCAATACGCTCGCAACAGTTACAAAAGACGGAGTTACGGAAGAAATCGATTTGAAAAAATAAGAATCCTTTTTGCCCAAAAAAAAAGCATTAAGATTGAGGGTATTTCTCATTCTTAATGCTTTTTTTGTTTTTGACAATTATAATTTATCTTAAACATATAGTCCCTACGGGACATTTGCATGTATGTGTATTCTTTATCTACCAATATGATGCTCCTAATGGAGCATTTTCATTTTGATTATCTCGGAGAGATTATATATTGGTAGAATATTAATCGCGCCTCACCTTTGTCCCGTAGGGACTATACTTCAGCTTCTTTATTTGCTAATTGCCCACAAGCAGCATCGATATCTTTTCCACGGCTTCGTCGCACTTTTACAACCACACCAATATTCTCCAAAGCTTTAATGTAAGCCATAATCGATTCTTCTGAAGCTTGCTGAAACTCTCCGTCGTCAATTGGGTTATATTCAATCAAGTTGACTTTGCAAGGAACATATTTGCAGAATTTCACTAAAGCATCAACAGAAGCTTTGTCATCGTTGATTCCTTTCCAAACTACATATTCGTATGAGATTTTACTTTTTGTTTTTCTGTACCAATATTCCAATGCTTCACGCAAATCTTTTAAAGGAAAATTTTTGCTGAAAGGCATGATCTTCGCGCGGGTTTCATCAATCGCGGAATGAAGCGAAACTGCCAATTTAAATTTTACTTCGTCATCGGCCATTTTTTTGATCATTTTAGGAATTCCAGAGGTCGAAACCATAATGCGTTTTGGCGACATTCCTAAACCTTCTGGCGAAGTAACCATGTCGATCGCTTTAATGACATTGTTATAATTCATTAAAGGTTCTCCCATTCCCATAAAAACAATATTCGAAAGCGGATGATTGTAATACAAACGACTTTCTTTGTCGATTGCCAAAATCTGATCGTAGATTTCGCCCGGCTCTAGATTTCGCATACGCTTTAATCTCGCAGTAGCGCAAAAATTACAATCTAAACTGCAACCAACTTGGCTCGAAACACAGGCTGTTGTTCTAGTCTCGGTCGGAATTAAAACCGATTCCACTACTAATCCGTCGTGCAGGCGTACAGCATTTTTCACTGTTCCGTCACTGCTGCGCTGCATTGTGTCAACCTTTATATGATTGATCACAAAATTATCTTCAAGCATTGAACGAGTGGCTTTAGCAACATTTGTCATGTCGTCAAAGCTATGTGCACCTTTGCTCCACAACCATTCATAGACTTGGTTTCCGCGGAAAGCTTTGTCATTATTTGCGACAAAAAAATCTCTTAATTGTTCTTTTGATAGGGCTCTTATGTCTTTTTTCTCCATTTGCATGCTGCAAAGTTAAGCACTTTTGTCCTTTTTTCTGATTTTTAGATGGATTCTTCCTTAAAACCCAAGATTTTTAAATCAAAAAATCTACAAATTAAAAACTTCTTTACGTTAAAATTTTCAGATTTCTATCGTGATAATTTTCCAATAATTGGTTTTCCTAGAAATGAAAACGATGTAGTTATTAAATACTTTTTTAATAAAATTTTAACAATGATTTATATCATGTATTCCCGAAAAATAAAGGATGACCTTTGATACAAGTTAAAAAACAATCTTAGTACTAAATAAAATCGGACCGATAAATTAACTTATTTTTTATACTAAAAAAATTACAAAATGAAGACTAATAAAATTAAATTAATTGCAATCGTGATTGCGTTTTTTGGAATCACAACATTTGCGTCAGCACAAAAATCATATACGTTAGACCCTAAATCTAGTTTTTCGGTTGCAGGCACTTCAACATTGCATGACTGGGAAATGAAATCGGGATCTGGAACTGGATCGGCAAATTTGACTATTGTCAATTCAAAATTGACGAATCTGGAATCATTAACAGTTTCCCTTTTGGCAGAAAGCGTGAAAAGCGAAAAAACAAGCATGGATAAAGTTGCTTATGAAACTTTGAAAACAGACAAAAATAAAAACATCAAATATATTCTGAAATCTGCGGAAAAAATAAACGAAACAACGTGGGAACTTACAGGAACTTATACAATTGCTGGAGTGAGCAAAATTTATAAAACTACCGCAAAAACAACTGTTACAAAAGACGGGCTAAACCTTCAGGGATCAAACAAAATCACTTTTACTGATTTTGGAATGAAATCTCCAACTGCATTGCTCGGAACAATCAAAACTGGACAAGATTTGACTATAAAATTCAATTTAAACTTTAATTTATAACCGCCATGAAGAAGATTTATGCCCTATTTATTACGTTAGCAAGTACATTTGCTATTAACGCACAGGTTAGTTTTGGCCACATTCAAAATCAAATCCCGAGAGGTCAAAAAGGAATTAATCAATTTGATGTTAAAAAAGACACTGTTGCTTTCAAAGGATTAAGCGTTGATATGGGTGCAGCGTTTGCACTTCAATTTCAAGCTGTAAATTCGTTCAACGATCAGCAAAACCTTGCGACTGCACCAAACTACAGATTAAACAATCTTGAGAATAATTTCAATTTGCCAAATGCCAACTTTACGATTGGAGCTCAATTATATGATGGTGTCCGTGTGAATTTAGATCTTTATCTGGCTTCTAGACACCATAATGAAACTTGGGTAAAAGGAGGGTATTTGCAAATTGACAAATTAGACTTTATTAAAAAAGATTTTCTTGCTGATTTCATGAAGTATACTACGATCAAAATTGGTCAGATGGAGAACAACTACGGTGATGCTCACTTTAGAAGATCTGATAACGGAAATGCCTTTATGAATCCATTCGTAGGAAACAATATCATGGATGCCTTCATTACAGAAATGGGAGCTGAAGTTTATTATAACAGATCTGGATTTGTAAGCATGATTGGAGTAACAAACTCAAAATTAAATCAAAACGTTCAAGAAATTGTTGCATCTCCTGCCACTCCGTCAAAACCGGATAACAATACAACTATAAGTCCTTCTATTCTTGCAAAATTAGGTTGGGACAAACAAATCAATCAAGATTTAAGAATCAGATTAACCGGATCTTATTACCATACAGCAAACTCTAGTGGCAATTTATATGCTTCAGACAGAGCGGGAAGTCGTTTTTATGGCGTAATGAGCCACTCTGATTATGACATTATAAATCCAGCAAGCGGAGCAATTGTAAGTTCTGTTGCAAATAATTTTGATCCAGCTGCGAATAAAGACACAGGAAGATTTAATCCTAATTACGGAAACTGGGCTACTTCTTATATGATAAATCCTTTCATTAAATATAAAGGTCTTGAATTCTTTGGAACTTTAGAATTTACTTCTGGAGGTGATTATAAAGGAACAGATGATAGCAGAAAAGTGAATCAATATGTTGCAGATTTGGTTTACCGTTTTGGAGAAAATGAAAGATTTTATATCGGCGGAAAATACAATTTAGTTGACGGAAAATTGGCAAATGCAAATGCTGAAGCTATTCAGATTAATAGATTTGAAGCTGCAGCAGGTTGGTTTATGACTAAAAATGTTTTGGCTAAACTAGATTATGTAAATCAGAACTATAAAAAACTTCTCTCAATTTAACGGCGCAACACCAAACGATCTTTTTGGTGGAAGCTTTAAAGGATTAATGTTCGAAGCAGTAATTTCATTCTGACACAAATGTTAAGTAGACTTTATATTTTAATTACGGGTTTAGCGATTTTCTTTTTCTTAGGAAGTGCTAAACCCACTTTTTTTCCAGAAGATACAATACTGATAATAAACAAAATAAAAATAGAAATTACAGGAGCATCGACTATTGGCAAATACAATTGCTCAAACACTTTTACGACAAAAGATACGGTCTATGTAAATTCTTCAAAAAAAAATACTTTTAATACTGAAATTAAAATGTCCAATTTTGACTGTGGCAACAAAATTATGACCAAAGATCTGCAGGGAACAGTTAAAGTAAAACAATTTCCAAACAGTTCTGTTTCTATTACCGATGTAAAACCGTACGGAAAAAATTACATATGCAGATTAAGTTTTTTTATCACAGACAAAACGTTAAAATACAAAGACTTTGTTTTGTATAAAACCGACGATAAAATCCAAGGAACACTTGGCTTAAAGTTCTCAGATATAGCATTAGAACCACCCGTAAAAATGGCTGGTTTGATAAAAGTAAAAGATGATATAGTTATAAATTTCAGCCTTTACAAAAACTAAAAAATTTGTATGTGCCAATTAAGATTTTTTATCTTAAAAAAAATATCAAGTATAAAAAAAATAAAAAGTTTGGCACAAGAATTGTCTAGCATTTAAAAGAAAAATAATCTTACAAAGCGCGCAATTATTTTAAAATTTGTATTTTTATTATTCGACGATATAACCTTTTATTTTTTAATAAACCTAAAAAGAAAACTCATTATGAAAAAACAAATTTTAAGCTTAGCTGTTGTTGCTTTACTAGCGTTCGCTGTACAATCATGCGATAAAAAAGAGCCAAAACCTACAGATGAAGAATTGACTCTTGGAAACAAAGTTGATTCATTGACAACAGATATTAAAGAAGTTAAAGACACTGCGGTAAGCAAAACAGAAAAAGCAGCTCAAGATGTAAAAGACGCTACAAAAAAAGCAGCTGATGATGTTGAAGATGCTACTAAAAAAGCTGCTGAAGACGTAAAAGATGCTACTAAAAAAGGAGCAAAAAAAGTTGAAAACGTGGCAAAAGCTGCAAAAGACGGAACTGTAAAAACAGCGAAAGAAGTAAATGAAGCTTTGAAAAAATAATTTTCATTTAAAATTGAATCCAAAACCATTCGCTTAAACGAATGGTTTTTTTATGCACCAAAAACGGAGCTTATATTTTTGTATTTTTGCTTCAAATTTATAAGACTCTACAAATGCATTTTATTTCACAAGAACTTGAAGATTACATCGAACAGCATTCTGAAAACGAACCAGCGTTATTAGCAAAACTGAATAAGGAAACCTATCAAAAAATTCTTTTGCCGAGGATGTTGAGTGGTCATTTTCAAGGACGTGTTTTGAGCATGCTTTCTAAGTTGATTCATCCGGTAAATATTCTTGAAATAGGAACATACACCGGTTATGCAGCTTTGTGTTTATGCGAAGGAATGCAGGAAAATGGTCAATTGCATACGATCGATATTAAAGAAGAATTGGTTGATTTTCAAAGAAAATATTTTGATGCCTCACCTTGGGGAAAACAAATTTTTCAGCATTTGGGCGAAGCTGTAGATATTATTCCGACACTTGATGTAAAATTCGATTTGGTTTTTATTGATGCCGATAAAGAAAATTATCTGAATTATTGGGAAATGATTGTTCCAAAAATGAATAAAGGAGGCATTATTTTATCTGATAATGTTTTGTGGAGCGGAAAAATTCTAGAACCAGTTCATCCAAATGATGTGAGTACAAAAGTGCTTTTAGAATACAATCAACTTTTAAAAGATGATCCTAGAGTTGAAACGGTTTTATTGCCAATTCGTGATGGATTGACGGTGAGTCGAGTTTTGTAAGACTCCAATTTGTCATTTCGACTGAAAGGAGAAATCACATCAGAAATTCCACAAAGAAAATCACCAATCTTTGTCGAGCCACTCGTGTGATTTCTCCTTTCAGTCGAAATGACAAAAAAAACTCCAGCATTTGCTGGAGTTTTTTTTATAACTTTATATTTATTTTAAAAAACCTTAGAATCTTAGTCTCTTAGAACCTCAGAACCTTCTGATAAACTTATTCTGGAAAATATTGTGGCTTCAATTTTCGGTAAACCAAATAAATCAAAGATCCAAAAAGTACTCCGAAGAAATATCCAGCCAAAATATCACCTGGATAATGCAATCCTAAATAAATACGGCTGTAAGCAAAAATTAGCGGCCATAAAAACAAGAATCCTAAATATTTAATACGGTCTCTTAAAACCAAGAATAAAAAGGTTGCAACCGCCATAGTATTTGCAGCGTGCCCTGAGAAAAAACTATAGGATTGTCGAACCTGAACAATACGAATAATTGATTTTAAGTCAGGATTGTTACATGGTCGCAAACGCTCAAAAGTATGTTTGAACAAATTGCATGTTTGATCTGTAAAAGCAATTAAAACCGCTATAAAAAGCAGTAAATACAAGGTTTGTTTTCCTCCTATTTTTTTATAAATAAGATAAAAAAGAAATAGAAAAAAAGGTGTCCAATACAGCTGATTTGTAATAATCAACCAAAGTTTATCGTATGTTTCAGAGCCTAAACCATTCAGATACACAAAGAGGTTTGTATCCAGTTCTTGTATTTTTTCAAGCATATTACATTTGGCGTTTTATAGGTCCTGAAAGGGAATCAATATCTTCTTTTACTTTATCAATTTCTGTTGCAGTATCTCCTAAAAGATTTCCAGAATCTCCCAGCAGATTTGTTTTTGCTTCATTGATTTGAGCATTGATGTTTCCTGTTATACTATTAAGGGATTTAGTGTCAAGGCCATTAGCCTCAGCTCCTTTTTGAATCTCGCTTTTAATATCATTGGTAGCGTTTTTTAATTGCGCCATTGCTTTACCCATTGTACGAGCAATTTCTGGCACTTTGTCTGAACCAAAAAGCATTAATACTATAAACAGTATGAAAACTAATTCTCCTCCTCCTATACCGAACATATCTATAATTTTTGTGTGGTCACAAAGATATTAAATTTTGCTGCGTAGAGTTTTAAAATTTACTTAAAAAAACGACTGCCGGCTTAACTTAATAAAGCACACAGATAACACGGATTAAACAGATTTTTACTGATACAATATAAAATCTCTTTAATCCGTGTCATCCGTGCGCCATTTTCATAATCAGGTCATGGATTATCAAAAAAAAAAGACTCTTTTCAGAGTCTTTTTAGTTTTATTCTTAATCAAATTTTGATTTTTCTTCTGTTTTTGGCCAAGCGTTGTTGGTTACATCAATATCAGCAGTCATTAATTTTGGGTCAATCTGAATGCTTTTGATTGCTTTTGTAGTTGCATAAACTTTCTTAGCAGTATCATTATTCTTTCTCCAGATTTGTGCAGGATATTGATAATTATCTTTCGAACCATCTTCATAAGTTATCTCTACTAAGATTGGCATGATCATACCTCCTGGTTTATTAAATTCTACTTCGTAGAAATATTTCGGAGATTTTAAACTTGCTTTTTCTTCAGCAGTAAAAGATTGATTTACGTAATCAGATAATAATTTTACGTCTTCAACTTTCAATGCTTTTTTGCTAGAAGCGTTAACCTCAGCATTATCTCCAGAAACTAAATAAACAAAAGGTCCTTTATCAGTTCCAAAACGTCCTTTTCTAACTTTTACATCTTTTAAATCAGTTGTCGGAGTTTCAGAAACATAATATTGTTTTACATCTTTAATTCCGATATCTACGAAATCAGTTGAATAAAACCATCCTCTGAAGAACCAATCCAAATCAACAGCAGATGCATCTTCCATAGTTCTAAAGAAATCCTCTGGAGTTGGGTGCTTGAACTTCCATCTGTTTGCATATGTTCTGAAAGCGTAATCAAACAATTCTCTCCCCATAACTACTTCTCTCAAAATATTAAGACCTGTAGCAGGTTTTCCGTAAGCGTTATTTCCAAATTGAGCAATTGTTTCAGAGTTTGACATAATTGGCTCCAAAAACTTTTGGTCACCGCTCATGTACGGAACAATATTTTTAGCTGGCCCACGTCTTGATGGGAAATTTGAATCTAATTCTTGTTCTGCTAAATATTCCAAGAATGAATTCAAACCTTCGTCCATCCAAGTCCATTGACGCTCATCTGAATTTACAATCATTGGGAAGAAAGTGTGTCCTACTTCGTGAATAACAACACCAATCATTCCGTTTTTAACTTCTTTGCTTGTTACTCCATTTTCGTCAGGACGACCAAAATTCCAGCAAATCATTGGATATTCCATTCCTTGATCTTCTGCCGAAACAGAAACTGCTTTTGGATAAGGATAATCAAAAGTGTGAGATGAATAGCTTTTTAAAGTATGCGCGACAACCATTGTCGATGTTTCTCCCCAAAGCGGATTTGCTTCTTTTGGATAAACCGATTCTGCCATAACAACTTTACCACCTAATTTTACAGCCATTGCATCGTAGATGAATTTTCTTGAAGAAGCAATTCCGAAATCACGTACGTTTTTAGCACTGAATTTCCATGTTTTTTTCTTTTCAGAAAAACCTTTTTCAGCCGCTTCAGCCTCTGCTTGAGTTACAATTACGACAGGTTTGTCAAATGATTTTTGAGCCTGCTCATAACGTTTAACTTGTTCTGCAGTGAAAACCTCGCTTCTGTTCATCAATTCTCCTGTTGCATCAATTACGTGATCAGCTGGAACTGTGATATTTACATCGAAATTTCCAAAAGGAAGTGCAAATTCTCCACTTCCCCAGAACTGCATATTCTGCCATCCTTCAACATCATTGTAAACTGCCATTCTAGGATAGAATTGAGCAATTACATATAATTTATTTCCGTCTTTTTCGAATAATTCATAACCAGAACGTCCGCCTTCTTTTCTATAATTATTGATGTTATACCACCATTTAATAGCTAAAGAAATTTTCTCGCCCGGCTTCAAAGGAGTTGCCAAGTTAATACGCATCATTGTTTCATTGATCGTATATGACATTGGGTTTCCTTTAGCATCTTTTACCTGCTCAATATTAAAACCGCGCTCTAGATCTTTTTTCAAATATTTGCTTGAAAAACCATCTAATGGTAAAACTTGACTGATTTTTTCGCTTTCCGCTAAAGTGCTTTGCGTATTAGCGCGAGCCTGATTTTGATCAAGCTGAACCCATAAATATTCTAAATTGTCTGGAGAATTATTAGAATACGTAATAACCTCAGATCCTGTTATTTTCGAATTTTTATCGTCTAGTTCGATATCAATTTTGTAGTCTGCCTGCTGTTGGTAATAAGCTGGTCCTGGAGCTCCAGATGCCGTACGGAACATATTTGGAGTTGCCAGCAAATCATACATTTGGCTGAATTTGTTTGTGTCGTACTTTCCTTGTTGCCTTGGAACTGCTGGAGTATTTGCCTTTTCCTGAGCAACTAGCATTGCAGGAAAAAGTAATAATAATGAAAGTTTTTTCATAAAAGCTTAATGGTAATTTTATCAGGGTGTGAAAATAACAATTAAAATGATAATTTCACCTCCTGTTTAATACTTTAACACTTCTTTCCTTGAAGATTCTGTAAAAAGCACACTCTTTTTAGTACCAAATGCTGTAATATGTGTAATGTTTTGCTGTTCAGCGTTCCAATCAACTAAAATAGAGTTTGAAATTTCGAGCGTTTTAAACTTCTCGATATCTTTTATTCGGGAATAACAAACCAAAACATCATCAGATTCAACTTCTTTGGATAAAAAACTGATTGTTTTTGCTTGGCCGTTTACTTTAATCGCAAAATTTTCGGCAAGATATTTTTTCAGAAGTTCAACATCTTCAGGAGTTTCTTTTTCCGTACCAATGAATGTTTTTTTATGGTATTTTTTCTCCAATCCTTTATTCAAATCGTCCACAAATATGCGGGAAGTAATTTGAATCATTTTTTTTTCAGAAGCATAATTCACCTGAAAAACACCCATATAAAATTTATGAAATGCAAATGCGGACAGCGATAAAAACAATATCCCGATTAAAGGATAAATTAATCTATTTTTCATTTTTGAACAACGTTCGATTTTTTGAATTCTTTATTCTTATTGATTAGGAAGTCTATAAGTTCAAATTTCTGATCTGGATCAACGTGTCTTTTTGATTCTGGATCGTTAGAACAATACATTAAAAACAGATCGATTTCATCTTCTTTTAACCCTAAAGTTTTAGTAAAAAAATCAGGTTTGAAATTATCTTTAGCATAGGTAACAAACGCAATATCTGATATCTCTTCTTCTTTTACATCCTCTTTTTTCTTCAAAAGCTTTTTGACATCTTTGAAAATTCGAACAAAATCAGTTCCGTATTTAATTGTTTGATCAGAGTACATCACAGTGTTTTTTGCTACTGACTGCTTGTCATCTTCAAACTGCATATCTACAATTGACTGAGAACCAACCCCCAATGATTTCACTTTTAAATCCTTATGAACCACAACTTCTTTCAGTTGATTATTTACCAATTCTAAGGGAACAGCAAAAAGAATTTGTGCACAATCTTTTTCAGTAAGAACAATTTTTTTAGATTGAAATGCCATTCCGGTAAATACCAAAGTATCTTTTGGCTGCGCCAAAATATCAAACAATCCTCCAACACCTATAAAGGTTCTGGTGTTTGCATTAATATTCATTACATGACCGCTTTCAATCGCTAATGACGGATTTACCACTTGTCCGTGAAGTGGCTTTCTGTTTGTATTTTGCCCTAATGCAATTTGACAAAACACACAAACAACGAATAGTACTAAATTATTTTTCATTTTCGAGGATAATTAAATATTTTCTGGCTAAATCTGTGATTAAAAACATACTCATTGTTTTGTTCTTTGTATTCAAAGATACGGCAAATTGAGCATCATCCACACAAAATAATTGAAATCCTTTAATATCATCTACAGGAATTTTCAATCGCTCCGTATAATAATTCTCCTCAAAAAGGTATTCCAATTTTCTGAAAAGCATCTCCTTTTTCTCCACAACCACTTCCTTTTTGAGCATCGTGGTGCGTCCTGAAATTTTGTTTAATAATTTATCAATTGATGTTGAAGTTGCCGTGTAGACTTTTCTTTCTGCCGGCGTATATGTTTTTTGCCCATAAGGAACAATGCCCAGATTTTGAGTTGTAATTTGCGGATTTTCATTTACAACAACTTCCTTCAATTCAATTTCTTTGGCAGTCATTTTAATCAGAAGTTTATCCAAATTCAAATCTTCAGGAGTAATTCTGTGCTTAAGCGGATCCAGATTTACAGATGAAAAAACAAGAACATCACCTTCTTTTACAGCAATCGAAAACATTCCGTTTTCATCTGAAACTGTCGAAACCTGAGTTGTATTATTGATAATATTAACCCCATCAACAGAAGTAGATTGTTCTAAAATTTGCCCAATAACTTCTTTGCGAACCAAATTTTGCCCGAAACCGAACTGCGCCAGCAGCAAAAACAAGGCTATATTTAAAAAACTACTTAATTTCACTTGCAATCATTTCTTTGTATTTCGTCGCTAGTTCTGCCAGCAAAAACTCCGTCGAAGTTTTATTTTTTGAGTTCAAAATTACCGTAAACTTATCATTTTCGACAGCATAATACTCAAAACCTTTTACATATTCACTAGGAATTTTCAAAACATTTACAAAATGCTCCAACGTAAACATACGCTCCAAAAGTTTCATAAAAGCTTCCTTCTTCTCTACTTCTGCTTCTTTTTTAAGCATTGCCGTTCGTCCTGAAAAGAAATTAAGCAAAGGATCCATAGAAATCGATCCTCCAGCCATGCCATTTTCACTATTTGCCTCAGGATCTAAAGCGGTCGCAGTACGTAATCTCCTTTCGGCTTGAGTATATGTTTTTTGTCCGTTTGGAACAATTCCTAATGCGACAGCGTTTATACCATTATAATTCCGAACCACAACTTCCTGTAATTGATTCATAACCATACTCAATTTAACAGTGAAATTGATATCTGAAAAATTATCAGCCGTTAATAAAACTCTCTTTTCCTTAAACTGTATTGATGAAAAAACTAATGTATCGCCAACATTTGCCAAAATCGAAAAAGCACCAGAAGCGTTTGTCATTACCATTGCTTCTGTTTTAGCATTAATGACATAAACACCCTCTAAGTCGGAACCTACAGAAGCTATTTTACCATTAATAGTAGTTCGTTCCTGAACTTGCGAACAAGCATTTTGTCCCCAAACCACAAGCAAAAAACAAGCAATTTTATTAATCAAAATGATAAAAATTTAAAATTATTCTTAAAGCCGTAAAAATATCTTAATGTGTTCCAAATTTAATATTAAGGACTTGGTAAAAATATGTTAATTAAACCTTGGCAATCACCTTCAAAATGAGAGTTTTTAATATCTTTAGCAAACAGAATCTGATTTTAAAAATTATGAAAAGCGTCATTATTGCAAGCACTTCTACCCTTCACGAAGGCAGTTACTTAGAGTATTTATTACCCACTTTACAATCCCATTTCAAAAATTGCAAAAACCTTTTATTTATACCATATGCACGTCCGGGGGGTATTTCGCATGATGATTACACAGCAAAAGTTTCTGAAGCTTTTGCATCAATCAATATTTCCGTAAAAGGAATCCATGAATTTGAAGATGCACAAGAAGCAATTAAAAACGCAGAAGGCATTTTTACAGGCGGAGGCAACACTTTTTTATTGGTAACGCAATTATACAGACATAATATCATGCAGCTTCTTGCTGAAACCGTAAAAAACGGCACTCCTTATTTAGGAACCAGCGCAGGAAGCAATATTTGCGGTTTATCAATGCAAACCACGAATGACATGCCTATAATTTACCCGCCAAGTTTTCAGACTTTAGGATTAATTCCGTTTAATTTGAATCCGCATTATTTAGATCCAGATTTACAGTCAAAACACATGGGAGAAACTCGTGAAACTAGAATTAAAGAATTCCATGCCTTCAATTCAATTCCGGTTTTAGGCTTAAGAGAAGGAAGTTGGCTTGAAGTAAAAGGTGATAAAATCACTTTGAAAGGAAATCTTAAGGCACGTTTATTCAAACAAAACGAACAACCAATAGAGCTTGAAACAGAAAGCGATTTGAGCAACCTGAACTAAAATTCTTAAACCATATAAGTTATATAAGTTCATTTAATTAAAACTTAAGCTAAAAACTTAATTCACTTATATAACTTATATGGTTTAAAAAGAAATAAAAACAAAAAAGCCTCAAACAATGTTTGAGGCTTTTGAAGAGCGAAAGACGAGGCTCGAACTCGCGACAACCAGCTTGGAAGGCTGGAGCTCTACCAACTGAGCTACTTTCGCAT
>NZ_VJYD01000022.1 GCF_007341385.1 Flavobacterium daemonense
AGTACACCTATTATATATATGTATGGTTTCCGTTGCGCACAAGACGCACTGCTGTGCGCCTCTACGGAAAATTGGGATGCAAAAAATACTAATACATATATATGTATAAAAACAAACCCGACAGGTTTTTAAACTGTCGGGTTTGAGGATGTAGACGTATATATTATTATGTAATGATTTTATTTGTCGGCTGGGGCTTTTGCTTTTTCTTCCCATTTATTCATTAAATCATTATAATCAACTGGATTTGCTGCTTTCTGATTTACCAATCTGCCAGATTCAAAGGCACGCTGAAGAATGGTTTCAATTAAATAATCTTCATTTACCTCGTAGGGTTTGTATTCAGCCTTTAAACTTATATCAAATAAATTGGCTGTTGTATTTGAAACAAACGCTTTGAATCCGCTTTTTAAGGTTTTTATTAAATCATAAGTTGTAATTCCGGTTTGGCGATGAACCAGTTTTACCAGAATCTGGCCTTGTTTACGTGAAAGTTTTTTTAGTCGGTCTTCAAATTCATTGTTTAGATAGTCTTCAACGATTTTGAAGTATTTCTTTTTCTCGCGATTTGAATTCAAACGAGCCATTCCTTTATTTAATGCAGTCAATCGATCTGCAGCTAATTTTGCATACGGATAAACTTTATAAACTCTATTCTGAAGAATCAAGAACTGTTTCTGCGCTTCCGGATCAAGCTTTTCTTTAGTAATAATAATCTCTGGAAGTTCAATTGTATCATTAAGGATCGAATCCTTTTCGGTTAAAACATAGCCCATTTGCTGGTTTTCTTTCGGGGTAACCTGAGCATGGCTTGAAAATGAAAACAATATAAAGAATAAAAGAATACTGGTAAATCTCATCGAGTCATAATTTAAATGTAAAATTATATATTTATATACAACTCTAATACCAAATTTATAAATTAGCAAAAAAATATTTTTATGAGTTCAGATTCTATCTTAAAAGATACTTCAATTGCTTTCTTAGAAAGCTACCTAAATAACGCCTCTCCTACTGGATATGAAAGTGAAGGGCAAAAACTTTGGATGCAATATTTAAAACCATATGTTGATACTTTTATTACGGATACTTACGGAACAGCTGTTGGTGTTATAAATCCCGACGCGCCTTTTAAAGTTGTAATTGAAGGTCATGCTGATGAAATTTCATGGTACGTGAATTATATTACAGATGACGGATTAATATATGTAATAAGAAATGGAGGCTCTGATCATCAAATTGCACCTTCAAAAAGAGTCGATATTCATACCAAAAAAGGAATTGTAAAAGGTGTTTTTGGTTGGCCGGCGATTCATACTCGTATGCACGATAAGGAAGAGGCACCGAAATTAAGCAATATCTTTATTGATCTTGGATGTGAGACTAAAGAACAAGTTGAAGCTTTAGGTGTTCATGTAGGATGTGTTATTACCTATCCTGACGAATTCATGATTTTGAATGAAAATAAATTTGTGTGTCGTGCAATTGACAACAGAATGGGCGGATTTATGATTGCCGAAGTCGCTCGTTTATTGCACGAAAACAAAAAAACACTTCCGTTTGGATTGTATATTGTAAATTCTGTTCAGGAAGAAATTGGTCTGCGAGGTGCAGAAATGATTGCACAGACTATAAAACCAAACGTTGCAATTATTACCGATGTTTGCCACGATACAAACACACCGATGATTGACAAAAAAGTAGAGGGAGATCTTAAAATGGGTAAAGGTCCTGTAATTGCTTATTCACCAGCAGTTCAAAACAAACTTCGTGATTTAATTGTTGACACAGCTGAAGAAAATAAAATTCCGTTTCAGCGCAATGCTACTTCAAGCGCTACGGGAACAGATACCGATGCATTTGCTTATAGTAACGGCGGTGTTCCATCGGCATTGATTTCGCTTCCATTGCGTTATATGCATACGACCGTAGAAATGGTTCACAAAGAAGATGTTGAAAATGTGATTCAGCTGATTTATGAGACATTATTGAAAATTGAAAATAACGCATCTTTTTCTTATTTTAAATAAGAACTTATAAAACATAAATTAGGCTGTTTGTATAAATGGCCTAATTTATAAAACAACCCTATATGAAAATTTTATTGCTCGAAGACGATTTTACCTTATCTAAAGAAATCTCAGCATTCTTTACTTCGAAAGGCTTCGAGTGTGTTCCTTATTATGATGGATCATTATTATTAAAGAAGTATCTTCCCGAAGAATATGATTTAATTATTCTGGATATAAACGTTCCAGGCGCAAATGGTATTGATGTTTGCAAAGGTATTCGAGCAGTAGACAAAAAAACGCCAATCATTATGCTGACGGCTTTCAGCGAAATTGAAGACAAATTAGCTTCTTTTGATAATGGTGCCGATGATTATTTAGTAAAACCTTTTCATTTTGAAGAATTATTTGCTCGAATTTCCTCTTTATTAAGACGAAAAGAGATTCCGCAACAGTCCGAGAAAAAAATCATAATTGAAGATTTGGAAATTCTAGAAGAAGAAATGAAAGTATTTCGCTCTGGCGAAGAAATCAAACTTACTCCGAAAGAGTTTAAACTGATTATGATTCTGGCTCATGCAAAAGGAAAAGTGCTATCTAAACAATTTATAGCCGAAAAACTTTGGGATTATCATATTGAAACCAATCAAAATACAATTGAAGTTTATATTAATTTTCTTCGAAAAAAAATCGACAAAGATCACGAAACCAAACTTATTAGAACTAAAGTTGGTTATGGATATTATTTAAGCAATCAAGAATGACATTAAAAAACAGGATATCACTTTTAGTCAGTTTGCTGTTTACAATCCTTTTTGGATTGGCTTCGACTGTGATATTTGTTTTGTATTCTAATTTTAGAAAAGAAGAATTTCGAGATCGTCTGGAAATAAAAGCGCTTTCCAACATAAAACTTCTCGTAAATGTGAAAGAAGTCGATGATCAGCTTTTGAAAATTATCGATCAAAATTCCATTAATAAATTATATGACGAAAAGACTTTAGTATTCGATTCGCACTATAAACTCATTTACAGCAGTATTGATGATGCCAAAATAAATTGGTCGATTGAGGATTTAAAGTATCTTAAAAAGCATAAAACCTTTTTTAAGCAACAAGGAAATTATGAAGTTTATGGCGTTTTTTATGATACAAAAGACCGAGATTTTTACGCCTTAATATCGGCAAAGGATGATTATGGAAAACGAAAATTGCTTTTCCTTCGCTATACTTTAATAGTTTCATATATCTTTTTTACTTGTATTTGTTGGGTTTTAACATCATTTATGGTAAAAAAAGCGATGAATCCACTGAATGTATTTCATCAAAAAATTAAAAATATAAACGAGAACAATCTCGATACACGCGTAGAATCAAAAAGCAATAAAAACGAAATTGATTTGATTGCAAATGAGTTCAATTTTATGATGGACCGCATTGAGATTTCTTATCAAAAACAAAAAGAGTTTACAGCACACGCCTCTCACGAATTACGCACGCCATTATCGAGAATTACTTCTCAAATTGAAAATGTCGCTGCTGATCCTGCAACATCCGAAAAAGGAAAATCTTTTTTAAAAACGATTTTATCAGATGTCAATCAATTAACAGAATTAATCAACTCTCTTTTAATTCTTTCGAAAATTGACAATAAAAACCACGAGAACACTGAAGTTCAACGAATGGACGAAATCTTATTTTCGGCCATTGAAAATCTAAATAAAAGCTTTCCAGACTTTGTAATACTCTTTGAAATGGAGGAAAGCGAAAATCTAGATTCTGTTTTAGAGATAAAAGGAAACAAGAATCTTCTCGAAATTGCGCTTGGAAATATTTTAAAAAATGCTTGTGTTTATTCTGATGACAAACAGGCTAAAGTAAAATTAAATGAACACAACAATCATTTAGCAATTTCCATTTCTAACAACGGAAAAACATTGAGTGAAGAAGAACAAAAAAATCTTTTTCAACCCTTTATGCGTGGTCAAAATGCTAAAGGAAAAGCAGGTTTTGGACTAGGATTACGAATAGTTCAGCGCATACTCACACTACATAATTGCAGCATAACTTACAGTGTTCCAGAACAAAAAGTGAATTTATTTCAACTATTATTTCATTAATATTCTTTTTTAAGGTATTTTTAAGGTAGATTTTAAGGCATCTTAAAGTCTGTCAATAGCATATTTGTACAACTTAAAATTGATACAATGAAAAAAGTATATGCAATACTTCTGCTTGCGTTTTTGAATCAGGCAGCAATGGCTCAAAACTCCGTCACGCTTCAAGACTGTGAGAGCCAATTTCTTAAAAACAATCTCTTTTTGCTGGCCTCTCAATACAATATTGATGCTTCGAAAGCGCTGACAATTCAATCGAAAATTTGGGATAATCCAGCACTTACCGCAGAATTAAATGCTTATAATCCCGAAGGAAACAAATACTTTGACGTCGGGAAAGAAGGGCAAAAATCATTTGGCATCGAGCAATTAATTTATTTAGGCGGTAAAAAACGCAACGAAGTGAAATTGGCACAAACCAATGAGCAACTTGCGGAATTGCAGTTTAATGATCTATTGAGAACTTTAAAACTTCAATTGCGAAAAAGCTTTTACACCGTTTATTACAACACAAAAAGCCTTGAAACTACGGACCAGCAACTTGCACACATTGAAGATTTGATCAACTCCTACTCTGTTCAGGCGCAAAAAGGAAATGTTCCGTTAAAAGATGTTGTTCGTTTGCAATCATTGTATCTCAATTTTAAAAATGAACGAATGGAAGTTGTCAATGATAATATTGAAGAACAAGGAAATTTACGATTGCTTCTAAATTCAAAAGAAAATGTAGTTCCAGATGTTTCTAAAGACGAATTCAGCAAATATTTAAAAACTATGCCATTCGATCTAAAGTCTTTAGAAGATCAAGCTATTGCCAATCGACCAGATTATTTGGCCAAACAGAAAGAAATTGATGCAAATGAAATTAATGTAAAATGGCAAAAATCGCTTTCGATTCCAGATCTGACTTTAGGGGCAAATTATGATCAAAGAGGTGGCGCTTTTAATAAAGAAGCAAATGTATCACTTGGCATTCCGCTGCCGCTTTGGAACAAAAATAAAGGAAACATCAAGTATGCCCAAACTATTTTAGAACAGTCTAAAGTTGAAAAACAAAATTTTGACCTGCAACTGCAGACAGAAATTACTTCGGCTTGGAATAAATGGGAAGAATCACGAAAAAATTATTCGGTTATAAAACCTACTGTAAATGCTGACTTTGAAGCCGTTTACAACGGAATGTTGAACAATTTTCAAAAACGAAACGTCAGTTTATTAGAATTTACAGATTTCATGGAAAGCTATAATCAGGCGACCATTTTAGTCAATGAATTAAAGAAAAAACTAGCACTTTCAGGAGAAGAATTAAACAGCACAATCAATAAAGACTTATTCTAAAAATATACGAAGATGAAACATAAACTAATTATAGGAATTGCAATCGTGAGTTTATCACTGGCAAGCTGCAAAAAAGAAGTCGAAAATCCGCAGACAAACACCTCTTTTGCATTAAGCGATGCAATGTTAAAAACCACAACAACCGCTGTTGCACAAACAAAACCCGTAACAAATGAATTGAATTTTTACGGAAAAATTACAGCCGACAATAACAAAATGATTGATGTTTATCCGCTAGTTGGTGGAAATGTAATCAAAGTAAATGTTGAACTTGGAGATTATGTTCGTAAAGGACAAGTTTTAGCAACAATCAGAAGTACGGATATTGCCGATTTTGAAAAACAATCTCTTGACGCAAAAAGCGATTTATTGGTAGCAAAAAATAATCTGAAAGTTGCACAAGAATTATTTGACGGAAAATTAAATTCTGAAAGTGATGTGCTTCAGGCAAAATCGGAAGTAAATAAAGCGCAGTCGCAATTAAGCAAAATTCAGGAAACCTATAAAATCTACAATATCAAAGCCGGTTCAATTTATGAAGTTACTGCGCCAATTAGTGGTTTCATCATTCAAAAAAGCATTAATCAAGATATGCTTTTAAGAAACGACCGCTCTGAAAACATTTTTGATATTGCTGAAATAAGTGAAGTTTGGGCAATGGCCAACATCAACGAAATGGATATCAACAAAGTAAAACTAGGAATTGATGCTGATGTAACTACACTAAGTTATCCTGATAAAGTTTTTAAAGGAAAAGTTGATAAAATTTTCAACGTGATTGATCCAGAAACTAAAGCAATGCAAGCTAGAATTAAACTTAAAAATTCTGATTATCTGCTAAAACCAGATATGAACGCCAATATAAAATTATGTTTCAAAGAAAATAATTCGATGATTGCGATTCCAAGCGACGCCATTGTTTTTGACAAAAGCAAAAACTTTGTCATGATTTTTAAAGACAGACATAATATTGAAACCAGACAAGTTGATGTTTACAGAGTTGTTGGCAAAACTACTTATATCTCAAGTGGCTTAAAAGAAAATGAAAAAGTCATTACAAATAATCAGCTATTTATTTACCGTGCTTTAAACGATTAGGAAAATGGAAAAATCTGTAAAAATACTGGGGTTTGCAACGTTATTTGTTTCAACGCTTTCATTTTCTCAAGAAACAGATTCGATCCGAAAATATAGTCTGAAATTTCAAATGACGTCCATATATCAATATCATCCCGCTTTTCATGCTGATTATTCTGGTGAAAATAGTATGCATCCTGAAGATGAAGGCGCATTATCATTGACATCAACGCTATATCTCGATGTTCCGCTTTGGAAAGGAGCAACTGCAACTTTTAATCCAGAAATGTCTGGCGGAGAAGGATTATCACAAGCAAGAGGATTAGGAGGTTTTCCAAATGGGGAAACTTTCAGAATTGGTGATACAAAACCTGTTGTTTATGTGGCGCGAATGTTATTGGAGCAAAAATTTCAATTTAAAAACAATCAATCATTGCAATTGGTTTTTGGAAAATTTGGATTATCGGACTATTTCGACAATAGTCTTTATTCACACGATCCGAGAACGCAATTTTTAAACTGGTCGCTTATGACGTATGGAGCATGGGACTATGCCGCGAACACAAGAGGTTATACCGATGGATTGTACGTTAATTATCAGTTTGATACTTGGCAAGTTAGAGCTTCGTTAACCGCATTGCCAACTTATGCAAATGGTCCAAATGTTGAATTCAGCTTTGCCAATTCGAATGCGATAAACATTGAAGTGGAGAAAAAAATTGTCTTTAAAAATAATGATACCGGCAATATAAAATTATTAGGTTTTAGAAATGTCGCCGGAATGGGAAATTATGATGAAGCAAATACCAATTTTACAACAACTCCAGATATTCAAAGTACTAGGCAAGATGGCCGCACGAAATACGGAATTGGGTTAAATATGGATTATACACATAAAGATAATTGGGGACTTTTTGGGCGAATAAGCTATAATGACGGAAAAAACGAAACCTGGGCTTTTACAGAAATAGACCGATCGGCTCAATTGGGAATTCATTTGAATGGAAAGATGTGGAATCGGACAGATGATTTTGGAGGAATTGCTCTCGTCGCAAACGGACTATCAAATTCTCATAAAGAATATCAAAAACTTGGTGGAAACGGTTTTATGATTGGCGATGGAACTTTGAATTATGGCGTTGAGCAAATTGTTGAAGTATTTTATTCCTTTTTAGTTCCAAATACACACATCACATTATCCCCAGATTATCAATTTGCAATGAATCCGGCATATAATAAAGACCGAGGCCCAATACAGTTTTTTGCCTTGCGTTTTCATACCGAATTCTAATATTATAAAGAAAACGTCAGAAATAAAAAATAAAAATTCATCATAAAAAATACTTTTTAAAATGAACAAATTCATTAGAAATATAATCGCTTTTTCACTCAAGAACAAAGCATTCACCTTTTTTTGGGTCGGATTATTGGCAGTAGCAGGATTTATTTCCTTTAAAAACATGCCAATCGACGCTTTTCCAGACGTAACCAATACCCAAATTATTATCATCACGCAATGGAATGGTAAAAGTGCCGAAGAAGTAGAGCGTTTTGTAACCTCTCCTATTGAGATCTCAATGAACTCGGTACAAAAAAAGACAAGTGTTCGAAGTATTACCATGTTTGGATTATCTGTAATCAAAATTATTTTTGATGATGGTGTAGATGATACTTTTGCGCGTTTGCAGGTAAATAATTTATTAAAAAACGTCTCGCTTCCTGATGGGGTCGAACCTGACGTTCAGCCTCCATATGGACCTACGGGCGAAATTTTTAGATATATTGTAAAAAGCGATAGTCGCGACAGCCGAGAATTATTGACCTACCAAAACTGGGTAATTGACAAACAATTGCGTGCCGTTCCAGGCGTTGCCGATTTGAATGTATTTGGTGGTCAAACAAAAACCTACGAAGTTGGGGTTGATCCAATAAAATTGGCAAAATATAATATTACACCATTACAAGTTTACAATGCCGTTAATGGAGGAAATTTAAATGTTGGTGGTGATATTATTGAAAAAAATGGTCAAGCTTTTGTGGTTCGCGGTGTTGGACTTTTAAAATCGATTCCAGATATTGAAAATATTATTGTTGACGATGCCGGCGGAAACCCAATTTTGGTCAAAAATGTAGCTTCGGTTTATGAAAGTGCCATGCCAAGAGTTGGTCAAACCGGAATTGGAAAAAATGATGATGCTGTCGAAGGTATTATCGTAATGCGTAAAGGCGAAAATGCGCAAGAAACATTGGCCTTGATCAAAGATAAAATCAAAGATTTAAATGAAAATATTCTTCCAAAGGATATTAAAATAGAAACTTTTTACGATCGTGATAATTTGATGAATTTCACGACCGAAACCGTAATGCATAATTTATTTGAAGGAATAATTCTGGTTACTTGTGTCGTATTCCTTTTTATGGCCGATTGGAGAACGACATTTACTGTTTCAATCGTCATTCCGTTAGCGTTGTTATTTGCCTTTTTATGTCTGAAAATGATGGGAATGAGCGCCAACTTATTGAGTTTAGGAGCTGTCGATTTCGGAATTATTATTGATGGCGCCGTCGTTATGGTTGAAGGACTGTTTGTAGTCCTGGATCATCGAGCGCATCAATTGGGAATGACGGCATATAATAAAATTGCAAAAGGAAGCTTGATCAAAAAAACGGGAACAGAAATGGGTAAAGCTATTTTCTTTTCTAAATTAATCATCATTACTGCTTTATTGCCAATATTCTCGTTCCAAAAAGTAGAAGGAAAAATGTTCTCTCCTCTAGCCTACACTTTAGGTTTTGCCTTAATGGGAGCACTACTTTTTACTTTGACATTGGTTCCTGTTTTATCACACATTCTTCTAAATAAAAATGTGAAAGAAAAACACAATCCGTTTGTGAATTTCTGGGATCGAATTGTTGGTAAAGGTTTTGCATGGACATTTAAACATAAAGTACAAACTTTAATTGCTTCTGTTGGAATTTTAGCTGCGGTTTTCTTTTCAGCGACTTTTTTAGGAACAGAATTCCTTCCGCAATTAAACGAAGGCGCATTATGGGTAACGGCTGAATTACCAATGAGTTCTTCACTTCCAGAAAG
Source organism: Flavobacterium daemonense (assembly GCF_007341385.1). Lineage (GTDB taxonomy): Bacteria > Bacteroidota > Bacteroidia > Flavobacteriales > Flavobacteriaceae > Flavobacterium > Flavobacterium daemonense. The sequence goes on from NZ_VJYD01000022.1 coordinate 9,635, forward strand.
CGTACAAACAGCAGCAATGATCAGAAAAGATCTTGAAAGTTTTCCTGAAGTGAAAAAAGTACTTTCGCAAACAGGACGAAGCAACGACGGAACAGATCCAAACGGATTTGGGTTTATTCAGCTTCAAGTGGATTTAAAACCAAAATCAGATTGGACGCGAAAAATCTCTATGGATGATTTGATTAACGAAATGGATGCGAAATTGAAAGTTCATCAAGGAATTACTTATAATTATTCACAGCCCGTTATTGATAACGTAGCCGAATCGGTTGCGGGATTTAAAGCATCAAATGCAGTGAAAATTTATGGAGATGATCTTGATAAATTGGATGAATTATCGAATGAAGTTTTAGACAAAATCAAAAATATTCCTGGAATTAAAGACGTCGGAATTCTTCGAAATGTTGGTCAGCCAGAAATTAGTGTGATTTTGGATAGAGAAAAAATGGCAGCTTATGGCGTAACTTTGAGCGATGCGCAGGCTGTTTTAGAATTGGCTTTTGGAGGAAAAACAGCAACTGAAAAATATGAAGATGAGAAAAAGTTTGATGTAAGAGTCCGTTTTTCAAAAGAATATCGAAAAGATGAAGAAGATTTGGCCGAACTAAAAGTTCCAACAATCAGTGGTGTTAAAATTCCTCTGAAAGAAATCTGCGATATTAAAACAATTACTGGACCTGCTTTTATTTACAGAGACAATACAAAACGTTTTATTGGTGTAAAATTCTCAGTTCGTGATCGCGATTTAGGAAGTACAATTGCCGAAGCACAGAAAAAAGTAGCCGAATTAAAAATGCCTTCTGGTTACACAACCGGCTGGACAGGAGAATTTGAAAATCAGGTTCGTGCCAGTGCGCGTCTGGCTCAAGTGGTGCCAATCAGTTTAATTGGAATATTTGTTTTGCTTTTCATTTTATTCGGAAATATCAAAGATTCATTGCTTGTTTTGGCGAATGTTCCATTTGCAGTTATTGGTGGAATTATTGCATTGCATATCACGGGAATGAATTTCGGAATTTCTGCGGGAGTTGGATTCATAGCCTTATTAGGAATTTGTATTCAAAATGGTGTTATATTAATTTCGGAATTCCATCATAATCTCCGAGCCAAATTCACTTTAGAAGAATCCATTTTCATGGGTGTAAAAGCCAGAACCAGAGCTGTAGTCATGACTGCATTAATGGCTTCAATAGGTTTAATGCCGGCCGCAATTTCGACAGGAATTGGTTCTGAGTCACAAAAACCACTTGCTATTGTAATTATTGGTGGTTTGGTAACTGCAACCATCCTTACGTTATTGGTTTTCCCGATTATTTTCTGGGTTTTCAATCGCAAGAAAAATATCCCAATAGAATAAAAAAATTGTAATTTTAGAAAAAAGCATCATTAATTTTAATGGTGCTTTTTTTGTTTTCGTTACACTTTAGTTTAATATCTTGCAGCACATCTTAAAAAAGACGATTTATGAAATACATCTATTTTCTAATTGCCATTTTTACAGTTTCCTTATTAGCTTCTATTATAAATTCGAAAGAAGGTTTCACGTGTTTCCTTGAAATTATCCCAGCAATTATAGGATTTTTAATCTTAGCATTCACTTTCAAAAAATTCCGCTTCACAAATTTTACTTACACATTGATTCTAATACATTGCATTATTCTATTTATTGGAGGTCATTATACATATGCTGAAGTTCCTTTCTTCGATTATATTAAAGAAATCTTTCATCAAAGTCGAAATAATTATGATAAACTAGGTCATTTTGCACAGGGTTTTGTTCCTGCAATGATTATTCGAGAATTGTTTATTCGCAAAGAAGTTATCAATAATAAAAGTTTTTTCAATTTTATTATTGTTAGTATTTGTTTGGCGATAAGCGCCACTTACGAATTTATAGAATGGTTTGTTTCGCTGGCAACCGGAGACGGCGGCGATGCTTTTCTGGGAACACAGGGATATGTTTGGGACACGCAATCAGATATGCTTTTTGCTACTATTGGCGCAATTTGTGCCTTGATTTTATTCTCCCGATTTCAAGATAAGAAGATTCAAGAAATCAATTTTTAAAATTTCTTGGCATTATAAAAATAAAAAACAGCCTTCTGCTCAAGGAAGGCCGTTAAATATACTAACTCTAACTCAAACTAGATTTAAAACTTTTATTTTAAATCTTTTAAAATTGCGATTGCTTCAGTCGCATTTGACAATTGTGCATATTTCAATGCTGTAAAACCTTGCTCGTTTTTATCTTCTGGACGCGCACCATTCTCTAATAAAACTTTAATGATCTCCACTTTATTGTATCGTGCTGCGATCATCAAAGGTGTCATGTCCTCAGATTGTTCGTTTACATTGGCTCCATAAGCAATAAATTTTTTCACTACTTCTAAATCTCCTTTGCTAACTGCTACGTGCAATGGTGCTGAGAAATTTCTAGAAACTTCAATTTTTGGATTTACTACTGATGCTGTGTGATTTGCTGCCATTGAAACATTGGCAAAAGCTACTAAAGCTACTCCTAAAATAATTACTGACTTTTTCATGTTGATTGATTGTTAAATTGATTGATTATTGATGATTTTAATTTCTATGTAAAGATAATTCAATTTTATGTATTATGTATTACAAAGTACCTTGTTTTAACCAATTATTAACATTCAATTAATATAAGCGCTGATAATCAAAGTGAAGGTTAATAATTTGCTTTCTTAATAGACGCTAAAAAACTCAATATGTTACAGTTTTAATCAAAAAAATGTAAAAAATCTTATAAAATTTTTTCATCTAAACCAAAGAACCTAGTAAACAAAGGCTTTTTAGTTCGCTCAAAATCAGATAAAAACAAAATTATAATATGATTTTACGTATATTTAGTAAACCAAAAAGAAAATAAAAACTTAAAAACAAAAAACTATGGGATTTATCAAGAAAATTTTGATTGCATTAATTCTAATTATTGCAATTGTTTTGATTGCAGCAGCCATTATGCCAAAAGATTATGCTGTAGAAAGAGAAATCACAATTAACAAACCAGTTGATTCGGTGTTTAATTACGTCCGATCTTTAAAAAACCAGAATGAATTCAGCGTTTGGGCTAAACTTGACCCGAAAATGAAATCGACTTTTACAGGAACTGATGGCCAAGTTGGATCAATTTCTGCTTGGGAAAGCGAAGTGAAAGAAGTGGGAAAAGGCGAACAGGAAATCACAAAAATCACAGAAGGAAAACGAATTGACTTTGATTTGCGTTTTAAAGAGCCAATGAATGACACAGCAGTAGGTTTTATGTCAACTGAAAGTGTTTCAGGAAATCAGACAAAAGTAAAATGGGGAATTAATGGTGTAATGCCTTACCCGATGAATATTATGCTTCCGATGATGAAAATGGATCAAATGATTGGTAATGATCTACAAAAAGGATTGGAAAACTTAAAAGCAAAAATGGAAAATTAAATAAAAATGGCCGACTATAAACTAGTCGGCCATTTTCTATTGGTTAAAAGAAACCTTTATATTATTTAGTAAGGTATTGCAATACGTTTTTTTCAATACGCTGATCAATATTTTCAATATCAGCTTTTACGAATTTTTCTCCTAAAATATTCTCATACAATTCAATATATCTTTCAGAAACTGATTCAATATATTCATCAGACATATCTGGAATTTGTTGTCCTTCCTGACCTTGAAAACCGTTTTCGATCAACCAGCGGCGTACAAATTCTTTTGACAATTGTTTTTGCTCCTCGCCTTTTGCTTGTCTTTCTGCATAACCATCAGCATAAAAATAACGAGATGAATCTGGTGTGTGGATTTCGTCAATCAAAACAATAACGCCATCTTTTGTTTTTCCAAATTCATATTTAGTATCTACTAAAATTAACCCGCGAGAAGCTGCAATTTCAGTTCCTCTTTGAAATAGAGCACGAGTATATTTTTCTAAAATCAAATAATCTTCTTCAGAAACAATTCCTTTTGATAAAATAGCTTCACGAGAAATATCTTCATCATGAGAACCATTATCAGCTTTTGTAGTTGGCGTAATAATTGGTTCAGGAAATTTATCGTTTTCCTTTAGACCTTCGGCCATTGTAACACCACAAATTTGTCTTCTTCCAGCTGCATACTCACGTGCCGCATGACCAGAAACATAACCTCGAATTACCATTTCAACTTTAAAAGGCTCACATAAATGTCCAACAGCAACGTTTGGATCTGGAGTAGCAATCAACCAATTCGGAACAATATCTTGAGTCAATTCCATAAATTTTGTCGCAATCTGATTCAGAATTTGTCCTTTGTACGGAATTCCTTTTGGTAAAACCACATCAAAAGCAGAAAGTCTGTCTGTTGCTACCATCACCAAAAGTTCGTCGTTGATATTGTAAACTTCTCTAACTTTTCCGCGGTAAACTGATTTCTGATTCGGAAAATTAAAATTTGTAGTTGTAATTGTATTGCTCATTATATGTAGTTGTGTTGTTGTTTTACGAATGCAAATTTAGATATTTTTTTTTTAGTGTTCGGCTTTTTAGTCGTCAGTGTTCAGTTGTTTAGTGTTCAGTTATTTTTTGCAGTCTAAAAACTGACTACTAAACAACTGAACACTGAACACTTACTTCAAAAGCGTCGAATTAAATAAATTCAAAATTCGGCTGTATTCATCGATCCAAGAGTACGTTTCTTTAAATCCGTGTGATTCAACAGGGAAAGAAGCTAGGCTCCAGTTCTTTTTCTCTAATTCAATAAAACGCTGTGACAAGCGTACAATATCTTTATACTCAACATTATCGTCAACCATTCCGTGAAGCATCACCAAATTTCCTTTTAAATTATCAGCAAAATAAATAGGTGAACTTTTTTTGTATGCATTCGGATCCGTTTCTGGGAAATTCAAAATATTTCCTGTGTAACCATGATTGTAATGTGCCCAGTCTGTAACCGAACGCAATGCCGCACCCGAAGCAAATTCGCCAGGAGTTGTCAACATTCCCATTAAAGTCATAAAACCACCGTATGAACCTCCGTAAATACCTACTCTATCAGCATCGATTCCGTATTTTTCAACCAATACTTTTTTACCATCTAAATGATCAGACAAATCTTTTCCTCCCATAAAACGATAAATTCCAGTTCTAAAATCGCGTCCATAACCATCACTTCCTCTATAATCGATATCTAAAACAGTGTATCCTAAATCTGTCAGCATATTATGGAACATATATTCTCTATAATAATTGCTCCAGAAATTATGCGCATTTTGTAGATATCCAGCACCGTGAACAAAAATAATTGCGGCTTTGTTTTTAGTTTCTGCAGTTGGCGTATAAACTCTCGCGTTTACCGGAGTTCCGTCCTGTGCTTTAAACGTAATTACTTCAGGCGCTCTCCATTGGTATTTTTTGAAATCTTCAGTTACCGAAGATGAAATTTGCTGTAAAGAGGCATTCTTTTTATTTTCAGCAACATAAAAATCCCACGGAATATTTTTATACGAATAGCGAACTAAAAGTGATTTTTCGTCTGGCGAAAGTACAACTTCATGCGCACCATCTTTGGTTAAAATTGGTTGTAAAACGCCATCTGCTAAAGCCAATTTATAGAAATCTCTATTTCCTGGATGTGTAGTATTTGTACTCAAATAAAATACTTTTTTATCTTTAGATAAAGTCACATCACGAACTTCCCAATTTCCTTTTGTCAATTGCGTTTTCTTTTTTGTTCTTATATTATAAGTGTATAAATGCGAATATCCTGTAGCTTCAGACTGGAAATAAATAGTTTCATTATCAGCTAAAAAATCTAAATTTCCAGATGCAAATGAATACGATGGAATTCCAGGTCCGCCAATCCAAGCTTCATCATGTTGATATTCAATTTCTTCAAAAGTTCCTTTATCCAAATTTAAATTCACCAACCATCTGTCTTTATTGTCCTGACTTCTGATTTCAACAATTGCCAATGATCCATTTTCATTATAAACAGGAGCCTGAGCAACAATTAATTTATCTTCTTTTGGTTTGTTTTTTAGATTATCATACTCCTGAAAATATTTTGGGGTATCTTGAATATGACTTAAAGTCGAAAAATTCACATAATAAACAGAATCCTTTGCAACAGAATAAATTCCGAATTTCGTTTTCACAAAATTATTAATCGATACTTTTTCCTTAGTTTCCGGATTTTGGTTATAACCGTCAGAAGTAATGAAAACCTCCATTTTTTCTTCCTTGACATCATTATCTTCAACTAATCGGAAAGTGGCAAAATTTCCATCCGGATTTACTTTCAGACTTGTAAATCTGTCTTTTCCGTAAAAATATTCTTTTGCAAAATCAGATTTAACTGCCTTTGATTTAGCAAGATTCCATTGTTTTTTAGCTTCTTTATCTCTTATAAACTGGAACAATTCTTTTTGTTGCGCAGTCAAAAAAGTTTCCTTTTCAGGTTTTGTTTCTTTTTTAGTTCCTTTACTAAAATTAGTAAGCTGCAAAACAGTTCCTTCTTTAGTATTGTATTTAAAAATATTATCATTTTGAGAGAAAAACAAAACTCCAGCTTCAGAACCTAATTGTAAATTTGAAATTGGCGCGGATTGCTGAATTAATTTTTTGCCAGTTTGTGACTTAATTGAATACGAGTACAAACTTCCTTTATCTATATAATAAACAATATCAGAACCCGGTTTGCTTTTAAAATCCATTTGAGAAAAAACAGCTTCTTTTGGCTGAACAACTTCTGGTTTTGTCATTCCTTTTTGCCAATAATAAGTACTTGCTCCTAATTCATCTTTCGGATTCCATTCAAAATAAACCTTTTTTCCATCTAAAGACCAGCGTCCGTTAGTAGGTTGATTTCCAATGAAAGATTCTCCTTTCATTATTTCTTCTAATTTTAATTTTTGAGAATTTCCGGTTATGGAAAGCAGCAAAAAAGCAAGAATAAAACTGTTTTTTATCATGGTAGTTGTATTTGAAAAAACAAAAATACACTTTGAAAACTATTAAAAAAATTGTTTTTATCTAATCAAACTTACCATATTAACTTTCAATGAATTATAAAAAAATACTTTAACACATAGAAGCATAGATTTTTGTATTGGAAAAAAGAAATCAAAAGAAACAAGTTTCCACACATAGACAAACTATGTGCATTTAAATTAGTGAAGCGTCTTTTTAAAATCTTCAAAAAAACTATGCTTCTATGTGTTAAAACAATTACATCCAATGCTTATGTTTAGCAGAAAAAGTTATTTAAAACTCAAAATTCCTTTTCCATACGATTTTATGGAATTATCAAGATTTCCAAGAGTAGTTTCTGAAAGTTTTTTAAAATCAGTATTTTTTACAATCAAAATTTGTCCATGATCTTTGGCTGGTGCGGCGGGAACAAAAATAACGGCATTTCCGTTTTCATCTTCTTCAATTAAATGAGCTGGTTGCCAGTAATCGCCAGTTTTAAATAAAATAGGCAAATCAGTACTTGGCTTTTTTGTTCTGCCTTTTAGTTTTTCTTCAGCCTCTTTTTTATTCTTTTCATAACCTGGCAAAAAAATCATCAGCTTGTCATCAACCCATTTTGTAAATCTTCGAAGCAATGACAAACGCATCAAATAACCACTGAAGTAAATTAAAAGCACTAAGATTATACCTCCCGCAACATCTGTAGCGTATTTTCCCAGCACAAGATCTAAACGCAGAAAATGCGCGAACTTTTCACCATAATTCTGAAAAAATTTCCAAACTTTTCCCACCAGTATAAAAAAAACAAGAAGCGGCAATAACAACAAGGCTCCCGAAATGCAATTTCTCTCAACTTGATTAAAGAATTCTTTCATCGCTAAATAAATTAAGGTTAAAAAAAAGAGCTAACTCCTTAAGAATTAGCTCTTATAAAAATAACGATTTATTTGCATTTGGCAATAAAACCAAATATAAAATATTTAATATTAGCTTGTTGCAAACTCCTTGTCAAGAATTTTAGAAGCAATATATCGTGCTACTCCATCTTCGGCGTTTGTTTTTATGACTTCTAAATTCGGAAGTGTCTCTTTTAACAAAGCAGGTGCATTTCCCATAATCAATCCTTTTCCTGCTGCAGAAAGCATTTGCACATCATTAAAACCATCTCCAAAAGAAACCGCTTCTGCTAATGTAAATCCTTCTTTCTCAAGCACTTTCTCAATAGCAACTGCTTTATCTACCGCTTTATCCATAAATTCCAGACAAGTTGGCAAACTAAAAGCGTGGTGCAAATGTTCTGATGAATTGGCTAAAATGGCATCTTTTAATTTTACTAATTTTTCATGATTTTCGCATGAAAAGAAAATTTTAATAGCGCCAAAATCTTCCAAAGTTTTATAATCAACCAATTCTGGACGGTATTTTAAATCAGCCTGAAAAGCATTTAATTTTTCGTTGATTCTGCTAGTCTGCCAAACATTTTCTTTGAATAAAACCACAGTGATGTCCGGATCAATTTCAACATTCAATGCCGCTTTAACCACATCACTATCTAAATTGAAAGAAAATAATTCTTCTTTATTTGGTGAATGAATTCTCGCTCCGTTTGAACTTACCAAGTAAACTGGCACTTCAAGCGTTTCAATAATAGCAAAAGCATCAAGATGATGACGGCCTGTAGCTACAACGATAAGATAACCTTGGTTATGTAATTCTTGAAAAATGGATTTTGTATATTCTGAAATTCTATGCTGAGGGTTGAGTAAAGTTCCGTCAAGGTCACTTATTACAGCCTTTATATTTTTAAGTTTTGTCATATTAATTTTCAACTATTTTGATGTGCAAATTTACGCCTTTAAGACGGGAAGACCAAAGTTTTAAGGCTTTAACCAGCCAAAATAAGGCAAGTTTATTATTTATTTAACTATTTCCTTAAATAAATTCAAATCTTGACGATTCCTGATTTATATAAATTCAAGGCTTTTGTTAAAACCGATTCAATTTGTTCCAAAGGCAAATCTTGATCGGCGTCAAGCAACATTATTTTCATTCGTGAACGCGTTTCTTGCAGTAAAAATGGTTCTTCAAAATATTTACCTTCAACTATTGCCAAATATGGTTTTTTGAACTTTTTATGAATCCATAAATAACAGAACATTTTCCCTTTATAGCAGAAAAACGGCATTCCGTATTTTAAAACATTAGTAATGTCTTCGTCTTGTTTTAAGATAATATCGCGCAAAGCAAGAAATGCTCCTTTTATAGGCTCTTCTTGATTTTGGTAGAAATCATCTAATTGTTTCATTTTCTGATTTTTTGAGTTTTAGCAAAAACAATTTTTAATGTATCAGGACATTGGGAACTTGGTTTTAACTTATAGATTAAAGAATCATTTTTTATGTAAAATACTTCTTTTGTAAAAAGACAAAAACTTTTCCCTTGATCCGGTTCTTCACAATTTGGCATTGTCAATAATGGCAAAGGTGCCTTATTCTTTCTGTCAAAGAATGTACAATCTGCAAAAGGAGAAATTACATAACATGTATCTATTTTTGTGCTACTCAATTCAATAGAATCTCCTATAACCCTCCATTTTCCTTTAGAAAATACTCCCCAATCACAACCACGACTTTTATAATAAAAAGTACTATCAGCATTTATTTTAATACTTGATTTACCTGGAATTATATATTCTGTATCATACCAAGTTCGAACAAATTTATTTTCTGGAATTTCTTTTTTTTGACATGAAATCAAACCAAAAAATAATAGTAAAATCGATATTCTTATTTTCATTTAAATGCTCTTAATTTATTTTTTAACTCAAAAAAATATTCGTTTTGCATCTTTCAAAACGAAAAATACAAAACGAATATTAATAAATGTTAAAACACATATCACGATTTACATTTAACATTTCACTAAAAATAAAACTTAGTCGTGATTTTCTATTTGCTTGTAAGCGTCGATTACCTTTTTCACTAATCTGTGGCGAACGATATCTTTATCATCAAGATATATAATTCCGATTCCTTCAATGTCTTTCAGAACCAAAATCGCTTCTTTAAGACCAGAAATAGTTCTTCGTGGCAAATCGACCTGACCAGGATCACCCGTAATCATAAACTTGGCGTTTTTTCCCATACGAGTCAAAAACATCTTCATTTGTGAATGCGTGGTATTTTGTGCTTCATCCAGAATTACAAAGGCGTTGTCTAGCGTTCGCCCGCGCATAAATGCAAGAGGCGCAATCTGAATAATTCCTTTTAAAATGTAATCTTCGAGTTTTTCATTAGGAAGCATGTCGCGCAAAGCATCGTAAAGCGGCTGCATATAAGGATCCAGTTTTTCTTTCATATCGCCGGGTAAAAATCCGAGGTTCTCCCCTGCTTCTACCGCCGGACGCGTTAATATGATCCTTTTTACTTCTTTATCTTTCAGCATTTTTACAGCCATTGCAACGCCCGTGTACGTTTTTCCAGTTCCAGCAGGTCCAATTGCAAACACCATATCATTTTTTTTGATGGTGTCTACCAGTAGCTGCTGATTTGGAGTCATGGCTTTGATAATTTTTCCGCCAACTCCGTGAACTAAAATTTTGTCGTGATCGTAAGCTTTTTTTTCCTCTTGGCCGTCACTCATAATTACACGCTCAATTACATTATCGTCAATGTTGTTGTATCTTGTAAAATGAAGCATCAGCCTCTGAAATCTCTTTTCGAATTCATCTAAAACCTCTTTTTCGCCAAAGGCTTTTAAAGTAGTCCCTCGCGCTACGATTTTAAGCTTTGGGTAATACTTTTTAATTATTTCAAGATGAGAATCCTGCGCGCCCCAAAAGTCTTTTGGAGCGATATCTATAAGCTCTATAATTCTTTCGTTCAAATGAGATAAATTTAAATTAAAAATAAATTTGTTTTGTAAATCTATGGCTGTCGGGTATGTTCATATCTTTAAACGCAAATTGTCTTTTCTTTCTTTCAATTTGTATTTACTATTACTAGATTTGCATTTCTCAAATTTAATGAAAATTAGATTTAAATACTATCAATAGTTATAAACAAAATGATGTCAATAATTACCCTTACTACGGATTACGGCTTAAAAGACCACTTTGTTGGTTCGCTGAAGGGTAAAATTCTTTCGGAGATTTCGAATGCAAAAATCATTGACATTTCACACGATATTGATCCATTCAACACTGCCGAAGCGAGTTACGTTATTGGAGCATCATATTTGAGTTTCCCAAAAGGAACGGTTCACTTAATTGGAGTCGATATTGAGCGCAATAAAGAGAATCAGCATATTGCCATGCAATGGAATGATCATTTTTTTATTTGTGCCGATAACGGAATTTTAAGCATGCTTACGCAGAAAATCGTGCCACAGAAAATCGTTGCCATCAATATTCACGATCGTTTTCCAGCTGAATATTCTGATTTAGACGTTTTTATTCAAGTTGCCTGTCATATTGCAAAAGGTGGTTTGCTGAATGTAATCGGCAAAGAAATCCCTGCTGTCAAAGAAGTTACAGAACTTCAAGCAGTTGTTGCTGCCGACGGAAATTCGCTTAAAGGATACGTTATATATATTGACCATTTTGGAAACGTTGTAACCAATATTTCTAAAAAACAATTTTTGGAGGTTTCCCGCGGACGCCCCTACGAAATCGTGATGAAGCCAAAAAGCATCAAAACAATTCTACCAAATTATTCGGCAATTGCAACTTCTGAAAAATATCCAATCAAAACTTATGAGGGTGAAAAACTGGCCATTTTTAATGAAGCTGGTTTCCTTGAAATTGCCATTTTTAGAAGCAATCCTTCTAAAGTGGGTTCTGCAAATAGTTTGCTGGGATTGAATTATCGTGATGTGATTACGGTTAAGTTTTTATAGAAATAGCCCACAGATTTAACTGATTAAACTGATTTTAATTCGTCTTTTTTGTCATTTCGACGAAGGAGAAATCTCCACGAGTAGCTCTACAAAGATTGGAGTCATTTATTGAGGAGTTTCTTGCGAAGATTTCTCCTCCGTCGAAATGACAATATTGTCTAAAAAACTATTCAAAATTTTTATAAAAACAACAATCAATTTTGGTACTTTTGCGCACCTGTATGACTTTAGACATTCAAAAAAATCTAAACACTGCAATCTAAAATCTAAAATTAAAAACATGTTCGTAAGAATAGTAAAAATGAGTTTTCACGAAGAAAAAATCCCAGATTTTCTGGAGAATTTCGAATCGGTGAAAGAAAAAATACGAAATGCCGACGGAAATCGTTTTTTAGAATTGTATCAGGACAAAAATGACAAATGTATTTTCTTTACCTATAGTTATTGGGAAACCGAACAAGATTTAGAAAATTACAGAAAATCTGAACTATTTAATTCGGTTTGGGATTTTACAAAAAAATTGTTTAATGCTAAGCCTGAAGCTTGGAGCGTTGACAAATTGGTTAGCTTGAATTAAAACGATTTAACCGCAAAGAACGCAAGTTTTTTTTCTTAAGAAACTTTGTAAAAACGCTAAAGTTCGCAAAGCATTGAGCAATAACTTTGCGAACATTGCGTAAAACTTTGCGCTCTTTGCGGTTAAAAAAAAACACAACACAATTACACGATTAAACAAATAAACGATTAAACATCATACATGAAATCAATCATTTTACGAGAAATAAAATCCTTTTTTGGTTCTCCTATTGGCTATTTGGTCATTGCGATTTTCTTAATCAGCAACGGACTATTTTTATGGGTATTTGAAGGAGATTATAATATTCTGAACACTGGTTACGCCGATTTGACTCCGTTTTTCACTTTAGCGCCTTGGATTCTAATTTTTCTGATTCCGGCTGTAACCATGAGAAGTTTCTCTGATGAAAAAAAACAAGGAACGCTTGAATTGCTTTTAACTAAACCATTATCTGTTTGGGAAATTGTAAACGGAAAGTTTTTCGGATCGTTTTTGCTTATCATATTAGCGATAATTCCAACGTTCATTTATGTCTTCGTAATTTCAGATTTAGGAAATCCGCAAGGTAATATTGATATGGGAAGCACAATTGGCTCTTATTTCGGATTGTTATTCTTAATTGGCTCTTATTCAGCAATTGGGATTTTCACTTCTACACTATCAGAAAACCAAATTGTTGCGTTTATCGTTGCGGTTTTTCTTTGCTTTATATTTTATTTTGGTTTTGAAGGCGTTGCGACTTTAATTCCGGGGCAATCTAATATTATTTCAGCATTTGGAATGCAAGATCATTTCAAAAGTATGAGCCGTGGCGTTCTTGATACGCGAGATATTATTTATTTCTTGAGTGTTACCGTTCTGTTTTTATCATTTACTGTTTATCAATTAAAATCTTTTAAAGCGTAATGAAAACATCTAATAAATTAAATTTAAAGACATTAGGCATTACAATTTTAGTTTTAATTGTTTTAAATGTTCTCGGAAGCTTATTTTTCCACCGTTTTGATTTAACCAAAGACAAACGTTATACATTGTCTCAAACCTCTTTACAGATTGTAAAACAGGTTAAAAATCCGTTGTCAATCAAAATTTACATGCAAGGCGATCTTCCTGCAGATTTCCGTCGTTTACAACAGGAAACCAAACAATTACTGGAAGAATTTCAAGCTTACAATAGTAATATAGTTTTCGAATTCGTAAACCCAATGGAAAACGAAGACGAAAGCATGGAAATGGTAAAATCACTTTATCAAAAAGGACTTACGCCAGTAAATATCACTGTTGACGATAAAGGAAAACAATCGCAAGCAATGGTTTTTCCTTGGGCAATTGCGGTTTATGATAATAAAGAAGTTAATATTCCGCTGTTGAAAAACATTATGGGAACTTCGACTACTCAAAAAGTAATTGGTTCTATTCAGCACCTTGAATATTCAATTGCCGATGCGATAAATAAAATCACCAAAGACAAACAAAAGAAAGTTGCTATTATAAAAGGAAACGAAGAATTGCACGAAGTTCATATTGCTAAATTGCTTCGCCAAATCAAAGAAAGCTATTATATTGGACCTTTTACTTTGGATTCGGTTGCCAAAGATCCAAACGGAACTTTAAACGCACTTAAAAAATATGATTTAGCGATTATTGCAAAGCCAACAGAAGCTTTTTCTGATGAAGAAAAAGAAGTTCTAGATCAATTTGTAATGAATGGCGGAAAAACAATTTGGCTGATTGATCAAGTTGCTGCAGATATGGACAGTTTGTATAATCAGGCTGGTGCGACATTGGCGTATCCGAGAGATTTGAATTTGAACGATATGTTCTTTAAATACGGTTTCAGAATTAACCCTGATTTAGTAAAAGACGAACAAGGAAGCCCTATAAAACTTGCAACCGGAGAACAAGGAAGCGCAACGCAATATCAGGATTTTATATGGAAATTTGCGCCAGTTGTTATTCCTACAAGCCAAAACCCAATTGTGAAGCATTTAGGCGGAATAAAATTTGATTTCGCAAGTCCGATTGATACTTTGAAAAACGGAATCAAAAAAACAGTTTTACTGCAATCATCTGTTAATTCTAAAAAAATTGGAACTCCAGCAGAAATCAATCTGAATATTGTAACCGAGCAGATTTCGCTTGAGCAATATCAAAATAAAGGCAACTTGCCTCTAGCTGTTTTATTAGAAGGTTCGTTCCATTCGGCGTTTCAAAATCGTGTATTGCCATTTAAAGAAAGTTCGTTTCAAGCGCAAGGAAAACCAAACAAAATGATTGTGATTGCTGATGGCGATTTAGCAAGAAATCAATTAGACAAAAACTTGATGCCAGTAGAATTGGGCTATGATCAGCGTACAGGAAACCTTTATGACAACAAAGATTTCATGATGAACTGCATCAATTATCTGCTTGATGACACCGGACTTATTAACATTAGAAGCAAAGATGTTGAACTGCCGCTTTTAGACAAAGAAAAAGTTTACGAAAACTATACGCGCACGCAATTCATAACTATCGGACTTCCAATTCTAATTTTATTGATTTTTGGACTGTTATTTACTTTCCTTAGAAAAAGAAAATACAGCAAATAGATGTTGATAAAAAAATGTCATACTTTAGATAGTTTAAGATATATTTGTAATCCGTATTCATAACGGCAAATATTAGTGAATACAACAAAAAATAAAACAAAAGAGATGAAATTTATAGTATCGAGTTCTTACTTATTAAAACAACTACAAGTTTTAGGAAGTGTAATCAACAGCAACAATACACTGCCTATTTTAGATAACTTTTTATTTGAACTAAACAATAATGAGTTGACAGTTTCGGCATCAGATCTTGAAACTACAATGTCGGCTACATTATCGATCGATTCTACAAGTAAAGGAAGCGTTGCTGTACCTGCAAAACTTTTGCTTGAAATTTTAAAAACATTTCCAGAACAGCCTTTGACTTTTACAGTTGAAGACAACAATACAGTTGAAATCAGTTCTAACTCAGGTAAATACGCATTAGCATATGCAGCCGGAGAAGAATTTCCAAAATCTGTAAATCTTGAAGATCCATCTGTAACTCTTGTTCCTGCTGATGTTTTAGCAACTGCTGTAAGCAAAACTATTTTTGCTGCCGGAAACGACGATTTGCGTCCGGTAATGTCTGGAGTTTTCTTCCAGTTTTCACCAGAAGGATTGACTTTTGTTGCTACAGATGCTCACAAATTGGTAAAATATGCACGTACAGATGTAAAAGCATCTCAGGTTGCTGATTTTATTATGCCAAAGAAACCTTTGAACATCTTGAAAAGTATTTTAGGAAGTTCTGACGCTGAAGTAAAAATTGAATACAACGATTCAAATGCGACTTTCTCATTTGACAATTATATCTTGATGTGTCGTTTGATCGACGGAAAATACCCAAATTATGAAGCGGTAATTCCAAAAGAAAATCCAAACAAATTAATGATTGACCGTTCTTTATTTTTAAGTTCTGTTCGTCGTGTTGCGATTTTCTCAAACAAAACTACACACCAAATCCGTTTAAAAATCGCTGGAGCGGAATTGAATGTTTCTGCTGAAGATATTGATTACTCAAACAAAGCAGAAGAAAGGTTGACTTGTGATTATCAAGGAGATGATCTTCAAATTGGTTTCAACTCGCGTTTTTTAACAGAGATGCTTACGAATTTACAATCTGACATGATTATGTTGGAAATGTCATTGCCAAACAGAGCTGGAATCCTTACTCCAGTTGATGGTCTAGAAGAAGGAGAAACAGTAACAATGCTGGTAATGCCTGTAATGTTAAATAGTTAACATCAAAACTTCTTTTTGTTACAGGGATTTTTTTTAGTTTCGAATTAAAGGCATATCATTGTAAAAAAAAAATATCGCTATTAACCAACCATTTTTTATACCTAGAAACCGCAATTCTTTTTTTAAGATTTGCGGTTTTTTATTTAGGGAGATTTTTGTTTGAAGTTTCAGGTTTAAAGCTTCATGTTGATATACTATACCTATAATTTAACCGCAAAGACGCTAAGAACAACGCAAAGTTCGCAAAGTTGTTTTCACAAAGCTTTGCGAACTTTGCGTTTGTAAGCACAATCTTAATCAAATAACTTTGCGTGCTTTCCGGTTAAATCACGCAACACATCTTACACCAGTAAACCCGACAGGTTTTTAAAACCTGTCGGGTTTGTTGCACAAAGAAAACTTGAAGACTGAAACTAGCAAAGTTCGCAAAGTTTAAATAAAGCTTTGCGAACTTTGCTTTTGTGAGCACAATCTTGATCAAAAAACTTTGCGTGCTTTGCGGTTAAACTTCACACAAGCCATTCAACCTGAAACCTAAAACTTCAAACCTGAAACAAATTTTTTCTGTAACTTTGTACTATGAAAATAGAAATTTGGTCGGACATCATGTGTCCGTTTTGTTATATCGGAAAAAGACAATTGGAGACGGCTTTAAAACAGTTTCCTGAAGATAACTTCGAAATTGAATGGAAAAGCTTTCAGCTTGATCCAAGTATCACACCACAATCTGGAAAAGACGTTTACACGTTTTTAGCTGAAAGAAAAGGCATGTCACTTGAACAATCAAAAGAAATGCATAAAGGTGTCGCAGAGCGCGCCAAAAGCGTTGGTTTGGATTATAACTTCGATAAAGCGGTTATTTCAAATTCTTTAGAAGCGCATCGAATCATTCAATTGGCGAAAACGAAAAAATTAGGCGATGAAATGGGAGAAATTTTCTTCAAAGCTTATTTTACAGAAGGCCGTGATTTAAATAATGGTCCAACGCTGATAGAATTGGGAGAAAAAGCTGGTTTAGATAAAGCTGAAATTTTAGAAGTGCTTCAAAACGAAAATTTATTTTTGAAAGAAGTGCAGCACGACATCACCGAAGCACAAGAAATAGGCGTCCAAGGCGTTCCGTTTTTTGTTTTTGACCGAAAATATGCCGTATCAGGCGCTCAGCCCGTAGAAGCTTTTGTAAATACAATTAATGAAGTGCTGAAGTAATTCAGCACTTTTTGTTTCTTTAAAAGTCATTTTATTACAAAGTAAAACAGACGCAAACCAAGTGCAATGGCAATTAAAAAAACAAACCAAAATATTCCGCTTCTTGGTCTTCAAGAATTTCAGAAAGAACAAGATACGCATTTAGATCAGCTTGTTTTTAACGAACTTCATGGAGAAAGACATATTGACAAACCGCATCAACATGATTTTTTTATTATTATCCTTTTTGATCAAGCAAAAGGCGTCCACAATATCGACTTTGTAGATTATAAAATCAACAACCATCAAATTCATCTTCTTTTTCCTGGACAAGTTCACAAATGGCATATCGAACCTGACACAACAGGTTATCAACTTATGATTGGCAGAGATTTTTTTGAAAGCTTTTCCTCAAGCTTCAGATTTTCATTTGCACAATATCACAATCATCCCGTTATAGAACTGAGTCAGGAATCATACAATCTTTTGGAATATGAATTTTTAGCAATTAAAACCGAAATCGAAAGCCAAGATTCTCTTCAAGAATTAATAAGTTCGCGTACTTCTGTTATTGCTTCGATTATCAGCAAAGAAGCTGCAAAAGTATTTTCAGATCATAATATTTATCAAACAGAACCAAGAATTGCAAAATTTCAAGAACTGATTAACATCAATTTTAAAGAAGAAAAATCGGTTTCTTTTTACGCTTCAAAACTCAATATTTCAGCTAATTACTTAAACATACTCTGTAAAAAATATTTAAAAATTTCGGCTACAGAAGTTATTCAGCAACGAATTCTTTTGGAAGCAAAACGACATCTTAAAGCAACAGCATTATCAGTAAAGGAAATTGCCTTTGAATTGGGTTTTGTCGATCACAGCTATTTTTCGAATTTCTTCAAAACACAAACCGGAACAGCACCAACAAATTTTCGCGAGCAGTTATAAATCTTTCAAGCCTTGGAATAAATTTTATAGGTCTTTTATTGATACGAATTCTATTTTTGTGTAAATATTTATTCAGTATGACAGATTCAAATATAACCCGTAAAGATTTTTTAAGAAACTCCGTTTTTGGAGTTGCAGGACTTGCTGTTGGTTCAAGTTTCCTAAATACAGCCAATGCAGCTACAAGGAATGAACCTAATTCTGAAATAAAAACTTCGGCCGGGAAAAATTATACTCTAAAAAATGTCAGGTTAGAAACGGGTTTTGAATATGAAGATAACGACGTTGTACGCACTAAAACAGAATTATTCTGCATTGAAATAAGCGACGGAAAAATAAAAGCTATTTCGCCAAACAAACCCAATTCAGCCGCTATTGATGCAAAAGGTTTATTGATGCTTCCTGCATTTAGAGACATGCATATTCATTTAGACAAAACATTTTATAATGACTGGCATGCTGTTAAAAAAAGAACTGGCGGCGTAAAAGGAATGATTGCGCTCGAACAGCAAATTCTCCCAGAAATGCTGAAAAATTCTACTCAAAAAGCAGAAAAACTGATTGAATTATTACAATCTCACGGAACATCGTTTGCGCGTAGTCACGTAAACATAGAACCGACTTCAAAACTTCAATCTTTAAAAAATCTACAAATAGCTTTAGAAAACAAGAAAAATACTTTTGGTGCCGAATTAGTTGCTTTTCCGCAACACGGCGTTTTTTATACCGATTCTGTTCCGTATTTAAAAGAAGCTGCCAAAATGGATATCGATTTTATTGGCGGACTTGATCCTTATTCTATTGATGGCGCAATCGAAAAAACAATTGATTTTACAGTTCAATTGGCATTGGACAACAAAAAGGGAATTGATATTCATTTGCATGAATCGGGTGAATCTGGAGTAAAAACTATAGATTATTTAATAGAGAAAGTAAATGAGAATCCTGATTTAAAAGGAAAAACATTTCTCAGCCATTGTTTTGCACTCGGAAAACTAGAAAAAACCAAACAAGAAGAAATGGCTGAAAAACTAAGCAATGCTCAAATAGGAATTGTTTCAACGATACCTTTTGGAAGTTTAGTCATGCCAATTCCCACTTTAATGAAATATGGCGTAAATGTAATGACAGGAAACGACAGCATTATCGATCACTGGAATACATTTGGAACCGGAAGTGTTTTGCAAAAGGCAAATCTTGCATCGCAATTATACGGGCAAACCACTGAACTTGCATTGTCAAGAATGCTTAAATTAGCAACTGCAGGTCCAATTCCGTTAGACGACAAAGGTATTCAGCAATGGCCAAAAAATGGCGACAAAGCTGACCTAGTTTTTCTTGATGCAAGTTGCTCTGCAGAAGCAGTTTCAAGGATGTCACCTGTACGAATGCTTATACACAACGGAACTATCGTTTAAAAAAAAAGCCTAAAGAATTTACAAGAATTCTTTAGGCTTTTTCTTTTAAATCACTCCCATTTTTTGCATTAAGAAAGTAGCGCTTTTATTTTTACAAATACCGCCTCTCAGTTTATAATCAAAATAAAGTTCGTTATTCTTGATTTCGACTTCAAAACATTGATTCGTCAGAATATCAGGATATTCATTTGTTGTCAAGCAGACTTCAATATCATGTGTTGCGATTGCTCCAATTGCTTTTTGCGCGATTACCTTTTTAACCACTTCAATAGTTCCGTTTCGTTTATCATCAGAATTTGTTCCTCTTAAAATTTCATCTAACAAAACAAAAGCTGGTCTATCTTCTAATGCATCCATAATTTGTTTTAAACGTTTGATTTCAGCAAAGAAATACGATTCGCTGTCGGCCAAAGAATCGGATAATCGCATTGAAACCAATACTGGAAGTGGATGAATATTAGCTTTTGAAGCACAAACAACTGACCCAATTCCACCTAAAACCATATTAACACCCAAACTTCTTAAAAAAGTACTTTTACCAGACATATTTGAACCTGTTAAAATCATGAAAGATTCCGGATAAAAATGAGTGTCATTCCCTACTCTAGTTAGTGGATTTAATAAAGGATGACTCAAATCTGAAAAACCAATTTTATATTCTGAATTGATTTCTGGGAAAACAAAATCAGGATTATTGTATGCTAAATTTGCTAAACTATTCAACGCTTCAAACTCGCCAATAACAGCAATCCATTTTTCAAGTTCTTCAGAATAATTATCTTTCCACTTTAAAAGCGCTTTTAAAACATGAAGATTAAACAAAAAAGTACCATTAAACAAAGTTGCTGTCACTAAATTACTTATAGTGTCCATTCTTGAAAACAACTCTGATAACTGTTTTAAATGCACACTTGCCGGTGCATTCTTGAAAACAAGTTGTTGTTGTAAATCTCTTAATTTTTTAGATTGAAAGGTTTCTGTTTCAATTCTCTGAACTAATAAACTATATTGCTTGATTATTTTATCAACGTTATCAGCCTTCGCAATTTCAGACTGAATTCTTTTCAATGATCTTCCTACAACCATCAAATTCGCAATAAAAACATAACTCAAATAGGATAGTAAAATCGTTTTTGAAGTAATATAATATGCAATTAAAACACCAAAAAACAACGCAGGCAGTGCAAACGACAGCAAAACCGTCACTTTAGGTAATGTATTATTTTTAAATGAATTCCAATGAATTATAGAATCATACGAAGCTTTACTGTCAGAACTGACAGTAGCTAATGCTAAAAAATCCTGACGCCAATCGATCTTCGTTTTAAGTTCGTTTATAGCTTCCTGATTTTCTAAAATAACTTCATTTGGAAAAAGATGCAACAACTTATTTGCTAAGGTTTTTTTTCCGATAAATGTTGCTGTTCTGTTTAAATTTTGGAACAAAGAATGATCACCGAAAATATCCAAATCATACGCATATGGATGATGAAAATCGTTGAATTCGATTCCGTTTTCAAAAGGCAATTTTTCTCTTTTTAAAAACGAAATTTCATTTTGATTAATTTTTAAAAGTGCGGTGGTAAGTTGTTTTTGAAAAGATAATTTAGTGTGGATTTTCATTAAAAAAATAAAACCAACAAAAGACAAAACTGCCATCACGACAAACAGTATATCATTGGTTTTGATGTAATAAAACAACATAAACAAACAAAGAAAAACTGTTAACAGACGCAAAATACTGATGCTGTTGTATCTTTTATTGATTTTATTATAAAGATTGGAAAAGTGTGCGACTTTATTTTGATATACTTCCATTTTAAATTTTATTGAAGTACAAATATAAATTTTACACTTTCAAAACTGTTATTTAAATAATTTTCTTTTTTATTCCTTTTCATGCATTACTAAAACGGGCACAGAAACTTCTTTGGTAATTTTTTTTGAAAAGCTCGATTCAAAAATGCTTTCAAAAAAAGATCTTTTGTGCGTTATAGTTGTCAGAATATCAATGTCTTTATAAAGAATAAAGTCAAGAATAGTTTCTTTTACTTCATCGCTTGGGAGAACTAAAAATTCAACATTTTCATTCGCAAATTCCTGTTCCCATTCTTTAATTGTCATTTCTGAAACGTCAGAATGTGAAGTTTTCACGTATAAACTTTTGACTTTTGCGTCCGTCTTTTTAGCAATTTTCAATATTCTTTGCAGTACCTTTTTATCTTTTTCGCGGTATCTGGTGGTAAATCCAATGACTTTTACCTTTTTATATTTAGCATCGACAGGAACGCACAAAACAGGCACATTAACTTCTGAAATCACCGAGTTTGTATTTGATCCGGTAAAAAACTTTGTCCAATCAGAAACACCGGTGGTTCCCATTATTACAAAATCAACTTGATCTTCTTCGACAGCATTTTTCAAATTAAAAATCAAATCACCGTCCATCAATCGATGCTTGATGACAATATTTTCTAATTTCCGCTCTGCGGCAATAGCTCTCAATTTTGGAATTTCATCTTTAAACATCTCAAATTTAGCCAATTCTATTGAGCTGTAAATCGAGGCATAATTTTCTGGAAAAAACTGGCTGTCATACACCGGAATCTCAAAAGTATGAAGCAAAATAAGTTCGGCGTTGACAATTTTGGCAAACTCTAGTGCGTGGACAAACGCATTTGTAGCCGCTTCAGAAAAATCTGTGGGAAATAATATCTTTTTCATTTTGTTAAGGATTAGTGTATTGTTCTCTCAAATTTAATCATTCTAAAAACAAAACAACCTGATAATTATCAGTATTTTAACACTTAATAATTTCTTAAAAAGGAGATTTATGCAACATCTTATTTCGATTTTCAGCTTTGGATCAGACATTCAATTTTAAGGCATTTTTTATACCTTTGCATTATGATAAATCAAGATTCTATAGTTGCATTAGCTACTCCTTCAGGAGCTGGAGCTATTGCTGTCATTCGTATTTCAGGTTCAGAGGCAATTACAATTGGAAATTCTGTTTTTAAATCCATAAAAAATAAAGATTTAACGAAACAGAAAACACATACACTGCATTTAGGTCATATTATTGATAATGAAAAAACGCTTGATGAAGTTTTGGTTTCGATATTTAAAGGGCCAAATTCTTATACGGGCGAAGATACGATTGAGATTTCTTGCCATGGCTCCACTTATATTCAGCAACAAATTATTCAGTTATTATTAAGAAAAGGTTGTAGAATGGCCGATGCCGGTGAATTCACCTTAAGAGCTTTCTTAAACGGAAAACTCGATTTATCTCAGGCAGAAGCTGTTGCCGATTTGATTTCGTCTGATAATGAAGCTTCTCACCAAATTGCGATGCAGCAAATGCGCGGCGGTTTCAGCAACGAAATTGCCAAACTTCGCGAAGAACTTTTGAACTTTGCTTCGTTAATCGAATTAGAATTAGATTTTGCAGAAGAAGATGTAGAATTTGCCGACCGAACTCAGTTTCATGAATTACTAAACCGAATTGAATTTGTTTTAAAACGCTTAATTGATTCTTTTGCTGTCGGAAACGTTATTAAAAACGGAATTCCGGTTGCTATTGTTGGTGAACCAAATGTTGGAAAATCGACTTTACTGAATGCTTTATTGAACGAAGAACGCGCTATTGTTTCAGACATTGCAGGAACAACTCGTGATACTATCGAAGATGAATTGACCATCGGCGGAATTGGTTTCAGATTTATTGACACAGCAGGAATTCGCGAAACAAAAGATGTTGTAGAAAGCATCGGAATCAAAAAAACTTTTGAGAAAATCGATCAGGCGCAGGTTGTTTTGTATCTAGTTGATGGTTGTCAATTGTCGGCTGATGGAAGACTGGATAACTTACTTGTTGAAATTAACAAAACGCAAAATCAATACCCTCAAAAACCTATTTTGGTTATCATCAATAAAAAAGACTTACTTTCAAAAGAAGCAATAGATGAAATTGATGCCAAACTATCAACTAACAACCAAAAACCAACAACAATTTACATTTCCGCTAAAGAAAAAATTGGAGTTGATGAATTAAAGAATGAATTGCTTTCTTTTGTCAACACAGGCGCACTCCGCAATAACGAAACAATCGTAACGAATACAAGGCATTACGATTCTTTATTAAAAGCTTTGGATGAAATTCAAAAAGTGAAATATGGCTTAGAAACTAATCTTTCAAGCGATTTAATGGCATTGGATATTCGCGAAGCTCTATATCAATTCGGGCTTATCACAGGTCAGGTTACTAATGATGAATTGCTGGGGAATATTTTTGCTAATTTCTGCATCGGGAAATAGGGCGACAAAATAACGCAAAATAAAAACAAACAAACGAGTTAATATATTGATAAACAATATTTTAACTCGTTTTTTACTTGCGTTTTCTTTTGGATGTTAAGTGATGTTTTGATTAAATTTGTACCTTGTTTGTACCTCGAAAAACTGAGATGCAAAAAATATTTTTTCGTGGCCAAATGATGGCACGTAGAGACACACATAGTCACAGTGGGACACTTAAAGTCACATTACTATGAGTTCAAACATTAAGATTACCAGAATCTGCGAATTCTGTAAAAATGAGTTTACAGCACGCACAACAAAGACACTTTACTGTTCGCTTAAATGCAGCTCCAAGGCCTATAAATCAAGGGCTAGGAAGTCAAAAATCGATCAAAGCAACAAGCAGACAGAATCGGTCAAAAATGCCAATTTGGAGGTCATTAAGACCAAAGATTTCATCGATGTTAATATGGCCAGTAATTTGCTCGGCATCAGCAAAAGGACTATTTACAGGTTGATCGAAAGGGGCGAGCTTAATATTGCAAAATTCGGCAGAAGAACCATTATTCGCAGATGCGACCTGGACAGCTTTTTTTCCGTTCCATTAGAGGAGTCGATGCTGCAGCCAGTACAGGAATTTCCTGGTCTAGACAGATGCTACAACATCACACAGATACAGCAGAAATTTAAAATTTCAGCAAGCGCCCTGTATATGCTTATACAAAGGCATGGAATAGCTAAATATTCTGTTGGAAAGTTTAATTATGTCGCGAAAAAAGATATTGATATTATATTTAATGCAGGAGAAAATGAAAAAGACTAATGTAACATTAAGAAGAAAATTATTGACTGACGGCAGAATATCCCTTTATCTTGACTTCTATCCATCAATATTGAACAGTGAAACAAACAAGCAAACACGTCGAGAATTTTTAAAACTGTATCTTTTTGAAAAGCCTAAAACCCAGATTCAAAAAATTTCCAACATTGAAACACAGCATACAGCTGAACTCATTCAGATTCGCAGGCAAAATGAGCTCCGCAAGAATGACGTATACTCTGCATTCGAAAGAGAACAGCTGGAACTGCAGAAAATAGGAAAAGGATCTTTTATGAAATACTTTAATGATCTAGCTGATAAAAAAGATGGAAAAAATTTTGCAATCTGGAACAGTGCAATTGCTCATTTTGAAGACTTTCTTAACGGGAAAGATGTCTGTTTCATGGATATTACTGTAATTTTATTAAATGACTATAGGGAATATTTGCTAAAAGCTAAAAGCAGAAGGGATACTGGAAATGTTTTAGCGCGCAATACCGCACTCTCCTACTACAACAAACTCAAAACGACACTTAAGAGAGCTTACAAAGAGGGAAAATTGAGAACTGATATCAACGCTGGGATTGACTCAATAAAGGAAGCAGAAACGCATCGAAATTTTTTAACCTTGAATGAGGCAAAAAACCTTTTTAACACACCTTGCTCCAGCCAAATCGTGTATAAAATTTCAATGTTCTCTACATTGACCGGACTCAGGTATTCCGATATTTCAAAATTAATATGGTCAGAGATTGAATTTATTGAGCATGACGGATACTACATAAGATTTAAGCAGAAAAAAACCGAAGGTCTCCAGACCATGCCTATTTCAGAAGAAGCATATGAACTTCTTGGCGAGCGGAAAAATGAAAAGGAAAAAGTTTTTGTGGGACTGAAAAAATGGGACGTTGACAGAGTCCTGCCGGTTTGGCTTGCTCTTGCAGGAATAAATAAGCATATTACTTTTCACTGCTTTCGCCATACCTACGCCACTCTGCAGATATTCTCCGGCACTGATATTTTTACCGTATCTAAAATGCTAGGCCATAAAAGTGGAAAAACCGGTCAAATTGACCACCACTTTCCAGTGTAAATTGATCACCAGTTCCGGAGCAAACTGACCACCATT
>NZ_VJYD01000023.1 GCF_007341385.1 Flavobacterium daemonense
TGACCTGCGCCTGTACCTACTGTAACTGGAGTTCCGTTCAGCGTATCATTTGCTGTCAGAGAAATTGTCGTTCCGCCAGTGTTGCTGTTGATTGCTGTTGTTGTTTCGGTTACTGCGTCGATTACCGGAATCACAATCGGAGCATTTACTGTCAAGCTAACCGAAGCAGTCGAGCAGTTTGATGCATTGGTCTTGTCGCAGATTGAGTACGTCAATGTGTAAGTTCCCGCAGGAGCATTTGCGCCAAGCGTTGCAATTCCTGTTGAAGGATCAAGCGTTAAATAACCTGAAGCATCTGGAACTGTCGTTGTGATTTTCACTTCTGAAGCAGTCAGAGGCTGTCCATTTCTTGTATCGTTGTCAACAACTGAAATTATGGTTTGAGGCTGATAAGAAACTGTAACCGAAGCCGGATTATCAGCATTGGCAACTAAAACATCGCCCACAACCTGAATATAGCTTTTAACAGTATCGCAATTCAATGCATGATCATTGTCGCAGATCGTGTATTCCACTTCATAATTTCCTGAAGCTGTTCCCGGAGCTACAGTAATAGTTTTATCCGCATTCAACGTCAATCCCGCAGGAAGTGTGCTGATAAGCGTAAAATCAACCTGACCTGCGCCTGTACCTACTGTAACTGGAGTTCCGTTCAGCGTATCATTTGCTGTCAGAGAAATTGTCGTTCCGCCCGTGTTGCTGTTGATTGCTGTAGTAGTTTCTGTTACTGCATCGATTACAGGTCTTTCAATAACAATTTTGACAGTTGCAGAATCACAAACACTACTGTCTGCCGACATACAAATCGTGTAAGTAATTGAATAAGTTCCTGCAAGTGTATTTGGAGCAACTGTAATTGTTCCATCAGCATTAAACACTATTCCTGTTGGAAGTGTACTGGTTGAAACAGTTACATCTGCCGGTAAAAATGATGAACCATTTATTTTATCATTGACAAAAACAGTTGAAATAGCTCCTCCTGCCGCTCCATTTATTACAGCTGGGAAATCATCTTGCGCACAAATATAATTTACGATTTTAACGTCAGATGAAGCTGTCGATTTACAACCTTGATCATCAGTAACAGTATAATTATAAGTGTTTCCAGCTGTTAATCCTGTAATGGTGGTTGAAGCAGCATTTCCAGAAATATTTCCAGGGTTTATTGTCCAAGTTCCTGCTGGCAGACCACTCAATACGACGCTAGCCGTTGATGATGTACATGTTGGCTGTGTAATTAACCCAACAATTGGACTTGAAACATTTATTACTGTCAATTGAAGTTCCTGATCAGCCGTGCATCCGCTATTTGAAACTGTGTAAGTTCCAGCTGTCGTATAGGCTGTTGAATTTACCGACCATTTATATGTATCTCCCGAGCAGATAGTAGCAGTAGTTATAACTTTCGCAGGTTTTGAATTTACAGTGACATTTACCAATGTTCTCGGACTTTCACAATTATCTAAAGTCTGACTTACATAATATGATCCCGTTGCAAGAATATCTGTACCAGCATATAATGTTCCGTTTGCCAAAGCATTATACCATTTTAAGCCACTTCCAGTAGCGATTAAATCGTTTATAGTTTTCGCATCAGCAAAACAAAAGGTTTGAGACGAAGCTACAGGAGCTGACGGAACAGTTTTTGGCGCAGCAGTTCCTGAGCCCAAAGCGCTTGTACATCCGTTTACCGTCTGTGTAACTGAATATGTTCCCACTGTAGAAACCGTGATGGATGAAGTTGTTTCTCCGGTGCTCCATAACAATGTTCCCGCAGCCGATGTCGTCAAAGTCGATGTGCCGTCACAGTTGTTTGTAACGTTAACGGTTGGCGTTGATGGAGTCGATTTCGGCGCAGCAGTTCCTGAACCCGCAGCACTCGTACAGCCGTTTACTGTCTGTGTAACTGAGTATGTTCCCGCTGTAGAAACCGTGATGGATGAAGTCGTTTCTCCGGTGCTCCATAACAATGTTCCCGTTGCCGATGTTGTCAAATTCGATGTGCCGTCACAGTTGTTTGAAACGTTAACGGTTGGCGTTGATGGAGTTGTTTTCGGCGCGGCAATTCCTGAGCCGGAAGCGCTTGTACAGCCGTTTACCGTCTGTGTTACAGTATATGTGCCTGGTGTATTAACCGTGATGGATGAAGTCGTTTCTCCTGTGCTCCATAACAATGTTCCCGCAGCCGATGTAGTCAATGTCGATGTGCCGTTGCAGTTGTTTGTAACGTTAACAATTGGCGTTGATGGAGTCGATTTCGGCGCAGCAATTCCTGAGCCGGAAGCGCTTGTACAGCCGTTTACCGTCTGCGTTACAGTATATGTTCCCGCTGTAGAAACTGTAATGGATGAAGTCGTTTCTCCAGTGCTCCACAACAATGCTCCTGCAGCCGATGTCGTCAATGTCGATGTGCCGTTGCAGTTGTTTGTAACGTTTACAGTTGGCGTTGATGGAGTCGATTTCGGCGCAGCAATTCCTGAGCCAGCCAAACTTGTACATCCGTTTACTGTCTGTGTTACAGTATATGTGCCTGCTGTAGAAACCGTGATGGATGAAGTCGTTTCTCCAGTGCTCCACAACAATGTTCCTGTAGCCGATGTCGTCAATGTCGATGTGCCGTTGCAGTTGTTTGTAACGTTTACAACTGGCGCTGATGGAGTCGATTTCGGCGCAGCAGTTCCTGAGCCTGCCAAGCTCGTACAGCCGTTTACCGTCTGTGTCACAGTATATGTTCCCGCTGTAGAAACCGTAATGGATGAAGTCGTTTCTCCAGTGCTCCACAACAATGCTCCTGCAGCCGATGTCGTCAATGTCGATGTGCCGTTGCAGTTGTTTGTAACGTTTACAGTTGGCGTTGATGGAGTCGATTTCGGCGCAGCAATTCCTGAGCCAGCCAAACTTGTACATCCGTTTACTGTCTGTGTTACAGTATATGTGCCTGGTGTATTAACCGTGATGGATGAAGTCGTTTCGCCCGTGCTCCACAACAATGCTCCTGCAGCCGATGTCGTCAATGTCGATGTGCCGTTGCAGTTGTTTGTAACGTTTACAACTGGTGTTGACGGAGTCGTTTTTGGCGCAGCAATTCCTGAGCCCGAAGCGCTTGTACAGCCGTTTATCGTCTGTGTAACTGAATATGTTCCCGCTGTAGAAACCGTGATGGATGAAGTCGTTTCTCCGGTGCTCCATAACAATGTTCCTGTAGCCGACGTCGTTAATGTCGATGTGCCGTTGCAATTGTTTGTAACGTTTACGGTTGGCGTTGACGGAATAGTATTAACTGTAACATTTACAGGTGCTGAAGGTGCGCTTACACAACCTGATGCATTTGTTACTTGGACACTATAACTACCTGGAGTAGAAACAGTGATAGATTGGGTTGTTGCACCATTCGACCATAAATAACCAATTCCACTTGTTGAAGTCAATACAACATTCCCTCCTGCGCAAAGTGTTGTAGAGCTTCCTGCGGAAATGCTTGGTGTTGCTGGTGTAGGATTTACAGTAACTGATACCAAAATTCTCGAGCTTTCACAATTATTAAGCGTTTGGCTTACGTAATAGTTTGCTGAAGATAGTATCTCTGTTCCGTTAAAAGCTGTTCCACCTGAACTTGCACTATACCATTTTAAATTTGTTCCCGAGGTAACAACTAAATCATTTACTTTTTTAGCATCACCTGCACAAAATGTTTGAGAATTCGCCGTTGGAACTGGTGTATTATAAACTGTAACCGAAACTGCTGTTCTTGGGCTTTCGCAATTATTCAAAGTCTGAGTAACATAGTAAGTCCCCGTGGCTAATGTCTCCGTACCACCATATGCTGTCCCGCCTGCACTAGCATTGTACCATTTTAAATTTGTACCTGTAGTTACAACTAAGTTGTTTACTTTTTTAGCATCTGGCAAACAGAATGATTGAGCTGGAGCAGTTGGCGCAGCTGTAGTATTTACAGTAACAGCTAATGCAGTTCTTGGACTTTCGCCACAACTGTTTGACTGGCTTACATAATAATTTTTTGTAGATAGTGTCTCTGTCCCGTCATAAAGTGTTCCTCCTGAACTTGCACTGTACCATTTTAAGTTACTTCCTGTGGCAATTAAATTACTTACTGTTTTGCCATCGGTAGCACAAAAAACCTGCGATGAAGCAGTTGGTGCTGATGGAATATCATTTATGGTTACCTGCACTAAAGTTCTTGCACTTTCACCGCAACTATTTGCGGTTTGGCTAACGTAATAATTTCCAGAAACTACAGTGTCTGTTCCCTTATATTTTGTTCCGCCGGTTGCTGCACTATACCATTTTAAATTACTCCCTGTAGCAACTAAATCATCGAATGTTTTATTTTCAACAGCACAATAGGTCTGAGCTGAAGCAACTGGTGCGGACGAAGAACTAATTGTAACCTTCACTGCTTTCCTGCTACTTTCACAACCGTTTGTCCCAGTTTGACTCACATAATACGTACGTGCTGTTAATGGAGTATTTACTGCATATTGTGTTCCATTTGTAGCTGCATCATACCATTTTAAACTTGACCCTGTCGCTATTAAATCGCCTACAGTCTTGTTTTCAGAAGCACAAAATGATTGATCAGAAGCAGTTGGAATAGCTGGTTTAACAGTAACTGTTATTGGATTGGAGCTATCACTGGTACATCCTGAACTGCTTACTATTTTAAGAGAATAAACGCCATCCGCATTAATCGTAACGCTTTGAGTGGTGGCTCCATTTGACCATAAATAAGTACTTCCTCCGTAAAAGGCTGCATTATCAACAGCTTTTAAAACTATACTTCCAGAGTTACCGCATGTTGCACTATCGGCATTAACATTAATTACTGGAGCAGATGGTTTTGGATTGACGGTCACCACAACTGATTTCACTACCGAACATCCCTCAGCTGAAACTGCTTTTATATAATAAGTTCCTGCAATTGCGGAAGTTGGGTTTGGATAAACCGTAGTTGCCGTTGCATTTGTATAATATGAAAAAGTCAAATTACTAGAACTCCCCGCTGTAACTGCTGCCGCTGTTAAATCACCTGTAGCAGGTGAACAAACAGTTATTGGATTAGTTACCAGAGTAACAACTGGATTAGGATTTACCGCCGCACTTGCTGAGTTATTTGCTGTATTTGTATCTATAGAAGCAGGTAGCGACGCTGTGTTGGTATAGTTGCCTGATGATTTTACAGTTGCTGTAATTTTTAATGTAACAGATGTCTGAGCATCTACATCGCCAATACTCCAAATTCCTGTCGCAGAATCATAATTCCCTACCGACGGAGTTGCACTAACGAAAGTATAGCCCGAAGGAAGCAAATCATTTACTGAAACCCCTGAAACATTATTTCCTCCTAAATTGCTGACTTTAACTGTAAATTCCACATTAGATCCAACACATGGCTTTGCGTTATCAACGGTTTTTGTAATTCCAAGATCTGTACATAAAGTAACACTAATTGGTTTCGATTGGGTTTGTGCACCACAGGCCAAAGTCCAAGAAACCGTATAATTACCAGTTTTAGTTGCTGTATAAGTTGAAGAAGTTGCGCCACTGATCGCCGTTCCGTTATAATACCACTGGTATGGCGCAAAGTTAGGCAGCGTTGTAAGGGCTGCTGTATTATTTGTACATCCGCCACCGGCAATATATGTTAAAGTAGGATCTTCTGGCTGTGCGGCAAAATTCGAGAAAAATCCTGCCATCGAAAATCCTCCTCCTTGCTGTACAATAGATACTGTCATTTTACTAGCGCTCGAAATAGAAAGAACATTCGGGCTATTTATTTGAGTATCTTCAAAATTTATTAAATACCAGCCCGTAGTTCCTAATTGATGACGTGCTGCAATCCCGGTGATCGTTTCAATATTAGTTCCGTTTACCTTTACTTCATCCGTTTTGCTTCTTAAAAGAATATATCCGAAGTAAGGCAATGAACCTGTTCCATAATCTCTAAATTTTGCAGTTTCTATAAAATTAGACCCTCCACATTCTGATACTGGAGCGATTGTAGAAATATCAACTTCACAAGATTGCGCTGTCCCTGAATAAACAACAATTTTATTATTTGCAGAAACTCGTGAAGCAGAAAATGGTGTATCTAAACTACCATTATTAAAAGTATAGAAACTTCCGGCTGTTGTTAGTGTATAATTTGTTGTTGCTGTAAGCACACCAGAAGGTGAATAGGTGTCAATTACTAAATTTGTATTGTCTTTTGTTGCAACAATAGTTGTTTTTTCGGCTGTATTATTTCCTTTACCTCTTTCAATAAAGTATTCAGTACCCAAAACCGATTCAGGTGGAATTTGATTGTAGGCACTATCACCACAACCATCTGGCGTATCAATTGCCGCCGATGTATTCATTACAGCTGGACTTGAAGACTCGACTAACGTTCCAATAGGAGCTTTAAATAAATAACTTTGTCCTGCATTTAATGTAGTTGTTACGGCATTATTGATTTTGACAGTAGTATTATCAACTGTTGCCATAATCGAATAAATTGGCCTTTGATCACCATAATTATTAAAATTTCCTAGAGAACCATCTCTATAATATCCAACTCTAAAACGTATTCCAAGACCAGCATCACCAAAACTTGTCAACGCAGCATTACCCTTAAGATAAGCATCATTATTATCTCCCGATTTATCATCTGAAGCAACATTTCGCATATTCACTGACGTTGGTCCAGTACTTGTAACAATTAATCCTGCGCCATTAATTACAGTATTTAATGCATACATTGGAAGATTTTTCGCCAAAAGACTAAATCTGTAAATGGCCGGATTTCCTTTTACTGCCGATAAAGTTGTCTCCACAGTACTATTACTCCTAGCCACTGTAATAGTAACGGGAGTATCTGAATTTGTAGCAATTACGATTTCATTTGATTTACTAAAATACTGCCAAGGCGCCGGTGCTATATAATGTTTTGTATAGAACTGAGCCGAAGCACTGTAACTAATCAGTAATAAAAATGCAATAAAAAAGGTTAGCCTAGAAAATCTAGACTGAGAAGAAGTAGTGTTATGCATAGACAGACTGGGTATTAGTTTTGGAAAATAAAATGGCAAAACCCGAAAACCAAAACTTGATTTTTAGATTTTTAAGCAGATACGTAAAATTTAAATGGATGGATTTCTTGTATTTGAAAAAAGACTTTTCAAACTGATAGAAATAATTATGAAGTAATTGGACCATAATAATATTAGGTTCGAGACGTATTTGCCTTTTGGTTAAATGAGTAGATTTGGTGTCGCGAAAATAGATAAACACCTAATAACTAGCTACATTAGTCGACAAACTACCTATAAAAACGTTGAATAACACCTTTTTTCATCTAAAATTAGCATCAAGAATTCCCAAAAGTGCTTATTTCACAATAAAACCGAAGAATTTTCCTAAAACATTGCTGATTAATCATAGTTTCAGGAAATTTTAAAGATAAAAATCAAAATATCTTACAAAATCAAAAATATTGCTTGTCTCTGAAGTCCTTAACATTTGTTTGTTCTTTCTTACTTTAGAAATCAGAATTTCTAGGATGACATTTTAATTTAGAATGTAGTCTTTTCAAATATGTAACTTAGAAATAAAATTGCTCTCTGCTTTAAAATTTTCATCTTGTCCGAAATACTTAACAAAAATAAAAATCTTGAAAATCAGCTATTTGAAATAAAAAAAACAAAATAAATAAAGTTTTTATCGAGTCTAAAATCACTGTTTTCTCTAGAAACAATAAGCACAATTACATAAGATAAATTTCACAAACAAATTACCCCTTATAATTAAAGTTTAAAAAATATAGTGTAAAACTAACATAATCAAATGTGTCATTTATCGACAACAATAATCGATAAAATGCTTTCATCGTGTTTTATTTCCTACAAAGCACAAAAGCACACGTATCAAACTAAAAAAGAGCGCCTTACAAAAAACACTTGTTGGTTTAAATAAAAAGTAGAAAATTTTTACAGATTGCAATTAGTTTAAAGTGCCATCTTAGTTTTATTTTAAGAAGGAGATATTTCGTTTTAACCCCTCAAACTTTGTTCTTTTAATTGGAGAATTTTTAAAAACAGCCCGAAAAGTTTCTTCAGTAATTTCTGTCCAGTCTTTTTTTGAGAAGGAAAGCAGTTCTGGATTAGGGTTGAATAATGGTTCTGAATGAGGCTTTGAAAAACGGTTCCACGGACAAACATCTTGGCAAGTATCGCAGCCAAACATCCATTCATCAAATTTACCTTTCATTTCATAAGGAATATTTTCCTTTAGTTCTATAGTAAAATAAGATATGCACTTGCTACCATCTACAACATAAGGCGCCACAATTGCTTGTGTTGGGCATGCATCAATACAGGCGGTGCAGGACCCGCAATGATCAGTTACTTTGTAATCATATTCCAAATCAAGATCTAAGATTAATTCTGCAATAAAATAGAAAGAACCAACCTTTTGAGTTATTAAATTACTGTTTTTTCCAATCCAGCCCAAACCGCCTTTTGCCGCCCAAGCCTTATCGAGAACCGGAGCCGAATCCACGAATGCTCGACCAGAAACTGCACCAATATTCTCTTGAATTGAATGTAGCAACTCTTTTAATTTCTCTTTAATTACATAGTGATAATCTTGCCCGTAAGCATATTTTGATATTTTAAAACTATCATCATTTTGCGATTCTGAAGGATAATAATTAAGAAGTAGAGAAACTACGCTTTTAGCATCATCAACCAGTAAAGTCGGATCTAAACGTTTGTCAAAATGGTTTTCCATATACGCCATCTGGCCATTATGATTATTATTCAACCATTTTTCTAAACGTGGAGCTTCTTCTTCCAGAAATCCCGCTTTAGATATACCACACGAAAGAAACCCAAGCCTTTTAGCTTCTTCTTTTATAAATTTCGAATATGTTTCTTTCGCATTAATACTCATCTTTTAGATAATGAAATTTCGACATTCACAGGCTTTAAAGTCACCAACGGATTAAATTCAACAGTAGCAGTACTTGATACAACGACGTACCGCTTAACGATCTGAGAAATCGCCAAACACATCTCGTACATAGCAAAACCAGAACCGATACACATACGCGGTCCGGCCCCGAACGGATAAAAATATTGCATCGACTGTTTCTTTTGTTCACCCAAAAAACGTTCTGGCATAAACTTTTCTGGATCTTTCCAATATTTAGGATTTCGATGCAATTCAAAAAATGAAATCCCAATTAGAGTCCCTTTTTTAATTTTGAAATTACCAACAACATCATCTTCGATATTCTGTCTATCCGTAATCCAAGCCGGAGGATATAAACGCATCGATTCATTCAAAACGGCATTTATATATGCCATTTTCTGAAGTTGCTCTATAATATTGTCTGTTTCTGCCTCAATTTCAATAATCTCCTCAAAAACTTTTTGTTGCACTTCTGGATTAGTTCCCAAAAAATGAAGCGTAAAAGTCAGCGCATTTGCAGTGGTTTCATGCCCCGCAATAAACAAAACTTTTATCTCATCAATTAATTGCTTCATTGACATCGATTCTCCGGTATCTTCATATCGGGTACCCATCAACATGGCAAGCAGATCATTAAAATCTTCATTTGAGGCACTTCTCTCTTCAATAATTTCTTTAATGATTCTGTTATTTTCTTCAGCTAATTTTAAATGCTTTTTTACTTGACCGCTTAAAGAAAACCATAAAGCCTTATGCGGAAGTCTTATTTCCTTGACCAAAAACTTTTGAACTTCTTCAATTATAAATTTAATTCTATGCAGTTTTTCGTCAGAAATTGAAAATTCAAATAATGATTTCGCAACAACATTAAAAGCTAATTGGCTCATTACCGGAAAAACATTAAAAATTTCATTTTCTTTTAAATTATCAATTTCAGAAATTATAGTCTTATTCATATTATCTACCAACATATTCATTTTTTGCTTATGAAATGCCGGCTGAATAAGTCTACGTTGTTGTAGCCAGAAATCGCCATCACTAGTCAAAAGTCCTTTTCCCAAATATTTGGAAAGATAAACAGACTGGAACTTGGACTTACGATAATTTTTTTGGTTATTAACTAAAATATATTGAGCAATTTCATTATCTCTTGACAGAATTAAGTGTTTAGAAAAACCAATTTTTAGCGAAAATGAGTCACCTAATTTATTAAAATAGCGTTTATGAAAAGGTATTGGATTTCTACGAACACCTTCAGCATCACGAAAAAATCTCAATATAGATAGTTTATTTGGGTAATTATATTTTTTGTCTGATGACATAAAATTGATTTAAAACAAACCTCCTTGAATGTTAGTGTTTATTTTTCCAAGATGTTTGTATGCTTTATCAGTAACCTCACGTCCTCGAGGAGTACGCATAATAAAGCCTTCCTGAATTAAAAATGGTTCATAAACTTCTTCAATAGTTTCACTGCTTTCAGAAACTGCAGTTGCTAAAGTCGAAAGTCCTACTGGCCCGCCTTTGAATTTATTTATGATAGTCAATAAGATTTTGTTATCCATCTCATCAAGCCCGTTCGCATCAACATTTAAGGCTTTTAACGCATATTTAGAAATTTCCAAATCGATTCGTCCATTACCTTTTATCTGCGCAAAATCACGAACTCTTCGCAATAA
This sequence comes from Flavobacterium daemonense, assembly GCF_007341385.1. Classification (GTDB taxonomy): domain Bacteria; phylum Bacteroidota; class Bacteroidia; order Flavobacteriales; family Flavobacteriaceae; genus Flavobacterium; species Flavobacterium daemonense. The sequence goes on from NZ_VJYD01000023.1 coordinate 10,650, forward strand.
TGCATTTGCAATACGAGGAGTTCCTCGGCTTCGACCAGCAATTTCAATTGCTGCTTCCAAATCGATGGGCATTTTTAAAATCGAGGCACTTCTTTCAACAATCGTAGTTAAAAGTTCGGTAGTATAATATTGTAAACGAGATGAGATACCAAAACGAGCTCTCATAGGCGCAGTTAATAAACCTGAACGAGTTGTCGCTCCAATTAATGTAAATGGATTCAAATTAATCTGTACTGTTCTCGCATTAGGACCAGATTCGATCATAATGTCGATTTTAAAATCCTCCATTGCTGAATATAAATATTCCTCAACAACTGGACTTAATCGATGAATTTCATCTATGAACAAAACATCACGTTCATCTAGATTAGTTAGTAATCCAGCCAAATCACCCGGTTTATCTAATACTGGCCCAGAAGTTATTTTTATTCCGACTTGAAGCTCATTAGCCAAAATATTAGCCAATGTAGTTTTTCCAAGACCAGGAGGCCCATGAAAAAGAGCATGATCAAGTGCCTCACCGCGCTGATTTGCAGCGGCAACAAAAACTTTTAAATTTTCTAAAACTTGATCTTGTCCAGCAAAATCATCAAATGACAGCGGACGCAATCTTTTTTCAAGATCTAATTCTTCTGGGTTGTATCCTTTTGTAGTAGGATCTAGATTTTCATTCATTCTACAAAGATATAGAAACTAATCAGTTTGTAAAATAGCAAAGAAGAACGTTTAAGAAATTAACTAAACAAAAAAAGACTATCATTTCTGATAGTCTTTTTTAATATTTCTAGTGGTGTAAAACTTCTTCACCTTCTTTCATTGGTACATTTTGAGGAACAAAATCTACATCATGATTTGGATTACTATAGTCATACGGCCAACGATATACGTGAGGAATTTCACCTGGCCAGTTACCGTGAATATGCTCAACAGGAGTTGTCCACTCTAAAGTTGTTGATCTCCAAGGATTCTGAACTGCTTTCTTACCGTAGAAAATACTAGAGAAGAAATTGTATAAGAATACTAACTGGAACGCACCTCCTACAAGAGCAAATGTTGTAATTAAAACATTCACATTTTGTAAATCATCAAATAACGGGAAGTTTGTGTTTGTATAATAACGTCTTGGTAAACCAGCTAATCCAATAAAGTGCATTGGGAAGAATACTCCATAAGCACAAACAGCAGTTACCCAGAAGTGAATATAACCTAAGTTCTTATTCAACATTCTTCCATACATTTTAGGGAACCAGTGGTAAATACCAGCAAACATTCCATAAAGTGCAGAGATACCCATTACTAAGTGAAAGTGAGCAATTACGAAATAAGTATCGTGAACGTTAATATCTAAAGTACTATCTCCTAAAATAATTCCAGTTAAACCTCCAGTAATGAAAGTAGAAACCATTCCGATAGAGAATAACATTGCTGGGTTGAATTGTAAGTTACCTTTCCATAAAGTTGTGATCCAGTTAAATGCTTTTACAGCAGATGGAATTGCAATCAATAAAGTAGTAAAGGTAAACACAGATCCTAAGAAAGGATTCATACCAGAAATAAACATATGGTGACCCCATACAATTGTAGATAAGAATGCAATTGCAAGAACTGACATAATCATCGCTCTATATCCGAAAATTGGTTTACGAGCGTTCGTAGCCATAATTTCAGACACAAGACCCATCGCTGGCAAGATTACGATATAAACCTCAGGGTGACCTAAGAACCAGAATAAGTGCTCAAACAATACTGGAGAACCTCCTTGGTAGTGTAAAACCTCTCCTGCTATATAGATATCAGACAAGAAGAATGAAGTTCCAAAACTTCTATCAAAAATCAACAATAAAGCTGCAGATAATAATACTGGGAATGAAATAACACCAATAATAGCTGTTACGAAAAATGTCCAGATTGTAAGAGGAAGTCTAGTCATAGACATTCCTTTAGTTCTTAAATTGATTACTGTTACAATGTAGTTTAATGACCCCATTAAAGAAGATGCAATAAAGATAGCCATCGAAACTAACCATAAAGTCATACCAGTTCCAGATCCAGGGATCGCTTGTGGCAATGCACTCAATGGAGGATAAATCGTCCAACCTGCAGAAGCTGGTCCAGCTTCAACAAATAAAGAAGATACCATAATAACAGCAGATAAGAAAAATAACCAGTATGAAATCATATTCATAAATCCTGAAGCCATATCTCTAGCTCCAATTTGAAGTGGAATAAGCAAGTTACTAAAAGTACCACTTAAACCAGCTGTCAGTACAAAGAATACCATTATGGTACCGTGAATTGTAACTAAAGCTAGATAAATATCATTAGCCATTACTCCGTCAGGTGCAAATTTATCGCCTAATAAAACATTAAATATTTTAAAAGACTCCTCTGGCCAAGCCAATTGCATTCTGAAAAGCAAAGACATTACGATACCAATAATCCCCATTATAATACCTGTAATCAAGTATTGCTTGGCAATCATTTTGTGGTCAATACTAAAGATATATTTAGTAATGAATGTGTCTTTATGATGATGTTCGTGCTCGTGATCGTGTCCGTGATCGTGACCGTGCGCTTCTGCTGACATATATGTGTACTTTAAATTTTCTTAATAATATTATTTAACCGCAACTTTAGCAACAGTTGCTTTAACAGTGTCAATAACAGCCTTAACTGTATCAATTACTTTAGCAGCTGTATCTGTAGTTGGAGCAGTTCCTTCCGCTGGTTTTTCAGCAGCTTTCGCAGCTTTAATATCTTGAGCTAGAGTTGTTTTCTCGCTTAACCATTTTTTATAGTCTTCTGGAGTATCAACTACAACTTTCATTTGCATGTTGTAATGAGAAGCTCCACAAATTTTATTACATAATAATAAATAATCAAATGTATAAGGATCTAAAGCAGTACCGCCTTTAGCAACTAGCTCAGCACTTTTTGCAGCTCTAAGTTTATTGATATTAGCTACTTTTTCAACCATAAAAGGCAATTCTCTGTATTCTGCAGTTGTGTAAGTAGGAACGAAAGCAAATTCAGTTACCATTCCAGGTACACAGTTCATCTGCGCTCTAAAGTGAGGCATATAAGCTGAGTGCAATACATCTTGAGAACGCATTTTGAAGTGTATCTTTTTTCCTTTTGGAATATGCAATTCAGTAACTACAATATCATCTTGAGCATTAGGATCAGACATATCAACACCTAATGTATTTACACCTTCAATTAAACGTACGTTAGCTTTACCTAAAACATTATCTTGACCTGCATATCTTGCTGTCCATTTAAATTGTTGAGCATATAACTCAATCTCAACTACGTCTTCATCTTTATCAACAAACATAATGTTGTTCCAAGCATACAATCCGTAAAGAATTAAACAAGCTAAGACTACAGATGGAATAATACTCCAGATTGCTTCTAATTTATTACTGTCTGCAAAAAATAAAGCTTTTCTATTTTTATTTCCTCTATTTTTAAAAGAAAACCAATACAATAAACCTTGAGTAATAACTTGAACTGTAAAAATCAAAACCCAAGTAATATTCATTAAGTTATCTACTAAAAGTCCATGCTCAGAAGCAGGAGTATGAAGTGCTAAATTACCCCATTTAAGTAAACCATAAATCGTAAATATATAAATGAAAGCTAAAAAGCCAAACATAATATATCCTTGAACATTATTATCATTATCTGATGCAACCTGCGAATCGTCCGAAGAAGAACCTACCTGCGTAAGATCAAATATCTTCGTCAATTGCCATAATGCAACTGCTAATAAAACTACAACTATAATTACCAACAAACTTGTCATCTGTTTACTTCTTTAAATATTAATAATGAAAATGTTTACTTTCTTCAATGAAAGGATTTCTTTTTGCTAACAAAGGAGCTTTAGTTAATGCTGTAAATACAACAAAAATAAACAAACCTAAGAAGAAAAGAATAGATGCAATTTCAGGAACACCAATAAACCATTTGTCTCCAACAGTACCAGGCATAATCATATTAAAGAAGTCAACATAGTGACCCAATAAGATAACAGTACCAGCCATTACAATTACCCAATTAAGACGTTTGAAATCTGTATTGATTAATATTAATAATGGGAAAACAAAGTTCATAACTACAGCGCCAAAGAATGGCAAGTTATATAATTGAATTCTTGTTACAAAGTAAGTTACCTCTTCTGGAATGTTAGCATACCAAATCAACATGAATTGAGAGAACCATAAATAAGTCCAGAAAACGCTAATACCAAACATGAATTTAGCTAAATCATGGATATGGCTTGTATTTACATATTCTAAATATCCTTTAGATTTCAAATAGATTGTTACCAAAGCAATACTCGTGATACCACTTACAAAGAATGAAGCGAATACATACCAACCAAATAATGTACTGAACCAGTGTGGATCAAATGACATAATCCAATCCCATGACATAATTGATTCTGATACGATAAAGAATACCAAGAATCCAGCAGAAGCCTTGAAATTCTTCTTGTAATAAAGATCATCATTTGCCTCATCTTGAGCCAAACAATTCTTTCTAGAATAAATTCTATATAAATTCCATCCTAATAAAAAGATGAAAGCTCTAGCAATCCAAAAAGGGAAATTTAAATATCCAGATTTTCCAGCTATGATCGCATCATAATCAGCATGTTTCGGATCTGTAACGTGCTCACCTAACCAAACAAAAATATGATTAAAATGCAATCCACATAAAACTAAAATAATAAAGAAAATTATTGAACCAGCTGGTAAATAAGCAGTGATACCTTGCATTACTCTAAATAAAACTGGAGACCAACCTGCTTGCGCAACTTGTTGAATAGCATAGAATGCTAAAACCCCCATTGAAAGCAGTAAAAAGAAAATACAAGCCACATATAATGCAGACCAAGGCTTGTTTTGCAATTGGTGTAAAACATGCTCTAAATGTTTTTCGTGCTCATCTGCACCAGAAACTTCTGCTTGCTTTGCTCCTTTATGTTCTTCATGTGAAGCTTCAGCAGATTCGTTATGACCTGCCTCTTTATGTGAAGCCTCTGCAGACTCCTCATGTCCAGCTCCATGTGAACCATGAGCATCCGCTGCTAGTATTTTTTCAACTTCTTGAATATCTTTAGGTGCACTTAAAAAACCATACCCAATTCCCAATAGTCCTAGAACCATTAAGATGATAGAAAAAGTTTTTAATTTACTTGAAAATGTATACATATCTATTACGATCAGTTTGTTCAACAATTATAATTGGCTTCTTAGTTTTAGAACATAGTCAGCAACTAACCAACGTTCATGGGCACTTAATTGATTTGCATGTGAACCCATTGCATTCAGACCATAAGTTTCAACGTGAAAGATACTTCCTTCAGTAATGTCTCTGTCTTTATAGTTAGGCACTCCAAGAAATTTCTCTCTCTCAACCAATTTACCTTTACCATTACCAGCTGCACCGTGACAGCTAATACAGTAAATTTCGAAAAGCTCTTTCCCTTTTCCAGAATTTCTCTCCTCTTCAGTTAAAGGAGATTTTAAATTAGCTTTTGCTAATTCATATCCAGCAGTTGAATTTTCATATTCATAAGGCTCAAAACCTCTATTGATAGTTCCTTCAACAGGAAGCTGTCCTTCTTTTCCACCCTTAAATATTTTTGCTTCTGCATAAGGCTCATAACCTACAGACTCATACATATTTGGGAAATACTGATAGTTTGGTGCCGAATTATTGTGGCAAGATGAAACTAAAATAGTTATACCAACTAAAAGTGTTATTTTATATATCCTTTTCATAGCTACAATTAATTCTTTTCAATTACTTTAACTTCAACAGCTCCTGTACCTTCGAAGAAAGAAACTAATTCCGCTTCATTATCGTTTACAGCAACTTCCATTAAGAAATGGTCATCTGTTGTTCTTACATCAGGATTTTCAGCTTGCTTAAATGGCCATAATCTACTTCTCATATAGAAAGTAATAACCATTAAATGCGCAGCAAAAAATACAGTCATCTCAAACATAATCGGCACAAAAGATGGCATATTTTGAATGAAACTAAAACTTGGTTTTCCACCAATATCCTGTGGCCAGTCATGAATCATAATATAACTCATCATGGTTGTTGCAACAGAAATACCAACACATCCATAAAGGAAAGCACAAATTGCTAATCTCGTTGGTGCTAAACCCATGGCTTTATCCAATCCGTGAACTGGGAATGGAGTAAAAACCTCTTCAATATGATGATGAGCAGCTCTGGTTTTCTTTACTGCATCCATCAAAATATCATCGTCATTATAAATGGCGTATATTACTTTATTACTCATGATGTGAATCTTTACTATTTGCTCTTTCTCTAATGTAGTTATCTCCTGTTCCTTTCAAAATTGTTTTTACCTCCGCCTGAGCAATTACAGGGAATGTTCTAGAGTATAATAAAAACAATACAAAGAAGAAACCAATTGTTCCGATGAAAATTCCAATATCAACAAATGTTGGTGAGAACATTGTCCAAGAAGATGGAAGGTAATCTCTATGTAAAGAAGTAACAATGATTACAAATCTTTCAAACCACATTCCGATGTTTACTACAATCGAAATAATAAATGAAAACATGATACTTGTTCTTAATTTTTTAAACCACATAAATTGTGGAGAGAAAACATTACAAGTCATCATTGACCAATATGCCCACCAGTAAGGTCCAGTAGCTCTGTTTAAGAAAGCATATTGCTCATATTCTACACCTGAATACCAAGCTACGAACAACTCAGTGATGTAAGCCACACCAACGATCGAACCTGTAATCATGATAATGATATTCATTAATTCAATATGTTGTAATGTGATGTATGCTTCAAGGTTAGAAACTTTTCTCATAACGATCAACAATGTGTTTACCATCGCAAATCCTGAAAATACCGCTCCAGCAACGAAGTATGGAGGGAAGATTGTTGTATGCCATCCTGGAATTACAGAAGTTGCAAAGTCCATAGATACAATCGTGTGTACAGAAAGTACAAGAGGAGTAGCTAAACCAGCTAATACTAATGATACTTCCTCAAAACGTTGCCAGTCTTTTGCTCTACCGCTCCATCCAAAACTCAAAATAGAATAAACTCTTTTGTTAAATGGAGTAATAGCTCTATCACGAAGCATTGCAAAGTCAGGCAATAAACCAGTCCACCAGAAAACTAATGAAACTGAAAGATAAGTAGAAATTGCAAATACGTCCCATAATAATGGCGAGTTAAAGTTTACCCATAATGATCCAAATTGATTTGGAATAGGTAGAACCCAGTATGCTAACCATGGACGTCCCATGTGAATAATTGGAAATAGACCTGCTTGAACTACAGAGAAAATTGTCATTGCTTCTGCAGAACGGTTAATAGCCATTCTCCAACGTTGACGGAAAAGTAAAAGTACTGCAGAAATCAAAGTTCCAGCGTGACCAATACCAACCCACCAAACGAAGTTAGTAATATCCCAAGCCCAGCCAACTGTTTTATTTAATCCCCATGTTCCAATACCGGTAGATACGGTGTAAATTATACAACCTAATCCCCAAAGGAAGGCTGTTAATGCGATTGAAAATACAATCCACCATTGTTTATTTGCAGGTCCTTCAACAGGCGCTGCCACATCTACAGTTACATCGTGATAAGATTTATCACCAATAACTAAAGGTTTTCTAATGGGTGCTTCGTAGTGAGACGACATAATCCTTTATATTGTTTCTTAATTAATAATTTACTAAGTATTTCTAACTTTAACGTGGTAAACCACATTAGGTTTAGTTCCTACATGCTCTAATAAGTGATACGATCTTTCATCAGCTGCTAATTTAGCAACTTTGCTTTCTTTATCATTTACATCACCAAATATCATCGCTCCAGAAGAACAAGCACTAGAACAAGCAGTTTGGAACTCACCATCAGCAACTGGGCGACCTTCGTTTTTAGCTTTCAATTTAGTAGCTTGTGTCATTTGGATACACATAGAACATTTTTCCATAACTCCACGAGAACGAACGTTTACGTCAGGGTTTAATACCATACGACCTAAATCATCATTCATGTGATAATCGAATTCACTGTTTTTGTTATACAAGAACCAGTTAAAACGACGAACTTTATATGGACAGTTATTTGCACAGTAACGAGTACCAACACATCTATTGTATGCCATGTGGTTTTGCCCCTCACGCCCGTGAGATGTTGCAGCAACAGGACAAACTGTTTCACAAGGTGCGTGATTACAGTGCTGACACATTACCGGTTGGAACGCTACTTGTGGATTCTCTCCAGCTTTCTCCATTTCATTGAATGTAGACAATGAACTAGATAATCCTGCAATTCCTTCTTTTCTTTTATTATCACCTTCAAAAGTGCTTTCAGAAGAATAATATCTGTCAATACGCAACCAGTGCATATCACGGCTTCTTCTTACTTCTGCTTTTCCTACAACTGGAACGTTGTTCTCTGCGTGACAAGCTATAACACAAGCTCCACATCCAGTACAAGCATTTAAGTCGATCGAAAGATTGAAATGATGACCAGTTGAACGATCAAATGATTCCCATAAATCAACAGTTGTAGCTTCAACTTCTTGGTGATCTAAAGATACCATTGGTTTTTCATTCCAATGTTCAGCATCTTGAGTATTAAAAATCTCAAGGGTAGTTTCTTTAATAATATCTCCTCTACCCATTAATGTTTTTTGTCCTTGTACACAAGCAAACTCGTGAACACCATTAGCTTTAGCTAAAGTTATAGACTGAACATTATTAAAGTTTTTATATAAAGCGTAAGCATTAACACCTACTTGCATTTCTTCTTTTAAAGATGCTTTACGACCGTATCCAATTGCAAAACCAATTGTTCCTACAGCTTGTCCCGGCTGCACAATAACTGGAACATTTTCGATTTTTGTACCATCAGCAGTTGTAATTGTGGCATAACTACCATTTAAACCACCGTTAGCAACAATTTCATTTGTTAAATCGCATTTCTTAGCATCAGCATTAGAAACAGTAATATAATTATCCCAAGAAACTCTTGTAATTGGATCTGGAAACTCTTGCAACCAAGGGTTGTTTGCATGCTGTCCATCACCCATACCAGTTTTCGTATATAATACTAACTCAAGACCTCCAACAGATTTTGAATTTGCCAACGCACTTGCAGCACCAGCAGCATCAAAAGCACCGCCAGACAAAGCTGTTGAACCCGTAACAAAAACACCATCATGTAGTACTTTATTCCAAGTAGAACCAGCAATTAAGCTAGAAGAATTAGCTTTAAGATAATCGTAGAAAGTTCCACCAACACCATTTAAAGACAATAATATATCTTGAAATTGTTTTGTATTAAAGATTGGACGGATTGTTGGCTGAGTTAAACTATAAGTTCCTTTTGTAATTACAACATCACCCCAAGACTCTAAATAATGAGGAGCAGGAGCAGCAATTGTTACTACAGAAGCAGTTTCATCTTCTTTTAAAGAAAACGCAACTGAGGTTTTAACTTTTTTCAATCCAGAAACAAAAGAAGCCGAATCAGCTAATGTGTAAACAGGATTAATTCCGCTCATGATTAATGTATGAACACTTCCAGCATTCATATCTTTTAATAATTGAGCAACTGCAACGTTAGAACCTTTTCTAATTTGTCTAGTACCAGCAGTACTAAAAGCTTCACTTGCTAATTTTTGGTTAATCGCCAAAACTAACAACTGAGCATTTTTATCTTCAATTCCAGATACCAAAACCCCTTTAGATCCAGCTGCACTTAATTGCTGCGCTGCTTTCACAACTTCAGCTTTAAAAGCACCATCCAAAGAAACAGGGATTGAAGCACCTAAAATAATATTATAAATTTGAACTAAAGCTTGTTTTTGGTCAGCTGTAGTCATTGGAACACGCTTATCAGCAGCAGCTCCAGATAATGTCATATTCGATTCAAACTGAAAATGACGTGACATTTTTCCGTTTTGCGGAATACGTCCTTTTGCATATCCAGAATCGTATCCTCCACCTTGCCAGTCTCCTAGGAAATCAGCACCAACAGATACAATTAATGAAGCTTTTGAAAAATCATAATCAACTAATGCTCTTTCTCCATAAGCTGCTTCAAATGCATCTAGTGCTTCTGAAGAAGAAACAGCATCATAAACAACATGTTTCGCATTAGGATTTTTAGCAATAAACTCACCTATTAATTTCTCAGTAGATGGACTTGCCAAAGTATTTGTTAATAATACAACTTGTCCGCCTTTTGCTTTTGAATCTGCAAGACTCGCTTTAATTTTTAAATCAACAGCAGACCAACTACTATTTTTTCCTTCCAATTTAGGCTCTTTCAAACGAGTACTATCGTATAATCCCAAGATAGACGCATGAATTCTTGCATTAGCTGCAAATTTAGCACCTTCAATAGTATTGTTTTCAACTTTAATTGGACGACCCTCACGAGTTTTAATCAACAGGTTTGCAAAATCAAAACCATCAAAGACAGTAGTTGCGTAATAATCAGCAACTCCAGGAATGATTTGCTCTGGTTGTAAAACATAAGGGATAGACTTGTGCACAGGACCCTCACAAGCAGCAAGTGTAACAGCAGCTGTACTAAATCCTACGTACTTTAAAAAGTCACGACGTGAAGTTCCAGATGAAGCCAAAGCTTCAGCGTTTCCTAAGAATTCATCAGTTGGAATTTCTTCAACAAATTCGTTATTTCTAAGCGCCTCAACAATAGAACCATTTTCTAGTTCCTCAACACTTTTCCAGTATTTTTTGTTTGATGACATTGTATATAAATATTAAAATCTTAATAATTCGATTAATAGTGGCATTTACCGCATTCTAAACCTCCCATTTGCGCTGCAGTCAATTTCTCTACACCGTATTTTTTAGAAAGTTCAGCATGAATTTTATCATAGTAAGCATTTCCTTCCATCTTAACATCAGTTTTTCTATGGCAATCAATACACCATCCCATTGTTAATTTAGAATATTGCTTCATGATCTCAAATTCTTGTACCGGACCATGACAAGTCTGACACTCTATTCCCGCAACAGAAACGTGTTGAGAGTGATTGAAATATACAAAATCAGGAAGATTGTGAATACGAACCCATTTTACAGGCTGTGTTTTTCCAGTATATGCTTGTTTAGCTTTATCCCAACCAACAGCATCGTATAATTTTTGAATTTGAGCATCATAGAACGCTTTGCTGTACTCAGGAGTAGCAGTGCTTTCGGCAACTTCAGAAATATTTTTATGACAGTTCATACAAACATTCAAAGAAGGAATACCTGCAGTTTTACTAACGCGAGCAGCAGAGTGACAATATTTACAGTTGATTTCATTGTCTCCAGCGTGAATTTTGTGAGAATAGTGAATTGGCTGAATTGGCTCATAGTTTTGATCTACACCAACTTGCATTAAATATCCATACACAAAGTAACCACTAGCCAACAATAAGAAAATTGAAGTTACTAAAACCAAGAATTGATTTCTAGCAAATGCTTTCCAAATTGGCAATCTACCCTCTTTTGGAGCAACCACAATACCATTATTACTTGCTACTTTAGTTAACACTTTGTTCACCATGAACAACATTACAACCAAAATAGCCATTACAAGAGCAAGAGCTCCTAAAATAACATTATTAGAAATAGCACCACTTTCTACAGCTGTACCTGGAGGCGTTGCAGCTCCACCAGCTGGAGTCGCAGCAGCTTCAACTTTTTTCTCAGACGTATATGCAATAATATTATCGATATCACCTTCAGATAATTGAGGAAAAGGAGTCATTACAGACTTGTTGTTTTCTTCAAAAAGCTTAACAGCAGCAGCATCTCCTGATTTAATCATATCAGAACTGTTGTGCACCCACTTGTAAATCCAAGCCATTTCATGCCTTTCAGCAACTCCTCTTAACGCAGGACCTGTAGCTTTGGCATCTAATTTGTGACATGCAGCGCAATTTGCATTAAATAGTTCTTTCCCTTTTGCTGGATCACCACCCGTAGTTGCCGCTGGAGCAGCAGCCGCAGGCGCCGCCGGAGCAGCAGCTTGAGCAAATGAAGTTAGGGAGAAAATAAACGTTAGCGATAAGCTAAGCAGCAATTTTCTTGAGATCGAATTATGGTTACCCACCTTTTTCATATAGTATAATAATTATCTACTAATTTTTTGGTATGATTTTTACTGTAACAAATAGTAAAAAACGAATACCCTCTTTTAAAACTTGCACAAAAATACGACTTATGAACTATTCTCAAAACCTTAAAATAGTCTTAAATATCAATTTATATCAATTCTAAATAATATTAAAATTTTCCATACAAACTTTAAATACTATTTTTGCATAAAAACCATCACATTATGAGAATTTTAACCCCTTCAAAAAGCATTTTCTTAACATTGACAACCTTCATGTTAACCTATAACATTCATGCACAAGATCAAAATTTAACAGTAAATCAAGACCCAAAATTTGAGCAGTTACTAAATGAGAAACGCAAAATTAACACATCAATAAGTACAAACGACACATATAGGATTCAAATTTTCAGCGGGAAAAGCGAAGAAGCAAAAAAGACGCTATCAGATTTCAAAAGAGAATATAGCAATATTGACGGAACAATAATTTTTAATACGCCAAATTACAAAGTAATCGTTGGAAATTTCAAAACTAGAATTGAAGCAGAGCGAAATCTAGCCGACATAAAAAACAGATACAAAAGCGTCTTTTTACTTAAACCCGGCAAATAAAATAACTGATTAACAAAAAAAGCGAGATTGAATCTCGCTTTTTTTGTATTTATATTTGAAAAACAATAAGGCAACCCCAAATCACTTAGACTAATTAACCACCTTAATTCCATTAGCCACAAATCTTATTTCTTCTTTCGGGGCGGTAATTGTATTGATTTCAACTTGTGATTTTTTAGCGTCTTTCGCATAATGCTTCAGCTCGTCAACAGGGGTTATTTTTTTCTCAGCATCTCCCTCTAAAACAACATTTTTACCCTTTAAAGCTATTGGAACAAAAAAAGCATAATCTTTCATTTTCACAAAGAAAGAAGAACCGTTTTCTGTTTTGATTGTTAGCCAACATCCTCTTTTTTCACAAACATCAGTCACAATACCTTTAACCGCTACATTTTCCAACTTTTTCTGATTCGCAAATTTACCTTCTAGCTTTTCCACTGAAATTGCATTACTTGTAATAACATTTGAAACATCGGCACCATAGTAGTCGCCCACTAGAGCATTGCCAGATGGAGGAACATTTTTCTCAACAGCTTCTTGAGAAAAAGACCAGGTAAAAACGCCTAGAAAAAGAACTATCGTGTATATTATTTTTTTCATCTTTAATATCATTTTATTCAAAAATAATAAATTTTAAACAAGTTTAAATTTCTGTTGATACCTACGTTTCCATAAAGTACGAACATAAAAAAAAGCCTCAATGAAAATTGAGGCTTTTAAATTATAGCAATTGAGAATTATTTCAATTTCTTTTTGATTGCAACTTCATGATAAGCTTCAATAACATCTCTTTCTTCGATATCATTAAATCCTTTAATTTGAATACCGCAATCATATCCTTTTGTTACTTCTTTAACATCGTCTTTGAATCGTTTTAAAGCAACTAATTCACCTGTATGAACAACAACACCGTCTCTAATAACTCTAATCTTAGAGGTTCTCAAGATTTTTCCATCTGTCACCATACAACCAGCAATTGATCCTACTTTAGAAATTTTAAAAATCTCACGAATTTCAGCAGTTCCTAAAACTTCTTCTTTCATTTCAGGAGCCAACATTCCTTCCATTGCATCTTTCAAATCATCGATAGCCGCATAAATAATAGAATAGTAACGGATATCAATTTCTTCTTTATCCGCAAGTTGTCTAGCATTTCCAGCAGGACGAACATTAAACCCAATAATAATTGCATCAGATGCAGAAGCCAAGTTAACATCAGTCTCCGTAATTGCACCAACACCTTTATGGATAATATTAATTTGAACTTCTTCTGTAGAAAGTTTAGAGAACGAATCAGACAACGCTTCAACAGATCCATCCACGTCTCCTTTAAGGATTACGTTCAATTCTTTAAACTGACCAAGAGCGATACGGCGTCCAATCTCATCTAGAGTAATATGTCTTTGAGTACGTACAGATTGTTCACGCATTAACTGAGAACGTTTAGATGCAATTTGTTTTGCTTCTTTTTCATCTTCAAAAACATTGAATTTATCACCCGCTGTAGCAGCTCCATCCAAACCTAAAACAGACACTGGAGTCGAAGGTCCTGCTTCTAAAACAGTATGCCCTCTTTCATCATGCATCGCTTTAACTTTTCCGTGGTGTTTTCCAGCCAGCATATAATCTCCAATTTTCAAAGTACCTTGCTGTACTAAAATTGTAGAAACGTATCCTTTACCTTTATCTAAGAAAGCTTCGACTACAGTTCCTTGAGCTGCTTTATTAGGATTTGCTTTCAAATCTAAAATTTCAGCTTCTAGCAAAACTTTCTCCAATAATTCTTTCACACCTAATCCTGTTTTTGCAGAAATATCATGCGATTGAATTTTACCTCCCCAATCTTCAACAAGTAAATTCATACCTGCCAATCTTTCTTTAATTTTATCAGGGTTAGCATTTGGCTTATCAACTTTATTAATTGCAAAGATAATTGGCACATTTGCTGCTTGAGCATGACTGATTGCCTCTTTTGTTTGTGGCATGATATCATCATCCGCAGCAATTACAATAATAGCAATATCGGTAACTTGCGCTCCACGTGCACGCATCGCGGTAAACGCCTCGTGACCTGGAGTATCTAAAAACGCAATTTTTTGACCATTATCTAGTGTTACTCCATAAGCTCCAATGTGCTGTGTAATACCTCCAGATTCACCAGCGATAACATTTTCTTTACGAATATAATCCAGCAAAGATGTTTTACCGTGATCAACGTGTCCCATTACCGTAACAATTGGCGCTCTTGTAACTAAATCTTCTTCTCTATCTTCAACTACTGCAATAGCCTCTTCGATATCGACAGTGATAAACTCAACTTCATAACCAAACTCATCAGCAACAATAGTTAATGTCTCAGCATCTAAACGCTGGTTCATTGTAACCATGATTCCAAGAGACATACAAGTTCCGATTACTTTTGTAATTGGCACATCCATCATGATAGCAATTTCACCAACCGTAACGAACTCAGTAACTTTAATTGTTTTACTTCCTTCGTCAAGTGCTCTTTGCTCATCATCAGATTTCTGACGGTGCGTTTCTCTTTTATCTCTTCTGTATTTAGCAGCTTTAGATTTACCACCTTTACCTTGAAGTTTTTCAAGAGTTTCTCTAATTTGGTTTTTTACTTCCTCTTCAGTTGGCTCAACTTTAGCAACAATTGCAGGACGGTTTCCTTTTACAAAACCAGGTCTTGAACTTCTGTTGGCATTAAAGCCTCCGCCTCCAGTGTTTGGAGTAATTTTATTAGGATTTGGTGTTCCTGGCGCATTACCTGTTGCAGGTTTTGGCGCACCTGGCGCACCCGGTTTAGGAGCAATTCTTTTACGCTTATTTTTATTCGCGTTATTGTTATTTCCTGCCCCTGGAACTCCCGGTTTATTAGGAGTGATTTTTGGATCTTCTTTTTTCTTCTTAGGCTTATTAAATTGAGATAAATCAATTGTTTGCCCTGTAAGAGTAGTTCCAGATAATTTTTGATATTGCGTAGTGATAGTTTCTTCGGCAGTAGCAGGATCTGTTGAAACAATAGGCTCCTGTGCTGTTTTAGAGCTTTCACTTTTTACTTCTTTTTTCTCAGTAATAATAGGCTTTTCAACCTTTTTTTCTTCAGAAGAAACTACAGGAGCAACAGGCTCAGGCTGTACATTTTCTTTTTCAACAGGTTTTTCTGGTTGAGCAGGAGTAACAGCAACTTTTGGCTCACTAGTTTTAACTGGTTCTTCAACAGGTGCAGAAAAAGCAGGTTTCTTTGGGTTCAAATCAATTTTACCAACTTGAACAGGCCCGCTTACAACAGCTCTCGCTTTTATGATTTCTTGTTGCTTCTGGCGTTCCTCATCTTGTCTGCGTTTGTCTTCAATTTCTTTTTCACGTTCAACACGCAATGCTTCTTTTTCTTTTCTTTTCTCTTCTCCTACCTCTTTTGAAGCTTCCTTATTCCCCTTATCGCCCGCAAATTGGCTCTGCAGAATATTAAATTCACTGTCAGAAATTTTAGCGTTTGGATTTGCATCAATAGCAATTCCCTTATCTTTTAGATAATCAACAGCTCTTTCTAACGAGATATTTAATTCCCTTAAAACCTTGTTTATTCTTATTACTCTCTCTTCAGACATATAACCTTTTTATTATTACCTTTTTCGTTGTGTTGTTAGAGCAGATATTCAGCTAGTTTCTAGCTGTCAAACTCTTCTTTTAGTATCTTCATAACGTCTAGAATTGTTTCCTCTTCTAAATCCGTTCTTCTTACTAAATCTTCTACTTCTTGTTTTAAAATACTTTTTGCAGTATCTAAACCTATTTTAGCAAATTCTTCGATAACCCATTCTTCGATTTCATCAGAGAACTCAGTTAATTCAACATCGTCCTCATCTGCAACTGTACCAGCAACATCGCCTTCGCGAATAACATCCAACTCATAACCAGTCAACTGACCAGCTAATTTAATGTTGTGTCCACCTCTACCAATTGCCTTAGAAACCTCTTCTAATTTCAAGAACACTTCAGCTCTTTTGTTTTCTTCGTCGATTTTGATTGAAGAAACTTTTGCAGGGCTTAAAGCTCTTGTAATAAACAACTGAATGTTGTTTGTATAATTAATTACGTCGATATTTTCATTTCCTAACTCACGAACAATTCCATGAATACGAGAACCTTTCATACCAACACAAGCTCCAACTGGATCAATTCTGTCATCATATGAATCTACAGCTACTTTTGCTTTTTCACCAGGAATACGCACTACATTTTTAACTGTGATCAATCCGTCGAAAACTTCAGGAATTTCTTGTTCAAATAATTTTTCCAAAAACTTCTCAGAAGTTCTAGACATAATAATTTGAGGTTTGTTTCCTTTTAACTCAACGCTTTCAATGATACCGCGAACATTATCTCCTTTACGGAAAAAGTCAGACGGGATTTGTTTTTCTTTCGGAAGTACAATTTCGTTTCCTTCGTCATCAACCAAGATAACTACTCTAGGACGCACGTGGTGTACTTCTGCAGTGTAAATATCACCGATAATATCTTTAAATTGTTTGTAAAGATTTGTATTATCATGTTCGTGAATTTTAGATATTAAGTTTTGACGCAAAGCCAAAATAGCTCTTCTTCCTAAATCAATCAATTTAACCTCTTCAGAAACCTCTTCACCAATTTCAAAATCCGCTTCAATCATTCTTGCTTCAGTCAAAGTAATCTCTTCGTTTTCAAAATCCAGATCTTCATCAGCAACAATTACTCTTCTTCTCCAAATCTCCATATCTCCTTTATCAGGATTTATAATGATATCGAAGTTTTCATCAGAACCGTATTTTTTCTTCAATGCATTTCTAAACACGTCCTCTAAAATTGCCATAAGCGTTACACGATCAATAAGTTTATTATCTTTAAACTCTGAGAATGAATCGATTAATGCTAAATTTTCCATGCGAATTCTTTAATTAAAATGTTACTGTAACAACTGCCTCTTTAATTTCTGTATAAGGTATTTGTTGCTCTTTTTGAACTGTTTCTTTTCCTTTTCCTACTTTTTTTGGTTCTCTTGCTTTCCAAGACAAAATTATAAAAACATCGTTAGCTTCTACCAACTCTGCCTCAATTTTTTCAGTATTTGTAGTAACAATCAGCGTTCTACCAATATTTTTCTTGTATTGTCTTATCATTTTTAAAGGAGACCCTACTCCAACAGATGCTACTTCAAGAGAAAAATCCTGTTCTTCACGATCTAGATTATTCTCAATCGCACGACTGATATCAATGCAATCTTGTAGCGCCACTCCATTATCTCCGTCTAAACCAACACTAATTTTAAAAGAATCTGAAACAGTCAAATCAATCAAAAAGACTGATGGCTTTTCCAGAAGAGCTTCGTCAATTAATTTGTTTACTTTTTCTTTAAATGTCATAATTTTATAAAAAGAGGGGACATTTAGTCCCCTCATTATTTAGATTTTAATAAATAACGATGCAAATATAGTGATTTTTTTATAAATCAAATAAATTGATTGCTCTAAAAATATTTCTTATCTTTATAGTAGCATTAAATAACAGAGTACCCAAATAATTTAACCTCAAAGATTATGAAACGAATTCTAGTTCCTACTGATTTTTCAGAACATGCTGAAGATGCCTTAAAAGTTGCCTCGCAAATTGCTAAAAAAAATGATTCCGAAATCATAATTTTACACATGCTCGAGCTGCCAAACCAAATGAATGATGCTATTCTTGGCGGAACAAGCATTCCAGAAACTATGCTCTTCATGAAAAAGGCAAATGAAATGCTTGACGAAATATCATCAAGACCTTATTTGGACGGAATTTCTGTGACTGAAATTGTAAAAATGGACAAACCAATTCACGGAATCAAGCAAGTGAGCCAAGATTACGAAGTTGACTTAATCATTATGGGATCACATGGCTCTTCTGGCGTTGAGGAACTTTTAATAGGCTCTAATACTGAAAAAGTAGTGCGGAATTCTGAAATTCCAGTTCTGGTAATCAAAAAAGACATTTCTAATTTTAAAGTTGATGACATTGTTTTTGCTTCTGATTTTTCCGAAGAAACCAAAGCTCCTTTTGAAAAATTGCTCAACTTCGTCAAATTCTTTAACTCAAAAATTCATCTTGTCACAATTTGTACTCCAAACAGCTTCAAACCAACTCACGTTGTCCAGAAAGCAATGGACGAATTTGTAACTCATTTCAATATTCCTAATTACTCAACCCATATATACAATGACACTAATATCGAAAAAGGAATCATCAACTTTTCCAACAGTGTAAATGCCGATATTATTGGAATGTGCACTCATGGCCGAACTGGATTTGCACACTTTTTCAATGGAAGCATCAGCGAAGGATTAGTAAATCACGCTGTTAGACCTGTCATTACAGTAAAGATCTAAAAAAAAATAGAAATTTATTTTTCACAAAATCGCCTTTTGAGTAAAAGGCGATTTTTTTATGCATTCAACTTTAAAAAATGAGCTTTTCAACAAAGTTAGATTGAGCTTTCCAACAAAGTCAAACAGCTCCTTAATTCTGAAATTTGTCAAATAAAAATTCATTAAATCATATATCATGAAAACAATAGACAAAATTTACATTAACGGAGAATTTGTTTCACCAAAAGGGACAGAATATTTTGACCTTATCAGCCCAACAACAAATGAAAAGCTGGGAAAAGTTCGCTTAGGAAATACCGAAGACACTCAAAACGCAATCGAAGCCGCTAAAATTGCTTTTAAAACTTTTTCTAAAACTTCAATTCCAGAAAGAATTCAATATCTAAAAAACATCCAGACTTCTATTGAAAAAAGAAAAACAGACTTCATCAATATAATGATTGAAGAATATGGAGGCACTTTTCAATTTGCCTCTATAAGCTACGAATACATGCTAAAAAGTTTTGACTCCGCAATCAGCTTATTAAACTCATATGACTTCATCAAAACAATGGGAGAATCCGAAGTTCAAATGACACCGCTTGGCGTAGTAGGAATCATAATCCCATGGAATTCAAGCAACGGCTTTATCTGTAGTAAATTATCGACTGCAATAGTAGCAGGATGCACAACCGTAATCAAACCAAGCGAAATGAGCGCTCAACAAACGCAACTAATGATAGAATGCCTACACGACGCAAAACTCCCAAAAGGGTTAGTAAATATCGTTAACGGTTTGGGCGAAATTGTAGGCGCAGAAATCAGTCGTAATCCTGACATTGCAAAAATTTCTTTTACAGGCTCCACAATTACCGGAAAAACCATTGCAAAAGAGGCTGTCAACACAATGAAACGTGTCACTCTTGAACTTGGAGGAAAATCCCCAAATATCATTTTAGACGATGCTGATTTTTCAAAAGCTATTCCGCTTGCTGTAAGCGCAGCGTTTATGAACAGCGGACAAGCCTGTATAGCCGGAACAAGATTATTGATCCCTGAAAAAAAGCTAGAAGAAACCAAAATCCTAATTAAAGAAACCATTTCAAACATAATTGTTGGAGATCCCAAAAACCCAACTACCGCAGTGGGCCCAATGGTAAACACAAAACAATTTAATCGAGTTCAAGATTACATTCAACTCGGAATTAATGAAGGTGCCGAAATTTTAATCGGAGGATTAGGAAAACCCGAAGGTTTAGAAAAAGGAAATTTTGTTAAACCAACCGTTTTTGTAAATGCTAACAATCAAATGCGTATTGCCAGAGAAGAAATATTTGGCCCCGTATTAACCATCATAACTTACAAAACAGATGATGAAGCAGTTGAAATTGCAAACGACACCACTTACGGATTACAAGCTTATGTAAGTTCATCAAATAATAAAAGAGCCCACAATATCGCTTCGCAAATTAATGCTGGACGCGTTCAAATAAACGGAATCGGACATGATCCATTAGCTCCTTTTGGCGGATTCAAGCAATCTGGAATTGGTCGAGAATTTGGAACAATTGGACTTGAAGCTTATTTAGAGCCAAAAGCACTGATTCAGCCAAAATAATCAATTAAGATCCGGAATTCTTTTCTTCAAAAAATTTTCCGGATCTTTTAGTAATTTTACGATATGACAACAAAAGCAAATCCGAAACCAAAAATACTTTACTCCTGCTATTACGCACGCAGTCGAGAAGGCGAACATTTTATTCCAGAACATGTTTTTAGCTATCAAATTTCAGGAGAAATGATAGCTTCGGACAGCAAAAATACCTATCACACAAAAGCCGGAGATTTTCGTTTCAGCAAAAGAAACCACTTAGCAAAATTCACAAAAATCCCACCAGAAGATGGAGAATTCAAAACAATTTCTCTTTTCTTAGATCAGGAAATACTGCGCGAAATAAGCAAAGAATACGATTTTAAAATCAACAAAAAAACGGATTCAGAAGCAATGATTATTCTAGCTACCAATCCACTTTACAAATCTTTTATGGAATCATTGATTTCCTATCTTGAAGTAGAACAAGAAAACAATGAAGCTTTATTTAATTTAAAAATAAAAGAAGCCGTCCATCTTCTCCTTAAAGTAAATCCAGAACTTAAAGACATTTTATTTGATTTTAATGAACCCGGAAAAATTGACATTGAAGCTTTTATGAATAAAAATTTTCATTTTAATGTTCACCTTCACCGTTTCGCTTATTTAACAGGACGAAGTTTAGCAACATTCAAAAGAGATTTTCAGAAAACATTTCAGCAGACGCCCGGAAAATGGTTATTAAACAAAAGACTTCAAGAAGCTTATTATTTGATTAGTCAAGGTAATCCTCCATCAGAAGTATATATAGGCGTTGGCTTTGAAGACCTGTCTCATTTTTCATTTTCTTTCAAAAAGAAATTTGGAATAGTTCCTTCTTCTTTAAATCACAAATAAAAACACGAGCTTGAATTTATCCCATAAAAAAAAGCTTCTCAGAAATGAGAAGCTTTTTATGTTGGTCTACTAGGACTCGAACCTAGAAAGACGGCACCAAAAACCGTAGTGTTACCATTACACCATAG
>NZ_VJYD01000024.1 GCF_007341385.1 Flavobacterium daemonense
TGTGACCCGACTGGGGCTCGAACCCAGGACCCCATCATTAAAAGTGATGTGCTCTACCGACTGAGCTATCGAGTCATATTCGTTTCTTGAATGCGGGTGCAAATATAAGGAGTTATTTTGGAAGTTTCCAAGCATTTTTATTATAAATTTGTCTTTTTTTACAAAAAGTTCCCAATGTCTTAGTTTATAAGGTTTTATTAATATGAAGAAAATAGTGTTACTTGGTTATATGGGTTGCGGAAAGTCAACAATTGCCCAAAACTTGTCAAAAATTACAAATATTCCGTTTCTGGATTTAGATACTTGTATCGAAAAAAGAGCAAATCTGTCTATAAATGAAATTTTTTCTAAACATGGAGAGATTTATTTTCGAAAATTAGAACACGAAATGTTTTTAGAATTACTTAATTCTTCAGAAAATAATATTATCGGTCTTGGTGGAGGAACGCCATGTTATGCAAATAATCATTTATTGCTTCAAAATGACAATTTAGTTTCTATTTATTTAAAAGCTTCAATTGAGACTTTATATAATAGGTTGGCGCAAAACAAGAGCAAACGCCCTTTGATTGCAAATATGGAAGAAGAGGAAATGAAGGAGTTTATCGCAAAACATTTGTTCGACAGAAGTTTTTATTACAACCACGCACAACATAAAGTGTCGGTTGATGGAAAATCAGTCGAAGAAACAGTTGATGATATTTTGAAAATCTTAGCTTAAGAAAGCGTAATTATCGCCATTTTCGTCAAAAACAACCTGAACATGCTCCAGTAAAGAAGTTGATAAGGAGATTCCTTTAAAATCAGCCTTTACTGGGTATTTTTTATGATTTCGGTCAACTAATACTGCTGTTTTGAATTTCTTAAGCGGAACGTCTAAAAAATGACGAACAGCATATATTAATGTCGTGCCCGAATTAAGAACATCATCAACTAAAACTAATCCTTTGTTTTGATATTCTTCTTTGGTCAAAGAAGTCTGAATTGGCAATTGCGGATTTTGTTTGTCTACTTTAACCTCGCAAGTTGAAACTTTTAAAGTAGAAATATTGCTTAAAGCTAATGCTATTTTTTGAGCAAAAATAGATCCGTTAGAAGCGATTCCGGCAATCACAACTTCTTCTTCGTCAACAAATGTTTCGTAGATTTGATAAGCGATACGTTTGATTTTATGTTCGATTTCCTGATTCGTTAAAATGATATTTTTGCTCATGATTTTATTTTTTTGCTAAAATACGATTAGAATTTTAGATTTTAAATTTTAGATTTCAGATTTTTGAGTTTGGATTTAATTTTCGTCTTCTTCGTCAAAAATCTCGTTTCCGTACTCATCAATGTCTCTTCGGTCTTTTTTGGTTGGTCTTCCTGTTCCGCTTTTTCTGTAATGTTCTTTAGATAGTTTTAATAGCTCTAAATGTGCGTAAGCTTCAGGCGGCGTTTCGTTTTTTCGGTATATATCGACAAGTTTTGCTCCTACACGACTTTCCGGAATATCAAGAACGGTTATAATTTGTGTAATTTGATCTTTTCTAAAGGTTATTCTGTCTGTAGGAAAAACTTCTTTAGATGGTTTGGCAACCTGCCCATTTACTGTGATATGGTTTTTTTTACAAGCTTCGGTAACCATGTTTCTGGTCTTGTAATAACGAACGCACCATAAGTATTTATCTATTCTCATAATTTTTCTAAAATCGAAGTTAAATTCTTTACAAAAATAAATCAATATTGTATCTTGCGCACCTAAAAAATTAACTAATAATGAATAAATTTAAATATTATTTTATTTTATTGCTCGCTGGTATTGCCATGGTTTCTTGTAATAAGAGTGATGATGATGAAACTACTGTTGACCTGAGGGATTATAAAGAGCAATATAAAGCAGATAATGACTTGATAATACAATATTTAAAAACCAATTACATTAAGGAAGTTACCGCGAATTACGATATTGTGATAGAAAAGATTCCTGATGGCGGTACTCAAACTTCGATTTGGGATCAAAAAACGTATCCTTTGAAGGTAAGAAAAGTTTACAATCATGATGTTTATTATGATGTTTATTATTTGGAATTAAGAAAAGGAACTGGTGAAGCGCCATGTAATACAGATAGGATATTTGCTTCTTATTCGGGTAATTTGCTTGACGGAACTCTTTTTGATACGTCATATGGATACGGAATGACCTTCGATTTGTTTGTCTATACTCAAGGTGCCGTAATTGACGGTTGGGGAGAGATTTTTCCTCAGTTCAGGACAGGAACTTCGACGACTGCGCCAAACGGAGAAATTACTTATGATAATTTTGGAGCAGGTGTAATGTTCTTGCCTTCGGGACTTGCGTATTATGCATCTGCACAGGATAAAATTCCTGCATATTCTCCTTTAGTATTCAGTTTTAAATTATACGGACTTTTGAGAATGGATCACGATACGAGGATAGAAGGTACAACTGTAACTGCTTCTCCAGATGGTGTTCCTGATTATTTTGAAGATGTTAATAAATATATGGGTGCAGATGGTGATAGTAATGGTTATGTTTATGACTTAAGAGATTTAGTAAGATATCCAAATCCGCCAGCATGGATGAAAGATGATACTGACGGTGATGGTCTAGCAGATTTCTTGGATATTGATGATGATGGAGATGGTTATACTACTTTGTTTGAAATTACGAAGCCTACCGATGCACCTAATACTGGTATCAGCAAATATTATCCTTTTGATCCAATTCCGGATAATCCTAGTACGCCAAATATAGATGAAACTGAAACGTACGGTATTCCTGCATTTGGAGGAGATTATACTTCGCCAGGAAGGTTAAGACTTCATGTTGATAAAAATCACCATAGTGTGAAATAATAAGATCAAATAAGAACAAAATAAAAAACCTCGAAATTCAATTTCGAGGTTTTTTTATGAAGTAAGAAAAGGAAAAATTACTTTCTTTTAATAACTCTTTCTACAGCTTCAACAATTGCTTGATTGTTTAATTTGTATTTCTCCATTAATTGCTCAGGAGTTCCAGATTCGCCAAAACTGTCTTGTACAGCTACAAATTCTTGTGGAGTTGGATTGTGTAAAGCTAATACGCCTGAAACGCTTTCTCCAAGACCTCCAAGGTAATTGTGCTCTTCTGCAGTAACCACACATCTTGTTTTAGCAACCGATTTAAGGATTGCTTCTTCATCAAGAGGTTTAATAGTATGAATGTTGATTACTTCAGCAGAAATTCCTTTTGCTTCTAAAGCTTCAGCAGCAATAAGAGCTTCCCAAACCAAGTGGCCTGTTGCAATAATAGTAACATCTGTTCCTTCGTTTAATAGAATTGCTTTTCCTAT
The DNA here is from genome assembly GCF_007341385.1 of Flavobacterium daemonense. Taxonomy (GTDB): domain Bacteria; phylum Bacteroidota; class Bacteroidia; order Flavobacteriales; family Flavobacteriaceae; genus Flavobacterium; species Flavobacterium daemonense. The sequence continues at coordinate 3,339 of NZ_VJYD01000024.1, forward strand.
TACGAAAGGTTCGTCAGCAGGAGTGAAGTTTGGTACAACTGGACGTCCGAAACGTAAATAAGCAGGTCCGTGGTGATCCGCTAATGCTAAAGTTGCTGCTTTGGTTTGGTTGTAATCACAAGTGTTGATTACAGTCATTCCAGGCAACATTTTCATTAATCCGATATCTTCTAATATTTGGTGTGTTGCACCGTCTTCTCCTAAAGTCAAACCGGCGTGAGAAGCACAGATTTTTACATTTTTATCTGAATAAGCAACAGATTGACGGATTTGGTCGTAAACTCTTCCTGTAGAGAAGTTAGCGAAAGTTCCTGTAAAAGGAATTTTTCCTCCAATTGTTAAACCTGCAGCGATTCCGATCATGTTTGCTTCAGCAATTCCGATTTGGAAAAAACGCTCTGGATGATTTTTTTTGAATTCATCAAATTTCAATGAACCAATTAAGTCAGCACATAATGCTACAACATTTTCGTTTTTTTGACCTAGTTCAGTCATTCCCGCTCCAAAACCAGAACGAGTATCTTTACTTCCTGTATTTTCGTATTTTTTCATTTTGTTTTTTTGCTATACGCAATAGGCTGTAGGCAATAGGCTTAAAGCTTAATGCTTACTGCTTAAAGCTTTTTTAATAATCTGCTAAAGTTGAAACGTTTTGAGCCAAAGCACTTGCTAATTGGTCATTGTTTGGTGCTTTACCATGCCAAGCGTGAGTATGCATCATGAAATCTACACCATTACCCATTTCTGTGTGCAATAAAATACAAACAGGTTTTCCTTTTCCTGTTCTTGATTTAGCATCAGTCAATCCAGCGATAATAGCATCGATATTGTTTCCTTCTTTAATTTCTAAAACATCCCAGTCAAAAGCTTCAAATTTAGCGCGAATGCTTCCCATTGGTAAAACTTCGTCAGTTGTTCCGTCGATTTGTTTTCCGTTAAGGTCAATAGTTGCAATAATGTTGTCTACTTTTTTTGCAGAAGCATACATAATAGCTTCCCAGTTTTGACCTTCCTGCAATTCACCGTCTCCGTGTAAACTATAAATGATGTGATTGTCTTTGTTTAATTTTTTAGCTTGCGCTGCTCCAAGAGCTACAGATAAACCTTGTCCTAATGAACCAGAGGCAATTCGAACACCAGGCAACCCTTCGTGCGTTGTTGGGTGACCTTGTAAACGAGAGTTTAATAATCTGAAAGTAGCAAGTTCTGAAACTGGAAAATAACCGCTACGTGCTAGAACGCTGTAAAAGACAGGAGAAATATGTCCGTTTGAAAGGAAAAACAAGTCTTCTCCAATTCCGTTCATATCAAAACCTTCTTTGCGGTCCATAATATTTTGATATAGTGTTACCAAAAATTCAGTACAACCTAATGAACCACCTGGGTGTCCAGAGTTTACAGCATGTACCATTCGAAGAATATCTCTTCTTACTTGGATCGTTAAATCGCTTAATTGTTGTGTGTTAGGCTTCATTTTATATGTAAAATTTTAAACTGAAGCAAAAGTAATTGTTATTTTGCGGGGAGACAAATGATTTTCTGCTTTAGTTAGCCTCAATTGTTAAATTTTTTTGACTTTTTTTCATCAGATTTGACGAAAATTCGCGATTTTGACAATTGCGCATAATTTCATGCCACAGATTAAATGTTTTATAGTGTAAAAAATACACTTAACATGTAGCAAAAATATATTTACAGAGAATTTTATATGAAAATTAGTTTGTGTCGCTTTCGCTGTAGAAATTGTTTTCTTCGTCTTCAGCACCAATTTCTTCCTGATCATCATCTAATTCTGAACCCGGAACGTCAAGATCATCTCCGAGTTTATCACTATTTTGTTTCCACTCATGATTGTTTTCGTCAATAGTTTTTTCGTTAGATATTTCGTCGGGATCAATATCTTCTAACTGATCTTCTTGGTTGAAAATGTCTTCATTTGAAGGGTAATCTAAATTTTCGAGATTTCTTTCAATTTGATTTTCTTTTGCTGTATTCTTATCTTCTGAGTTTATCATGATTTCTAAATTTTATATGTCTTATAAAGTTATGAAATCTATTTCTTTAGCTTTTATATTTTAGAAATCAGAAAATTGTAATATTTACATTAAGGATAAAAATTATCTCATTTTCTAATTAAAGAAATCTCTTTCCAATTAATAAGTTGAATGTTGTTTTCTTTGAGTTTTGCTGTACATTCTGAGCTTGTAAAAAAATCGAAGTCGATTTGTCGCCACGCCGCACCAAAATTTGGATGATTTACAGTAATCCCTTGCATTTCAAAATCATCGAACGCAGGATGAAGCAAAAAAACATTAAATCCGGGAACGATGTTATCCAAGGCTTTTTCGTATGATTTTCTAAGTTCTCCTTTTTCGAAATCTGAATAATAACCAATTAACAGATTATCGGCTAAAAGCGTGTTTTCAAAATTGTATTTTTCTTCAGATAAACTAATAGATTCTACAAAATCTTTATTGATGAAAACTGGTAATTTGTATGTTTTTCCGAGTTCTTTATAAATTTCTAAAATTTCTGGGGTTACACCGACACTGCACATATGTGAATCAAGATGCGTAGGCTTAATGCCGAATTCTAAAGCTTTTTCAATTTGAGCAGTAAGTTCTTTTTTGATTTCGGATGGCCTTGCGTTGTTTTTGAAATCTTTTCTTGTTTTATAAAAATGACCATTTTTATCAACTAAACTTGAAACTTCAGAAACTGGAAGAATTGGGCCGAATTTATAATTTTCCCATTCGCAAGTCAGCGTTAAATGAATGCCACAATCAAAGTTTGGGTTTTCTCTTGCGAAAATTGCCATTTCATAAAACCACGGGCACGGAACCATAATACTATATGAATTAACAGAGCCATTTTTAAGTGATTTTATAGTAGCCTGATTTTCTGAATGTGATAATCCGGCGTCATCGGCATGGATGATTAAGAGTTTGGCGTTTTCAGGATATCCGAGTTTTTGAGCTAAGTTCATTTTTAATTGATTTTATTCAAATTTAAAAAAATATTGAGTTTACGTTTTATATTGTTTTTGAATTAACTCAATTTTATAAGTGACAAATTGCCTAATTAATTAAATTTCCCTGAAATTAGCTTATCTTTGCCGACTGAAAAAAGAAACAGATGAAGTTTGATTTATTACAAAAAGATCCGCAGTCGAAAGCGAGAGCGGGAAGTATCACTACTGATCACGGAGTTATAGAAACTCCTATTTTTATGCCTGTTGGAACAGTTGCTTCTGTAAAAGGAGTGCACCAACGCGAGCTTAAAGAAGAAATAAATCCGGATATTATTCTAGGAAATACATATCATTTGTATTTGCGTCCGCAGACTGAAATTCTTGAAAAAGCTGGCGGTTTGCATAAATTCATGAATTGGGATCGTAATATTTTGACTGATTCTGGTGGTTATCAAGTGTATTCGCTTTCTTCAAACCGAAAAATTAAGGAAGAAGGGGTGAAGTTTAAATCGCACATTGATGGTTCATACCACTTTTTTACTCCAGAAAATGTAATGGAAATTCAGCGTACTATTGGTGCTGATATTATCATGGCTTTTGACGAATGTACGCCTTATCCTTGTGATTACAGATATGCACAGCGCTCTATGCACATGACACACCGCTGGTTGGATCGTTGTATTAATCATTTGGAAAAAGTACCTTATAAATATGGTTACGAACAAACCTTTTTCCCTATTGTTCAAGGAAGTACTTATAAAGATTTGCGTCGTCAGTCGGCTGAATATATTGCAAATGCTGGTCAGCAAGGAAATGCAATCGGCGGACTTTCGGTTGGAGAACCTGCTGAAGAAATGTATGCAATGACAGAAGTGGTTTGCGAAATCCTACCAGAAGATAAACCTCGTTATTTAATGGGCGTTGGAACTCCAATTAATATTCTAGAAAATATTGCGTTAGGAATTGATATGTTTGATTGTGTTATGCCAACGCGTAATGCAAGAAACGGAATGTTGTTTACGGCGAACGGAACGATCAACATCAAAAACAAAAAGTGGGAAGCTGATTTTTCTCCAATTGATGAAATGGCACACACTTTTGTTGATACCGAATATTCTAAAGCATATTTGCGCCATTTGTTTGCTGCTAATGAGTATTTAGGGAAACAAATTGCAACAATTCATAATCTTGGTTTTTATATGTGGTTGGTTCGTGAGGCTAGAAAACATATCTTAGCCGGAGATTTTAGACCATGGAAAGAAATGATGGTTAAAATTATGAGCCAAAGACTTTAAAATATGTTGATTTGTTTAATCGTTTACTCGGTTAAACGATTAAACAGATAAACGATTAAATCTTACTATGTTAACAATAATAGATAAGTATATTTTAAAAAGATATTTAGCCACTTTTTCGGTGATGATTTTATTATTTATTCCGATTGGGATTGTAATTGACGTTTCTGAAAAAGTGAATAAAATGTTGGAGAACAAGATCCCGTTTACGGATATTGCGATCTATTACTACAACTTTACTATTTATTTTGCTAATTCGCTTTTTCCGATATTTTTGTTTTTATCGGTGATTTGGTTCACTTCAAAATTGGCAAATAACACAGAGATTATTGCGATTTTAAGTTCTGGAATTTCATTTACACGCTTTTTGAGACCTTATATTATTGGCGCTTCGATCGTTTCTATTTTCGTGCTTTTAATGGGATTCTTTATTGTTCCGGCAGCCAGTGAAGGTTTCAATAATTTTAGATACACGTATTTAAAAGGAAACGGAAAAGTCGAGATGATGGGTAATAATACCAATGTGTACAGACAATTAAATGATCACGATTTTATTTATGTAAACAGTTTTAACGAAGAATCTAAAACGGCTTTCAATTTTACGCTAGAGCATTTTGAAAAGGAAAAAATGACCTATAAAATTGCTGCAAGCCGAATTAAATGGGATCCTAAAAAGAAAACATATATTTTATATGATTACACTAAAAGAACTCTTGGTGAATTAAATGATGTAATCGAAAAATCTCCAGAAAAAGAGATTAAGTTTAAATTTGAATTAGCCGATTTGACACCGGTTGTTTATATTGCCGAAACACTTTCTCTAGGAAAATTGATCGATTTTATTGACAAAGAAAGAAAAAGAGGTTCAGGAAATATTAATGTTTATTTGGTCGTGCTTTATAAAAAATACAGCGTACCAGTTTCTGCCTTTATTTTGACAATTATTGCCGTGGCGGTTTCGTCTATGAAACGTCGTGGCGGAATGGGAACTAATTTGGCAATCGGAATTGCAATTGCTTTCTCATTTGTATTCTTCGATAAAATATTTGGAACCCTTGCCGAAAAATCTACATTCTCACCTTTATTAGCTGTCTGGTTCCCGAATATTGTTTTCGGAATTTTGGCAGTTTACCTACTACGTAATGCGAAACGATAATTTAAAAAGTTATTTAAATCTTCATTTAATTGTTTTTATCTGGGGTTTTACAGCCATTTTGGGCGCTTTAATAACCATTGATGCCGAAAATTTAGTTTGGTTTAGAATGCTTCTTGCTATGTTGTTTTTAGGAGCATTTATTATTTATAAAAAGCAATCTTTCCAAGTTCCGATTAAAGAACTTTTCAAACTGATTTTTGTTGGTTTGTTGATTGCCCTGCATTGGATTTTCTTTTTCAAGGCGATTCATGTTTCAAATGTTTCCATCACACTCTCGATATTTTCTCTCGGAGCATTTTTTGCCTCTTTGTTAGAACCGCTTTTTTATGGAAGAAAAATATTATGGTACGAAGTTTTTTTTGGATTAATTATAATCGCAGGACTAGGTTTGATTTTGCAGGTTGAAATTAAATATCTTACAGGTGTTTATTATGCATTGGCCGCAATAATTCTTGGTGTTTTATTTACCTTAATGAATGGGAAATTGATTTCAGATCATGAACCGTCTGTAATTACATTTTATGAGTTTGGAGCTGGCGTTTTTTTCATCACAATTTATTTTTTATTTCAAGGAAAATTCACCGCCGATTTCTTCACCTTATCCTTAAATAATTGGATTTGGTTGTTTATTTTGGCATCTATATGTACGGCTTATGCTTTTACGGCATCTGTAAAAGTTATGCAGCGATTGACTCCTTATACCGTAATGTTAACGACTAATTTAGAGCCAGTTTACGGAATTATGCTGGCGTATTTTATTCTTGGCGGAAAAGAAAAAATGAGTACTGAATTTTATATTGGAGCCGTAATAATCATCATTACAGTTATTTTAAATGGCGTTTTCAAACATTATAAAAACAAGAAAGAAGTGTAATAGTTTACTTATCTTTTGAATTACAATTTGATACTTTACTAACAATTAACTATGCCAATGATATAATATTTTTATATTTGCGGTTCGATTTAAAAACAAAATTCAAAAATCCATGGAATATTTAGATTTTGAGCTTCCAATCAAAGAACTTGAAGACCAGTTACAAAAGTGTGTAATTATTGGAAAAGAATCTGAGGTTGATGTAACAGCAACGTGCAAGGAAATCAACAAAAAATTAGAGCAAACTAAGAAAGATATATATAAAAACCTTACGGCTTGGCAACGAGTACAATTGTCAAGACATCCTAACAGACCTTATACTTTAGATTATATCAGAGCAATTTGCGGTGATACATTTTTAGAACTTCATGGAGACAGAAATTTTAAAGATGATAAAGCGATGGTTGGCGGTCTTGGAAAAATAAACGGTCAGTCGTTTATGATCATTGGACAGCAAAAAGGTTTTAATACAAAAACACGTCAATACCGTAACTTTGGTATGGCAAATCCTGAAGGATACCGTAAAGCTTTGCGTTTGATGAAAATGGCTGAGAAATTCGGAATTCCAGTTCTTACTTTAGTTGATACTCCGGGTGCATATCCAGGATTAGAAGCTGAAGAAAGAGGTCAAGGTGAGGCAATCGCAAGAAATATTTTTGAAATGGTTCGTTTACAAGTGCCGATCATCACTATCATTGTTGGTGAGGGTGCTTCGGGAGGAGCTTTAGGAATTGGTGTTGGAGACAGAGTTTATATGTTGGAGAACACTTGGTATTCTGTAATTTCTCCAGAATCTTGTTCTTCAATTTTATGGAAAAGCTGGGAGTACAAAGAACGTGCTGCTGATGCTTTGAAATTGACTTCATCTGATATGAAAAAACAAAAATTAGTTGATGATGTTATTCCAGAACCACTAGGCGGAGCACACTATGACCGCGAAACTACTTTTAAAACAGTGGCGGAATATATTACCAAAGGATATAACGAATTGAAAGACTTATCAACAGCTGAATTAATTGCCCAAAGAATGGACAAATACAGCAATATGGGCGAGTTTAAAGAGTAAATTCATATAAATTGATTAAAAATCCGAAGCCCTGCGGTTTCGGATTTTTTTTTGGTTATCAACAAAAAAACTTATTTATAAACATCGTAATAGTTATAACTCACTGACAATTTTTTTTTAAATTTTGTTACTTTCGCTATATGGAAAATTTCAAAAATGTAAACCCTGTAAAGGTAGATAAAACGACTATTATTAATCTCGAAAAAGGAAAACTTCCTCCGCAAGTTATTGATCTTGAAGAGGCTGTTCTTGGTGCGATGATGATTGATAAAAAAGGGGTAGATGATGTAATTGATATTTTACAGCCAGACGCTTTTTACAAAGATGCACACAAGCATATTTTTGAAGCGATTTTGCAGCTTTTTACAGAAACACAGCCAATCGACTTATTGACGGTTTCGACACAATTAAAGAAAAATGGAAAATTAGAAGTAGCGGGAGGTGATTTTTACTTGATTCAGCTTACGCAGAAAATTGCATCGTCTGCGCACATCGAATTTCACTCGCGTATTATTCTTCAGAAATTCATTCAAAGAAGTTTGATCCGAATTTCATCTGAAATTATTGAAGAATCATATGATGAAACTACAGATGTTTTTGATTTATTAGATAAAGCCGAATCTAAATTATATGAAGTAACTCAGGGAAATATCAAGCGTAGTTCTGAAACGGCTCAGAGTTTAGTTCTTCAAGCAAAAAAACGTATTGAGGAAATCGCCGGAAAAGAAGGTTTGAGTGGTATTGCAACTGGTTTTGAAAAACTAGATGAGGTAACTTCTGGATGGCAGCCTTCGGATTTGATTATTATTGCTGCTCGTCCTGGTATGGGTAAAACGGCTTTCGTACTTTCTATGGCACGAAATGTTGCGATCCAGTTTGGACATGCGGTTGCTGTTTTCTCTTTGGAGATGGCATCGGTTCAGTTGATTACAAGGCTTATTTCATCAGAGACAGGTTTGTCTTCGGAAAAATTAAGAACAGGAAAATTAGAAAAACACGAATGGGAGCAATTAAGTACTAAAGTTAAAAACTTAGAAAAAGCACCATTATTTATTGATGATACGCCTTCACTTTCGATATTTGATTTACGTGCAAAATGTCGTCGTCTAGCTTCGCAACACGGAATTAAATTAATTATTATTGACTACTTGCAGTTGATGACTGCGGGAGGAAACGGAAAAGGAGGAGGAAATCGTGAGCAGGAGATCTCGACAATTTCTCGAAACTTAAAAGCTTTGGCAAAAGAGCTTAACGTTCCGGTTATTGCACTTTCTCAGTTATCTCGTGCTGTTGAAACTCGTGGATCTAGTAAACGACCATTGCTTTCGGATCTTCGTGAATCTGGAGCGATTGAGCAGGATGCCGATATTGTATCGTTTATTTACCGTCCTGAATATTATAAAATTGAAGAATGGGATGATGATGAAGCATCTCCTACAGCTGGCCAAGCGGAGTTTATTATAGCCAAGCACCGTAATGGTGGACTTGAAAATATTCGTTTGAAATTCTTAGGACACTTAGGTAAGTTTGATAATCTTGAAGAATTTAGTGGTGGATTTGACGATTTGCCTTCAAAAATGAATCATGACGATAATCCGTTTATCACTAAAAATCTACCTTCTGCGAATGAAGCTTTTGGAAGTAATCTCAATGATGACGACGATGATAGTGATGTCCCATTTTAATTACAATTTAAAAACCTTTTTATAAGGTTTTTTTTTGTGTCTTAATGTTAAAATTATTAATTAATTTCAGTAGATTAGCCAAACGATTGCCAAACAATCGTAAAATTAACTGTAACCAATAAACAAATTTATATTATGGCAAATGAAAGATTACCCGAAAATGACACTGACATTACGTTAGAAGTAGCACAAACCTGGGTTGCAAATTGGAAGAAGCAAACCGATGAAGAAACAGCAAAAAAACGTGTTAATTCATACTTAATTCCGAAAGTTAGCTTAGAAAGTGTATTAGCACAAGGAATTGATGCTGCAAGAGCTTATATCGGAATTAATGATAAAGGCTTGCAAACTTTAATGATAGTTGGTACAACTTATAATGAGAAAACTGGTATTTATGAAGATCAAATTCCTGGTAATGGTGTAGCTCTAAAAGCTACTGGAGGTGATGTCGGAATTTATGATTTTACCCAGCCAAGTCCACCGGCTACAGGAGATGATGATAGTCCAATGAATCAGTAGTGAAATGCTAGTAAATTTCGGATATTTCCTTTTGGTGTTAAATTTTATTTTGTACGCGATAGGTTTTTTTAAAAACAGAAAAAGCTACAAAATTTTTACAGCCTATCTTTTATTGATTATTACAGTCGAGCTCACTTCTTATATCTTAATAAAATTGCATGTAAGTAATTTATTTATGTCTCATTTTTATTTTATTGGGCAATTTATTTTATTAAGTTTTTTTTATTCAAACTTAATAAAAGATGAGTTTCAAAAAAAAACAATAAAAATAGGTTTTGTATTGGTTTTATTGACCTTGGCGATTCAATATGGAGTAAAATCCGAGTTATTTCTTAAATTCAATTTATACGAGATTTTCATTACATCATTTTTACTAATAATTTACGCAACATTCCATTTTTACAATATGTTAGACGGAAAGAAAGAGTTTTATTTTGTCAACATGGGAATTTTGCTCTACTTATTTAGCAGTACAATTTTATTTCTAATTGGAAATTTGACCGCAAAATTTAGTAAAGACGTAAGTATGATAACTTGGACCGTAAATGTGATTTTGGTAATAGTGTATCATTTGTTTTTTTTGTACGAATGGAAAGTCAGTTATTTGAAAAGAAATAAAGCACAAATTATAGATTAAAAATTCAAACCTTTGGCGTATTAAATTATGCCAAAGGTTTTTTTAAAGAAAAAATTAATTAAAATTTATGAGTCCAAAAGCAATCTCGGAATCTGAAATTATTGCAACCGCAATTTTTAGTTGTGTTTCTTTCTTATTGATGGGTCTTGTTTTGATCTTGTTTTTTTATTTTTCACGTAAAAAAATTACTCAGAAAGAATTAGAAAAAAGAGATTTAGAAATTCAGCATCAAAAAGAACAGTTGCATGCCATTATTGTGACTCAGGAAGAAGAACGAAAACGTATTGCACAGGACCTTCATGATGATATCAGTTCTAAATTGAATATAGTTTCTTTGAATACACATTTATTGTCAGCTTCAGAATTAACGGAAGCTGAAACTAAGGAAATTACAGAAAATATTATAAGCTTAACTGCAAAAGCTTTAGAAAATTCTAGAAAAATTGCCCACAATTTATTGCCGCCAGTTTTTGAAAAATTCGGATTGAGTGCCGGCGTCGAAGAATTATGCGCCGAATTTGAAAGCAGCAAATCGGTTAAGGTTGATTATAAAAATGAAGTTACTTTTGATGAAAAAGATATTGATCGTCATTTGCACGTTTTCAGGATTCTTCAGGAACTCATGAATAACTCAATTCGACACGGAAAAGCAAATGAAATTACAATTTCTTTTTCGGATGAAAATGGAATTCCGACTTGCAATTATGCAGACAACGGAATTGGTTTTGACAGCAAAAATGCTGAAAACCAAAAAGGGCTTGGAATGAAAAATATCGATAGCCGAATCTCTTTTCTTAATGGATCAATTCAGATTTCTTCAGAAGTCAATAAAGGTTTTACTGCAAATTTCACCTTTTAAGTTAAATAGTTGTGTTTTTTGTAGAAATATATAGACATTGTTGATTTCTTCGATTATTCTTTGCAACATATTTTGTAAATTCGGCATACCAAAATGACCAAAAACAAAATAAAAAAATGAATGCTGCTATTAAAATTGCTCTAGTTGATGATGAAGTTTTATTTCGAAAAGGAATTGCCTTTTTATTGCAGAGAGAAGATAATATCGAAATTATTTTTGAAGCATCAAACGGCGAAGAACTTCTTGAGAGTTTAAATAAATGCGAAATCAAACCAGATATTATAATCATGGATTTGAAGATGCCTTTGCTAAATGGCGTTGAAGCAACAAAAATTATCCGTAAAGCACATCCAGATATTAAAATAATCGCGCTAACAAGCTATGATTCAAAGTCATTTATTGCAAATATGATTCAGATTGGTGCTGTGGCGTATCTCATAAAAAATACCACTCCAAAAGATTTGATCCTGACTATCAATGAAGTCGCTAAAAAAGGATTTTATTACAATGAAAGTGTGTTAAAAACAATTCAAGATACAATTGTTTCTTCAAAAAATTCTAAAGTTAATTTAGAAACTGGTTTTCTTTCTCCTCGAGAAATCGAAATATTACAGCTCATCTGTCAGCAAAAAACGACGACTGAAATTGCTGAGCATCTTTTTTTAAGTCCGAGAACTGTTGAAGGTCATCGCAATAATTTGCTTCTTAAAACAGAATCAAGAAATATTGCTGGATTAGTTGTGTATGCTATACAAAATGAAATTGCAGATTTGACGCTGTAACTATTTAGGCGGTTAGAAATTGTATTGACAAAATATAGTACAAGATAATTGTTAGAACAAGTACGCAAATACCTATTTTTTGAAGCACATTTAATCCCTTTGGCTGGTTATTACTTTCGTTGAATTTCATAATTTTGGTGTTCATTGATTTATACCTCAATGATTTGGGTTACCAAATGTAATCAGAATTTGTTTTTTCGAAATAGGTGTTTTTACCTGTTTTTGTTTGAAAGAACTAAAAAACGAGAAATTTGTTTTAACTTTTTTTTCATATGTTAAACAAAGGGAACAATGATGTTTTGGAAGCTTCCTTTATTACCTTTACTAAAATAATTTTTTAATGAAGAAGAGTTTAGTTTACATCTTTTTATTTCTGCTTTCGTTTTCGGCAAAAGCCTCTTTTATTTTGCTTCCAATGGATGAAACAACGCAGCAAAATCATCTTAAAGCATACGGAATTACGTATTGGTGCTTGAGCAAGGATTATAAGGCTAGTTGGCTGCTTAATTATAGAGGTGGCTCGTTTTTATTGCCTGATGCCGAGGAAATTAGAAAAGAATGTAAAATTCGAGGGGTAAGCTTTGAAATTTTATCTGATAGTGAAGAAGCCGCTATTTTAAATGAGATTTCAAGTCCGTCGCAAAACATGGAATCGGTTGTTTTAGAAAAGGCACCAAAAATTGCCGTTTATACTCCAAAAGGGAAACAGCCTTGGGATGATGCAGTAACTTTAGTTTTGACTTATGCCGAAATTCCTTTCACCCCAATTTATGATGAAGAAGTTTTGAGCGATCAGCTTTTATTATATGATTGGCTTCATTTGCATCACGAAGATTTTACAGGACAATACGGTAAATTTTATGCTGCATACAAAAATACACCATGGTATATTGACCAGAAAAAAGATGCAGAAGCTTTAGCAGCAAAATTAGGCTACGCAAAAGTTTCACAAGAAAAAGGCGCTGTTGCAAAAAAAATTAGGGATTTTGTAATTGGTGGCGGTTTTATGTTTGCTATGTGCTCTGCTACGGATAGTTTTGATATTGCACTGGCAGCTGATGGAGTTGATATTTGCGAAGCTATGTTTGATGGAGATGCGAGCGATTCAAATTATCAGTCAAAATTAGATTATGGAAATTCTTTTGCATTCAAAAATTTTACATTAGAAAGAAGACCAGAAGTTTATGAGTTTTCAGATATCGATATGACATTAAAGCGTAAAGTTCCAATGGAAAAGGATTATTTTACTTTAATGGAATTTTCTGCAAAATGGGATCCAATTCCGAGTATGTTGTGCCAAAATCACACCCAGTTGGTTAAAGGATTCATGGGACAGACGACTTCTTTTGATACGGCATTAATTAAATCGAATGTTCTGATTATGGGAACTTGCGAGCTAAATGGCGAATCAAGATATATTCATGGCGAAAAAGGAAAAGGGATGTTTACGTTTTTTGGAGGACATGATCCAGAAGATTTCCAGCATCAGGTTGGAGATCCACCGACAGTTTTAGATTTGCACCCAAATTCGCCTGGTTATCGTTTGATTTTAAATAATGTTTTGTTTCCCGCAGCTAAAAAGAAAAAGCTGAAAACGTAAATCAATTCAACGAAAATTCGAACCAGATTGGTAAGTGATCGGATATTTTTCTTGCTTCAGAAAGTGAATTGAATTTCGTATAAAAAGGAATAACACCTGAATTTATATAATTAAAGCCAGCAATTTTAAAGAATATATTGTCAAATTCAGATGCAAGGCAAATATTGTTTTTGCATTTTTGTTTTAATGTTGTCTTTTGGTTTTGAAAAATAGGAGCATAGCCCATTTTCTTTAAAGGAAAAAATACAGTGTGAGACTGCGGACAATTAAAATCTCCAAGAAAAACTAAATTTAATTCAGGATATGTTGCAGGTAAAAATTTAAAATATTTAATTTCAGTTTCTGGATTTTTGCTTTTAGTTATAGCATGAAAATTACTTAAAGTGATATTTTTTTTGCCAATTTCAAATGTGGCAAGATAAGGTTCTCGGTCTATTTCTAAGCCATATTTTTTTTCAAGCCAAGCTTTGCCTTTCAGTTTGACTTTGCTGGTTTTCCAGATATAGGCGTATCGTTCAGCTTTATAACTAGTGCTGCTTGTTGGGTCGCTAACGGTGTAGTCCCATTTTGCGCCTTTTTGGTTTAGGATATCGGTAAGTTTTGCGATTGCTTGTGCACCGCCATAACCAGCTACAACTTCTTGAATTGCAATGATGTCATAATCAAGAACGATTGATGCGATATAGTTTATTTCGATGTCAGATTTTGATTTTCCATAATTCTCTAAATTCCAAGACAGAATTTTAGTTTGCGAAAAGGAAAGAAATGTAAAAAAAGAAAGAACAATGCTTAGAATATTTTTCATTAGATATTTAAAATCTCAAATATAAGAAGCATCGCAAATTTTGACTTGTTGAAGTCTTAATTTTTTTTATATCTGTTTTTTAATGCTGTCGAAATAATTATGATTTGCAAAACAAGTAATGCCGGAATAAAAACCATTTTCCATTCAATTTCTGCACCACCCGTTTTTGCTGAAACAAAAGCAAAGCTTACTGATAAAAATATGCAAAGGATCATTGTTTTCATAATAATTCGGTTTTTGGTTGTATTAATTTTATCAATAAAATTAATGCGTTTTTTAGGTATCATTGGTCAGTTAATAGGATTTCAATACAAATTTATATTTATAAAAAAGCATTTCCTTACGGTAAACCGTAACAGGACTGTTAAAATTTTACACTAATCCAAAGTCTTTAGCAATAGCAATTAAATGAACATTGTTATTGGCTTTAAAATATATTTTTAATTTATTGATTCGTTTTTCGATGCTGCTAGTTCCGTTTGGAGTTATTGACATCGCTTTAAATTCATTCGAAATATGTTCTAAAATATAGCCTTTTGCTAAAAGTGATAATATTGAAATATCATATGATTCGATTTCAATTAATGATTTGTCGTTAAAACTAAATGACAAATCAGAAGACAAAATTCGTTCTTCATTTCTATATGTGCCCTCGATAGCTTTTCTCAATTCTTCCATGCTGTTTCTGCCTTTGCTTACATAAGCACTAATACCTAAATCATTAAAGAGAGATTTGATTCGGTATGATTTATCTTCAATTGAAAAAACTATTTTTTTCAATTGCGGTTGTACTTTGTTTATTGCTTCAACAAGATCTTCTCCGCTTGTAAGCTGATTTTTTCGATGATCAGATTTAAACGATAAGTCGGTTATCAGCAAGTCATAAGGCTCATTATCAGAAAGTGCTTTTTTGATTTTTAATAAGCCATCATCACAATATTTTACATGATCTATTGAATTTACTTTTAGGTCCTCGAGTATTTGAATTACTGCAATGCTTATACTGTCTAGATCTTCGGCAACTAAAACTTTTTTGAACATATATTTTATTTAAATAGGAAAGGTGAAACTTAATCTAAAACCTTTGTCAGAATTTCTGTCAAAAGTAATAGTTCCATTTATTGTTTTTATACGGTTTTCCACATTTTGAAGTCCATTTTTCAAAATAAAATTTTTATTCGCTGTTCCAACACCATTATCTGCGTAGGTTACGATTAGATTTTTTTCAATTATTTTGAATGTAGTACTTACTAAAGTGGCTTCGCTGTGTTTTTTCATATTTAGAAAAACTTCCTGTAGCACTCTATAAAGTATAATTTTCTTGTTTTTTTCAATTTGATTCCAGCGTACGGCATCAAAACCTTGCATTAAAATATTTACTTTATTGGTTTTATATCCTGAAATCATTTCTTTTAATTCCGAAATATAATTTTCGTCAGTAATGATAAAACTATTCTCTTTAGAAATATTTCTTGTTTTTGAATAAATATTTTCTAAATTATTCAGCAATTGATCTTTATTTTCGCTTTGTTCTAGGTTTCCTTTTTTGATAAGATTTATTGTGTGATATAAATCATTAGCAAGTTCCGCATCAAGTTTTTTCGAAATTCGTGTTTCACTTATATAAATTGCTTCATTTTTTTCTCTTTTCCCTTTTTTTGAAAGACGAAAAAATAAAAATAAAAGTGTAGAAAGCACCAGGACTATAGAAATGTACAAAATGATATTATGGTTTTTTTGCCTTTCTAATTCTAATTCTCTTTCTGCTTTTTGAGTTTTCAATTCTAAATTTTCGTCTCTGTCTTTTCTTGAATTATAGATGATATCAGCAAATTGATTTTTTGCTGTTTTTCGGCTTATTGCAAGGCTGTCAACTTTTTTAATATATACTTTCCAATATTTTTTTGAGTTTTCGGCATTATCGGCTTCGATTAGATTAGCCAGCATTTCGGTTTCATTTATTGCCGATTTTGCTTTTTTTGCGTAATAATATGCTTTCTCAGCATTTAGTTTTTTCAGCTTTGGATTATAGTATTTTGAATAATACAGATAAAAAGCATAGTAGTTGCTAATAAATTCATAGTCATCGTTTAATGTGAAAGTTAAATCTTGACTCTCTTTAAAACACTTGAATGCTGCTTCTCTATGATTTCCTATACGCAAGTAGGATAGACCGAGATTATATAAAATAGCGGCGCGTTGATAATTTGTCTTTGAAGGCGTTATTTTATCTTCAATTTTATATTTAACAATTGGTTCTAATAAATCTATTGCCTTTTGATATTTTTTTTGCTGCATATAGACAAATGCAATTTCTGCTAATATTCGAGATTTCCTAAATGTAGAAACTGCTTTTTTTAATGCTTTTTTATGGTAGTACAATGCCTTTTCATAATCATATGTGTACATATAATTATAGCCCATGAATGTGTACGCATTAACGGCATATTTTATATTAGATGTTTTTTCTAAATAAGGGAATGCCTTTATAAGTGTAGTTTCTGCTTCGTAATAATTGCCATATCGTTGCAAAATTTCTACCATATAGTTTAATGATTCTACATATTCATCTGGATAATCCTCTTTTGGCACACATAATAATTGTGTTTTATTGAAATAAAAAAGTGCGCTGTCGAATTTTCCAGAATCGAAAAAAGAAAATGCTTTTTTCTGCATTTGTTTTATTTCGATAGAACGATCTTTTTTGATATGTTTTATTTGTCGTTCTTTTGCTTCTGAAAATTGCATGCAAAAAGTAAATGCTAAAGCAATAAAAAGTACTACCAGTCCAAAAGCAATGTAGTTTTTTTGAAAAAAGCGTAATAAGTTCTTAGCCATTATAACGGGAATTTAATTAGAACTTTAAAACCCTTTCCTAAATCGGAATTAATTTCAATTTCACCTTGCATTTTCTGAATTGTATTCTCCATATTATGCAAGCCGTTTTTTAAAATCATCTTTGTTGTATCAACTCCCTTTCCGTTATCAGTATAATTGATAATGATAAAATTATCCTTTTCTTTAAAAGTTATAACAACTACACTGGCTTCACTATGCTTTTTCATGTTTACTAGCAATTCTTGTATAGCTCTATAAACCGATATTTTTTTGATTTTGCCAACTTTATCCCATGAAATTGTATCCAAGCCATTTAATAACAGATTTACATTAGAGGTGTTAAATTTGGAAATCATCTCCTTGAGCTGGACAGTGTAATGTTGATTACTTAAAATCGGATTATTTTCTTTTGAAATATTTCTTGTTCGCGAATAAATATCTTCAAGTTTCGCTAATAAATGATTTTTGTTCTCTTCGCTAGAAAGGTTTCTGTTTTCTACAAATGCAAGAGTGTGGTACACATCATTTGCTAATTCGTCATGAAGTTTTTTTGAAATACGAGTTTCGCTTTGATATGTAGCTTCAATTTTTTGACGATTTAATCGCGCAGTTAAATAAAAGTAAATTATAGTGATTAGGCACAGTGATAATATGATAATGATATAAGAAATTATGTTTCTGCGTTCCTGTTTCTCTATTTGAAGTTCATTTTTAATCTTTTGAGCCTTAAGTTTTAGGTTCTCAATTTTTTCTTTTTTGGTATCGTACTTAATTTTTACAAATTTACTTTTTGCTCTTTGTCTTGCTTGATAAATACTATCCTGCAATTTGCTATAAATAAGCGCATTTTTCTTAGTCTCTGTAGCATTGCTATTATTTGTAATAAATTTTAGAGTTAGTAAACGATCATCAATATTGCCGGATGCCTTGTAGTTTTCATAACTCAATTTGGCGTACTTCATCGATAAGGAAGCATTGTTCTTTTCGTAATAATTAGCAAGATTATAATAAGTTCGGCCCAAACCATCTTGATCTTTTGCTTTAGCTTTTATTTCAAGACTCTTTTGAAAAAAAGACAATGCTCTTGGATCTTGAAGTTTGTAATAGCAAAAACCTACATAATCTATTATTTTAGAATAATAGGCTGGGTTTTCCTGAATGATTTTCTCTTTATTTATTGAAAGGAAAATTCGAAGTGCTTTTTTGAATTTTTGCTGTTTTATATAAATAACAGCGATATTGTTTTTTGCTTCAAGTGAATTAATTTGGTCGCTTTTTAAAATAAATGCTTTTGAGTAATAGTAAATAGCATTTGGATAATCATAAGTATAATAGTGATTTCTACCTAAAACACTATAGATATTCCACACATATTCTGAACTGTTTAGTTTATTTAAAAAGGGAAATGTTTCTTTTGCAGTAATAGTGCTTCCAATAAAGTCTTGATGATTTTGTTGAATTTCGGCCATGTAATACGTACAATGCACATAGTCTTTTGCATTTTCATTCGGATCGCAATTTGCTCTAATTTTATTGTAGAGATAAAATGCGCTGTCAAGCTGTTTATTTTTATAAAATAAATCAGCCGCATGTATCATCTTTTCTATTTTATCCTTGTCATTTGCAATTTTCTTTTCACTAATCTTTTTCTTTTCACAGGCAAAAAATGATAGCAGAAGTAGAAAAATAGACAAAGAAAATTGTATTCTTTTTGAAACCATGCGCCAAAAATAAAAAATTATAGTTCTTACAACCACGTATAAATACGGTATTTTGTTTTTTATAAAAAAAAATAAAATACTGAATCTCATTTACAGGCATATACAAGCAGACCCTCGAATAGGAGGGTCTGCAGAAGGGTATTTAGTTGTAAAATTTATCTTTATAAAATTATTGAGCTCGCATTCCGGTTGCAATTCCAATCCTGTTCCAAGCGTTAATTGTGATGATCGCTAAAATGATTTCAGCCAGGTATTTTTCATCAAAAATCTTAGC
This sequence comes from Flavobacterium daemonense, assembly GCF_007341385.1. Taxonomy (GTDB): domain Bacteria; phylum Bacteroidota; class Bacteroidia; order Flavobacteriales; family Flavobacteriaceae; genus Flavobacterium; species Flavobacterium daemonense. The sequence goes on from NZ_VJYD01000024.1 coordinate 22,421, forward strand.
AGCGTTCTCATACACTTCGTCAGAAACATGATTGCTAATTAAAGTAATTTCTTCGGTCAATGCTAAAATTGCTTTTTCTTCTTCAGAGTAAAAGTCGGCTTCTCTCCATGCGCTCAAGAGATAGATTCGTTGTTCAGATACACCATATTTTCTTGCGTCTGCTGTATGCATGTTAATACAATATGCACAACCATTTATTTGCGAAGCACGAATTTTAATAAGTTCTTTATGTACGGGAGTTAATGAAGTTGTTGCCATGTATTTTTCTAGGCCTAACATAGCTTGATATGCTTCTGGAGCAACAGTCGGGATAACAATTCTTGATTTCATTTTTATATGTTTTAAAAGTTTGATACAAAGTTCTTTTATATCTGAATTAAAAAACTTGAACTACTTCAAGAAATGCATTTAGATTTTTCCTGCTCTTATTTTGCTCATAAATTCGGCCGAAAAATCTAAATAGGAAGCAATCATATATTGCGGAACACGCTGCACAAATTCTGGAAAATGATCATTAAAATGATGATATCGTTCTTCAGCCGACATTGTAAATAAGAATTTAATTCGCATTTGCATGGCGCCAAATGTTTTTTGAGAAACAATTCTGAAATACCGTTCCAGACTCGGTATTTCTGTCAAAAGTGCTTCCAGTACAGTTTTATCAATTGCAATAACTTCTGTGTTTTCGACTGCTTGTAAATAAAAGCTCGACGGAACATGATTATGATAACTTAAATAATCTGTAATCCACCAGTTTTCAATGCCAAATTGCAGTGTTTGTTCTGCACCTTTAGAATTGATGATATATTGCCTCATACAGCCTTTAATCACAAAATAAATAGTATTGCACACTTGACCTTCGATCAAGACATGCTCTTTCTTTTTTATTTTCGAAAGCTCAAGACATGATTTTAATTTATCAATATCAGAAGCTTCAAGATTGACAAATTTCCCAATATGATCAAAAAGCGGTTTGTACATAAAATTGGTTTGGTTTTACACAAAGTTACTTTTTAAATTTTGTTTTTAAGAATAGAGAATTTGAAACTTTATAAAAACAAAAAACCATCCGAATTAACGAATGGTTTCTTTATGATAAGTAAGTAATCTTAAATTGAGTTTATAAAACGTTTATTTTACTTTATTAAGAATAGCTTTGAAAGCTTCTGGGTGGTTCATAGCTAAATCTGCAAGAACTTTACGGTTCAATTCGATTCCGTTAGCTTTAACTTTCCCCATGAATTGAGAATAAGACATTCCTTCCAATCTAGCTCCAGCGTTGATACGTTGAATCCATAATGCACGGAAATTTCTTTTGTTTTGTTTTCTATCGCGGTAAGCGTAGCACATTGCTTTCTCTACTGCATTCTTAGCAACTGTCCAAACGTTTTTACGTCTACCAAAGAAACCTTTGGCTTGCTTCATTATTTTTTTTCTTCTTGCTCTTTTAGCAACTGAATTTACCGATCTTGGCATAATTTTAATGTGTTTTTGTAGCAGGCGTCCTGAATTGAATCAAAGGAACTTGAAAGCCATACTCCAAGGTTATATAAATAATTTTTTTAACCTAAAGAATTATTAGATAATTCTTAATTGTTGTTTAATGCTTTTCATATCTGTTGAGTGAACTAGCGCTGAGTGTGTCAAAGCTAATTTACGTTTTTTAGATTTTTTAGTCAAGATGTGACTTTTAAAAGCATGCTTTCTTTTAATCTTTCCAGAGCCAGTAACTTTAAAACGTTTCTTAGCGCTAGATTTTGTTTTCATTTTAGGCATTTTTCCTAGTGTTTTAATTTATTCTTACTTACTTATACTTTTGTTTCAAGTTTAAAGTTTCAAGTTTCTTACTGAATACTTAAAACTGTAAACTGAACACTATTTTTTCTTCTTCGGAGCAATGAACATAATCATTCTCTTTCCTTCTAAAACCGGCATCGCTTCAACTTTACCATGTTCTTCTAAATCTGTAGCCAAACGCAATAATAAAATTTGCCCTTGATCTTTATAGATGATAGAACGACCTTTAAAGAATACGAAAGCTTTTAATTTAGCACCTTCTTTAAGGAACTTTTCAGCATTCTTTCTTTTGAATTCATAATCGTGCTCATCTGTTTGAGGACCAAAACGAATTTCCTTTACTACAACCTGCGTTGATTTAGCTTTTAATGCTTTATCACGTTTCTTTTGTTCGTAAACAAATTTCTTGTAGTCCATGATTTTACAAACCGGCGGTTCAGCATTTGGCGAAATCTCAACCAAATCCAATTCAAACTGATCTGCTAAGCGTAAAGCTTCTGCAAGCTTAAATACACCTGGTTCGATGTTTTCGCCTACTAGTCTTACTTCTTGTACACCACGAATATTGTTATTTATTCTGTGTGCATCTTTTTTTTCTACGCGAGGTTGAAAACCTCTGTTGCTTCTTATTGCTATGACTTTATAATTTAAGTTAAACTGTAAAAACTTTTAATGTCTTTTTTATTTCTTCGTCTACAATCGCAGCAAATTCTTCGATTGAAACTGTAATATTGCCTTTTCCTTCTTGACCATGACGACGAATAGAAATTGTGCTGTTTTTCTCTTCTTCTTCACCTACAATCAGCATAAATGGGATTTTTTGCATTTCTGCATCTCTAATTTTCTTGCCAATTGTCTCGTTTCGGTTGTCAATTAGGGCGCGAATTTCGTGATTTTCTAGCAAATCTAAAACTTTTTTAGCATAATTTTCGTATTTCTCGCTCAAAGACAAGATTATAGCCTGTTCAGGCATTAGCCAAAGTGGGAAATTTCCTGCTGTATGTTCTAGCAAAATTGCAATAAAACGTTCCATTGATCCAAATGGAGCTCTGTGAATCATAACTGGTCGATGTAATTCATTATCAGCACCTTTGTATGTCAATTCAAAACGTTCAGGCAAGTTGTAATCCACCTGAATAGTTCCTAATTGCCATTGTCTTCCTAGTGCATCTTTTACCATGAAATCAAGTTTCGGACCGTAAAATGCAGCTTCACCATATTCAACAACAGTATTTAAACCTTTGTCTTTTGCTGCATTGATAATTGCATTTTCTGCTTTCTCCCAGTTTTCATCAGTTCCAATATACTTTTCTCTGTCTTCTTGATCTCTCAATGAAATTTGAGCTGTAAAGTTCTCAAAACCTAACGAACCAAATACATATAATACAAGGTCAATTACTTTTTTGAATTCCTCGTCTAATTGCTCTGGAGTACAGAAAATATGCGCATCATCTTGAGTAAATCCTCTTACACGAGTCAAGCCATGTAATTCTCCAGATTGCTCGTATCTATATACGGTTCCAAATTCAGCATAACGCTTAGGTAAATCTTTATAAGACCAAGGACGAACATTGTAAATCTCACAGTGGTGAGGGCAGTTCATTGGTTTTAATAAAAACTCTTCGCCTTCTGCTGGAGTATGGATGGGCTGAAAACTGTCAGCACCATATTTAGCATAGTGCCCAGAAGTTACATAAAGTTCCTTTTGACCAATATGCGGACTAACAACTTGTTCGTAGCCAGCTTTCTTTTGAGCTCTTTTCAAGAATTGCTCTAAGCGATCTCTCAAAGCAGCCCCTTTTGGTAACCATAAAGGTAAACCTTGACCAACTTTTTGCGAGAAAGCAAACAATTCAAGTTCTTTTCCTAATTTACGGTGATCACGACGTTTTGCTTCTTCAAGAAGTTCAAGATATTCTGTCAAATCTTTCTGTTTAGGGAAAGAAGTTCCGTAAACACGAGTCAACTGTTTGTTTTTCTCGTCACCTCTCCAGTAAGCACCAGCAACACTCATGATTTTAACAGCTTTGATAATTCCTGTATTCGGAATATGTCCACCACGACATAAATCAGTAAAAGTAGAATGATCGCAGAATGTAATAGTTCCGTCTTCAAGATTTGAAATCAATTCAGTCTTGTAAACGTTATCTTTATACATGTCTAAAGCTTCCGCTTTAGTTACTGGGCGCATTTTGAAATCGAATTTTCCTCGTGCGATTTCAAGAATACGGTCTTCGATCTTTTTGAAATCAGCTTCAGAAATTTTCTGATCTTCAAAATCCACATCATAATAGAAACCATTAGAAATCGCAGGTCCAAGAGTTAATTTGATTCCTGGATACAATTCCTCAAGAGCTTGAGCCATTACGTGTGAAGTTGAATGCCAGAAAGCCTTTTTGCCTTCAGCATCATTCCAAGTATATAATATAAGATTACCGTCGGTCGTTAATGGAGTTTCGGTTTCAATAGTTGTACCATTAAAAGATGCAGAAATAACATTTCTTGCAAAACCTTCGCTAATGTTTTTAGCGACCTCCATTGGAGTTACGCCCGAAGCGAACTCTCTAATAGACCCATCGGGTAAAGTAATCTTGATCATTGTTTATAATTTTGTGAATGCAAATATACATGATTACAAAAATACATACAATATATATATGTATAAGATTGCGTTATAATATAGTTGTTGAACTGATGCTGTTGTATATTAGGGGTAATGTTCATCTCGACAGTTTTCCAAAACCTGCAGGATTTGTTTTTTTATGCATATATATAAGGATGCAATCAAATCCCAATTTTCGTAGAGGCGCACAGCAGTACGTCTATTGCGCAACGAAAACCATACCTATTATGTAATATGTGTACTTGTCAGGCTGAGCGAAGTCGAAGCCTCCTTAGATTGGAATCTGGTTTGTTTATAAGGAGCTGTTTCCCGCTATCCGCTTCACACGAGCGATAGCGAACTGACGAAGTAATCTTTTTGCGGCGAACCCCGGCA
>NZ_VJYD01000025.1 GCF_007341385.1 Flavobacterium daemonense
TGTTTTTGCAGTAATAAAAAACCAAACCTTTTATGAAAAAGATTTGGTTTTATCATAGAAATCGGAATGACAATATTACGCTGACACTTCATTTCATATCAAAATCTTCTTCAAAGACTCCGCAATATTTCTCCATAAAAAGTTGTAGAAAGATTTTTCCTGAATTCTTTCCACTTCAACATCGGCGGTTTTTGCTTTGTCATTTGAATCATTTTTTACAAATAAATTAGCGATTGCCGATTTCAGTTTGGCTTCTTTTTCAGGATCTTTCTTTTTGTATAATGTGACTTTTAAATCGTCGTAATCTAGAGAAGCATTTCCTTTCGAAACATTATCATTTCCGTAGAAATTAAATCGGTATTTGTTAAAAACTCCTGTAAATGAAGCATTCATATACGGTTTGCTGAATTGCCCCATCGCCCTGACATCAAAATTCGAAATCACGCCTTGAATATGAAAACCGTCGGTTTTATCTAGAACATTAAAACTCCAATCAACATCGAGCGGAGAAGTTTTCATAAAAGTACATTTCACTTTTATCTTAACATCGTTTGTTTTTTTTAAGCCAAAACCGCTACGCAGATTTGTAGCCTGCAAATTGAATTTGTCAAAAGTTAAAGTTCCCGGGCCTTTAGAAAAATCAATCTCTTCCTCATAAACGAGTTTCGATTTCAGAACTTTTAAAGTGTCAATTTGCAATGGGAATTTTAGATTTCGCAATAAATGATTGTATAGATATTTTTTGCTCAGATCGTCTTTTGGCAATTTGCTGCGGTAAATATTGGCATCAAAATGATTGATTACAAGTGAATTTGCTCTGAAATAAAAGCGATCATTTTTAAATCCCCAATCCATTTTTTCAACGTGAGCCGAATCAAATTTTAGTGTATAAATGTCTTTTTCTTTTTCAAGACGTTTTGTGAATTCGCGTCGGCTGAATTGCGGAATATTCGAGAAATTATTGATTTTTAGGAAGTTTTTCTCCGTACTTATTTTTCCAATATTGATATGATAAAACGAACTCGGACGATAAAATAAACTGTCGCAGACTAAAGCATAGGTTTTATATTGAAGGGGAATTTTTTCTTTTAAAGTAGCATCGGTTATTAAAATTCCTTCCAATTTCAGAATGATTTTTTTAATGCTGAAAATAGGTTTTTCAGTATCTAAAGAAACTACATCGACTGTTCCGTCATTTAAATAAATATTTGAAACGGCGATGATTTTTCGGAAAGGATCAACAATTTCAGTTTTAATGCTTTTGCTGTTATTAAGCAGTTTTTCGCCTTTTTTATATAAAATGACTCGTGGTCTGTTAATGATGATACTTTCGGCTTGAATAACATCTCGAAAAGCCAAATCCCAAATATTAAAATGTTTTATAGTGATGGATTCGATTTTGGAGAAAAGTCCATTTTTACTGTCTTTTGGTTCGTTTTTCGGATTTACCAATAAAGTCTCAGCATAGATGTTTCGAGAAAAAAGAGAGACTTCAATTTTTTCGTAATTGATATTATAGGCGGTTTTGTTTTTCTCGTGAATAATAATAGGAAGCTGTTTTTTTATCCAGTAATTCAAGCCGATATTGGCCAAAATCAAAAGAAGGAAAAGAGAAATGATACCAATTGCTATTTTTTTGTATATTGACATTTATAGTATTGATTTTAAATACATAAATTTAGGCTTTAAAAAAGGAGGAATATTACATTATTCTGCTTTTTGGTTACATCATTTTACAAACCTTATGTTTATACTTTTTGCAAAATATGAGAAGATTTAAAAAATTTCTGCTGGTTTTAGTAGTACTTATTGTTGTTCTTGCGATTGCTTTATGCGCTTATATTTTTCATTTAAAACCTAAATATGAAGGAGAATTACAGTTGAAAAATCTCCAAAAAGAAACTACAGTTTATTTTGATGAATTTGGAGTTCCTCATATTTATGCCGATTCTGAAAAAGATGCGATGACAGCACTTGGCTACGTTCACGCGCAGGAAAGATTATGGCAAATGGAATTGCTTCGCAGAATTGCGCCGGGAAGATTATCTGAGATCTTCGGATCGGTTGCGCTTAAAAATGATAAGTTTTTTGCCGGAATTGGCATTGAAGAAGCTTCGGCGAAAGCCATTGCCAAATTAGACAAAAACAGCGAAAGTTATAAATTGACGCAAGCCTATTTGGACGGAATCAATCAATATTTGGAAGAAGGCATAACGCCAATTGAATTTACGCTTGTTGGTGTTAAAAAAGAAAAATTTACTATTAAAGACGTTTACAATATTTTCGGATACATGTCTTTCAGTTTTGCAATGGCTCAAAAAACAGATCCGTTATTGACTGACATCCGTAATAAATATGGCGCCGAATATTTGAAAGATTTAGGAATAAATGGCGAATTCAACACAACGCAGCTTAAAAGCTCAAAAGAAAACATTGAGGAGTATACAGAAATTTCAAAATCGGTTGCTGCCTTATTGGACAAATCGCCAATTCCGCCTTTTATAGGAAGCAACAGCTGGGTTGCTGGACCACACAAAACAAAAAGCGGAAAAGTGATTTTTGCGAATGATCCACATATTGGATTTTCGCAACCTGCAACTTGGTACGAAGCGCATATTGTAACACCGAAACATGAATTGTATGGTTGTTATTTAGCCGGAACTCCGTTTCCGTTATTAGCGCACAATCGTGATTATGCATACGGTTTAACGATGTTTGAAAATGATGATATTGATTTTTATCAAGAAAAAAATAAAGTTGGAGACGCCAATCAATATCAAACTCCAAGTGGTTTTGCATCGTATGAAATCAGAAAAAAAACAATAAAAGTAAAAGATACTTCTGATGTTGTTATGACCATAAAGTCTAGCCGACACGGACCAATTATGAATGATTTATTGGAACATTTAGACAAGAAAAATCCAATTGCAATGTTGTGGACATACACGAATCAGCCAATTCAGATTCTGGATGCCGTTTATGGTCTTTCGCATGCAAAAAATAAAGAAGATTTTAAAAATGCAGTAAAACTAGTTGCGGCGCCAGGACTGAATGTGATGTATGGCGATGCCAAAGGAAATGTGGCTTGGTGGGCAACTGGAAAATTATATAAGCATAATGAAGGTGTAAATACGCATTTGATTTTAGATGGTACCAACGGAAAAGATGATATTACAGAATATTTAGATTTTTCTAAAAATCCATCGGCTGAAAATCCAAAATGGGGTTATGTATATTCGGCCAATAATCAGCCCGAAGTAATTGATGGGTATTTGTATCCAGGATATTATTTGCCAGAAGATCGTGCGAAAAGAATTTCTACTTTAATGGATGCAAAGTCTGATTGGGACAAGGAAGCAATCAGCAAGATGATTTATGATAATACTTCTGATGTTGCTGTTGGAACGGTGCAAAATTTGATTTCGAATATCGATTTAATTACAATTTCGAAAGAAGAAAAAGAAGCTGTAAATGTTTTGAAATCTTGGAAAGGAACAACAAATTTAGAAGATGTTGCGCCAACGATTTACAATAAATGGGTTTATCTGTACTTGAAAAATACTTTTGAAGATGAAATGGGCAAAGACAATTTTAATTTGTTTTTAGGTGTTTCTGTTGGAAAACAGGTTATCGCCAATCAAATTAAAAATGAAAATTCGGTTTGGTGGGATAATATCAATACTAAAAACGTAAAAGAAACTAGAAAGGATATTGTTTCAAAATCATTTCATGAAGCCATTAAAGCGCTTCAAACGCAGTTAGGAAATTCGATTCCGGAATGGAAATGGGAAAAAGTGCATACGGTAGAGCACGAACATCCGTTAGGGAAAATTGCGGCATTGCGAAAATTATTCAATGTTGGGCCTTTTGCTTCTCCGGGTTCAAATGAAGTAATCAATAATTTGTTTTTCGGATTTAATGAAGAAGGGAAATACTATGTAAAAGGCGGGCCTTCAACAAGAAGAATTGTGGATTTCTCAGATATTGAAAACAGCTGGAGTATTTTGCCAACAGGACAATCAGGAAATCCATTCAGCAAACATTATCACGATCAAGCAGAAATGTATAACGCCGGAAAATTCAGAAAAATGAAATTGAATAAAGCGGAAATTATAAAAACATCGACAAAACTGGTTTTGAAACCTAAGAATTAGTTTCAAGTTTCAGGTTTCAAGTTTTGGGCTTGTGCAATCTTTGTCAAAGTTTAAAACTTTGACAAAGATGTTGAGGCTAAAAAACTTAGAACCTTAGCAACTTAGAATCTTAGCATCTTTATTTAGAAATATACTTCCCTCGCACAATATCGTTGGCAAAAATATTTAAATTATTTGCGAGTGCTGCATTTGCGGTCATTACATTTTTAGTTTGGTAAGCGGTGTCTTTTTCGTAAGCTTTTAAAAGAGTTTCTAGCTCAACTTCATCATAAAATGCAAAAGCATTATAAATCGCATCTCTAAAATTTTTATAGTTGATGCTTTCTGTAATTTCCATAGATTTTTGTTCGTTCCAGCCTTCCTTGGCAGCAGCCTCATTTATTTTTGATAAGCAAAAATCAATAACATAAGTTTTGTAATGTGCCGCTTCGATGATTTTGTCAACAATAATTTTGTTTTGCTGCGTAGGCATTGCCGGTGGTGGAGGATTATTTTGCGATAAAGATTTAGCAGAAATAAACAGACATAAAAATGCCGATAGAAAGCGAAGCTTTTTTAGATTTTTCATAGGTTATTTTAGTTGTTTTTGGGTACGGCTAAAATAGTGTTTTTTATGACAAATCATCAAATTTGAATGTTACAAGTTATAACAAAAAAACGCTGATAAAACCGAATTTTAAATCGGCTTTATCAGCATTTTTAAGGAAAACTTTGATGGCTTATTTTTTAGAAAGCTCAGCTAAAACTTTTTTTCCGTTTTCATTCTTAGGATCAAGCTCAACCGATTTTGAGTAATTGGCAATTGCCAAATTTTTGTCGCCATCTGCTAAATAAGCTTCGCCCAAACTGTCATAAGTATTTCCGGATTTTGGAAAACTTTCAACATTAATTTTAAAAACTTCTATAGCTTCTTTTTTCTTTCCGGATTGTAATAATTGATAACCTACTCGGTTCATATCGCCTTCTTTAATGGCATAAGTTGGATCGTTTTTTAGTTTTTTATAGGTTTCTGTTCCTGCGACAGCGCCTTTTGTGGTATAAACATCCAATAAATCTAAAGCCAATGATTTTTTTGGCATATCGTATGGTTCGTTGTATAAAATAGCGCCAATTGCAGCGGTCATTTCGCCTAGAACAGTGCCTCCAGTATTATTCAAAAGAACGACTAAGTTTTTATCAGCAGGAACTCTTGCAATGTTGGTGTTGAACCCATTAATTCCGCCTCCGTGTTCAATAACTTTTAATTTGCTTTTGCCATTGTCAACCTCTTTAATTGACCAACCGTAACCATAAAAACCGTCCCAAGCTTTGATGTAAGGTTTGAACAACAATTCCATTGATTTTTCTGAAAGTAGTTTTGTTGTATAAAGGGCTTGATCCCAAAGGTATAAGTCTTCTACGGTTGAGTACAAAGAGCCCGCAGCATACGGAATACTCATATCGATAAAAGAGGCGTTGGTTAAATTTTTGCCATCTTTTTCATATCCAGCGGCTCTGTTTTTTATAATTAGATCGCTATGATCATACCCAGTATTGACCATTTTCAAAGGCGTCAGAATGGTTTCTTGCAAATATTGCTCATACGTTTTTCCTGTGATTTTTTCGATAATATAACCTAACAAGAAGTAACCAGAATTACTATAATTGAATTTTTCGCCAGGAGTAAATTCCAACGGAAGACTTGAAAATGTTTTTACAAATTCTTGTGGCGTTGCAGGATTTCGGCTCTTGTCTCTAAGGAAATTTGGAGAAGCCGTATAATTCGGAATTCCGGAAGTATGCGTCAATAAATTATGAATCGTGATTTTATCGCCCGTTTCTTTTGGATAATCTGGCAAGTAAGTGGTAATTGGAGCGTCTAGTTTCAATTTTCCTTCTTCGGCTAATTTTACAATTAAGAGTGCCGTGAATTGTTTGGTAATAGATCCTAATCTAAATTTTGTATCCGACTGATTCGGTATATTCCATTCAAAATTTGCGGAACCAAAGCCTTTTTTAAAGATTACTTTTCCGTTTTCAGCAACTAAAGCCGAACCGTTAAATTGCCCATATTCATTGTATTTAGCTAAAAGCTGTTCGATTTTTTGAGCTTTGGTTTGTGCAAAAGTGTTGAGCGAAGAAAGCTGTAGAATGGCACAAAGAAGAATTAGTTTGATTGCGTTTTTCATAATGATTGCTGATTATGGGTTTTGGATTAATAAATGATTCGTTTTTGATTGATGATTGAAACTTCTAATGATTAGATCGTCAATAAATTATATCGAAAGTACGTTTTTATATCGGTCTAAAATTGATGTGTCTAAATTGTTAGACGATCGATTTGCTTTTTGGTTTCAAGAACAATCAGTTTTTTTCATTTTATTTTAACCAAAACGAATCTGAGCATAAACTTAAAATGGTTTTTAGCGGTTTATGCTCCTAACTAACGATTCGTTTTTAGCTTGCAATCATTAATTTTTATTTATACAATTTTGCTTAAAAGCATAAGTATCAAAATAATTATTTTAACCATTGGTTTTGCAATTAATGTTTTTATTTTGTTTCAATGTCAATGAGTTTTTGCCCGTTTTCACCTAAATAATGAAGAAGCAATTTTTCATAAACTTTATAACCATCATCGACATTGGTGAAAATTAGCAGACCTTGTTTTGTTTTCGGAAGCAAAAAGAAAAGCGTCTGAACACCTTGATCTGCGCCACCGTGCGAAAGTGCATATTCGCCGTTTCCAAAATCATAAATTTCAAGACCCAAACCAAAGTATTTATTTGCTTTTGCTTGTTTTACTTGATGCGCATTCATTTCGTCGAATACTTTTTTGCTCAAGCCGTCGCTGCTCAAAACACTGCACAAAAATGTACTGTAATCTTGAATAGTCGTTAGTAAGTCATCGGCGGCGTTTGCGGTTTTGTTTTTTACGGGTTCATAAGGATTTGCGTTTTTGTCATAATTTATGGCGTATCTCGAAATGTCTACTTTTTCGTTCCAGATAAATTGCGTCTCATTCATTTTCAATGGTTCAAAAATTAATTCTGAAGCCAATTGATTTAAGGTTTTATTGAATTTCTTTTCCAAAGCTTTTCGCAGATATTCCATTCCCTCGCCAGAATATTGATATTGCGTTCCGGGTTTGAATTTAAAATCTAGTTTTCCTGATTTGTTCATGTATCGCCAATTAGGAAAACCAGTTTGATGACTTAAAATGATTCTTGTGGTTAAGAGTTTTGTATTCGGATCATTTGCAATATCTGGATCTGTCCAATATTTGTAAAGTGGTTCGTCAAGATCCCATTTCCCTGCGCTTACATTTTAAAGCCGTAATTGCGGTTACCGGTTTTGTTAAAGAAGCTACGTTCCAAAGTGTGTTGTACGGTGCCGGAACACCTTTTTTGAGTTCGCCAAAAACTTTTATCTGTTTTAGTTTTCCGTCGGCAATTATTCCGATTCCTAAAGTTGGGATATTATTCTCTTTGAGCCATTTTTCGGTTTCTTCTTGTTTGTCAAAAAGACTGTTTTTTTCTTCCTGCGAAAATCCTTTTTGAATGCTGAAAAATAAAATTCCAACTAAAAAGATTTTTAGATAAGATACATGATTGATGATTTTCATTTTGATATTTGATTGATGATGAATGATTTTGCAAAACTACGGGAATCAAAATTATCAAAATTGTACAAAAGCGAAATCTTATCTTTTTTGTGAAAGAAAGTACGAATCGGGGTTAAACGTTTTTGGAGTTGTTTTGGTAACGTCTTTGAATTTTTTTATAAAATGCGATTGATCAAAATACTTGTTGTAAAGCGCAATATCTGTCAGTTTTAATTTTTCTAAATCAGAAGTGATCATTTGATCGACCGATTTTCTGAATTTCAGAATCTGAATGTATTTTTTGATCGTCAATCCAGTTGCGTTTTTAAATTTAATCTGCAACAATCGCTGAGAAGAATTTAGCGCCGAACTGATTTCTGAAACTGAAATATCTTCCTCTCTAATTTTAATGATTTCACAGATCTTTTCAATTGCATTTTTCTCCGAATGTAAAAAGGCTAATTCTTCAAAATAAGCATTAATCGTATTTAATATAACTTCAATTTCGGCATCAATTTGAATTTGAAAAGGAAGTTCTTCAGGATTAATTTTGATAATCGAATCGGTAAAATTGCTCAAATCATATCTCGGAAACATCGAAAGCGTCCAAGTATGCAATTGAATGATAGAAACTTTAGTTTTTGGTTGAATATTCACCAAAACTTTATTGGTCATTTGCGAACAAAAGTAAATGCCTTCGTTCATTTCATATTTGTTTTTGCTCGTATGAACTTCAATTGCATTTCCAAAAACAACGGCAAGATTAAAACAGCCGTTTGGCAAAACGAGTTTGTTTTTAATCAGGCTTTCGCCGATGCTGTTGTCTAAACACCAAATTTTATTGACGAACCTTTCCGCTTTTTGAGATACGTAATGTTCTGAGTAGAGGTTCATTTAGTCAAAATTAAAATTTGAAAAATTAGTATGTGTTATTTTATTTCAAATTTAATTCAAAATGATCGAAAAAAAAGGTGTTTGCTAAATGTAAAAATGGTTTCATTTTAAAAAGTGAAACATGCTTTAAAGATTTGAATAAGAGTTTTTTTTTGTGATTACTTACTTTTGATTGGGTTTTTATTTATTATCAATTTTACACCTATTGCCATGAAAAAAAGCATTTCATATCTATTTTTATTGCTGTTGTTAACAACAGCTTGCAAAAAAGAAGAGAAAACAGGAACAGTATCTAATCAGACTGAAACAACATCACAAACTGTATTTCAGCCTCAAAATATAAAAGAGAAAATACAGTACCAAAGAGCTGTTGAAGCTGCTATTTGGGGAATTCCGGCGGTTAATTTCCAGCTCATGTACAAGGAAATGGAAAAACTCCATGGGTCTTATAATCAAATTGTTTATTGGCCAGGATTATTGAATTGGAAAAATCAAACGTTGACTCCTAATCAAGATGTTATTTATCTGATGCCTTTTTTTAATACCGAAAAAGGTCCTGTAGTTCTGGAAATTCCGCCAGCAGATAATGGTGTTTTTAACGGAAGTGTGATGAATTTCTGGCAAGGAGCTATTGAAGATGTCGGTCCCGGCGGTGTGGACAAAGGCAAAGGAGGAAAATATATTATTCTGCCTCCTGGATACGATAAAGCGAAAATTCCTTCAGGCTACATTATAATGCAGTCAGATACGTATCGCGGTTACGCACTCTTGCGTTCTGTACTCAAAAGCGGTAGCGACGCAGATGTAAAAGCAGCTGTTGATTATAGCAAACAAGTAAAGCTTTATCCTTACTCAGAAGCTTCAAAATCACCGCAAACAATATTTGTTGACGCATCAAAAGAGGTTTATGATTCTTCTATTAAATATGATGATAGTTTTTATTCAACGTTAAATGAAATTGTACAGCAAGAACCTTTCTTGGAACGCGATCGAGCAATGATTGATCCTTTAAGAACTATTGGAATTGAGAGAGGTAAAAATTTTAGTCCAGATGCAAGAACTAAAGAAATATTTAAGGCAGCTGTGAATGAAGCAAGAGATTGGCTCATATTTAACTATGAAAATGTTAAGCCTTTTTATTCGGGAGCAAATTGGTTTTTTCCTGCTGATAAAGAAAACGTAATGAGTGTTAAAAGTTCTTTTCAAATAAAAGAAATTTATCCAATTGACAATAGGGGAGTTTGTTATATGATTGCTTTTTTTAGTGCAAAACATCTAGGAGAATCTCAATATTATCTTATGACAGTAAAAGATAAGGACGGCAATTTGTTAAATGGAAATACTTCTTATAAAGTAACGGTTCCTGCAAATGTACCTGTCAAACAATATTGGTCGATGACGGCATACAATAGAGAAACGCATACTTATATTAGAAATGTAAAATGGGCTGGACGCTCATCACAAACACCTGGAATCAAAAAAAATACTGATGGAACCGTTACATTATATTTTGGGCCTAAACCTCCGCCTGAAGGAGAAAGCAACTGGGTTCCAACAGATCCAAAAGGAAGTTTTGAAATATTAGCAAGATTTTATGGACCAACACCAGCTTTGTTTGACCAATCTTGGAAATTGAATGATGTAGAAAAGGTTAATTAGTTTTAAAATAAAGATTTGATTTTAAACCCAGCTAAAAGGCTGGGTTTAATTTTAGGATATGATTAAACGAATTCCGAGAAATATCCTTTTTTAGTATTTTCCCATTCCTCCAAAATAATACTATAATAAACGTCATCTTTACTTTTTCCTTCAGAATCGACATAATTGTTTCTAAACAAACCTTCTTTTAGAGCACCTAGTTTTTCAATTGCTTTTTGTGATCTTAAATTTTCAAGATCGGCGCTGAATTGGATTCTTCTAAACTGAATACTTTCAAAGCCAAATTTCAACAATTCATATTTACACGCCTTGTTTAATCCGGTTCCTTGAAAGTCTTTTCCATACCAAGTCCAGCCAATTTCACATTTTTGGCTCGCGTGATTCAAATAGCCATAACGCGTACTTCCGGCAACTCTGTTTGTGGCTTTATCTATAAGAAGGAACGGATAACAAATTCCGTCCGCTTTTTGTTTTAAAGTGTTTTGAATGTAATTTTCGAAATCTTGGTCGGTTCGAACATACATTCCCATATATTTCCAGATTTCGTCGTCAAAAATTATTTCTTTGAGTTCGATGTTTCTTTCGTGTTCAAAAGGAAGCAATAAAACTTTTTCGTTTTCTAGAGTGATTTGTGATTGTAATAATTCGCTCTTCATATTTTTTTTATTTAAATGATGTAATTCTAAAACAAAGCTAATTGTTTAATTTTTTCAAATAAATCAATAAAAATAACATTTTGTTATATTTTCAAAAACACTAGCAATTCTAAAAAGGAGAATTATAAATTGTTGAGAGTCGTAAGCTGTAAATAATTCACTTATTTTAAATCTTATCTATAATTATTACTTATTTTTACGACCTTATATATTAGATTTTCCCTGATGCAAACTTCACTCAAAATTGCTGTTGTAGGTTCTGGACTTGTAGGATCACTATTGGCAATTTATCTTAAAAAAGCCGGCCATACCGTTCATGTATATGATCGAAGCCCTGATATTCGCAAAATAAATTTCTCTGGACGTTCTATAAATCTTGCTATGTCTAATCGTGGCTGGAAAGCGTTAGATGCTGTTGGTGTTGGCGATTCGGTTCGTGAAATTGCAATTCCGATGGATAAACGTGCGATTCATTTGGTGGATAAACTGAATTTTCAGAATTACGGACAAGAAGGCGAATCGATTTATTCGATTTCGAGAGGAAAGTTGAATCGTAAAATGATCGATCTTGCAGAAGAAGCAGGAGCGGAGTTTCATTTTGAGCAGAAAATTTGGGATGTAACTTTGAGTGATGCGACTTTGCACATTGGCGAAAGCGAAAGAGGCGAGTGGGAGGAACGAAAATATGATATGGTTTTTGGTGCCGATGGCGCTTTTTCGAGAATCCGCCACAGAATGCAACGCCAAAGCATGTTCAATTATTCGCAGGAATTTTTGAATATGGGATATAAGGAATTAAATATTCCGGCAAACGCAGATGGAACACATAAATTAGATAAAAATTCATTTCATATTTGGCCAAGAGGCGAGTATATGTTAATTGCGCTTCCTAATCTTGACGGAAGTTTTACCTGTACTTTATTTATGCCTTTTGAAGGACAGAATTCTTTTGAATCCTTAACCGACCGAAAAATGGTGGAAGATTTCTTTGAGAAAAATTTCCCAGATTCTATTGAAGTGATTCCGGAACTGGCAAATGATTTCTTTAAGAATCCAACAAGTACATTGGTAACGATGAAGTGTTTTCCGTGGACTTTTGAAGATAAAATTGCTTTGATTGGTGATGCCTGTCATGCTATAGTTCCGTTTTACGGGCAAGGTATGAATGCAGGTTTTGAGGATATTACGGTTTTGAACGAAATGATTGAAAAGTACCAAGACGATTGGAAAAAGATCTTTACCGAATATCAGATCTCAAGAAAACCAAATGCCGATGCCATTGCAGAGCTTTCGTATCGCAATTTTATGGAAATGAGCACTAAAACTGCCGATGAAAAATTCTTATTGCAAAAGAAAATAGAAAAGGTTTTCTCAGACAAACATCCTGACAAATGGATTCCGCTTTATAGCCGAGTTACTTTCAGCGATCGCCCTTATGCAGAAGCTTTGGCAATTGGTGATTTCCAAAACGGAATTATGGAAGAGGTTTTGAAGCTTGAAAGCATTGAAACGATTTGGGATACACCAGTGGTTGAAAATAAAATTCTGGAATTGTTGGAGAAAAGATAAAATTTTGTAAACCATATAAGTGATATAAGTTCATTTAATAAATATAAACCCGACAGGTTTTTAAAACCTGTCGGGTTTACTATTGTTACGCAAACCATTTTAAATGTACTTATATGGTTTTATTTTTTTTATTTTTTGAAGATTTTGGTTAGTACACCAAAAACGCCTCGAATAAATGTAGCACTTGTTACTACTTTTAAAACCGATTTTCCAACAACGCTTGCGGTACTTGGTTCCGTTTTTGAAGATTTTGATGGCGCTTGTTCTTCCTGTTCGGTTGCAGCTTGGGTTGCTTCTTCAATTTTTTTAGTTAGAATTTCGTAAGCGCTTTCACGATCAATTTCTTCACTGTATTTTTTAACCAATTTTGATTTTCCGTTGATTTCTTCGATTTCATCAGCAGTTAAAATATCCATACGACTCATAGGTGCGCGCATCATGGTTGCCACGAGCGGCGTCGGAATTCCTTTTTCATTTAATGCCGTTACAAGTGCTTCGCCGATTCCTAAACTTGTAAGCAATTCATCTGTTTTATAATAATCAGATGTTGGGTAATTGTCAGCTGTTTTTTTAATTGCTTGACGATCATTTGCTGTAAAAGCTCTAAGTGCATGCTGAATTTTTAAACCTAATTGCGCCAAAACACCACTCGGAACATCCATTGGGTTTTGTGTTACAAAATAAACACCAACACCTTTTGAACGAATCAACTTTACAATCGTTTCAATTTGTTCTAATAATGCTTTGCTGGCTTCATTAAAAATCAAATGCGCTTCGTCAATAAAAATTACTAATTCCGGTTGTTCAGCATCACCTTTTTCGGGCATTTTTTGATAAATTTCCGCTAAAAGACTTAACATGAAAGTCGAGAATAATTTTGGTTTGTCTTGAATATCCGTCAAGCGGATGATATTTACGTAGCCTTTTCCGTTTTCATCAATTCGCATTAAGTCGTCAGTTTCAAAAGATAATTCGCCAAAAAACAAATCACCTCCTTGCTGCTCGAGTTCGATAATTTTTCGAAGAATAGTTCCTGTAGTTGCGGTTGAAATTTTTCCATAACTGGCCGCGATTTCGTCTTTGCCTTCTTCAGTAATATAATTTATAACTTTTTTAATGTCTTTTAAGTCAAGTAGAGGCATTTGCTTGTCGTCGCAATATTTAAAGATAACTGCTACTACGCCTGCCTGAGTATCATTTAAATCCAAAATTCTTGAAAATAAAACAGGGCCAAATTCAGAAACCGTAGCGCGCAAGCGAACTCCGTTTTGTTTAGATAACGACATCAGTTCAACAGGAAATGAAGCTGTATTATAAGGAATATTCATTTTGGCGTGGCGCTCTGTAATAAAACTTTGTTCTACGCCTTCTTTTGCAATACCGCTAAAGTCTCCTTTAATATCCATCATTAAAACGGGAATTCCTGCATTTGAAAGCTGTTCAGAAAAAACCTGAATTGTTTTTGTCTTTCCAGTTCCTGTCGCACCAGCAATTAATCCATGGCGGTTTAAGGTTTTCAATGGTATTTTTACATGAGCTTCGGGAATTGCTTCTCCATCCAGCATTGCGCTTCCTAAAGTGATGCTGTCACCTTTTGAAAGATAGCCATTGTTTATGTCTTGAATGAAATTATCTTTTTTATTCATGTTTTTATTTGTAATTTAGATGATTATAAGAGTTTTGCTTCGTTTTTTAACAATTGGCGGGTCTTTTTTTATTAGGAAAATGCATTTTTTGATTGAAAATGATATAAAAAAAATATTCGCAGCTTTTTAAGAAGATTTCAATGGATTAATTGAATATTTACTAAAACGTTGTAATTTTTTTACTATTCGACCTTTTTTTTGTTTTATCAAAAAAATGATGTCAGCAATTTAATGAGATATTTTTTAAATTGACGTTAAATTTCCTTGAATAAAATTAAAAAAAGTTTTTTTATTTAAACTAAACGTATAAATTTGCTCCTCTACAAGTTAAATATAACTAAAAAATAAAAATTATTTAAAACTATTAAAATTAAAAAAAATGGCAAACGTTAAAGTTAAAAAAGAAAGCACTTCAAATGGAGGAGGAATGATTACTGGAATCATTATTGCAGCGTGTATCATTGTTGGGGTGTTTATTTGGAAAGTAATCATGGGGTCTCCTGCAAACTTTGAAGGAGGAAATCCTGAAACAGGTCACCCAATCAATACTCTTGGTATGGTATATAAAGGAGGATTCATTGTACCAGTATTGTTAGGTATGTTTTTAATGGTTGTTGTTTTTTCTATTGAAAGATTCATTGTTATCGGTAAAGCAGCTGGAAAAGCTAACTTAGATAAATTCATGAAAGGTGTTCAGGCAAGTATTAAAGAAGGAAACATCGAAGGTGCTATCGCTTCTTGTGACAAACAACAAGGTTCAGTTGCAAACGCAATTAAATCTGCTTTGATTAAATACCAAGACGTTAAAAAAGAAGGATTCAACAGCGAGGAAGCTTCTGAAGTAATCCACAAAGAAATCGAAGAGGCAACTTCATTAGAAATGCCAATGTTAGAGAAAAACATGACTATCATCTCTACTTTAGTATCTTTAGGTACATTAGGAGGATTGTTAGGAACTGTATCTGGTATGATTAAAGCGTTTGGTGCGTTAGCTTCTGCTGGTACTCCTGACCAAGCTGCTCTTGCAACAGGTATCTCTGAGGCACTTATCAACACTGCAACAGGTATCTCTACTTCAGTTATGGCTATCATTTCTTACAACTTCTTTACTGCTAAAATTGACGATTTAACTTACTCTATCGATGAGGCTGGTACTACTATCGTTAATACTTACAGAAAATTCAGAGGAAGTTTAAGACAATAATTAATTTTTGATATTGATAATTAAAGTTATTAATTATATCAAAATAAAATAAAAGATAATGGCTAAAATAAAAATGAAAAAGAAGTCAACATCGACAGATATGACTGCCATGTGTGATGTTGCGTTCCTTTTGCTTACGTTCTTTATCTTGACCGCTACTGCTAAAGTGCCAGAAGCACTTCCTGTAGATATGCCTGCTTCTACTGTTCAAAGTAAATTACCAGATTCAGATTTGGCAATTATTACAATAGGTAAAGGCAAAGACGGGAAAAGTAAAGTGTTTTTTGACATCAAAGGAAGAGAGATCCGTAAAAGGACTCTTGAAGGAATTGGTGCAAAATTCGGCGTGAACTTTTCTGAAGATGATAAAGCTAAATTTGCTTTAATGGATGACTTCGGTGTTCCAGTAACAGGTTTAAAGCAAATCATCGATATGAAAGGTGCTGATAGAGCTAAAGCAAATCAACCTGGAATTCCAATCGATTCTTTAGATAATCAATTGAAAGAATGGCTTCTTGTTTCAAGAAGAGCTGCAATTGATCTTGATGATAAAGAATTGCAGATTGCGATTAAAGGAGATGCTAAAGAACAATATCCGCAAATCAAAAAGATTATGGATATTTTACAAGATCAGAAAATCAATTCCTTTAACTTAGTTACAGGTACGAGAGGAAAAGACTTTTAATTAAAAAAGATACACTAAAATGGCTGAATTAAATACCGGCGACGGTGGTGGCGGAAAAGGTGGCAAAGTAAGAAGTAAAAAGCAAAATTCGAAAGTCGATTTAACGGCGATGGTGGATTTGGCATTCTTATTGATCACATTCTTTATGCTAACTACATCGTTGTCAAAACCAAAATCGATGGATTTGTCATTGCCAGATAAAGATGATGACCCTACTAAGAATAAAGATATCAAAGTAGATGAGAATCGTACGATGACAGTGATGTTAGGTGAGAACAATAAGATGGTTTACTATATGGGACTATTAACGTCGCCAATTGCGGGACCTAAAGATATTGCATATGGTAAAGATGGGATTCGTAGAGAAGTTCTTAATAGAAAAAAATCTGTTTTAGAATATTCTGCAGCTCAAGGAAAACCTAAAAATGGAATTATCGTTATTATTAAACCAAGTAAAAAGTCAACTTACAAAAATTTAGTTGATATGTTGGATGAAATGGCGATTGCTGGAGTTGATACGTACGCAATTGTTCCTGAGTTTAGTCCTGAGGAAACAAAATTGATAGATAAACAATAGTTTGTCTTGTTTGAACATCCTAATAATCAAGAAAAATGAAATTAGATATTATAAAAAATCAGTGGCTTGATATCGTATTCGAAGGACGTAATAAGATATATGGTGCATATGAGTTAAGAAAATCGAACAGCAAAACTACGGTTAAGGCGCTTATCATAGGTTCGGTTATTTTTGGCTTTGCTGTAGCAGCTCCTCTTATTGCTAGCTTCTTGCCAAATTCTGGTGACGATGAAGCGAATACAGATATTAAGATCGCTACTGTTAAATTACCTCCAAAGAAAAAAGAAGAGGTAAAACCAAATGAACCGCCACCACCACCACCACCACCAAAAGTGGATCAGGTGAAGTTTGTGAAGCCGGTTGTTGCTAAAGCAAATGAAGTTACTGAAGATCCACCAAAAATTGAGGATCTTAAGGACAAAAAAGTTGGTTCTGAAACTATCAAAGGAGATCCAGATGCAGTTTTAACTGTTGATGAACCAGTAGGTACTGGAACTGCTGCAGTAGTAGAAGAAGATAACCAAGTATATAACACAGCTGGTATCGAAGTAAAACCAGATTTCCCTGGAGGAATTGATAAATTCTACAAATTCGTAGGAAATAACTATAAGACTCCAGAAGAAGAAGGTTTAAAAGGTAAAGTTTACGTTACGTTTGTAGTTGAAAAAGACGGTTCATTAACCGACATTAAAGTTTTAAGGGATATCGGTTACGGTACAGGAGCAGAAGCAATTCGTGTTCTTAAAAAATGTCCAAAATGGACTCCTGGCGAGCAAAATGGTAAAAAAGTTAGAGTACTTTACTCTCTGCCTATTACTATTCAATCTGCAGAATAATGTTAAAAGATATGCTTAATAATATTCAGAAGAAATCGCTCAAAGAGCGATTTCTTCTTGTTTTAGGAATACTGTTTTTTTTAATATATCTTGTGCTCGGTTTAATGATTATGTTCTGGGAAAAACTTCCTTTGGATATGGAGCCTAAATACAGATATGCTTTTGGAGGATTGCTGATAGTATATTCTGCAATACGTTTCCTGAGATTAATTAATTCTAATACGGATTAGTATGTTGAAATATAGTAAAGTTTTTGGTTTGATTGCTTTTGTCTTTTTGTTTGCCATGTGCAACCAAAAAAGCAAGAACGGGTCAAAAGAAACAATTTTAAAAGGGTCTATTGATGTTACGGTCGATGAAACTGTAAAACCAATTGTTGATGATCAGGTTGCTGTTTTTGAAGGAACTTACTATGATGCTAAAATTACAGTTAAGCCCAAATCAGAAGTTGAACTTATCAATGATTTGTTAAATCAAAAAGCAAAAGTTGTGGTTACAGCGCGCAATTTGACTGCTGACGAACTTAAAAGGTTTGAAAAAAGTAAAATTAACCCTAGAGTTACTCCTTTTGCAACTGATGCGATAGCTTTAATTTCAAACAAAAACAATAATGATACTTTAATTGCGTTGAAATCTGTAATCGATTTTATGCAAGGAAAGAAAGATTCGGGAATTAAAGGACTTGTTTTTGATAATCCAAATTCTAGTACAGTTCGCTACATGAAGCAATTGGCTAAAGTGAATGAAATTCCTGCAAACGGAGCATTTTCTTTTAAAACGAATGATGAAGTTATTAAATTTGTGTCTGAAAACGATGGAATGATTGGTATTGTTGGTGTTAATTGGCTTTATCAGCCTTCTCCTAATATGATTGAAACAATAAAAAAAATTAATGTTTTAAGTGTAAAAGGATTAAACGGCAGTGAGTACTATAGCCCTACGCAAACTGACATCGCATTGAAGAAATATCCTTTGGCACGTGATTTGTTTATTATAAACTGTCAAGGATATAATGGTTTAGGTATGGGACTTGCTTCATTTATGGGAGGCGAGATCGGACAAAGAATTGTATTAAAATCTGGTTTAATGCCAGTTCGAACTCCTAGCAGAAAACTTAATATTAGAACACAACTTTTAAAAGATAAAGAATAAATTAATTACGATAAAGATGAATAAATTTAAAATTTTTAGTCTTGCTTTGGTTGCTTCAGCTTCTGTTGCAAACGCGCAAGATATCAAAGAAGCAAAAAAGGCAATCGATGCTGAGCAATTTCAAAAGGCAAAAACATTGCTTAAGTCAATCATCAAAGCGAAACCTTCTGATGGTGAGGCTAATTTTGTTCTAGGAAACATTTATTTAAATCAGAGTGTTGTCGACTCAGCTAAGATTTACTATTTAAATGGTTTAGAAGCAGCAGATAGAAAAAACCTTAATTATATTGGATTAGGTCAAATCGATCTTGATAATAAGAATGCAGCTTCGGCTCAGGCTAATTTTGGTTTAGCTACTAAAGATATGAAGCGTAAGGATGTTGATGAGTTTATCTATATTGGTAAAGCTTACACAAACTCAAATAATCCTGATTATAATAGTGCGATCACTAGTTTAAAACGTGCTTTAGCAATTGAACCTCAAAACGCAACTGCTTTATTGGCAATTGGTGATGCTTATTACGGAGCTAACAATCAAAACGAAGCTTACAAAGCATATCGTGATGCTTTTACTGCTGATCCAACACTTTTGAGAGCTAAAATGCAATTAGGTGTTTTGCTTAAAGGTGCAAAATCATATGATGAAGCTATTAAAGCATTCAATGAGGTTATCGCATTAAATGCAAGTTATGGTCCAGTTTACAGAGAATTAGCTGAAACATATTACAAATGGGCTAGAAATAAGCCTTCGACTTCAAAAACGAACTTACAGAACGCTATCACAAACTATGAGAAATACTTAAGTTTGACAGATTACTCTTTAGATTCTAAAATGCGTCACGCAGATTTCTTGATCTTGGTTAAAGATTACAAAAGTCTAGAAACTGTTGCAAACAAAATGATTGCTGAAGATAAAGTTAATCCTAGAATCTACAGATATTTAGGATATTCTGCATACGAAAATGGAAATATTGATGTAGCTCTTAAATCATTGCAAGATTATGTGAAAACTCCAACTAATAAAATTATCGCTAAAGATTATTTATACTTAGGATTTGCAAAAATTAAAAAAGGTACTGGAGCTGATGGTGTAGTAGAAGCTTCTGCTTTTGATGCTGGATTAGCTGATATCAAGAAAGCGGTTGAAATGGAGCCATTAGCAGTAGAAGATCTTGGAGATTTTGGTAAAGAATTGTTTACTAAGAAACAATACAACCAAGCAGCTGCTATTTATGAATTAAGCACAACTAATACAGAGCAGAAAAATTATTTGAATGACAATGTGTATTATGGTATTTCACTTTACTATGCAAATGCAAATAAAGCAAACGGAGCTGTTGATGCTGCTGCATTAACTAAAGCTGATGCTGCTTTTGATAGAGTTCTTGTAGCTTCTCCAACATATGATGAGGCTTATTTATA
Organism: Flavobacterium daemonense; assembly: GCF_007341385.1. Classification (GTDB taxonomy): domain Bacteria; phylum Bacteroidota; class Bacteroidia; order Flavobacteriales; family Flavobacteriaceae; genus Flavobacterium; species Flavobacterium daemonense. The sequence continues at coordinate 20,038 of NZ_VJYD01000025.1, forward strand.
CAAAGGGAGAATCAACAGCTTGTTAGAGAAAGATGATTTAATTATCAAAAACTACGAAGAGTACATTACTAAAACGACTGCAAAAGGTGCTGAAGAATTAGCGAAACCTGCAACAGTTAAAAAAATAGTTGAAGCTTACAACAGTATTGGTGCAGCTTATGCTAATACAGATAAAGCTAAAGCAGTTGAATATTTCAATAAATCTTTAGTTTTAGATCCAACAAATGCTTACGCAACTCAGTCTGTGAAAGCTTTAAAATAATATAAGTTATCTAACTAATTATAAAACCGACAGTTCATTAAACTGTCGGTTTTTTTGTTCCGTTTAGAAATGACTATCTTTGCACTTTAAAATTGAATAATGTTAGCAAAAGAAATACAATTAGAAGTTAATAAAGGAGCAATGTTGCCTTTAATGGAAGAATTTTACACTATTCAAGGTGAAGGTTTTCATACAGGGACTGCGGCATACTTTATTAGAATTGGAGGATGTGATGTGGGTTGTCATTGGTGTGATGTGAAAGAAAGCTGGAATGCTGAATTGCATCCGCCAACTAGCATTGAATTAATTGTGAAGAATGCTTCAACTTATGCAGATACAGTTGTGGTAACCGGTGGAGAGCCGTTAAGTTGGGACATGACTTTACTTACCCAAAAATTGAAAGAAAAAAATCTTAAAGTGCATATTGAAACATCAGGAGCATATCCGCTAAGTGGAACTTGGGATTGGATTTGTCTTTCTCCAAAAAAAAATAAATTGCCAACCCAAACGGTTTACGATAATGCCGATGAGTTGAAAGTGATTATTTATAATAAACATGATTTTATTTTTGCCGAAGAGCAAGCTGAACTTGTAAATGATAATGCTATTTTGTTTTTACAGCCAGAGTGGAGCAAAAAGGAAGAAATGACACCATTGATTGTTGATTATGTAATGAATAATCCAAAATGGCGTGTTTCGCTGCAAACGCACAAGTATTTGAACATACCATAAAAACAAAAATCTCTTCAATTGAAGAGATTTTTGTTTTTATGAGTTAATTGAGGTTGAATTTTTTAATCCCAGTTTTTTAATTTCTTTAAATTGGTAATATGGGCCAAGTGGTGATTGGAATGCCAAGCATACATTCCAATAATTCTTTTTAATTGAAGCTCAGAATTATTTTCTGGATGAATAAAAGATTTTTCTAAATCGCTATCAGGTAGATTTTTTAAAAGATATGCGATTCTAAAATGAAGTCCGCTTAATAGATCTAGTGTTGGTTCTATAGGCATTGTTAAGTTGTCGGGTAGATCGCACCAAAGAGCTTCGTCATATGCTTTTATAACAGGATTATTTTCCGTTAAAGCCCATTTGATTCTGATAAAGCAGTTCATATGGCTTTCAGCGCAATGATGAATAACTTGACGAACCGTCCAGCCTCCTGGGCGATACGGTGTATCAAGTTGTTCGTCATTTAAAAGGATAGTTTCTTTTTTTAGCCTTTCAGGGAAAGAGGCTATTTCTTCAATTTTATTTAGGATGTATTCTGATGAATAATTATCAGGAATTACAAATTTTCCAATTGGATATTTTAATTTTTCTAAATCTAGTTCTTCCATTTTTCTATCATGTTTGTTTTTTAGATTGAAAGTTTAGCTAAATAATCGTAGTGTTCTCCTTCTAAAATCATTTCGCATTTTAATCCGTTTGCAATAGCCGCATTTTGCAATGTATTATAATCTAGATAGAGCCAATCAAACGATTCTTCTTTTTCTCCTTTATAAGAAATAGTAAAAGTTAATTCTCCATAATATTTATCGCTTGACGGAATCCATTTGCCACCATCCTCATCTTCGTCAAACATATATATGATATCTGAACTGTCAATTAAAATTTGACCACCAGGATTTAATAATGATTTTAATTTGGATAAATATTGGTTGCAGTTGTCAAGTTTTCCAAAAATTCCAGTTCCATTCATTAATAAAAGAATTGAGTCGAATTTTTCTCCTTCAAAATCTAGGATGTTTTGAACTTTTGCATTCTTTACTCCGCGTAAAAAGCAAGTTTCGATTGCTTTTTCTGAAATATCTATCGAAGTCACATCTAAATTGCGATCATTTTGAAGAGAAAGACTATGGCTTCCGGCACCACATCCGACATCTAAAATTTTGCCGAAAGACAATTGCAGTGCTTTTTGTTCTAATTTCGGCATTTCATTGTAAGAGCGAAATAAATAGGCAATACTCATTTCATCTTCTTCGGAAATTGAAGTTTCAGTTATAATATCTTCAGGCGTATTATTGGTTTGGAAATCGAACATTGCTTTCCCAAAAAGATCTTTCATTGTAATTTAGTTCAAAGATTAAGGTTTCAAGTTTAAAGTTGTTTAATTTTGCAAATCAACTTTAAATTTTAAACTTGAAACAAATTTTAAACAACTTAAATAAGTTAGCCAAAGATAAGCATATCGAAAACAAAAAGTATTTTGATAAGCTTAAAAAGAAACAGCCTAAAAATTTAGACTATGTAATGCAGGATTTGCACGACGCGGAGTTTAAAAAAACAGACTGTCTACAGTGTGCCAATTGTTGTAAAACGACTGGACCGTTATTTACTTTGGCTGATATTGAAAGAATTTCAAAATCTTTTAAGCAAAAGCCACAGCAGTTTATAGAACAGTATCTCCGAATTGATGAAGATAACGATTATGTACTGAAAAGTGTTCCCTGTACTTTTTTGGACAATGAAAATTATTGCATGATTTATGATGTTCGTCCAAAAGCATGTCGCGAATTTCCACATACGGATCGGAAGAAGTTTTATCAGATTACAGATTTGACTTTAAAAAACGTCGCAATATGTCCAGCAGCATATAATATTGTTGAGGAAATGAAAAAGAAACTTCCATTATAAGAAATTCAAATATTTCATAATTGTTTTTTGAGGCAATTCGAATATGGTTTTTTAAATGTATTTTTGAAAAAACAAACAGAACGTATTATCAATATTAATAGTATTAGATTGAATTTAGAATATTTTATAGCCAAAAGACTTATTACTGCCAAAGATTATAAAAGCAGCATTTCGGCGCCTATTATTAAAATTGCGATTTCGGCAATAGCAATTGGTATTATTATGATGTTGGTTTCTGTGGCAACTGGAATCGGATTGCAGCAAAAAATCCGTGACAAAATCTCTGCTTTCAATGGTCAGGTGATTATATCAAATTTTGATAATAATAATTCTGAGGTGACTTTGGTGCCAATTTCTAAGAAACAGGATTTTTATCCCAATTTTAAATCAGTTCCAGAAGTTAGCCATGTTCAGGCCATAGCAAGTAAAGCTGGAATTATACGAACGGCAAATGCATTCGAAGGAATTATATTTAAAGGTGTGGGTGCCGATTATGATTGGAGCAATATAAAAGAGTATCTAGTTGAAGGGAATTTGCCAGATTTTTCAAAATCGGTGAATGAAGAGGTTATCATTTCACGATTTCTTGCAGATCGCCTTAATTTAAAATTAGGGGACAGTTTCAATACCTTTTTTATTAAAGAAGAACAAGGTAAATTGCCAAATAGCCGCCGATTTAAGATTGCAGGTATTTTTAGTTCAGGCTTTCAGGATTTTGATGCTACTTATATAATAGGTGATATTCGTCATATACAGCGAATCAATAAATGGACTCCAGATCAAGTTGGTGCTTTTGAAGTTTTTGTAAACGATTTTACAAAGATAAAAGAAACAGGGAATCAAATTTATGAAGCAACCTCGTCAAGTTTGGATACTAAAACTATAATTGAAAAATACAGTTACATTTTTGATTGGCTGCAGCTTTTTGATTTTAATATTGTAGTTATTCTAGGAGTTATGATTTTGGTTGCTACAATTAATATGGTAGTAGCTCTTTTGGTTCTTATTTTAGAGCGTACCCAAATGATTGGAATTTTAAAATCATTAGGTGCAAATAACTGGACAGTTCGAAAGATTTTTTTGTACAATGCCTTCTATTTAATAATTAGAGGATTGTTTTGGGGGAATCTTATCGGGATTTCAATATTGCTTATTCAGCAGCAATTTGGAGTTGTTCATCTCAATCCCGAAAATTATTATGTGAATCAAGCACCAGTATATTTAAATTGGGGTTATGTAATAGCATTAAATTTATTGACAATCGTAATTTGCTTCCTAGTATTATTGATTCCTTCCTATTTAATAACAAAAATATCTCCTGTCAAAGCAATTCGCTTCGATTAATTTTATATTTAAAAGATATTCCGCAACCCGACAGGTTTCCAAAACCTGTCGGGTTTATTTTTATATATAATATATGTATAAGTTTTTTTTTTTTTGCATCCCAATTTTCCGTAGAGGCGCACAGCAGTGCGTCTCATGTGCATCGCAAATCATACATATATAATAGTATATAATTTGTAAGGCTGATCGGAGTCGAAGTCCTTTTTTGAAAGAGATGTATTTGTAATTTTAAGGAGCTATTCCCGCTATCCGCTTCACACGAGCGATAGCGAACTGACGAAGTAATCTTTTGTGTCTCCCGAAGCCTCGGGGCCGGCACAAAAGGATTTTCTCCCGTCCCGATACTTCGGGATCGGGACTATCGGGGCTAGGACATCGGTTTCCAGAAGAGATTTCATGGAAGAAAAAGGCATTTCAGAAGAAAAACTTGGCGCCTCTGCGTCTCTGCGTGATCAATATCGGCGGAGAGGAAGGCTTTGAAGTTTGTTTTCTCCTCAGAAACTGGCCTGAAGAAGTAAAAATTCATCAAAATAGAAGAGCAAAACAGAACGCCAAATGA
>NZ_VJYD01000026.1 GCF_007341385.1 Flavobacterium daemonense
CAGTTTTGTGGGAGAGTATGTCGTCGCCTTTCTTTTGAGAATCCTCATCATTCACTTGATGAGGATTTTTTTGTTTTATAAGTTTTGAATTTCAGTCCGCAGTTTTTTGGGATCTAGGTCCGGATTTCTTTATTTGAATCTGTAGTTTCTATGGGAATGGAATGCGTTAGTGATAGGAGCGGCATCCTTTTGCGGGAATCTTAAATGTCTTGTTTCCTATAAAATTCTTTCAGAAAAGATACAGCGGGAACCACGACCGGAAGCGAAACGCTCAAAATATAGTGAATCTATTCAATTTTAGGCTGGGATATTATGTTCATTCATGCTTTTTTACTATCAACTTCTTTAAATTAATATGTTTAAGCTTTAAAAAGGGAATCAAAAACGGTCTATGGACTAATTTTATCTGAATTTATTTTGAAAGTAATGTAAATAAAGAGACCTTTTTAGTATTTTAGTGGACTGAAAAATGATTATAAAAGGGTCAGAAATGAATATGCCGAATTCATTTGATGGAAAGTAAGTGATTCCTACCAAATTATAATTAGTAAATAAATTACTTTTAAATTTTAACTGATCCAGAAAACAACCTAAGAGCTTTGTTTAACTACGGATTGGTAAAACCATCAAACTATAATTTAAGATGATTCAAAAAAATATTGTACTCCTGTGCATGATATTTGCATTTGTGACAGGATTTAGCCAAGAAAAAATAAAACAATCAATCAACTCGAATTGGCAGTTTTATAAAGGGAAATTACAAACGACAGATTTAGAAAATGGAAAAAACATTGATTGGGAAGATGTCAATTTACCACACAGTTGGAATAAGTCTGATGTCATGGACGACAATTGGGGGTATTACCGAGGCGAAGGTTGGTATAAAAAAACTGTTTTTGTAAATCCGAGTTGGAAGAATAAAACCGTTTATCTTTATTTTGAAGGCGCAAACCAGACAACAGAAGTTTATATTAACGGAAAAAAAGTGGGTTCGCATATTGGTGGCTATAATTTTTTCAGCTTTCCTATAAATGATTTTCTGCAGTTTAATAATCCAGAAAAAGGAAATCAGATTGTGGTGAAAGTGGATAATAGCTATAATGAAAATATTCCGCCTCTCGATGCCGATTTTACTTTTTATGGTGGAATTTACCGCGACGTTTATTTGGTTGCCGCAAACGAAGTACATTTTGATTTGAGCAACAAAGCTTCAGATGGTGTTTTTGTGACAACACCTTCGGTTTCTGCTTCATCGGCAAATTTTCAATTGAAAGGAATTGTTGAAAATGCTTCTAATTCTTCAAAAGAAATAAAAATTACCACAAAATTATTAGACGAAAATAATGTTGAAGTTTCTAATATTACTTCCAATTTAAAACTAAAACCAAATTCAAAAACTGAATTTAAACAGCTTTCAAAAGCAATTCAGAATCCAAAATTATGGTCGCCAGATGCACCAAATCTGTATAAAGCAGTTTCTATTATTTTAGATAAAAAAACAAAACAACAATTGGATTTGTTTTCTGCTCTGGTGGGTTTCAGATGGTTTGAATTTACTGCTGACAAGGGATTTTTTCTCAACGGAAAACCAACCAAATTGATCGGTGCCAACCGTCATCAGGATTATAAAGATCTAGCGAATGCATTGCCGGATGCTTTGGCAGAAAAAGACATGCAATTGATAAAAAACATGGGGGGGAATTTTGTGCGTGTTGCACATTATCCGCAAGACCCAACAGTTTTGGAAACTTGTGATCGAATTGGGCTTTTGGCAATGGTAGAAACGCCAGAAGTAAACCGAATTACAGAAACCAAAGAATTTGAAGACAACAGTCTTGAAATGCAACGAGAAATGATCCGCCAAAGTTTTAATCACCCGAGCGTGATTGTCTGGGCGTATATGAATGAAATTCTGCTTCGTCCGAGATATGATGAAAAATCAGCAGAAAGACAAGTGTATTATAAAAACGTCGCTACTTTGGCACAAAAACTGGAAAACTTGACACGAGAAGAAGATCCGTCAAGATATACCATGATTCCTAATCATGGTGCTTTTGATTTGTATAATTCTGTTGGATTGACCAAAATTCCAATGGTTGTGGGCTGGAATTTATATCAAGGCTGGTATAGTGGCGAGTTTGGCGGTTTGGAAAAATATCTAGAAAAACACCATCAAGTATTGCCAGATAAGCCTATGGTAATCACAGAATTTGGTGCCGATGCCGACAGAAGAATGCGATCGCAAAATCCGCAGAAATTTGATAAAACAATGGAGTATGCAATGTTGTATCATAAACATTATTTAAATGCGATTCAAAATCTTGATTATGTTGCGGGAGGAACAATTTGGAATTTGGTCGAATTTAATTCGGAAGGAAGAGCCGAAAGCTGGCCTCATATGAATAACAAAGGTATTATTTCATGGGATAGAATTCCGAAAGATGCCTACTATCTTTATCAGGCAAGATTGTCTAAAAAGCCTGTGGTAAGTATTGGTTCTAAAAGCTGGACAAATCGTTCGGGAATTTTGGCTTCAGAAAATGATACTTTTTATTATGAGAATCTGGAAGTTTTTTCGAATGAAAATGAAATTACTTTAAAAGTAAATGGACAAACTTTAGACAGTCAAAAAACAAAAGAAGGTTCGGCTATTTTTAAAGTACCTTTTAAAAATGGTGCTAACCTAGTTGAAGCATTTTCGACTTCAAATGAAAGTGTAAAAGATGTTGTTGTTATACATTACACGCTTTATGCGCCAAATTTGAACAACAAAAAATATCCTTTTGAAAATATCCGAATCAGCTTGGGCGACAAACGTCAATATACAGATGAATTAATACAGCAAAATTGGATGCCAGAGCAGGAATACAAAGCTGGAAGTTGGGGTTATGTAGGTGGTCAAGTGTACAAAATGCCTGGAAATCCGCAGATTCCTTACGGAACAAATAAGTTGATAAAAGGAACTGAAAATGATCCAATTTATCAAACACAAAGAGAGGGAATAGAAGCTTTTAATTTTGATGTTCCTGACGGAAAATACGAAGTTACACTTTATTTTGCTGAGCTTGTTTCAGGAAATACAAGAGAAGCTTTGGCGTACAATTTGGCTGAGAAAAGTGTAAAAGAAGAAAAAGCTTTTAGAGTTTTTGATGTTTTGGTAAATGGTGAATTGTTTTTAGAAAATTTGGGAAATAATAATTATCTAGAACCTGAAAAAGCTGTTGATATGAAAACAACTGTTTTTGTAAAGGATGGAAAGGGAATTCGTGTTGATTTTAAAGCTAAAACAGGAAAAACGATTTTGAACGGAATTGAGTTGAAAAGAATTTTTTAATTTAAACTGCATTGAATTTCTGTGCGGAAGTTTTTTTTAAACACATAGAAACATAGATTTTTAGCTTTGAAAAGGTCTTTGAAAGAAACTTGTTTCTAACACATAGGTGTAGCGGGGAATTTGTTGAGGATTTAAAGTTTGGCAAAGTTAAATGGAGATTGAGTTTTATGCGAAAGTTTTCTAAACACATAGAAACATAGATTTTTTTAGTTTTGAAAAGGAGTTTGAAAGAAACTAGTTTCTCACACATAGACGAAGAAAGCAATTTGTTGAATTTTATTCGACCTTAGAAATCTTTAAAATAATTGTAAACAGTCAAGAATTTTATCTTAATTCTTGGCTGTTTTTTTTTGTCCTAAATTTAATTTTTTGAGTGTTTAAAACTTTAAAAATTGGCTTTTAGTGTTGGTTTTGGTCTGTTGATTAGTAAAAATCTTATTAAAAATCGGAAAAACAGTCAATCACTAATAGCCTTGTTTTTAATTGATTAAAATTCCGAAATCATTATCGTTAACAATTTTTTTTCAAAAAAAACATTTAAAATTTTTGATTTAGAATTTTTAATTTACTTTTGTTCTATCAAATTAGTAGAGTTTAAAATAAATAATATCATTTTTTTTACTGCAGAATAAAATTTTAAGGATTTTATCCGAAGAAAATTCGTTGCAAAAAACTCTATACTCACAAAGCATTAAAATTCAAAATAAGATGAATCCTTATTTAGAGGATTTAAAATGATGGAAAAAACCAAGTCGAATAATAGTAATCAAAAAAAAAGTAAAAATGAAAAAACGAATGTGCAGTAAATAAAAAACCATTTCTGTTGCAGCAGAAATGGTGAAGCTTAAAAGAAATTGTTCATCTCTATGAGGAAGCGGGAACGGAGTAAATCTATTCTTGGCTTGCCTTATTTTTTAAACCAAAACAAAGTAATGAAAAAAAAAATAAATACTTATGCATGGTTGTGCATTTTATTGATTTCCATAGGGCTTAGGGCTCAAGAAACAAAACCTTTAATCCAGTCAAAACTGGAAGGAACGGTAATCGATGCGATTACAAAAGAGCCGGTAATTGGCGCTTCGGTTAACATAAAAGGCACGACACACGGCGTGGTAACAGATTTAGATGGAAAGTTTTTTTTCCAGACAGGACAAAAATTCCCTTATACGCTTATTGTAAGTTATTTAGGTTATAAAAAAACAGAAGTTGTAGTAAATCAAAATGCTGTTGTAATTGATCTTGCAGCCGAGCAAAATGTGCTGTCTGAAGTTGTGGTTACCGCATTAGGAATTACAAAAGATAAAAAATCGTTAGGTTATACTACTCAAGCACTTAAAGGCAAAGAATTGTCAGATACAAAAGAGACTAACTTTTTGAATAGTCTTACTGGTAAATTAGCAGGTGTTCGCATCACAAATTCACAAGGCGATATGGGATCTTCGCGTATTATCATTCGTGGAGAAACTTCTATTGCAGGAAATAATCAGCCATTGTTTGTTGTAGACGGAATTCCTGTAGATAATTCACAATTGAATAGTGGAGGAGCAACCAGAGATTTTAAAAATGCAATTTCCGACTTAAATCCGCAAGATATTGAAACATTAACAGTATTAAAAGGTCCAAACGCGGCGGCACTTTATGGATCGCGTGCGGCGCATGGTGTTGTTTTGATTACTACAAAATCAGGAAAAGGCCAGAAAGGACTTGGAATTAGTGTAAATTCTGGTATTACCGTTTCTCAAGTTAGTACTTTGCCAAGTTATCAAAACACATTCGGACAAGGTTCAAACGGAAAATTCAGCTATGTTGACGGAAAAGGAGGAGGAGTGAATGATGGAGTTGATGAAAGCTGGGGACCAAAAATGGACGGGCGTTTGATTCCGCAATTTTATTCAAATGGTGTTGCAGTCCCTTTTGTCGCACATCCTAATAATGTGAAAGACTTTTTTAATACAGGACTCACTTATGACAATAGCGTTTCTGTAGCTAAATCAGATGATAAATCAGATTTCCGTTTAGGTGTAAACAATCAAAAGCAATTAGGAACGGTGCCAAACAGTGAAGTAAATAAAACAAACTTTAGCGTTAATACAAATTACCAAATATCTCCAAATATTAAAGTTGGGGTAACGGCAAATTATATTGTTACTAATGCGCCACAATTGCCAGGTGGACCATTAGGCGGGCGTGCGGCTGGTGTAATGCTTCAGTTTCTTTGGTTTGGACGTCAAGTTGATACTGATGAACTTAACAATAATTGGAACCAAAACTGGAACAACAGCTACTACAGTAATCCGTATTGGAATGCTTATTATAATACCACTAGCCAACAACGTAATCGTATAATTGGTGATATTCATTTGGATGCAAAAATTATCGACGGACTTAATTTTAGATTCCGTACAGGAGTTGATTATTATAATGACCGCAGAAAATACACGATTAAATATGGTACAAATGGAACTCCTTTCGGGTCGTATGCAGAAGATGCTTATACTGTAGATGAAAGAAATACAGAAGGAATCTTGCAATACACTAAAAAATTGAATGATGATTTTAGTCTAGATGCGCTCGGCGGATTCAATATTCGAAACCACAGCGATGCAAACAATTATCAAAAAGCACCACGTTTAGCCGTACCAGATTTATATACATTAACAAATTCTCGTGACCCTTTAACATCATCAAACACATTATCAAGATTGAGAGTTTATAGTGCTTATGCTTCGGCGCAATTAGGTTTTAGAAATTATGCGTTTTTAAACGTAACAGCTCGTAACGACTGGTCTTCAACTTTGCCAAGCAGCAACCGTTCTTATTTTTATCCTTCTATTAATGGGAGTTTAGTATTGACAGACGCTTTGAATATTAAAAGCAATACGCTTGATTTCTTAAAAGTACGTGGCGGATGGTCTGAAGTTGGTAATGATGCAGATCCGTATCAATTATCGACGGTTTATAATTTCCAAACAGCATTTGACGGAAACCCGATTCAGACTTCTTCGCAAAAGAAACTTAATGAGAACTTGAAACCAGAAACAACACGTTCAACCGAAGTTGGTTTAGAATCTTCTTTCTGGAAAAACAGACTTCATTTTGATTTTGCTTATTATAACACAAATAGTTTAGATCAAATTTTAGAAATAAAAACTACAGCAGCAAGCGGATACAATTCGCAATTGATTAATGCAGGAAAAATTAACAATCATGGTATTGAAATTCAATTGGACGGAAACCCTGTTCAAACTGAAAATTTCAAATGGAATGTAGGTGTGAATTATTCAAAAAATACCAGCAAAGTTGAGATTTTGGATTATGACAAACAGATTCAGAATTACACAATTGGTTCGTCAGGAGGCGTAGACGTGTTGGCATCTGTAGGACAGGCGTATGGAGCACTTTATGGTACGGCATATCAGCGTGATGCAAATGGGAATATTGTTGTTGGAGCAAATGGATTGCCAAAAGCAGATCCGACAAAGAAAATTTTAGGACATTATACACCAGATTATTTAGCAGGAATTACGAATACTTTGACGTATAAGAATATTGAGTTTTCATTTCTTATTGATGCAAGTGTAGGTGGTGAACTTTTCTCGGGAACAAATAGAACAGGTGATTACACAGGTGTTTTAGCGGAGACGCTTCCGGGACGCGATGCAGCAAACGGCGGATTGAATTACTACGTGTCAGGCACTACAAAAACATTGCTACCTGCTGGTGCAACGGCTCCAAATGGTGCAGTAGTATATGATGACGGAATGATTTTTAAAGGTGTTTATGCAGATGGAACACCAAATACGACATTATTAAGCGCACAAGAATATTATAAAGCATCCTACAACATCAGCGAAGCATATATTTATAGTTCAACTTTTGTAAAGATGAGAGAAATTAAATTGGCTTATAATTTCAATAAATCATTTGCGAAGAAACTTGGATTTCAAGGAGCAAGTATTACAGCCGTAGGACGTAACTTATTCTTTATTTATAAAGATGTGCCAAATATTGATCCTGAAACTGCTTTTAACACTGGAAATGCTCAAGGTTTAGAGAGTTTGGCTCTTCCAACTACGAGAAACTTCAGTTTGAATGTTAATCTTAAATTTTAAAAACACAGAATCATGCTAAAAAAATTATCATATATAACACTCTTTGCATTATCGCTAGCGGCCGTTTCTTGCAGCGATACCCTGGATGATATCAACAAAAATCCAAATGCAACAGAAACACCATTGGTGCCGTATTTGCTGACAGGATCTTTAAAACAAGGTGCCGATCTATACTGGGGAGCCGATAATAATTTTAATTCCTCTTTATTATTTGTGCAGCATTGGGCTAAAATCCAATATACTGAGCCAGATCGATATGATGTATCCAATACTTCGTTCACAACTTTGTGGAATACAGGATATGCCACTCTAATTACCGATTTGAATACGATTATTAATTTTCCAGCTGACCAAGCAAATTCAAATTATAAGGGAATTGCATTAACATTGCGTTCTTGGACATTTTTGTTGCTGACAGATGCTTACGGGAGCATTCCGTATAAAGAAGCAGGTTTAAAAGTTACTCCAGCTTATAACACACAAAAAGAAGTTTATACAGGATTACTTGAAGATTTAAAACAGGCACAGTCTTTATTGAATGCAACGAATGGTTCTGTAACTGGAGATTTGGCCTACAAAGGCGATATTTCGAAATGGAAGAAATTGGTAAATTCACTTCGTTTGCGTATTGCACTTAGAATTTCTGACAGAGAACCCGCGTTGGCAAAACAGGCAGCAATTGATGCAACATCTGATGCTGGCGGTTTGATAAGCAGCAATAATGATACATTTAAATTTACTTATATTACTTCGCCACAGCAAAATCCGGCTTCGGCTTGGTTTGAAACCCGAGATGATTTCCGTATTTCAAAAACTATGGTTGATAAGCTAAACGAGTTAGTCGATCCACGTTTGCCGGTTTATGCGCAATTGCCTTCAGATGCAAGCGTTGGGAAATATGTTGGAGGTGCAAATGGTTTGTCAAACAGTGATGCTAACAGCCAAGGTTTTGCTAAAACGTCAAAACCGGGAACGTATTTCTTGACTTCGTCATCGCCGGCCGTAATCGCTTCTTATTCAGAAACATTATTCAATCTTTCAGAAGCTGTTGCCCGTGGTTATATACCTGGTGATGCCGAACAGCTTTATAAAAGCGCGATTACAGCATCGTTCAATCAATTCGGAATTACAGATGCAACAGTTATTACTACTTATTTAAATCAGGCAACTGTAAAATATGATGCTACGAATTATGCAAAATCAATTGGTACTCAAAAATGGATCGCATTTTACGGACAAGGTCTTGATGCTTTTACCGAATGGAGAAGACTTGATTATCCGGTTTTAAAAGCGGGCCCGGCAACTGTTTTAGACGGACAGCTTCCTTCACGCTTCTTTTATCCGGGAACAGAACAATCTTTGAACGGAGTAAGTTATCAAGCAGCGGTCGCTACTCAAGGAAAAGATCTTTTAACAACAAAACTTTGGTTTGATGCAAAATAATAATGGCATCCAATTTATATATAAAAAGCTAAATCGAAAGATTTAGCTTTTTTATTTTTATACTATTTATGATTTTTCAATCGGATAAGATAGCCGTAATATGTTGTTTCCAAAATTTCATTTCTACCACTTTTTGAAATCGACATTTTTGACATTTAATTGTCTGACTGCCATTTAATAACTATAAGATAATTCTGAAACACATTTGTGTTTTCTTCAAAATTTAATTTGTTTGAATATTCTGTATTTTTTTATCTGTTTTTTTATTGATGCTATTTTTTTCCGGCAAAAAAAGCGCTGAAACGCACAAACAACACTATAGTATCCCCAAAAATGTATTTTATTACCCCTTGTCAGAACCTTTATTATTCAATTTTGCACATCTAATCATTAATCGATTTCACTTACGTCGAGGTGATTTAAAACTAACTAATTAATTAACCAAAAAGTAAAACCAAAAATGACAAATTTTATTAGGATTAAAAATGGTCCTGATTGTGTATCGGTATTTAGTTTGAAAAAGAAAATGATGATGCTCTTTGTATTGTTTTCTTTAACTCAAATCAATGGATACGCCGTTAGTGCCAAAAGTGCAAAAGATCATCTGAATGTAAATTTTCAAAAAAACATCAAAGGACAAGTCAATGATGAAAATGGTATGCCTTTGCCAGGTGTTACCGTTTTAGAAAAAGGAAGCAAAAATGCTGCCTTGACAGATTTTGACGGAAAATTTACTTTGAAAGTTGAGAACGACAATGCGGTATTGGTAATCTCTTTTCTAGGTTACAAAACGATGGAAGTTTCAGTAAAAGGTGAAGCTTCAATTAACGTAAAACTGCAAAAAGCAACTACTTCATTAGACGAAGTTGTGGTAGTAGGTTACGGTAAAATGAAGAAAAAAGACTTAACTGGAGCAATTGTTCAAGTAACACCTGACAAGCTTGCAAACCAAAACCCACAAACAGTTCAGGATATCTTAAGAGGTACTCCGGGTGTTAGAGTAGGTTATGATCCTTCTGCAAAAGGAGGAGGAAGCATCCAGATTCGTGGACAGACTTCTGTGTATACTGCTAGTTCAGATACAAAAGTGGGAGGACCTCATAATTCACCACTTATTATTTTAGATGGAATGCAGTTTTATGGTGAATTATCAGAAATCAATCCTGATGATATTCAGCAACTTGATATCCTAAAAGATGCATCGGCAGCATCTGTATACGGATCGAGAGCGGCAGCAGGGGTTATTCTTATTTCAACTAAAAAAGGTAAAACAGGAAAACCAATCATTAGTTTTACAACAAACACCACAATTAGCAATAAGAGTGCTTATCGTGGCGTGTATTCCCCAGAAGGATACTTGAAATACCGTGAAGATTGGGAAACTGCTCAAACTTATGGTGTAAACCCAGCAACTAAACAATACGAAGCATGGATTGCTGGAACAGTTGCAAATGGGAAACCTGGATATTTTTCAAATCCAAATGATTTAGGAAAATGGGGAATTTCTGAAGCGCAGTGGCTTGCTTATCAGCCAGCTACTCAAACAGCAGGAAAAAGCAGCAAGGAAGTTTGGGGAACACGTTTAGGATTGAATTTTGATCCTTCATTAATGGCAAATTTCTTGGCAGACAAAACTCATGATTGGAGCAATAGTTCTTTTAGAACCGGAATTAACCATGACAATAATTTAAGTGTTTCTGGAGCAAGCGACAAGGTAAACTACTACATGTCTTTTGGTTATTTGACTTCAGAAGGAGCGATTGTTGGAAACGATTATAAATCGGCTCGTTCTAACATGAAAGTTGATGCTAAAATTACAGATTGGCTTGACTTTAGTGCAAATGTTAATTTCCAAGATCGTTCAGACGGAGATATTACACCTAACCTAGGAACAGCTGCCGGTGATAACAACATGATGAGAACAAGCCCTTTTGGAACTTTTATCGATGCAAATGGCAACTATGAGAGACAACCAATGGGTAAAAACGTTTCTGGACAGAACTATAATTACTACTACGAGCGTCAATTTATTGAGCAAGAGAGAGGATATGTGACCTTGAATTCTGTTTTCAATACAAAGGTAACATTGCCTTTAGGTATTACGTATTCATTTAACATTGCTCCTCGTTACCAATTTTATCACAGACGTGATTTTAGATCAACACAAAATCCAAACTGGGCTCCAGCGACTACTGGAGCAGTTAGAAATAATGAAATGAGGTTTGATTATAACCTTAACAACACATTAGCATGGGATTACACGATTGCTGAAAAACATCATATCATTGCAACTTTTGTTCAGGAAGCTGAAGAGCGTCGTTTTTGGTCTGATGGAATGGATGCTAATAATATTCAACCTTCAGATGCTTTAGGGTTTCACAATGTTAATACTGCAACATTAGCAAACAGTGTACTTAGATCAAATGATACGCATGAAACGGCAGATGCATTGATGGGAAGACTTTTCTATTCATTTGATAACCGTTATATGTTTACAGCAACTATTCGTCGTGATGGATATTCAGCATTTGGTGCTACAGATCCTTATGCGGTTTTCCCTTCTTTTGGGGTTGCATGGAACTTTAAAAATGAAAACTGGTTTAAATGGGATGCCATGAGCACTGGTAAATTGCGTTTGTCTTGGGGTAAAAATGGAAATAGAGCACTTGCTGATCCGTACATTTCTCTAGCAAACTTAGTAAGCAATGGAACAATGGGTTATTTAGATGCTTCAGGAAAAGCACTTGAAATGAAGTATTTATCACTTGATCGTATGGCAAATCCAAATTTACAATGGGAAAAAACTACATCTACTAATATTGGTCTTGATTTAGGTTTCTTGCATGATCGTATTACTGCTACTTTAGATCTTTACAAGACAGCTACTCATGATATGATTATGAGCCAATCGTTGCCTGGTTTCACTGGATTCTCATCAATTGCAACCAACCTTGGAGAGGTTCAAAATAAAGGTTTTGAATTTAGTATTAACACTCTAAATATGAAAAAACCAAACTTTGAGTGGCGTACTACATTTGGTATTTCTTATAATGAAAATAAAATTATCTCATTATACGGAAACATGGTAGATATTAAAGATGCAAATGGTAATGTTATTGGGAAAAAAGAGGGTGATGATTCAACTAACGGATGGTTTATCGGAAGACCAATTTCTCAAATTTGGGATTATAAAGTAACTGGAATTTGGCAAAAAGACGAGTGGAAAGAAGCTCAAAGATATGGACAGCGTCCTGGAGATCCAAAAGTTGAAAACAGCTATACAGCAGATGATATTGATGCAGTAGATGCAGATGGTGTTGCTTACAAAAAAGCAGTTTATAACGAAAAAGATAAGCAGTTTTTAGGAAATACAAATCCTCCAGTACAGTGGACTTTGCGTAATGATTTCAAGATTTACAAAAACTGGGATTTAGGAATCAGCATGTATTCTTATAATGGCGGAAAATCACTTAGTTCAATTTACATGAATACATTCAACGATGCGAGTTTGTATAAATTCAACTTTAATCCATATGTAAATCCGTATTGGACACTTGACAATCCAACAAATGAGTGGGCGCGTCTTGATGCTAAAGGACCTGCTGGAACTCCAGCCGCTCCAGGAAGATTATACGATCGTAGTTTCATTCGTCTAGATAATATTTCGCTAGCTTATACGCTTCCTAGAGATCTTTTAGATCGTGCACATATTAAAAATATCAAAATTTATGCTTCTGTTCAAAACGTAGCGACATGGTCTGCTTCTAAAGAATGGAAATATTTTGGAGATCCAGAAACAGGAGGATTGGCTACAAGACAATTTAATTTAGGTTTTAATTTCCAACTTTAAAATTTACTCAACAATGAAAAAATATATAAAAAACAAAATAACAAGACTGGTGCCTTTTGCAGTATTGGCAGTGATGGCTAGCTCTTGTTCAAAAGATTTCCTCGATGCGGATCCTCTTTCGTTTTATGATCCAGCAACTACATTTACAACAGAGGCTGGTTTGCAGGCTACGTTAGCACAGTGTGATAAACAGTTGCGTAATAATTATATTCATTACAGTTTTTCTGGTGTGAGTGTGCCTATTGGTACAGAGTACCTTTTCTCTGATATGGCACAATATGGAAAAACGGATACTGGAAGTAATATTGCTGATTATGCAGCTACTATAGTGCCTTCTGCCGGGACAGATATATATCGTAGAGAGCCAAGTGGTGAATCGATTTACCTTGGTTTCCTTTGGACTGAAGCTTACACGGGTATTAAAAATGCTAATACAGTGTTAACTTATATTGGGAATGTAACAAGTTTATCTGAAGAGGTTAAAAACAAATATATTGGTCAGGCTTATTTTCACAGAGCTTACCGTTATCTTAATTTAGTGTATGAATTTGGAGATATTCCATTGATTACTAAAATTTTGGAAGTTCCAAAACAAAGTTATTATTCTACTAAAAAAGAGGCTATTATCGAAATGATTACGGCTGATATGGAAAAAGCTGTTCAATGGGTACCAGACCAATCAAAAATTGGATATGTAGGTATGGTTAGCAAAGGTGCTTGTCGTCAACTACTAATCAAATGTTATTTAGCTTCTGGAAGATTTGCTGATGCTGAAGCTCAAGCTAATATTTTGATTAATCAATCTGGTTATTCTTTGGTACAAGGCAATTTAGGAATTTTTGATCCGGGTGGAAATCCTACTGCGTGGCCAATTACCAGAAACGTAATCTGGGATTTGCACAGACCTGAGAACAAAGTAATCGCTGCGAATACTGAAGCGATTTTAGTTGCACCAAACGGAGGAGCACAGTCATTCTTGGCATTTGCTTCAATGAGAATCTTTGGACCAAACTGGAATGATGCCAACTTGATTACTCCTGATGGTAAAACTGCAGCACCTCGTTTTCCATTGACTGACAAAACGAATTACAATGCAAAATATGATTACCAAAGAGCGATCGGACGTGGTATTGGTACAATCAGTGGTTCTTATTATTCACAACATCCTATGTGGGTTGTGAATGGCGTTGAGGATAAACAAGATCTTAGACACAACAGTACTGTTGGTAACTGGGTGAATATGGAAGACCTTAAATATGCTCCTGGAGCAGGAGGAAGTGCTACATGGGCTGGACAAAATTTCAGAATGAAAGATGCTGCAGGTAAATTATTAGCGCAAGATTCTATTCGTGATTGGTATGATTTTCCTCATTACAAAATCTTTTATCATGACGTTGTGGCTGAGGCTAATCCAGCAGCAAATGATTTTCAGGGAGCTACTGCAGGAGCAAGTGCACACATGTATATCTATCGTTTAGCTGAAACATATTTATTGCGTGCAGAAGCTCGTTTCTATCAAGGAAATGTTACTGGAGCTGCTCAGGATGTGAATGTTGTAAGAGCAAGAGCAAAAGCGTCTCAAATGTATACAACGGTAACTATTGGTGATATTTGTGCAGAAAGAGGAAGAGAGCTTTATATGGAAGAGTGGAGAAATGTTGAGTTAAAACGTATTTCACACTGTTTAGCTATGAGCGGAAAACCTGATGAATGGGGTAATACGTATAATTTAGCAACTTGGGACAAACAATCAGGAACAGACAAAACTGGAGGAAGTTATTGGTGGCAGCGAATCGTTCATTATACACTTTACAACAAATATCCAGCTGGTATTTCTCTTAAACCAGGTGTAAAGTTTTATACTATGGACAAACGCAACAATTACTGGCCAATTCCGTTTAAACTTGCTATTGAGCCTAATATCAAAGGTCAGTTAAGTCAGAACTATGGTTATGATGGCTATAATGAAGCAGTTAAAGTTTGGGATAAATGGCAAGATGCTGTTGCAGATGAAAGTAAAATTTAAATTTAGTTTTATTTTGCCCCTAAATTAAGTTTCAGAAATAAAACAACAGAATAAATAGCTTCTTAAATATTCAAAGAAGCGAAAGTAAAAACGAGTTAATGTATATTAACTCGTTTTTTTATTTTAGAAAATATTAACCCGTTGGGTGAAATTAATTTAAACACATAGTCCCGAAGCCTCGGGATAGATTTAGAAAGCGCAAAAAAGGCGTTTCACTTGTTTTAAATAAACATAGTTAGCTATGTGTTAGAAACTAGTTTCTTTTTAGTGTCTTTTCTAGAAATAAAATCTATGTTTCTATGTGTTTAATAAAAAAGTATGAATTACACCCAACGGGTAAAATATTAATAATTTTTTATGTAAAAAGTGTGCAGACGCACTAAATAATGATGCGTATATTTGGGAGAGTAAATAATAATAATGCGATCTATGAAGAAAATTGGATTTTTATCATTTGGGCATTGGGCAAATCATCCATCTTATAAAGCTCGCACGGCAAGCGATACGCTTCTTCAGTCTATCGATTTAGCGGTTGCTGCAGAGGAAATAGGTATAGATGGCGCTTATTTTAGAGTACATCATTTTGCACGACAATTAGCATCACCTTTTCCGTTGCTTTCTGCGATTGGTGCAAAAACGAGCAAAATCGAAATTGGAACCGGAGTTATCGATATGCGTTACGAAAATCCGCTATATATGGTGGAGGACGCTGGTGCAGCCGACTTAATTTCAGAAGGGCGATTACAATTAGGAATCAGTAGAGGATCACCAGAACAAGTTATTGATGGCTGGCGTTCTTTTGGTTATGAACCGTTAGAAGGAGAAACTGACGCCGATATGGGACGTAAAAAAGCATTGGAGTTTTTAAAAAGACTTGACGGCGAAGGATTTGCAGAACCAAATCCGTTTCCTATGTTTCCAAATCCACCTGGCTTATTGCGACTTGAACCTTATTCTGAAGGATTACGTGAACGAATTTGGTGGGGAGCAGCATCGAATGCAACTGCTGTCTGGGCAGCCGAAAACGGAATGCACTTGCAAAGTTCTACTTTGAAATATGACGAAAACGGCAAACCTTTCCATATTCAACAAGCAGAACAAATCAGATTGTATAAAGAAGCTTGGAAAAAAGCGGGACATTCACGCGAACCTAGAGTTTCCGTTAGTCGTTCTATTTTTGCATTGGTAACTGATCAGGATAAATTTTATTTTGGCGATCAAGGCAGAGGATCTGATAGTTTTGGAAATATTGAAAGTGATAAACGCGCTATTTTTGGAAAAAGTTATGCAGCCGAACCTGAGCAGCTTATTAAAGAACTAGCAGAAGATGAAGCGATTCAAGAAGCCGATACACTGCTCTTGACAATTCCTAATACTTTAGGGGTTGAGTATAACGTACATATTCTTTCTTCAATACTAAAATATGTTGCTCCAGAATTGGGTTGGCGTTAAAATTTTTCAGAATAATTATAAAAAGCTCCCTTTTTTAAGGGAGTTTTTTTACTATTAACAGCATCGTTTCAAAAGAAAAATAAAAAAATATGCAAACAATATTAGGTGCAAACGGACAAATAGGAGAAGAACTGGCAAGAGAATTGAAACGAAATTTTACTTCAGATATTCGAGTTGTCAGCAGAAAAGTAAAAAAGATAAACGATACAGATACTGTATTTTCTGCCGATTTATCTATTAAAGAAGAGGCAATTGAAGCTGTAAAAGGAAGTGAAATTGCTTATTTTACTTTAGGTCTTCCAATGGATTCTGATTTATGGGAAAAACAATTTTTGGATATCACACGAAATGTAATTGAAGCCTGTAAAATAAACGGAACAAAATTGGTTTTCTTTGATAATACGTATATGTATCCGCAAGATAATCGTGTACTTACTGAAGAAACAATTTTTGCTCCAGTTGGAAGAAAAGGAAAAGTACGAAAAGCAATGGCTGAAATGGTTTTAAATGAAATGAAATCTGGCAAATTGCAAGCAGTTATTTGCAGAGCACCTGAATTTTATGGGCCTGGAAAAACACAAAGCATCACGAATACTTTGATTTTTAATACTATAAAAGAAAATAAAAAATTAAAAGTACCATTGAAAGACAACAAATTACGAAGTCTGATTTGGACGCCAGACGCAAGCAGGGCAACAGCATTAATTGGCAATACTCCCGATGCTTTTGGGCAGACTTGGCATTTGCCTATTGATGATAATAGAGTAACCTATAAACAATTTATAGCATTGTCTTCAAAAATTTTTGGGAAAGAATTGAAATACGCAGTTCTTCCAAATTTTGTTTTTAAGATTGGCGCATTATTTAATAAAAGACTGAAAGAATTGCAGGAATTGCTTCCAAGATACAAATACGATAATTTATTTGATGATTCAAAATTTAGAAAGCGTTTTCCTGATTTTAAGATAACAACTTATAAAGAAGGAATTGAGCAAATCAAGAATGAACAGTTGTAAAAAAAATATAATTGTTGAGTCATTTTTTTAAGATTTTGCTTTTGAGATTCCTTGCTAAAACTCAAATAAATTTTATCTTTGGCACTACAATGCTCCAACAAACACTAAAAAAATGGTTGAACCAATTTAAGCAGTACTTTTTTACGTACAGCAATGGCTTCTATCATCTTCCTTACAGCAGTAAAACTCCAGAAGATCTTGTGGAGAGTTTAGCCAATTACCCTTTTATGAAGCATGATAGAGTAAAGCAAAGTGTTTACGCTAATACGCCATTTTGCTCGGGAGGCTTCAATTATCAAAAATTAGAAGAAGGACTTTGGGTTATTTATTCTAAAATGAGATACAAAACTAATGTAGCTTTTGATCTCGTTTATGATGACCCAGCCGAAATGAAAATTGAAGATAAAGGCTACTATATGCTTAGCCTTAATAATGTTACAAGTCAGCCAATAATCGATTTGAAAATTTGTGAAAAGCAATTATGTTTTGCAAATTATAGCTGGACATTTTTTAAGCCAAAAGAACGAAATTGCGATGTAAATTTTAAAGGGGCAAATAATAAATACATCACTTTGTATTTTAATGAAGAATGGCTTCAAAAAAATCTGCTTCAAAACAGTTTGTTTTCAGAAGTTGGATTGGATAAATTTATTGCGTCTGATCAACCGTATATAGCTTGGCCTATTGATGAAAAAGATGAGCTAGTGAAAAACTTTGGTATTTTTGACGAAGTTATGAATATGAATAATGAAGCGAATCATATTGATTTTCTTCAATTTAAGCTCTGTACTTTAAATCTTATTTTCGGTTTTTTAAGAACTTGTCGCGATCATCAAGTAATTGAAAAACATTTTGCAATTGATTATGAAGATAAATTCAGCATCAACAAAGTGGAGAATTATTTGACGAGCAATCTTTATGATAAATTCCCTGGAATTGACTTTTTGGCTGAAAAATTCAAAATTTCAGAAAGCAAACTCAAATCTGAATTCAAGCAATTTTTTGGAAAACCGATCTACAAATATTTCCAAGAAAAACAAATGCAGTTGGCCAAAGAACTCATTATCGAAAATAAATTTTTGATAAAGGAGATTTCGTATAAATTGGGTTACGAAAATACCAGCAAATTTACTGCAGTTTTTAAAAAACACCATGGTATTCTGCCTTCCGAACTGCAAAAGCAGGAATATGATGTAGCGGTTTAATAACCTTTTTTATTTTTCTTCTAATTTTTATGCCACAAAAAAAACTTTTTGGGCTATAGATTTTCTATGTCAAAACTTTTTGGAGTGTTTTTGAGCGTGTTCACTTGTCTAATTTTGCGGGCAGATTCTTTAAATGTTGTAAATACATTTTTTATAAATGTATAATACAGAAATGTACTGACTACTTATTTTATTGAGTTTGAATCCAAAAAAGTTAACAAACTAAACCCTAAATATGACGAAAAAACTACTTTTAATTTTTACATTTTTCCTTATTGTTTTTACTTCATCCAACGTGTTTGGACAAAATACATTTTATTATAGTAAAACAGATATAAATTGTGCTTCACCAACTGGCTCAATTACAATGTATGGTTTTTCAGGTGGCTCCTTTCCATTTACTTACATTTGGTCAAATGGAGCAACAACAAGTAGTCTATCAAATTTAAATGCAGGAAGTTACATGGTAACTGCAAAGGATAGATATGGTTTGACTGCAACGACGGTTGTGACAATAAATACATATAAAGCAATAGCAGTGCAAACAAATGCCTCATGCGGAGGTGGTACAACTGGTTCTGCAACTGTGGCAGTCAAAGGAGGTTCAGAAAATTACAGTTATAGCTGGAATACACCAACTATACAAACTACACAATCAGTAAGTGGGCTCACGGCAGGAGCCTATACAGTAACTGTTACTGATAATACAACTCATTGTGTTACAAAGGGTATTGTAGATATTAATCTCAATGCTACAACTTCTATAGGTAACCCAGAAGTTTATGGCGATAATGTTTGGAATGTTTATGCTTGGAATAAAGGCGTTGTTAGTAATAAAGCTTGGCAATCTGATTATTCGGGTTATTTTACGGCTAACTCATTAAGTTTTAATTCTGAGGATTATTTTGAAGATTATGATACTCCCTCTTCAGTAGGAAATTATCAAGGATGTAGAGTAAATGGCGATGATCACTCTTGGAGTGCAAAAAGGCAAGGATTTCCTTGTGGCTATTATAAAATAGATATACCAATGCATGATGATTGGGTTAGACTTTATATTGATGGAGTTTTAGTTTTAAGTGATAATAATTGTTGTGAATCGCATACAAATGTTTGGGAAGGCTTTTTGGATAGCAATAGCAAAGTTGAATTTCAAATTGCTGAAGAGTGGGGGCAGTCAAGAGGGAATATTGAATTAACGATGATTGAACCCAAAGCAGTTATTACCAATGTGTCATGCAATGGTGGAAATAGTGGAGCAATTACGCTGCCAAGTTTAACAAATGGAACTTATACTTATAATTGGAGCGACGGAGTAACTACAAAAGATAGAACAGGATTAATGGCAGGAGATTATACGGTAACTATTACATCTCCAACTGGTTGCTCGAAAACGATCACATATACTGTTTCTCAAGGTATCGTTATTACTCCTTTCCAAACTAATGTATCTAAAAAGGGGCAAAAGGATGGTTCTATTGCAGTAGTAGCGACTGGAGGAAGCGAACCGTATTCCTATTCGTGGTCACCATCAGTTTCTTTATTTCCAATATTTGGGCAAAATTCTTCAATAGCGACGGGACTTGGTCTAGGTACTTATACAGTAACTGTAACTGATGCAAATTTGTGCATGGCAACTCAAAGTTTTAGTATTACAGAAGCAGATGAGCTTGTGGCAACAGCTGTCGCTCAAACTAACGTTTCATGCTATGGAGGTGCTACAGGATCAGCAACAATAAGTGCAACAGGTGGAACAGCTCCATATTCGTATTTGTGGTATCATTCAGGTAGTACTGACGCAACAGCTTCCGGTCTTATTGCAGGAACCTACACAGTAGCTGTTATAGATGCAAATTATATTTCAGTAAATAAAGATTTTACAATTACAGAACCAGATGCTTTAGTAGCATCACAAGGTTCTCAAACAAATATTGCTTGTCATGGCGACAAAACGGGGTCTGCCACAGTAAGCGTTACAGGTGGAACTGAAGCATATTCTTATTCTTGGTCTCCGTCAGGTGGAACTTCAGCGACAGCCACAAGGCTTGGCGCAGGAACTTACACTGTAACCGTTACAGATGCAAATTCTTGCACAACAACACAAAGTTTCACAATCACAGAACCAGATGCTTTAGTAGCATCAGTAGATTCACAAACCAATATTGTTACTTGTCATGGTGACAAAACTGGATCAGCGACAGTTGGCGTAACAGGCGGAACAGGAGCATATTCTTATTCTTGGTCTCCGTCAGGCGGAACTTCGGCGACAGCTACAGGACTTGGAGGTGGAACTTACACCGTAACGGTTACAGATGCAAATTTGTGCACTACAACACAAAGTTTTACCATTACAGAACCAGATGCACTTGTAGCATCAATAGATTCTCAGACAAATATTGCTTGCCACGGCGACAAAACTGGATCAGCGACAGTTGGCGTTACGGGAGGAACAGGAGCATATTCTTATTCTTGGTCTCCGTCAGGCGGAACTTCGGCGACAGCTACAGGACTTGGAGCTGGAACTTATACAGTAACTGTTACAGATGCAAATTTGTGTACAGCAACACAGAATTTCATAATCACTGAGCCAGATGCACTTGTAGCAACTGCAGATTCTCAGACAAATATTGCTTGCCACGGCGACAAAACTGGATCAGCGACAGTTGGCGTTACGGGAGGAACAGGAG
>NZ_VJYD01000027.1 GCF_007341385.1 Flavobacterium daemonense
GGAACGAACAGTTTACTTTTGCTTCCTTTCTCAATCATAAATCTACTCAAAATTTCAAAAAACAAATCTAAAGGAGGGACGAGGAATCTCCACAAGAAGCTCTACAAAAATTGAGACTTTAAATTGCGGAGCTACTTGCGGAGATTCCTCGTTCCTCGGAATGACAAACTTCACGCAACAATCCAGCAATCTAAGAAGTCTAACTTATCTAAACAACAATTTTAAAATACTTCAACAACGCCGCCTCACCTTTTCCCGTAACAATAATCGCTCTGGAATTTTCAGTTTTTCTGAGCCAATCTTCATTTATCATTTTATTGAAAAGCAAAGTTCCAACTGAACCAGCAATATGATTTCTTCGTTCGCTCCAGTCTAAACAAGGTTTTAAAAATATTCGTTTTTGTTTTTGTGCTTCTTCTAAATTAATTCCTAAATCTGAGAACCATTTTTCTCCTTCTTTGCTAATTTCGAAAGCATTGTTTTTTTCTACAATTATTTCTTGCTCTAATAAACTATCCGTCACAGCAACACCAATTTTTCCAGTGAGATGATCGTAGCAAGTTCTGCAGAATTTTATTGGAGGATAATTTTCGGGTTTATTTTTTAGAGAAACTTCAGGCTTCGGAACCAAACTTGCCATTGCTTCAAGTGCGTACGCAACTTCTTTATTCGAAAATCTATAATATTTATGACGACCTTGTTTTTCGACACAAAGCAAATCGGCATCAAGAAGTTTCCCTAAATGCATGCTTATATTTTGTGGAGAAGTATTTACAGAAACCGCTAATTCTGTAGCTGTAAAAGCTCTTCCGTCCATCAACGTCCACAAAATTGAGGCGCGAGTTGGGTCGCCAATTAAAGATGACGTTTTTATAAATTGATCTTCCATTTCGATAATCATAGTTAAGCGCAGAATGAACTATTGCTATGTAAAGTTAAATAACTTTGTCAAAAACTTTTAGCATGAACTCCACTTTATTCCTTCAATCTGATGTCAGCGACCCTTATTTGTTCTATAAAAACAGGCTAGAAAACGAGCAGGCTTATTGGGATGAAACGAGTAAAATCTGGGCAATTTATTCTTATGACGCTTGTGTTTCTATTTTGAAAAATCCGAAAGCTGAAATTCCGCAGATAAATCAAAACAACGAACAAAAACTGAATACAAAAGCTTTAGAAATTTTAAATAATCTGACACGATTATCAAACGGAACGCGGCATGAAATTTCAAAAGAAATTGCTATTTTATTGTTTTCAAAAATGAAATCGGTCGATATCAATTCGATTATTTCTCAATTAATAAAAAATAATTTAATTGGTAATAAAATTGATTGGGTAAATTCGGTTTGTAAAAAATTGCCCGCTTTAGTTATCTTGAAAAGTTTTGGTTTTGGAGAAAAAGATTGTGATTTTATTTCAAACCAAATTGAATTTTTGGTAAAATTAATGCTTCCGCAAAAGACAGAAGAGCAAGTAAATTCTATAAATGAAGTTTCACCAGCAATTTTTTCAATTGTAGAAAAGCAACTTTCTTCATTACATTTTTACGAATCTTTATCTGCCAAAATTTCGGAATCAAATTCACTTTCGCTTGACGAAATTAAAACAATAAGCATTAGTAATTTAATCGGATTTTTTGTTCAGAGTTTTGACGCCGGAAGAGGACTTTTGAGCAATTCGTTGTTGCAGATTCTAAATAATAAAACTTTTTCGGATAAAGCAGAAATTGAAAAAGCGGTTATTGAAACTTTGCGTTTTGATCCGCCAATCCATAATACAAGACGAATTGCTGTTGAAGATATTACTCTCGGCGAAAGCCAAATTAAAAAAGGCGATTCGATTTTAATTGTACTTGCATCGGCCAATCGAGATCCTGAAAAGTTTGAAAATCCACTTAACTTTGACATTGAAAGAAGCAACAATAACGAAAATCTAACTTTTGGAATTGGCGCACATATGTGTTTGGCAAAATATTTTTCGATTCATTTAGCCACTGAAGCCTTATGGTTTTTGTTTGATCACTATAAAACCATAGAACTTTTAGAAAATAATACTCAATACGAGTCAATGATCAATGCCAGATTACCCAAAAACATCTGGATTTCAATAAAATAAAAAATAAAAATATGATAGCTGTAATTTTTGGAGTTATTCCGAATGAAGGAAAAAGAGAAGAATATCTAGAGATCGCCGCGAGTTTGCGTCCGGAATTAGACCATATTGAAGGCTTTATTTCGATAGAACGTTTTCAGAGTTTTAGCAATCCTGAAAAGGTTTTGTCTTTGTCTTTTTGGAGAGATGAAGAAAGTATTCAAAAATGGCGAAATCTGGAAATGCATCGACATGCACAAGCTAAAGGGCGAAATGAAGTTTTTAAAGATTATCATTTACGAATTGCAACTGTCGTGCGTGATTATGGAATGTTTGACAGAAAGGAAACTCCTAGGGATAGTTCTGAATTTCATTCTTGAAAAAGGTCCTAAGATTCTAAGTTGCTAAGATTCTAAGTTTTTTTCTTATAGTAACCATATTTTTGTCATACTGAGGAACGAAGGATCACACTAGTAATTCGACAAAGATTGGCGACTTTCTTTACGGAGTTTCTTGTGTGATTTCTCCCTTCGGTAGAAATGACAAGATTGCGAAAAATCTAAAATCTGAAATCTGAAATCTAAAATCATTTTTTTGCCTACTTTTGCAGTATGGAAGAAAATCTAAAACGTCTTAATAAATTTATTGCTGAAACGGGTTTCTGTTCTCGTCGTGAAGCCGATAAATTAATTGAGGAAGGACGCGTGACAATAAATGGTGCTGTGCCGGAAATGGGGACTAAAGTTTCTCCAGATGATGAAATACGCGTTGACGGAAAATTGATTGTTGAGAAACACGAAAAAATGATTTATTTGGCTTTCAATAAACCTGTCGGAATTGAATGTACAACGAATCTTGAAGTTCGAAATAACATTGTTGATTATATTAATTACCCAAAACGTATTTTCCCAATTGGAAGATTGGATAAAGCGAGTGAAGGTTTGATTTTTATGACCAACGACGGCGATATTGTCAATAAGATTTTGCGCGCCAGAAACAATCACGAAAAGGAATATACGGTTACGGTTAACAAACCTATTACGGATCGTTTTATACAAAGAATGGGAAATGGTGTTCCAATTTTGGACACGGTTACCAAGAAATGTAAAGTGGAGCAAATCAGTAAATACACTTTCAAAATTATTCTGACTCAAGGTCTAAACCGTCAGATTCGAAGAATGTCTGAGTATTTGGGTTATGAAGTTACCGCTTTAAAACGTATCCGAATTATTAATATTTCACTAGACGTTCCCGTTGGGCGTTATCGCGATTTGACTGATGCGGAAATTAAAGAATTAAATAAATTAATCGAACCTTCAAGCAAGACCGAAGAAGCGAGTTTGCCAAAGGTCGAAAGTCCAAAACCAGTTTCCAATAGAAGAACAACATTCATATCAAAACATGATCCTCGATTTAAGAAAAGAGGTGATAATTAAATATAAAACAAAAATGGTCGCTATAAAAATAGCGACCATTTATTTATTAGCCCCATTATAGCATCCAGCTAAGAAGCTTATCTTTAACTTCTTGTGTAATACGAACGCCTTGATTAACTGCTTTATCCGTTTCACGAGTATGAATACCTATTATTTCTCCTGTATCCTTTAAAACAAGAGCAGATCCACTAGCACCTTTTGCCGTTGAGATAGGATAACGAAGACTCAAAACACCAACCTCCGTCAATTTACCATTTGCTTCTGACATCGTTTCCTTGAACCAACCATAACCGTTAATTTGCA
Organism: Flavobacterium daemonense; assembly: GCF_007341385.1. Taxonomy (GTDB): domain Bacteria; phylum Bacteroidota; class Bacteroidia; order Flavobacteriales; family Flavobacteriaceae; genus Flavobacterium; species Flavobacterium daemonense. The sequence goes on from NZ_VJYD01000027.1 coordinate 3,831, forward strand.
ACGATTTATTAAGGAGATGTTCATCTGTTTTCACGTGTAATAATGGAAGGTTTCCGCCAGGCTTAATTGCTTTTTTTAATTTAACGATACCGTAATCCAAATTAACATCTTCTTGAATAAGCTCGTCATCTATAAATCTTAATGGAAGATCATTTGGTATTGATACCGTTGGATAACCTGCTGGATAATACCAAGCTTCTGCTTCTACTTCCTCAAAAGGTAATTTGGGTACATTACTAGCTCTTATAAATTTAATGCTTTTTGCTTTCCCTCCATCATTTTTAGAATATAAATTATGGGCGCAAGTCAAAAGATATAAACTTTCTTCGTCTCCTTCATTTTTTCCAATTAATGTAGCCGTTCCTATAAACTCTTCAGTGCTATTGGGATATACCATAACTAGTAATCCAACATTTTTATAAGGCGCTATCGTAGTATCTGGAACTTTTACAGGAGTATTTCCTGGAATTGGTTTAAAAACATTTTCTTCATTTAAATTATTAATTTTCATAATTTTAATTTTTAAAGGTTAATTAATTGCTTTCATTATCTTGAAAAAGTACTCGACTCTCTTACCATCTGTTCAGCTAATGAGATTTCTTGCAAATGGTGTTTCATATCTAATGGAACATCCATATCCATTGTTAAATGACAACCAGGACAAATAATACTTTTCTTCACTACAAGATCCATCATGGTAAACTTAATCTTGAATCTGCAGGCAGGACATTCAAGTCCGTTAGATTCCTCTTTTGGTTTTGAATTTTTCATAACTCTAATTCTTTTACGTTATTAATTCGCTTATCATTTACGTTATTAATTTCGCCCATCATAGCTAAAAGCTGAATAATACCACCAGGCATATCACCGTCAATCATGTTGAGTCTAACTTTCATATTAGATTTCATAGTCTCCATATTACTACTTGTACTTGGAGTCAAAAATGCCTTTATTGCAGATTGTCTTTGTGGCAATTTTACCGTTTTGTCATCGTCTAACAATGACGGAGGCGATTCCTCTTCGTCTATGTCTACGGTTATCATTTTAACTTTCATATCAAAATTGGCGTCTTTGATCCGTAGTAGCGGAAGCTGGATTAAGGAAAGTACAGGCAAACTAAACACTTCAACTTTGCCTTGTTCATTAGTAAAAGAAAAGCTTACCATTTTTAGTTTTGGCAATTTTCCTTTTTGATCCCAATCGTCAAATCCATAGTCCATTATAAATTTGGTTATTCGTTCAGATAAATCAATATCAGCCTGAATAACTGCTTCGAGAGGGGCCAGAAAAATATCCGTTAATCTTGTTGCCCCTGTACTGAATAGTCCTTTTCTCATTTTTCTGGTGTATTTGGCGGTACTCTTTCTACCATTAGATTACGCATTTTCATGACTACTTTAGCTTTTTGTATTGCATCTGGCGGAAGCTCTTTTAAAAGTTGCGCATCTACAATTATATTTATGCTTTTTGGAATATATTTTACAGAAGACTTAACAGAATCATCTATTTCCTGAATATGTTTATCGAGATTGTTTTTGACTTTCTCTGAAACATCATCTAGATTAATATGCTTAATAAATGGTGCCATGTGTTGATGGTTTAAAACATTTCGTTCTACCGTATTTAGTGCAAGAGGAATTAATATGTTCGTAACAATCTGATAATGCTCCAATTCCTTCTCATTTGATTTATTAAGGAGAGTATCGAGCTCATTAACAAAAGGCATTTTTATATCAGTAAGCATAAAATCAATTAGCTTTCCTGATGAAAGATTCTTTTTAATCTCCAGCCATTTGACATTTGAAGATTCAGGAGAAAGATCGACTTCATCAATAATCTTTTTTTGATATCTTAGCAAAGCCTTTTTTATCAATCTTTTCATCTTACTAAATATCAAGACTATATCAAAACTTTCTTGATACCCTATTTCATCTTTTTTCTCGTAAGCATAGTTTATATCTAGTGTAATCTGTTTTATTTCAGCAGTAGGAATAGGGAGCAGGTTGTTATCCCGCTCACCTAATTTCTGAGAAAATACGTAAGATTCATACTGTGCCTCTACGAGGTTATTAAGAACATCTGTAAATAAATTTTCCACTGTCATGGCTATACGTATTTAAGGTTAAAAATCAATTAAGCCGGTAGCTGACCAATGAAAGAAAGTATCCCTGAAGCGCTTAATCCTTGTTTAGCATCTGCAAGCGTAAATTCGACTGCTTCGTTATAAGGATTTGCAGGATCCGTTAATACACCAGTTACAGTAAAGGTTACATTACCGTTACTATCTGTTGTTTGGTCGGGTATAGCATCAAAAGTAATGGCTTTTCCTCCTTTAGTTGTTAAGGCAACTTGTTCGCCAGCTAGAACAAGTCCGTTAGAGTCTTTAATATTTGCCGTTATATTTACAGCAAATTTTCCGTCTTTAGCTAAAGCAGCTACATCAACTTGAGGATTTGCAGGAGAGAAAGTAAACGTACCTTTTGAATTTGCATCTGTAATACTTGACTGCAAAATATTCAAAACCGTAGCAAGTCCCGCAGGCATATCTGATTGTCCTGCATGTACTTGTACATCCATTGTATATTCCACAGAATATTTAGACTCTTCAGACGCTTTTGAATCTTTTTTACTTGAATAATTAGCTTTAAACTCGGCCGAAACACTAAAGGGACCATAACCAAAACTTGCTTTTGCGCTACCTCCTGCTTCTGTAGTTTCAGATGAAGATGTTTCAGAAACTGAAGATGAAGATGCCGAAATATTAGCCTTAAAATTAATCTGCACCTCGTCTATCGCAATATACGGTATTGGCACAATAGTTAAAAGCGGAACAATAAGCTTGGTCATTTGACCATTTTTATTGTAGTAAAACGTTACATTGACTGCTTCTTTTTTCCCTGTCGCTTTGTCTTCATTAAGACCTACTTGTTGAATAAATTCCCAACTTGTTTTAGCCGCCATAGCTTGAGCTTTGATTGCTGCGTCAAGAGGACCACCAATAAGGGATGAAAACGGTAATGCCTGCAAGGCATTTGTCGCCACTTTGGACGGAGTAGTATCGATTGACATGATAAAAATTATTTAATTACCTACTCGTTTGGTTTTTCGGATACACCTCGTTTTTTTAAGTGGATTCTGAACTCCACTACTCAACAAAAACCAAAACACGCTAGCAATACTCTGATTTTCAATAGTAAAGCTATACTATAATTTACAATCTAGATCAAAAAATGGTATGAGAGCAGTATTTATTGGTACAAGATTTAATAACCGAGGCATAAGATTATTTCAAAAAAAAATCCTTCAAGAAGAAGGATCACTTTGGTTAATTATATAAATTCTGGATTATTTTAATATGGTAAACTTGCTCACAAAGTCTTTATATTTTTCGCTAAGTACTACAGCATGATTCCCTTTTAGAATTACAACATTATCGCTTAAAATAATTTCAACAATTTTATTTGAGTTTACGATGTAATTTCGATGTGTTCGAATAAATTTTAAGGGATCTAAGATTTCTAAAATCTTAATTAACGACATTAGAATTAGAAATTTTTCTTTCTCGGTAATAATATTGCAATATCTATCTTCAACTTCGATATAAGAAATATCTTCGGTACGTACTTTTTTGAGTGTTTTGTTTTTTTTAATAAAAAGGTATTTATCACTAATGACTGCATTTTGATTTTTACCTGTTAGAATATTTGGCTGATGATAAAATTTTTCGACTGCCATTTCGAGTGAATACAACAGTTCTAATTCGTTAAAGGGTTTTAGTAAAAAACTAAAAGGGCGAGTAAGTTTTGCACGATCAAAAATTTCACGTTCTTTTGAGCTTGTCAAAAAAACAAAAGGTTTTAAAGCATTTGGTACAATACTAATCGTTTCGGCAAACGTAATACCATCTGGTTTGCCATTTAAATAAATATCTATAATAATAATGTCAACAACATTACTATAAAAAAGATCCAAAGCTTGTTTATGTGTTGTAGCAACCCCGGCAACATTGTAACCATTTGTAATGAGGAGAGAAACAAGAAAATTACTCTCTTCTTTATTGTCTTCAATTACCAGTACATTTATATTATCCATTTTTTTTTACTCTTAGGTAGTATTATAATGAATTTAGTCCCTTGATTTTCTGCGCTCTCGATCTTTAACTTTCCTTCATTTTTAAGAATCAGGTTTTTACAGAGCTGCATTCCTAGACCAGTTCCTATATTATCATCTGAATGTTTTTTTGAAAGCAGAAATGATTCGTCTAAAATTTCTTTTTGAAGAGAAGGGCTCATTCCTATTCCAGAATCTTGAATTACTACATGGCAAAAATCTTCTTCAATATCATTATCTGCATACAAAGAAATTTTTCCCTTTGCAGGTGTAAATTTGATTGCATTATCTAATAAATTTCTAATAATTATTTTCAACGAATCTAGGTCAGCAAGAACATAAACTTCTTCTGCAACTTTATTTTCAAAACTTATTTCTTTATCCATCAAAAGAGCTCTGTAGTTATATTGAACTTGTTCGACAATTGAATAAAGATGAAGAGATTCAATATAAAAATAAGTTTGTGCCGTTTGCAGTATTGCCCAATTGAGTAAATTATCTAATAAATTATAAGCAGCATTTGTTATTGCAATGTTTTTTGCCAGTAAAACATCTAATTCTGAAAAATTTCTATTTTCAAGATTTTCTGCAAATTCCAGTGATATTGACCACCCAATTCCAATTTAAAGTGACCACCTGATTCCAATTCAAAATGACCACCTA
>NZ_VJYD01000028.1 GCF_007341385.1 Flavobacterium daemonense
CATATTCTTATTCTTGGTCTCCGTCAGGCGGAACTTCGGCGACAGCCACAGGACTTGGCGCAGGGATTTACACGGTATCTATAACCGATGCAAATTCGTGTACAACAACACAGAATTTCACAATCACAGAACCAGATGCTTTAGTGGCAACTGCAGATTCTCAGACAAATATTGCTTGTCATGGTGACAAAACAGGATCGGCGACAGTTGGCGTTACAGGCGGAACTGGAGCATATTCTTATTCTTGGTCTCCATCTGGCGGAAGTTCAGCAACAGCAACAGGACTTGGCGCAGGGATTTACACGGTAACTGTAACCGATGCAAATTTGTGTACTACAACACAAAATTTCACAATCACAGAACCAGATGCTTTAGTAGCATCAGTAGATTCTCAGACAAATATTGCTTGTCATGGCGACAAAACAGGATCAGCGACAGTTGGAGTTACGGGAGGAACAGGAGCTTATACTTATTCTTGGTCTCCGTCAGGCGGAACTTCGGCGACAGCTACAGGACTTGCCGCAGGAACTCACACTGTAACCGTTACAGATGCAAATTCTTGTACAACAACACAAAATTTCACAATCACTGAACCAGATGCGCTAGTTGCAACAATTTCACAAACAAATGTTTCTTGCTACAAAGGAAATGATGGAAGCGCTTCAATAAATACAATTGGCGGAACAGGGTCATATACCTATTTATGGTCATCAAAGGTTGGAAACGATGCTACTGCAAACGGACTTACAGCTGGAACTTATACAGTAACAATTTCAGATTCAAATTTGTGTTCCGTTACAAAAACATTTGTGATTGAAGAACCTGCTTCTTTTGAAGTAAATACAATAGCGGCATCAAATTTAACTGTTTCTGGAGCGTTTGTTTCTGGGACTATTTCTTCAGAAAATAATGATGGAAAATGTTTGACTGAAACCGGTTTTGTTTATGCGCTTAATTCTAACCCAACAATTGCTGATACTAAAATTAGTACTGGGACTTCATTGGGATCAATTTCATCAACTCTTGCAAACTTAAAAGGCAATACAACTTATTATGTAAGAGCTTATGCCATAAACAGCAACGGATTTGTTGTGTATGGAAATGAAATTAGTTTTACAACAGATAAGTACACGCTTTATATTACTGCTTCGGCTGAACATAAAAAAGTATTTGGAACAACGGACCCAATTTTTAATTATTCGGTTTCAGGACTTGCAAATGGAGATACAAATGCGATTATGACTGGATCTCTATCAAGAGAAGCAGGCGAAAATGTTGGGAAATATAACATTACCGCAGGAACAATTAATGCTGGTAACAATTACAAAATTGTTTTTGAAAGTGCCGTTTTTGAAATCACAAAAGCAGATCAAATAATTACTTGGAATCAAGATTTAGAATTTGGCTGTGATAGTGAAAATACGCTCTCATTAAACGCTGTTTCAAATAGTGGATTGCCAATAACTTATGAGGTTGCGAAAACAAATATTGCTGTCGTTTCAGGTTCTGATTTAGCGATTAAAAATTCAGGAAATACGTCAATTACAGCATTTCAAAATGGGAATCAAAACTATAATCCAGCAACTACAATCGTTAAATCTATAGAAGTGACACAAGGGGGATTAATAACACAACATTGGTCTAATGTTCTGTTCTTTGACAATAAAGATAAAGATTTTGTTTCTTGGCAATGGTATAAAAACGGGATTGCAGTTTCGGGCGCAACGAGACAGTATTTTGATGAAAATCAAGCATTAAAAGGAACTTACTATGTTGTTGCAATCGATAAAAATGGAAACGCAATTAAATCTTGTTTGTATCAAATTACCGGGGAAACATTTGCACAAAACATTAAAATATTTCCGAATCCTGTAAAAGCTTCAAGTGAATTTATCTTAGAATGTAATTTTAGTGAAACACAGCTTAAAGGAGCTGTTATAACCATCTTTGATATTACTGGAAAAGTAGTTCAAACGGTTTCTAATGTAAAAGCTCAGAACCAAATTTTAGCACCGTCGCAAACTGCTGTTTATGTCGTAGTACTTACGTTATCAAATGGTGAGCATAAAACAATTAATATGTTGGTAAACTAAAATGAGTTTTAATAATAAATCAATGAAAATGAAATTTAAAATAGCAATAGGAGCATTTTTATTATATAGTTCTATTCAAGCACAAGAAGTTACAGTCAAAGTTAGTGGAGGGCAATCTGGAATTCTTTACGAAAGTTCTTTAGGAAATGGTGATATTAAATTTGGTGGAGGTGTAGGAGTAGGGTACACATTTTTCTTAAATAATCATTGGGGAATCAATACCGGTGTTGACATTCTTTACAATCAAAACAGCTTTAAATTAAATGAAGGAACAATGATTACTTCGAATGAAGTAGATGATCAAATGTCGGCATTTGAATATAGAGTAACTCCAAAAAATTATCAAGAAAAACAGCATTTTGTTTCCTTTGCAGTTCCAGTTCTTTTACAATACAGAGCCTCAATTTCAAAGCAATCTCAATGGTATGCGGGTATTGGAGGAAAAGTTTTATTTTCGGGAAAACAAAATATAAAAGCTTCTGCCAATGAATTACAGTTATCAGGTTATTATCCAGATGCAGATCTTGTGGTTGATGATCTTCCTTCACACGGATTTGGAACGGTAAGCAATTGGCAGGATAAAACCTCAGTTAATCTGAAAACTACTTTTTTAGCGAGTTTAGAAACCGGAATAAGTTTTAAGCTAAAAGAAAAAATGCAATTATACACCGGAGTTTTTGCTGACTATGGATTTTCAGATTTAGTTAAAAACACTGAAAATTCCAATATTGTTCCGTATAACCCAAACGGAATTGAAAACACACAAGCAAATGGTGTTTCGGGAAATAAAATGATTGTACAGAAAAGTAATTATTTTGCTGCAGGAATTCAAATTAAATTAGGATTTTCAATGCTTGCAAAACCAAAAGGAAAAGCAAAGTAATTAATATCATGTAGAACATTAAAAAATATTATCTAAAAGAAAACGGTGTTATTTCATTATGAAGTAACACCGTTTTCATTTTAATTAAACGCGCTGTAATCCATCGTGCCATTTTCTTTTAACAAAATTGTATAATTATAAATTCTGCTTATCTGTTTGAATTTATATGTTGTTTTGGCTGTTAATTTATTGGTTTTAAATCTTTTAATTAACTAATTGTGTGATTATTTAGTAAGAATTTATTACCTTTAAGTTACTGTTACAGATAAAATTAGATTGATATGCTCTACGTTTTCTTTTGTTTTTAGCAGCAATAACTGTTGAACAAAAAATAAGGGGAATGTATAAGAAGCATCAATTTTATTGTGTTACGCCAGAATGGCAGCAAAAAATGGCCGAATCTCTAAACGGAACATTTTTAGACGAGAAAATGATAATTTTTCCAGAATCTTTAGGAAAAGGTCATACGTTTTTTATTCAGGTCACGCCTGGTATTGCCGTAATCGTTATGGATTTTGTATTATCATCTCAATTGAAAATTAATCGTATTGAAGATGATACGAATCGGTATGTAGTGCATTTTGATTTAAGTGATCAGGAAAATGAAATGCATTACTATAATACGACTTACAAAATTGGAAACAACCTCAAAACGGGGCTTTCTATATTTAAGAATCAGGGGAATTATCATTTTGAGCCAGCAACTGGCAAAAGAGTATTTGCATTGCGTTTATTTATTGATGAGCTTTTAATGAATGAATTAATAGAAAACAATCCTTCTAAGAAATTGATAGAAAAAAGAATAGGATTTGGAAAGCAAAAAAAATGCGTTGTTGATATTGACGGTGACAGTTTGTTATTACTCACTAAGTTGAAAGAAACTTCAATTGAAGATCCATCGTATGACGTAAATTTAAAAGGACTTTCTCTTCGGCTAGTCTCTAATGTCTTGCTTAAACTAGCAAAAAAATCCAAAAAAGAAATTGCAAGCAAAGACATCGACGGTATATTAAAAGCGGAACAATTTATATTGGATAATCTTTATAATTCATTCCCATCAATACAAATGCTAGCTCAAATTGCATGCATGTCTGAAACGAAATTTAAAACGTTATTTAAAAAACATTTTAAAAAGACTTCACAAAAATTCTTTCATGAGGAAAAAATGAGCTTGGCCCAAAAAAAAATGCAAAGCGGAGAGTACACCACATTAACTGAAATAATTCAAGAGTTAAATTACTCTCAGTTGAGTCATTTTTCAACACTTTATTTTAATTTTTTTAGCCGAAAACCATTGCAAGATTTTGTAAAAAAAAGTAAGCAATAATATAAAAGAGAAACAATCTTATTAATTCTCAAAATTATTTTAAAATTTAATAAAAACTAATTATGCTTTTTTACCAAAGTCAAGGGAGATATGCCATAATGTTTTTTAAATGTTGAAATGAAATACGAGTAACTTCCAAAATTTAATTTTTCGGCTACTTCAGAAATAGTGTAATTTTTTTCTAAAAGAAGTTCTTTGGCTCTAAAAAATTTGGTATTCGTAAAAAAAGCATTCGGTGTAATTCCAGTAATTTTAAGAAATAATTTTTTAAATTTTGTTTCAGACATATGTGCTTTAGAGGCAAGAACAGAAATTGATGGAAAAAAATCTTCGACAGTATCAAACAAAAAGTTTTGTATAGTTATAATATTCATTAAGTCTGTGTAATTCACTTTTTCAATTACAATTGTGTCATTGATCATTTGAGACAAATAATCTGAAATTAATAAATGAACTGAAGCAATAAGTCTTAAATTAAAAGTGCTATCAGTAACTAAATCATTTTGCAGCTCTTTTAAAACAAGGTTGCTTTTTAAAGAAATTCTATCAAACTTAATGAATACATTTTTATTTGCATCCATTATTTTGTCTATGTTTTCATGAAAAGCGGTATTTTTTTTTTGCGTACTGTTTTATCTTAAGCTTCTTTATAAAAACACATATAACGAATGTTGAACTTCCTTTTTTAACTTTATAGGTTCTTTCAAATGCACCGTCGATAATAGATAAATTGTATCCAAATCGTTCTATGCCTTGAAAAATGTGATTGGCGTTTTCTGCTTTGTTTTCAGTTAAATCATAGTAGAAGCCAATAAAATCATCTTTTAAATTTTTTTGTACAAATTGTAAGTCAGTATTGTATTTGACATTGATATATAAAACAATAGCATCCTCACCACAATCTGCAATATATCTTACACCTGTATGTATTTCTTCAGGAACTATTATAAAATTACCTACAATTTTCCCGCCTAATTGTTCAGCATATGTTGCTGCCCAGTCAAGATCTGCTCCAAATGAATGTTGAACAATTTTCATATGTAAATGATTTGCTATATAAAGATACAATAAAATAATATAACTGTAATGTGTTGAAATAGTGAATGTTATTCATTTTGTTATAACGTTTTTTATTCATATTTAATTTTTGAGCAAATAATTATAAATAGTAGTGATCATTTTATAAAAGTATCCATTATACTAAATATTTTTATTTTGTAAGACAAAACTTTCAATACCTATTTGTAATAAAACACTTGCAAGCCTCATAGAGGTCTGATATTCCACTTTGGTCTTATTTTAATGTTTTTACGACTCAATTTAAATGTACTAAGCATCGCTCTTGACTTAATTTTGCCGTATCAAATTAATGTTTAGAAAGAATTTGTCTATCTGAGTAATAATAATTTAGGATAGGATTAAAAATTGCATTTTGTTTTTTATGCAATAAAAAGAGACCATAATTTAATATAATTTTTTGCGACTATCGATGAAAAAAGTAATCCAACATTTTGGTGCCGACTTAGATTGGGTTGATTCATATGCGAAACAATTCGGAGGCAAAGTTACAGGGAATTCAATAATAGTTCCTGACGAAATACATACAGGAGAAAAATATTATCTGTCATGCGGTGAGGGAATTGTAGCTTTTTATGTCGATGTAAAATATCATATTGATTTATGTTTGATTCAAAAAAATTTGAAAGACGATTTTATTGCCCTTTTTTATAATCTTTCAAAATCCGAAAACGAATTAACCTGCGGGGGAAATTCAGATCCTATTGGTTCTTGGTCTTATAACTTGTCATTAATTGATAGTTCATCAGATTTTCAGTTTGATATAAGAAAAGGGAGTGAAGTTTTTGTTTTCTGCATTTTTATTAAAAAGGAACAATTACTATTATTTTCACAAAAGAACAAATTATACAGTGAAAGAATCCATAAAATTTTATACCCAGCTGAGAAAAATCTAACAGAATGGGATAGAATGAGCAACGAATGTTTTAGGGTTCTTGATGATTTAAGAAAACAAAAAAAAGGTGATATCCTTTTTGATCTTTCTATGATAGGGACAGTCAATATTTTGTTGTCTGATTATTTAAGTAAAATTGACAAAAACGAAACAATCAGAAAACAATTCAATGAGTCAGATTTGTTCAATATTATTCAATCACAACGTTTTTTGATACAAAATTTGGAGAATCGTTTTCCAGGAATAGAATATCTAGCAAGCGAAGTAGGCATGTCTGAAACAAAGTTTAAAAACTTCTTCAGAAAAATTACAGGTTACACCCCATATACCTTTTTTTTAAACAATAAACTTTTTAGAGCAAAAGAACTTTTGGAAACAAAAGAACTGACAGTTGAAGAAATTTCTTGGAAATTAAACTTTTCTACAAGCTCAGTCTTCTCTTCTAAATTTAAAAAGCAATTTGGGATATTGCCAAAAACATATTCTCTTCAATTATAAATATATGGTAGAATTAAAACATCATTACTCTCATAGGGTTGATTGGTACACTGCAAATTCCAGTGATATTGACCACCCAATTCCAATTTAAAGTGACCACCTGATTCCAATTCAAAATGACCACCTA
>NZ_VJYD01000029.1:2500-5664 GCF_007341385.1 Flavobacterium daemonense
ACTCGCTTTCGCTGCGGATCCATGGCTTAACCACTTATCCTTGCCGGCAACGTTAACTCGTAGGCTCATTATGCAAAAGGCACGCCGTCACCCCACTAAAGGGCTCCGACCGCTTGTAGGCGCATGGTTTCAGGATCTATTTCACTCCGTTATTCACGGTTCTTTTCACCTTTCCCTCACGGTACTGGTTCACTATCGGTCTCTCAGGAGTATTTAGCCTTAGCGGATGGTCCCGCCGAATTCAGACAGGGTTTCACGTGCCCCGCCCTACTCAGGATGCCGCTATCCATTACACTCGTTGCCCGTACGGGGCTGTCACCCTCTATGGCGCTCCTTTCCAGAAGCTTCCGGTTCCTTGTGCATGAAATGTCGCGGTCCTACAACCCCGAACATGCCGTAACATGTCCGGTTTGGGCTAATCCGCGTTCGCTCGCCACTACTTACGGAATCACTTTTGTTTTCTTCTCCTCCGCCTACTTAGATGTTTCAGTTCAGCGGGTTTGCCCACCTATCGGTGTGCTATGCCTTCAGCATAGCGGGTTGCCCCATTCGGGTATCTGCGGATCGGTCGATGTGTGCTCGTCCCCGCAGCTTTTCGCAGCTTATCACGCCCTTCATCGCCTCTGAGAGCCTAGGCATCCCCCATGCGCCCTTATTTTGCTTATTGTACCAATCTCGTTTTCAAAACGAGACCGTTTTTTTTTGTTTTTTATTATATGTATTGCTACCATAACAAAAAACGCTTTCTACTTTCTTATTATTTTCTTATCCCAATATGTCAATGAACTTTTATCTGCTCCTTCAAGCAGATTCGTGGAGAATAACGGAGTCGAACCGTTGACCTCCTGCGTGCAAGGCAGGCGCTCTAGCCAGCTGAGCTAATCCCCCATTTTTCAATCCTAGATTGTAGAATTCAGATTTTAGATTTCTTAATTCTTCTCTAATTTCTTTGGTGAATCCCAGCTTCCAGAATTTCCTTCTTTTTAAGTCAAATAGTAGTCCCGGGCAGACTCGAACTGCCGACCCCTACATTATCAGTGTAGTACTCTAACCAGCTGAGCTACGAGACTCTGTTTTACTTAAGTTTTTTATCATTATTTTAAATCGACAGCAAGAGCAATACAATACAGGACCAAGACCCGTTCGGTCCGCATCTTCTTTCCCCAACGTGTGCAAGCACCAACATTCGAGGCTCTAGAAAGGAGGTGTTCCAGCCGCACCTTCCGGTACGGCTACCTTGTTACGACTTAGCCCTAGTTACCAGTTTTACCCTAGGCAGCTCCTTGCGGTCACCGACTTCAGGCACCCCCAGCTTCCATGGCTTGACGGGCGGTGTGTACAAGGCCCGGGAACGTATTCACCGGATCATGGCTGATATCCGATTACTAGCGATTCCAGCTTCACGGAGTCGAGTTGCAGACTCCGATCCGAACTGTGACCGGCTTTGTAGATTCGCTCCCCCTCGCGAGGTGGCTGCTCTCTGTACCGGCCATTGTAGCACGTGTGTAGCCCAAGGCGTAAGGGCCGTGATGATTTGACGTCATCCCCACCTTCCTCACAGTTTGCACTGGCAGTCTTGTTAGAGTTCCCGACATGACTCGCTGGCAACTAACAACAGGGGTTGCGCTCGTTATAGGACTTAACCTGACACCTCACGGCACGAGCTGACGACAACCATGCAGCACCTTGTAGACCGTCTTGCGAAAGATCTGTTTCCAAATCGGTCGGTCTGCATTTAAGCCTTGGTAAGGTTCCTCGCGTATCATCGAATTAAACCACATGCTCCACCGCTTGTGCGGGCCCCCGTCAATTCCTTTGAGTTTCATTCTTGCGAACGTACTCCCCAGGTGGGATACTTATCACTTTCGCTTAGCCACTGAGGTCGCCCCCAACAGCTAGTATCCATCGTTTACGGCGTGGACTACCAGGGTATCTAATCCTGTTCGCTACCCACGCTTTCGTCCATCAGCGTCAATCCACCGGTAGCAACCTGCCTTCGCAATTGGTATTCCATGTAATCTCTAAGCATTTCACCGCTACACTACATATTCTAGTTGCTTCCCAGTAATTCAAGTCCTGCAGTATCAATGGCCGTTCCACCGTTGAGCGATGGGCTTTCACCACTGACTTACAAGACCGCCTACGGACCCTTTAAACCCAATGATTCCGGATAACGCTTGGATCCTCCGTATTACCGCGGCTGCTGGCACGGAGTTAGCCGATCCTTATTCTTACGGTACCGTCAAGCTCCCTCACGAGGGAGTGTTTCTTCCCGTACAAAAGCAGTTTACAATCCATAGGACCGTCATCCTGCACGCGGCATGGCTGGTTCAGGCTTGCGCCCATTGACCAATATTCCTCACTGCTGCCTCCCGTAGGAGTCTGGTCCGTGTCTCAGTACCAGTGTGGGGGATCTCCCTCTCAGGACCCCTACCCATCGTAGCCTTGGTAAGCCGTTACCTTGCCAACTAGCTAATGGGACGCATGCTCATCTTTCACCGTTGTGACTTTAATCATGAAAGGATGCCCTTCCATGATGCTATGAGGTATTAATCCAAATTTCTCTGGGCTATCCCTCTGTGAAAGGCAGATTGCATACGCGTTACGCACCCGTGCGCCGGTCTCAAGGCCCGAAAGCCTCTACCCCTCGACTTGCATGTGTTAAGCCTGCCGCTAGCGTTCATCCTGAGCCAGGATCAAACTCTTCATCGTATATTTTTATATTATATTACGATGCTTCACTATCGGTTCTTTTTCGAATCCTGCGATTCTACTGCTCTTATTCTTTTTGTCCCGTCTTTTGGACGAGACGGCTGTCAATTCAATATGTCTACGAACGTTTTTTTTTTTGTCTTTCGCTTGTCTCTCAAAGCGGGTGCAAAACTAAAACTTCTTTTTGTTTCTCGCAAGAAAAACTTGAAAATTTTTGAAACTTTTTTTTCGCTTCATTTTTCTCGTCTTCCTTCCAGTATCCCAATGAACTTTCCCTGTTTTGCGGGGTGCAAATGTAGAAAGCATTTTCAAATCTCGCAAGCTTTTCCGAATCTTTTTTTTTGGAAATTTCTTCCCTCCCGATTCTTCCTCCCTGCCAGTATTTCGATGAACGCCTTCGCTGTTGCGGGTGCAAAAGTAGAACCTTTATTCAGTTATACAAGACTTTTTCG